>JAFXCV010000045.1 GCA_017521325.1 Oscillospiraceae bacterium | reverse complement strand
TGCAACGCTGCCGATATCATAGAGGAACTTGTTCCAGAAACGGGAGTAGAGCAGGTGCAGTGTGGTATGTTCCATACCGCCGTTGTACCAGTCTACGGGCATCCAGTAATCAATCGCTTCCTTGGAAGCGAGCATCTCATCATTCTTCGGATCGCAGTAACGCAGGAAGTACCAGGAAGAACCTGCCCACTGGGGCATGGTATCAGTTTCACGCTTAGCAGGTCCGCCGCAGCAGGGGCATGTGGTATTGATAAAGCTCTCCAGTGTGGACAGCGGAGATTCACCGTTGTCGGTGGGCATGTAGCTTTCTACATCTGGCAGACGCAGCGGCAGTTCTTCTTCGGGAATTGCTACCCAGCCGCACTTCTCGCAGTTCACAAGCGGAATCGGCTCGCCCCAGTATCTCTGACGGCTGAACACCCAGTCACGCAGCTTGAAGTTCACCTTACGCTCACCGACGCCTGTTTCCTCCAGCCAGTCCTTGATCTTTACCTTAGCGTCTTCAACACTCAGACCTGTGAGGAATCCGGAATTGACCATCACGCCTGTTGCGCAGTCCGTGAAGGCTGCTTCTTCGATATTGCCGCCTGCAACGACCTCGATCATCTCAATGCCGAACACCTTTGCAAATTCCCAGTCACGGTCGTCATGTGCAGGAACTGCCATGATGGCACCCGTACCGTAGCTCATGAGTACATAGTCGGAAATGAAGATCGGGATTTCCTTACCATTTACGGGATTTACCGCACGCACGCCCTTGAGCTGTACGCCGGTCTTATCCTTGTTCATTTCGGTTCTGTCAAAGTCGGACTTCTTAGCAGCCTTTTCCTGATATGCCTTGATCTCGTCATTGTTTTCCAGAACGCCTGCCCACTTTTCGAGCATCGGATGCTCGGGGGCAATGACCATGTAGGTTGCACCGAACAGGGTATCGGGGCGTGTGGTATAAACCGTCAGGATATCGCCTGTGGTTGTGGTGAATTTCACTTCCGCACCCTCGGAACGACCGATCCAGTTGGTCTGGGTGGTACGGATTCTGTCGAGGTAATTGACTTCGTCCAGATCGTCGATCAGACGCTGTGCGTACTCTGTAATTTTGAGCATCCACTGGCTCTTGACCTTACGGACAACCTCGCCGCCGCAGCGTTCGCAGCAGCCGCCGACAACTTCCTCATTTGCAAGAACGACCTTACAAGAGGTACACCAGTTTACTGCCATTTCCTTCTTGTAAGCAAGACCCTTCTTGAACAGCTGGATGAAGATCCACTGTGTCCATTTGAAATAGTCAGGATCGGTGGTATTCACTTCACGCTCCCAGTCAAAAGACAGACCGAGTGCCTTGAGCTGGTCCTTGAAGCGTGCAACGTTCTTTTCGGTAACGATTGCAGGATGGATCTTGTTCTTGATGGCGAAATTCTCTGTCGGCAGACCGAATGCGTCCCAGCCCATCGGGAACAGCACGTTATAGCCCTCCAGACGGCGCTTTCTGGATACGATATCCATTGCCGTGTAAGGACGGGGATGGCCGATATGCAGACCCTGTCCAGACGGATAGGGGAATTCTACAAGTGCGTAGAATTTCGGCTTGGAATAGTCGGTTCCTGCACGGAAGGTGTGGTGTTCATCCCAATAGCCCTGCCATTTCTTTTCAATGCGTTCGTAATCATACTTTTTCATTCTATTTCCTTCTTTCCTGTATAATCGAAGTATATCTTTTCAGCGGAGCATCGCCGCTGTACGTTCCTTATTGTTCTGTCTGTTCGAGATACTGTGTGATATCCACATCCTCCGCATCGCCCCAGAGCTGCTCGAGCCTGTAGAAGCTGCGCATTTCCTGATAGAACACATGGACGATCACGTCGGAATAGTCCAGAATGTACCAGTTTGAGCCGTTCATTCCCTCCTTGTGGGCAGGCTCTACGCCCTGCTGTCCAAGGCGGAAATCCACTTCATCGGCAAGTGTTCTTGTGTGGGTACTGCTGTTACCGCTGGCAATGACAAAATAATCGCCCAGAGAGGACTTTTCGGTGATCTTCAGCACACGGATATCCTCAGCACGCTTGGCATCAAGCGCTCTTACCATTTCTCTGATCTTTTCTTCTGTAGTCATACATTTCACTCCTTGATTTATCACATGGAATTTTCATTCAGAATGTGAAGAATTCATTTCACAAGATTTAATCCTGATTTTGCCGCATCAGATAATAATTATATGCGGCAATGGTATACTGCGGCAGCATGACGCCTTTTTTCAGAATTGCAACTGCGGAATCACGGATTGCCTCAAACATTGCATCCTGCAGGTTTTCAAAGGCAAGCTTGCGCATTTTTCCGACGCCCTTGTAATCCCTGTCGTCGGAAATCATATCGGCAATGTAGATGATCTCCTCAAGAAGCGACATATTCGCTCTGCCGACCGTATGGAACCGCACGGCATTGAGAATATCCTTATCTGTCACGCCGAATTCGGACTGCAGGTAGTAGGCACCTGCGATGCCATGCCACACCTTTTTGGATTGCAGCTCCGCTTCATCGGGGGCAAAATCGCCTGCGAGCATCAGTGCTTTCTGATCATCAAAAAGCATTTCCTTGCAGACATCATGCATCAGACCTGCAAAATATGCCTTTTCGACATCTGCTCCGTACTTCTGCGCAAGCTGTCTTGCGGCTCTTGCAACGTTGCAGGAATGCCTGAAGCGTTTGGGCGAAAGCTGCTGTTCGAGAAAGGCGATCCTATCTTTTACCTGATACAAGCATCATCACTTCCCGCATATAAATTTCGCTGTTTCATATATTGTACTATTTTTTCCGGCAAATAGCAAGAATTATTCCGTCTTTTTTGGACATTCTCCCTGATTTTTGTGGAAGATATCGGAAAAGTTTCCACATTCAGCAGGTGAATCTCACCATATTGACGCAGATTTTCCGCACATTCCGCAAGCTCTGCATACTCCTGTTCCTCTCTTGCAATGGCTGCAAGCGCAGTATACTGTAAAATATCCTTCCAGCGGTACCACTGCGTAAACGTTCGCAGCATGTCGCCGCCAATAAGGAGGTAGAATTTTGCATCGGGGTATTCTTCTGCAAAATGCGTGACTGTATAGTAGGTGTAGCTGACAGCGTCCTGCCGCAGCTCATAATCCTCCGCACGCATCCACGGATAGTTCTCTGCTGCAAGGCGGCACATTTCCAGACGATCCTCTGCCGGAGCATAGGCAGAGGCGGATTTATGCGGCGGCTGCTTTGCGGGAATGAGCCAGACCTCATCAAGCTGCAATGCGGCATGCACAGATTCTGCAAGATGCAGGTGTCCGTTATGCGGCGGATTGAAGCTGCCGCCGAAAATGCCGATCCGCATCACTTGCTCTTGGGAAGTTCAATGATCGGATCCTGCGGATTTCTCTTCCACAGGACAAACTTGCTGCCGATGACCTGTACCACTTCTGACTTTGTCTTTGCTGCGATCTCCTCGGCAGCTTCTCTTGCGGTATACATGGAATTGTCCAGTACACGCAGCTTGATCAGCTCACGCTTGCGCAGGGCATCGAGTACCTGCTGGATGAGATTGTCGTTGATGCCGCCCTTGCCGATCTGGAAAATCGTTTCATAGGTGGCTGCGATTCCTCGCAGTGCAGCTCTCTGCTTACTTGTCAGCATATTATTCACCATACCTTTCCTTGAGTACGTCATATAATTTCTTCAGTGCATTGGCACGATGGCTGACTGCATTTTTCTCGTCAGCCGAAAGCTCGGCAAAGGAGCGATCACCGTACATAAACACGGGATCATAGCCAAAGCCGTTTGTTCCACGCTTTTCATAACCGATCATTCCGTGACATTCACCCTCGCACACGGTAAGACTTCCGTATTCATCAATAAGTGCAATGGCAGATACGAATTTTGCGCTTCTTTGTTCCTGCGGAACTTCCGCCATCACAGAAAGCAGCTTGTCGCAGACCTCCCCTTCGGGGGCAAATCTTGCAGAATACACACCCGGTGCACCGTCGAGGGCATCCACGCACAGACCGCTGTCGTCGGCAATCACGGGAAGTCCGGTGGCTTCATATACGGCTCTTGCCTTGATTTCGGCATTTGCCGCAAACGTGGTGCCGTTTTCCTCGGGATTGACGCTTGTGCCTGCCTCCTGCTGGGAAAGCACAGTAATGCCCAGCGGTGTGAGAATTTCACGCACCTCACGCAGTTTATTTTTATTATTGGTCGCAAGCACGATCTTACGCATCCTCTTCGACCTCCTCGTTTGTTTTTGTCTTCTCATCGAGGGTGACATCTGCGGAATGGTCAAAGAGTGCCTTGACAAAGCTTGCATTGTCAAAGGTCTGCAGGTCGTCGATCTTCTCGCCCACGCCCACAAGCTTGACAGGAATTCCAAGTTCATTCTTGATGGAAACAACGATACCGCCCTTTGCGGTACCATCAAGCTTTGTCAGGACGATACCCGTGATATTGGCAACCTCACTGAAAAGCTTTGCCTGATTGACGGCATTCTGTCCTGTGGTTGCATCCAGCACGAGCAGCACTTCCTTAGCGCAGCCCTCTGCACGGGATTCGAGGATGCGGTTGATTTTTGCAAGCTCATCCATAAGATTCTTCTTGTTATGGAGTCTGCCTGCGGTATCCACGATGACCACATCACAGCCTCTTGCTCTGGCAGCAGTAACGGCATCAAACACAACGGATGCAGGGTCGGAGCCTTCCGCATGCTTGACGATATCCACACCTGCACGCTTTGTCCAGACCTCCAGCTGATCGATGGCAGCTGCACGGAACGTATCCGCCGCAGCCACGATCACACGCTTGCCCTCCTGCTTGAACTGGTGGCAGAGCTTGCCAATGGTGGTCGTCTTTCCGGCACCGTTGACACCAATGACCATGATAACAGAAGGTGTGGTGGAAAGGTCAAGTTCCACGTCATCGCCCATCATATCACCGATAATCTCTTCGATCAGCTCCATGATCATGGCAGGATCGGTCACGCCACGCTCCTTGACGAGCTTACGGAGCCTTGCGCAGATCTCTACGGAGGTTTCCACACCCATATCGCTCATAATCATCGTTTCTTCGAGCTGCTCAAACAGCTCCTCGTCTATTTTTGTAAAGGAATTGACCACACGCTGCATCTTCTGCACAACGGCGTCACGGGTCTTTTGAAGACCGGCTTTAATCTTTGAAAAAAGTCCCATAATTTCTCCTTTTATTAGTTATCGTCAAGCGGAATATCCTCGGGCTGTTCAAGCTTGAGCAGACGAGAAATTCCGTCCTCCTGCATGGTCACGCCGTAAAGGACATTTGCCTCCTCCATCGCACTGCGGCGGTGGGTAACAAGCACAAACTGGGTATTGTCCGTAAACTGCTTGAGATAGCGTGCGTACTTGCGGACATTTGCCTCATCAAGCGCAGCGTCGATCTCATCAAGGATACAAAACGGTGCAGGACGCAGGCGCAGAATCGCAAAATAAATCGCAATTGCCACAAACGACTGCTCGCCGCCGGACAGGGAGATCAGATTCTTGATAACCTTTCCGGGGGGCGCAACGTTGATTTCAATACCCGATGTCAGGATATTTTCGGGATCCGTCAGCGTCAGCTCCGCTTTGCCGCCGCCGAACAGGTCACGGAAAATTTCCTTGAAATTCTGGTTGATCACCGCAAAGCTTTCGCTGAAGATGCGGCACATTTCCTCTGTCAGATCGGCAATGAGCTTTTCCAGCTCATTTTTGGAGCTGCGCACATCCGCCATCTGTGCGGACAGGAATTTATAACGCTCGGACACCTCACGGTATTCCTCAATTGCATCCACATTGACGCTGCCAAGCGCACGGATCTTCTGCTTGAGTTCGCTCAGTCTGCGCTTTGCAGCCTGCGGATCCTCCACGGGCTGTGCGATCTCCTGCGCTTCGGAGCGTGTCAGCTCATAGATTTCCAGAAGCTTTGCAACGATGGTATCGCTCTCGCCCTGCAAATTGGTTTCACGCTCTGTCAGGCGGGTCACCTCGGCGGAGAATTTCTCCTTTGCCGCATGGAACTCATTGAGTCCCTTCTGCATCTGGCGGATACGCATATTCTGCGCATCATGCGACTGCGTTGCTGTTCTTGCCTTCTGTTCGGTTTCGGTAATCAGGCGTTCGGTTTCGGAAAGCTCTGTTTCCTTTTCAGAAACCTGCGCTGTTTTTTCTTCTATGGAATTACGGTAGCCTTCCATTTCCGCATGGAACTGTGCTTCCCTTGCGTCCGCTGATTCCACAGCTTCCTTTGCAAGCGAAAGCGCCCTGTCGGCAGCCTCACTGTCCTTTTCTGCCTGCACCTCACGAATCTTGAGTTCCCCAAGCTGTTCGGACAAGCGTTCACGCTCATCCTGCAGTGCACTGCGGCGATCCATCGCACCGGAAAGTCCCGTTTCTGCTGCGGAAATTTCCGCAAGCAGTGCATCGTATTCCTTCTGTGCATTTGTGACTGCCGTTTCCGCTTCTGCTGACTGGAGCTTCAGCTGTTCGAGACGAACTGCCTGATCCTGCGTCTGACGGCGGTACTGTGCAACGGGGAAAGCCTGCCGCTGGGCTTCGCTTTGCAGCTGCATATAATCCTGCTGCAGTGCTGCAAAAACATCATTCTCATTCTGGAGATGCCGCTCCGCTTCGGCAGCCTCTGCTGCACAGCGGCGTGCGGTTTCTTCTGCCTGCTGGCACTGCTGTGCGATCTGTGCAATGGTCTGCTGCAATTCCTGCAGCTCTGTTTTACGGGTAAGCATACCGCCGGTTTTCTGAACGGAGCCACCTGTGAAGGAACCGCCTGCATTAATGACCTGTCCGTCCATCGTAACGATGCGGAATCGGTAGCTGTACTGCTTTGCAATTTCTGTTGCCGAGTCGATATCCTCGGCAATCACGATTCTGCCGAGCAGGTATTCGGCGATACTGCGGTAGCTGTCATCGCATTCCACAAGGTCGTTTGCAACTGCTACAAAGCCTCTGCGGCTCTGCAGCCCCTGTTCCGTCAGGCGTTTGCCATGAACGGAGGTCAGCGGCAGGAAGGTTGCACGTCCTGCACGGTTGTCACGCAGATAGCGGATGCCGTTCTTTGCGGCATTTTCGTCCGCAACGATCAGATGCTGGACGGATGCGCCGAGGGCGGTTTCGATGGCGATGCCATAGCGGCTGTCCACCTGAATGAGCTGTGCAACAGTGCCGAACACGCCCTGCAGTGTTCCCTGACGGACACTGCGCATGATGCTCTTGACGCTGCCGGAAAAGCCCTCCATATTATTTTCAAGATCGGTCAGGAACCGATGTCTTTGTTTTTTATCACGCAGCAAAAAACCAAGCTGACGGAACTGTTCTTCCGCATCCTTTTTCTGCTGCTGCAGGCTCTGATAATTCTGCCTGCTTGCGGCGATTTCCGCTTCCTTTTCGGAAACCTCACGCTGCTTTTGCTTAACATTTTCAAGTGCCGCTGCATACGCCTTTTCCGCTTCGGAAAGCTTCTTTTCGTCGCCCTGCATTTCCGTCTGGAGGGATGCAATATCGACGATCAGCTTTTCTGCATTATCCTGTGCGGTGCGGATTCCGAACTGCAGCTCACTGCGGCGCAGATAGAGCTGATGCAGCGCATCGTCCGCTTTACGAGAACGTTCATCCTCCTCACGGTAGGCGTTTTCAAGCTGCTCAAATGCGGCTCTTGTTTCTTCGAGCGCCTTGTGTGCCGCAAGGCATTCCGCCTGCATTTTTTCAGCCGCCTGCTGTGCTTCTTGAAGTTCGGCAATACGGAAATTACGGTCATTTTGCTCCTGCGCATGTCGGTCATCCGCAATACGCTGCGCCTCCTCACAGTGGACGATGTCGTTTTTCAGAACGGCAATCTCCGCTTTCATCTGTGATGCAAGGTCACGAAGCTCGGAAACTCGTCTGTGCGCTTCCTCTGCTTCCACCGAACACTGCTGCATGATACGGTAGCAGTTCTGGATTTTCTCTTCCTCGTCGGCAATATCACGCTCCGCATTTTCATATTCGGTGCGGTTGACAAGGAGCTTCTCGGAAAGAACCTTCAGCTTTTCCTGCAAATCGGAAAGCTGATGCACCCAGACGGAAATTTCCAGTGATTTTTCCTCCTGTGCAAGCACGAGGAATTTTTCTGCCTTCTGCGCCTGCAGCCGCAGGGGTTCCACACGGCTTTCAAGCTCGGATACGATATCGTTCAGACGCTGCATGTTTTCTTCCGCAGCATCAAGCTTGCGTTCCGCCTCCTGCTTGCGGTAGCGGAATTTGGAAATACCTGCCGCTTCTTCAAAGATCTCACGGCGGTCATTACTCTTGGCACCTACAATTTCGGCAATTCTTCCCTGTCCGATGATGGAATAGCCGTCACGTCCGAGTCCCGTATCCATGAACAGCTCGTTGATGTCCTTCAGGCGCACGGATTTGCCGTTGATGCGGTATTCGCTGTCACCGCTGCGGTAGAGCTTTCGGGTGATGCTCACTTCATCGCCGTAGCCCTCAAGTCTTCCCTCACTATTGTCAATGACAAGCGTAACCGAGGCAAAGCCCATCGGACGTTTTTCAACAGTACCGGAAAAAATAACGTCCTCCATCTTATTTCCACGCAGGGTCTTGGTGGACTGCTCGCCCAGCACCCAGCGCACGGAGTCGCCGATATTACTTTTTCCGCTGCCGTTCGGTCCGACTACAGCTGTCAGGCCCTGATCAAAGCTCAGTTTGATTTTATCCGGAAAGGATTTGAATCCTTGCAATTCCAATGATTTTAAGTACATTCGTTACTCCCTGATTTCACATTGGTATTTTTCTAAATTTCGGTCACCCAGAAGCTTCAGCGTGACCCCATTCTCTTCAAAAAATCGGAGATTTTCCCTTTTATGTCCTGCTGCCTTGCTGATTTCGGAGGGATGCACGACAATAGTGATCCGCCGATTTTCCGTTCTTTTGATGCAGCTTTGCAGCAGATTCCGATAGATTCTTCCCTCGCACAGCTCACGGAATGCCGGATGATAGAAGCCTGCAAGCATATCCTGCTCGACAAACTCCGATGCGTGCAGTCCGCATTTGATGACGGAGATGCCGCTTTTGTGGAATTTCCACATCGCATCCGCACAAAGCTCCACTGTCTGTGCAAACGGGAACAACCGATAGCTGCCCTCCCCATAGAGCTTTGCAAGCCTTGTGCCTTTCAGCACGACCACAGGGTAGATTCTGACAATATCGGGTGAAATCGAAACGATGGAATCCACGGTAAAACGCTCATCCTGCATCGTACTTTCATAAAGGCCGACCATCATCTGAAGTCCCTGTTCAAAGCCGTATTCACGGATCAGGGTGCAGGCATCTATCACATCCTGTGCGGTATGTCCACGGTCATTTGCAGCAAGGACATGGTCGCACATCGACTGTGCGCCAAGCTCAATTGCGGTAACACCATACTGCTTTAAAAGCGTCAGCACTTCCCTGTCGATGCAGTCGGGACGTGTGGAAATGCGGATTCCGGAAAAGACGTCCTGTCGAAGATAGGGCTGTGCGGATTCCAGAAGCTCCAGCATATATTCCCGTGGAATTGCGGTAAAACTGCCGCCGAAAAAGGCAATTTCCGTATTGCGGCGGTCGGGAATTTCTGTGAGCGCCTGCTTGCAGATGCGCTGCACGTCTTTTGCACGGGGAAGATGCTCCTGTGCGGTAATCGTTTTCTGATTGCAGAAGGAACATGCATGGGGACAGCCTGCATGGGGGATGAAAATGGCGATATTCTTATGTTTCATAGCCCATCAGTTCCAGCGCTTCCTTCGCCGCCATCTGCTCGGCTTCTTTTTTGCTCTTGCCTGTTCCTCTGCCGATGACATTGGAATTCAGACACACCTCCACGGCAAAGGTCTTGCTGTGGTCGGGACCCGATTCGTTGATGAGGATGTATTCCACCTTTTCCTCGGGATTTCTCTGGATCACTTCCTGCAGTGCAGTCTTATAGTCGCCGAACAGCACGCTGCGGTTTTCGGGAAGATTCTTCGGGATAAAACGCAGGATGTGCGCTCTTGCCGCTTCCAGTCCTGCATCAAGGTAAATGGCTGCAATCACGGCTTCAAACGCATCTGCAAGAATGGAGGGACGCTGTCTGCCGCCTGTATTTGCCTCGCCCTTGCCGAGGAGCAGATGATCTCCGAGAGAGATCTGCTGTGCAAAGCGGTGGAGGGATTTCTCGCAGACAAGTGCAGCACGGATCTTCGTCAGTTCGCCTTCGGGGAGGTCGGGATAGTTCTCAAACAGATACTGGGATACCACGATCGACAGCACGCTGTCACCAAGAAATTCCAGACGCTCGTTGCTGCGCCGTACTTTCTTCTTCTCATTCGCATAGGACGAGTGGGAAAGTGCTTCATAGAGAAGATCTTTATTCTGAAACGTAATCCCAAGTATTTTTTCAAACTCGGTAAATACCGGTTCCATGGTTACTCTCCCTTCATTTCCTGCACGGTCTGTGCAATGGTTGGTACGATATTGCCGTCCACGCATCGTTTTGCCTGACGGACTGCATTGAAAAAGGCTCTGGCATCGGAACTGCCGTGCGCCTTGATGACGGGGGCTGAAATTCCCATCAGGACTGCACCGCCCTCCTCCTTGTAATCCATGCTCTTCTGGAAAGCCTTGATTTTATCCATAATCATGACAGCAGCAAGCTTTCCGCCGATGCCGCCAAACCAGTTTTTGAGCTTGCCTTTAAAGAAGCTGCCCATGCCCTCGTAGAGTTTCAGGGCGATATTTCCGGAAAATCCGTCACTGACAACAACATCGAAATCGCCCGACGGCAATTCTCTGGCTTCTGCATTGCCCACGAAATTAACCGGTGCCTGTTCAAGCAGCTTGTAGGTCTGCTGTTCGAGTTCTCTGCCCTTGGTTTCCTCTGCACCGACGTTCAGAAGTCCCACACGGGGATTCTTCACGCCCTTGACACGCTCCATATAGGCACTGCCCATAATGGCAAACTGCACGAGCATTTCCGGACGGCAATCCACGTTTGCACCCGCATCCATGAGCATCATATGCCCCTTAGCTGTCGGCAGAATGGGAGCAAGCGCCGGACGCTTGATGCCTTTTATGCGCTTAGCGATGAACGTTGCGCCTGCAACAAGTCCGCCCGTGCTTCCTGCACTGACAAAGGCATCACCCTTGCCGTCGTGCAGCGCCTGCAGACCAACGGCGAGGGAGGTATTTCTGCCTTCCTTGAGAATGGTCGTGGGCTGTGCGTGGATATCAAAAATATCGGGGGCATGGAGGATTTCAAAATCGGAAATGTCGATTTTTTCCTGTTCTGCAATTTCACGAAGCTTTGTTTCGTCGCCGCTCAGAACGATCTGAACCTGAAGCTCATCCTGTGCCTGACGGCAGCCCTTGAGTACTTCAAGCGGTGCATTATCACCGCCGAATGCATCCACGATAATTTTCATGTTTTTCACTCCGTTTCCAGTTCCTGCAGTGCCGTCTTCAACACTGCAACTGCCTGTTCTGCAATTTTTTCATATCTGAGCTGCTTATCCCGAATTCTCTCGGTAAGTGGCGGCAGCAATCCCATATTTGCACCCATCGGCTGGAAATCCGCAGCGCAATCGCCGCTGACATATGCCGCCAATGCCCCCATCATCGTGCCTCTGGGGAGTATGTAGGCAGGCTTTCCCTGAAGCCTTCTTGCAAGGCTCTTTCCTGCGACAATACCGCTTGCGGCGGATTCCATGTAGCCCTCAACGCCCGTCATCTGACCTGCAAAAAACAGGTTTTCCGCACCTCTGAGGGAATAATCCGCATCAAGGAGCTTGGGGCTGTCGAGGAAGAAGTTGCGGTGCATCACGCCATAGCGGAGAAATTCCGCATGTTCAAGTCCGGGGATCATCCCGAACACACGCTTCTGCTCGCCGAATTTCAGATTGGTCTGAAATCCCACGAGATTAAACATTGTGCCGTCTTTATTTTCACGACGCAGCTGCACTGCGGCATACGGTCTTCTGCCCGTTCTGGGGTCAGTCAGTCCCACGGGTTTGAGCGGTCCGAAGCGCAGGGTATCCATTCCACGGGAAGCAAGCACCTCCACGGGCATGCAGCCCTCATAAACACGGAATGCTGCCTTGTCATGCTCATGCAGAGGGGCTTTTTCCGCCTCCACAAGTGCATTCCAGAAGGCTTCGTATTCTTCCCTATTCATCGGGCAGTTGAGATAATCGGCATCTCCTCTGTCATATCTTGACTGCGCAAAAACAAGCTGCATATCCAGACTGTCAGCCGCCACAACGGGGGCTGCAGCATCAAAAAAGCTTAGTCTGCTGCCGCAGAGCTGTTCGATTTTCTCGGAAAGTGCATCCGAGGTGAGAGGACCCGTTGCGATGACCGCATTTTTCTGCGGCAGTTCCGTCAGTTCCTCACGGATGACCTGAATCAGTGGATGATCCGTAATTTCCTTTGTAACAAGTGCCGAGAACTGCTCCCGATCGACGGCAAGCGCACCGCCTGCGGCAACTGCACATGCCTTTGCACAGCGGACAAGCAGAGATCCTTGCATTTCCATCTCGGTCTTGAGAAGCCCCCCGGCAGAGCCTAAACGGGATGCCTTCAGGGAATTGGAGCAAACAAGCTCCGCAAGCCCCTCATGGTGATGCGCAGGACTATAACGATGGGGTTTCATTTCATAGAGTTTTACGGCGATGCCTGCATTTGCAAGCTGCCATGCCGCTTCACAGCCGGCAAGACCGCCGCCGACAACAATTGCTTCTTCTGCCATTATTTCAGACTCCGTTCATATCCGCACTGGGGCTTTTCGCAGACAAGCTTGCCTGCCTTGCCGCCCTTCTGGAACAATGTGGAATTGCACTGCGGGCAGGTTTCTTCCACGGGAACGTTCCATGTCATGAAATTGCATTCGGGATACCCGCTGCAGCCGTAAAAACTTCTGCCACGCTTGGATTTCTTCAGCACGATCTTGCTGCTGCAAAGCGGACAAACACCGCTTGTTTCCTGCACGATCTTCTTGGTATTGGTGCATTCGGGGAATCCGGGGCATGCAAGGAATTTGCCGAATCTGCCGATTTTGATGACCATATTCTTGCCGCACTGTTCGCAAATGACATCGGTCTGCTCATCGGGAATCTTCACATGCTTGCCGTCCATGGCATTTTCTGCTTCCTCAAGAGTCTTTGCAAAATCCTGATAGAAGCTGTCAAGCGTTGTCACCCAGTCAGCGGTTCCCTGCTCGACATTGTCAAGGTCGGTTTCCATTTTTGCCGTGAATGTGGTATCCACGATACGCTCGAAATGCTCCTTCATCAGCTGCGTAATGACTTCGCCCAGTGCCGTGGGTTTGAGCTGCTTTCCCTCACGCTCGACATACATTCTTGCAAGAATGGTCGTGATCGTGGGGGCATAGGTACTCGGTCTGCCGATGCCGTTTTCTTCGAGCGCCTTGATGAGCGTCGCTTCCGAATATCTTGCCGGAGGCTGCGTGAAATGCTGGTTCCCGTCAAGGCTGATGACCTTGAGAATGTCATTCATCGCAAGCAGCGGCAGCATCTTCTGGTTTTCTTCTTCGTTTTCGTTCTTTTCCTCATACAGCACCGTAAAGCCGTCAAACTGCACCGAATAGCCCGATGCCTTGAACAGGCATCCTGCAGCGTCGATATCCACGGAAACCGTATCGAGCAGTGCATTTGCCATCTGGCTTGCGATAAAGCGTTCCCAGATGAGCTTATAGAGCTTGTACTGGTCGCTGCTCAGGCTGGATTTGACACGGTCGGGTGTCAGCTCCGGCATGGAGGGACGGATCGCTTCATGCGCATCCTGTGCGCTTTTCTTGGATTTGAACACACGGGGCTTTTCGGGGAGATAATTCTCGCCGTATGCCGCCTTGATATATTCCGCAGCGGCTGCCTGTGCATCCGCTGAAATACGCAGACTGTCCGTTCTCATATAGGTGATCAGACCCACTGCACCCATGCCTTCGATCTCGATACCTTCGTACAGCTCCTGTGCTGCCTTCATGGTTCTCTTGGACTGGAATCCCAGACGCTTGGAGGCTTCCTGCTGGAGTGTGGAAGTAATAAAGGGCGGTGCAGGCTGCTTCTTTGTTACACGCTTACGGATACCCGTTACAACGAACTGCGCATTCTCCAGGCGTGCCAGAAGCATCTGGCTCTGCATTTCGTTTTCTATCTCGATCTTTGCACCATCCACTGCCGCAAGCTTTGCAGTGAACTGCTTTGCGCTGTGGGGGGAACGGAGTTTTGCGTCGATGCTCCAATATTCCCTCGGAACAAACGCACGGATCTCCTCTTCCCTGTCCACGATCAGACGCACCGCAACCGACTGCACACGTCCTGCGGAAAGTCCACGCTTGACCTTCTTCCAGAGGAAGGGGCTGAGCTTATAACCCACCAGTCTGTCGAGGATACGGCGTGCTTGCTGGGCATTGACAAGATCTAAGTCTATTCTGTGCGGATTGCTCATACCGCTGCGCACGCCTGTCTGTGTGATCTCATTGAATGCAACACGATTGTTGGCATTCATATCAAGACCGAGCATCTGTGCAAGGTGCCACGAAATAGCTTCTCCCTCACGATCAGGGTCAGTTGCGAGATAAACACAGTCACTTTTCTTCGCACGGCGTTTCAGATCCTTGATGATATCCTCCTTGCCCTTCATGTCAAGGTACTGCGGAGTAAAGCCATTTTCCACATCCACGCCAAGCTTGGACTTGGGCAGGTCACGGATATGACCCATGGATGCAACGACTTCAAAATCTTTACCGAGATATTTTTGTATAGTTTTCGCCTTTGCAGGCGACTCTACGATTACTAAATTTGCCATAATTCCACCATCCCTCGGATGGCGCACGCTCCTTTCTACTGCGAATCAGCGGTATTAGTTCCGCCACGATCTGCAAGCTCGAATACATCACGCTCTGCATTGGTGATCAGTCCTGCCATTTCCAGTTCCATCATCAGAACGGTGGTATGCTGGAATTCCATCCCCAGCACACAGCAGATCGCATTGGTATTCTGTCCGCCTTTTTTCAGAAGATCCAGAATATTCTGATGCTCCTGTGTGAAACCTTCCATGGAATCCGTAACAGGTTCCTTCTCCGGTTCCGAAACGGCGGTGCTTCGCACCTTCGTTCTTCCGCTTCCGACTCTGCGTGGAGTACGCTCCTGCTCCTGCATGCTGAAAATAAGGGAATCCTGTGTTCTTGTTGCCTTTTCGTCCGTATACAGCGTCAGCTTATAAGGATAGTTCAAATAATAGGTATAGAGGATATCCAGATAATTGAACACGGGGTAGGCGCCATCTCTCAGGAAATTGACAACACCGCTGTAACGTGCATCAAAGAGATCTCCCGGCGGCACACAGAATACATGCTTTCCCTGTTCGCAGGCAAGATTTGCGGTAATCAATGCGCCGCTTTTTGCGCCTGCCTCCACCACAAGGACTGCCTCGCTAATGCCGGAGAGAATTCTGTTTCTGACGGGAAAATGGTAGCCGTTTGGGGGTGTTCCGGGAAAATACTCGGACAGAAGCAGTCCGTTTTCCACGATTTTCTGCTTGAGCGCACGGTTTTCCTTCGGATAATCATAATCCACGCCGCACCCAAGTACGGCGATGGTAGGCACACACTCTTCAATCGCTGTCCGATGTGCCGAGGCATCAAGACCTACGGCGCATCCGCTGACAAGAACAATACCGCATCTGCAAAGATCCCTGCACAGCCATTCCGAAACTCGCATGCTGTACGGGGAGGGACGTCTTGTTCCGACAACGGTCAGGAGCATCTGATCGTGCAGCAGTGCAGGATTTCCACGATAGAACAGCACCACGGGCGGATTATAAATATTACGCAGGGGCTGCGGATAGAGATCGCTGTCCCACGTCATGATTCCGATTCCATTTTTCTCACAGTACGCCATAATATTCTCGCTCTGTTCGAGTCTGATACGTCTGACGTTCTGTTTTTCCTTTTCATTGAGCAAACTGCAATCCGGATCATGCAGGACATAATACAGCTCTCTGAGCGTATCGTGCATCTGCACAAGCTCCAGTGTTTTGACATTGGCAACGCCAAAGACCATCACAAGCCAGAGCCAGTATTTCGTTTTCTCATTCTCTGTCATCGCTGCACCCCGCTTTTCATCATTTCCCACATCAGAATCCCTGCCGCCATTGCAGCATTGAGTGATTCGGGTCCTCCCTGCATCGGAATTGTCACCGCCGTATCGCAGGCAGCGATTACATCCGCAGGCAAGCCGTTTCCTTCGTTGCCGATCCACACCGCAGTGCCTCCCGAAAGCTCGCATTCCGTCAGCTTGACCGCATGCTTTGCGGGAACCGCTGCATAGCTGCGGATCTTTTGCGCACGAAGCAGTTCCAAAAGTGCAAGTGCATCCGTCTGTTCATACACGGGTACACGAAAAATGGAGCCCATCGTTGCACGCATCACCTTCGGGCTGTAAAGCTCGCAGCTGCCGCAGGAAAGGATCGCATCCACGCCCAGTGCATCCGCCGTACGCAGGATCATTCCCATATTGCCGGGATCCTGCAGATTGCATAGCACGAGATATTTTCCGGAGGATTTCAATGCTTCTGCAAGCGTTCTGCGCTCAGGAATTCTGCATATCGCAAAGATACCCTGTGTATGCTCGGTATCGGTCATCACACTGCCGACTGCATCCGAAATACGCAGCAGGCTGCCTGTTTCCTGCATCAGTGTCGTTAGGGTATCGCCGTGTTTTTCCCATGCGCTGTCGGTCACAAAAATCTGCTGCACACGGGAAGCTTCTGCAAGCGCATCGCATACGATGCGAAGCCCCTCGATGACAAACAAACCCTCAGCTCTGCGTGCCTTCTTCTGGTCACGCAGCCGTCTGTAATGCTTGATCGCAGGATTATCTTTTGCTGTGATTCTGACATTTTCTCGCATGGGAAACCTCCGGTTTCTATGGATTGACTGACATTTCTGCAAACTGTAATGTATAACAAAACACGCTCTTTGACTTTTCAAGAGCGTGTTTTGACAAAAATCAGAGTGCTGCCTTTGCCTTTTCTACGATTGCTGCAAAGCCTGCTGCATCGTTGATTGCGATCTCGGAGAGCATCTTTCTGTTCAGTATGATGCCTGCCTTCTTGCAGCCGTTCATGAATGTAGAATAGTTCATGCCGTTCATCTTAGCTGCTGCGGAAATTCTGGTGATCCAGAGCTGTCTGAAGTTTCTCTTCTTCTGCTTTCTGCCTACATATGCATACTGGCCGGACTTCATTACAGCCTGTTTCGCCATCTTAAAATGCTTGCTCTTTGCGCCAAAGTAACCCTTAGCGAGCTTGAGAGTCTTATTTCTTCTCTTACGAGTCATCATTGCACCCTTAATACGTGCCATCGTCATCTACCTCCGTATATTTCAAATTTTCGCCGTTTCTTGCTCTTTTTGCTTTCCTAAGCTTCTGCTTACAGATAAGGTACGAGCTTCTTGATTGTCGGTGCATTTGTTACGTCTGCAACGCCTGCGCCTCTTGCAATTCTCTTGCGCTTTGTATCCTTCTGTGTCAGTCTGTGACGCTTATTTGTGTGCTGGTACTTTACCTTGCCGTTTGCTGTGAGCTTGAAACGCTTCTTTGCACCGGAATGTGTTTTTACTTTCACCTTTGCCATGAGTAGTTCCTCCTTTTTACTTGGATGCTTTCGGGGATATGAACATTACAATGCTGCGCCCTTCCATCTTGGCAGGTTTTTCAACCGTGCCGACTTCAGCACATGCATCCTTGAATTTTGCCAGCAGTTCTTCGCCGATCTGCGGATGGGCAATCGCACGCTTACGGAATCTGACAGATACCTTCAGCTTGTCACCCGAACTCAGAAATTTGATTGCCTGATTCACCTTGGTCTCAAAATCGTGCGTGTCAATTGCGGAGAACATTCTGATCTCCTTGATTGATACGACCTTTTGATTCTTTCTTGCTTCCTTCTCACGCTTCTGCTGCTCAAAGCAGTATTTGCCGTAATCCATGACACGGCATACAGGCGGCTTCGCCTGCGGCGCAATCTTCACAAGGTCAAGATTCTTGTCATAAGCAATTTTCTGCGCATCCTTTGCTGACATGACACCCAGCTTTGTGCCGTCGGCGTCGATGACCAAAATTTCCTTGTCTCTGATCATTTCATTGATCTGCATGTCCTGCTTACTTATTGCGGGCACCCCCAAGCATTAAAATTTAAAACAAAAATGAGTGCGGACACATGCCTGCACTCACCATTACATCATTTCACCGTCCACGCAGATTTACTCCGCTGTCGGGTTCCATAACATATTGACCGTTTCGGCAATCGACTGCGTCGGGTCAAACGGTGAGCCACATCTTGTGCCTGCTTTGTTTTCGTATATTATTATAACCTGTAATTTCCGTTTTGTCAAGCCTTTTTTTCAAATTCCGTAGAATATTTTTCATTTTTGTTGGGGTTTCTCAAATTTTCCCGGAAATATCTTCTGAAAATTGCATTTTACTATTGCAATTGTTACCTAAAATGTGTTATAATATAAAATAGAATGAATCAGTCTGTGCAGACGGGCTGAAATACAAATACAATCAATCAGGAGAATCCATGTCTGAAAAAATCGTTAAGCTTCAAAATATCGCAAAAATCCCGGAGCTTCTGGGCAGCTGCGATGAAAATCTGCAGGCCATCCAGAGGGAATACAATGTCATTCTTTTCTGCCGTGATGCGGACATCCACATTACGGGCGAACCCGAACAGACCGAAAAGGCTGCCAATGCCATCCGTCTGCTCATGGAACTTGCAGAAAAGGGACAGCACCTGACGGAGCAGACCGTCCGTTATGTGACATCCATGGTATCCGCAGGTGAAGCGGAGGCGCTGCACAATTTCAACGGCGACGGCATCTGTATTACAACAAGCGGCAAGGTCGTACGTCCGAAAACCGTGGGGCAGCGCAAATACGTTGACGCCATCCAGAAAAACACGATTGTTCTGGGCGTCGGTCCTGCAGGAACGGGTAAGACCTATCTTGCGGTGGCACTTGCTGTGCGGGCGTTCCGTGCGCATGAGGTGCAGAAGATCATTCTGACAAGACCTGCAGTGGAGGCAGGTGAAAAGCTCGGTTTCCTGCCGGGTGATTTGCAGGAAAAGGTCGATCCCTATCTGCGTCCGCTGTATGATGCGCTCTTTGACATGTTCGGTGCGGAAACCTTTGCAAGGCATATGGAGAAGAACATTATTGAGGTGGCTCCGCTTGCATACATGAGAGGGCGAACGCTTGACAATGCGTTCATCATCCTTGATGAAGCGCAGAACACGACCTCGGAACAGATCAAAATGTGTCTGACAAGACTTGGCGAGGGCAGCAAAATGGTGATTACAGGCGACATCACGCAGATCGACCTGCCGGAAAAGCGCAAGTCCGGTCTGATTGAGGCAATGAAGGTATTACGGAATGTGGAGGATATTGCAACCATCCGTTTTTCTGAAAAGGACGTTGTACGCCACAAGATTGTACAAGATATTATCAAGGCCTACGAGGCCTACCATAAGGAAGGGAGAAAATCGTAATGCAGCAAGCAGGTAAATTGAAGGTTTATGTGAGGAATAATCAGAGTGACGTAAAAATTCCTTCGGGAATTCGTCTGCTGATCAGACGCTGCTGCCATGCAGTGCTGGTATCCGAAGGCTTCACAAAGGACGCAGAGGTCAGCGTTTCCTTTGTTTCCAATAACGAGATCCGCAGTCTGAACAAGATGTACCGTGATAAGGACAGCGTGACGGACGTGCTTTCTTTCCCGCTGACGGATGCCGACGGCACGATGGAAACCAATGCACAGACGGGCTTTGTGCTGCTGGGCGACATTGTGATTTCTATCGAAACCGCTGTCAAGCAGGCATCCATCTACGGTCATTCCCTTGATCGTGAGATCGGATTCCTGACGGTGCATTCGATGCTCCATCTGCTCGGCTATGATCACGAAACGAGTAAGCTTGACGAGAGAATCATGCGTGAAAAGGAAGAAGCTGTGCTTGAAAAGCTCGGCATCTCCAGAGAAATGACCTTTACCAATGAATAACAAACGGAAGAAAGGCAGATTATGACAAAAACAATATTTCTGACACTCTCCGGCAGAACCAATGCCGGAAAATCCACACTGCTCAATGCGCTCATCGGCGAGAAGATCGCCTCGGTCAGCAGCAAGCCGCAGACTACAAGAACACGAATTACAGGCATTCTGACAAAGGATGAAACGCAGTACGTATTCATTGACACGCCCGGTCTTCACAAGCCGAAAAACAAACTGAGCAGCCACATGCTCAAAACAGCGGAAAACTCCGCTGCGGATGCGGATGCAGTGCTGTATGTCATCGACTGCACAAAGAAGCTGCACGAGCAGGATGAGGCGATGCTCAAAACGATCCGTGACAAGAAAATTGCTTGCATCATCGTTGTCAACAAGGTCGATCTCTTGCAGGATAAATCTGCGATGATGCCGCTGCTGCTGCGGCTGAGCAATGAATACAATCCATATGCGATCATTCCCGTGAGTGCATCCGAGAAGGATGGTCTTGATGAAATCATGACTGCCGCAGAGGCACTGGCAAAGCCCTCGGTGCATTTCTTCCCTGACGATTCCTTCACCGATCAGCCCGAACGTGTACTTGCTGCGGAGATGGTGCGTGAGAAGCTCCTGCGGCTGCTCAACGACGAGGTGCCGCATGGCATTGCGGTTACTGTGGAATCCATGACCGAGCGTGATGACAAGGATATTCTGGATATTTCCGCAGTTATTTACTGCGAACGTGATTCCCACAAGGGCATCATCATCGGCAAACAGGGCAGCATGCTCAAGAAGATTGCAAGCTCCGCAAGACGGGATCTGGAACAATTTTTTGAAATTCAGGTCAACCTCCAGTGCTTTGTCAAGGTCAAGGAGGGCTGGCGCAACAAGGAAGGTCTGATCCGAAGCTTCGGACTTTCGGAGGAAGTGTAATTCCGCTTCCCATATTCTTCCGGTCATAATCGCATCCACCGTGACGGATACTATCGGCGGAGGGATGCTGTATGAATACGGATATGCTTTGGGAGAAATTCCGCACAAGCGGCAGTATTGCCGATTATCTGCAATATGCCGCACAGAAAGGGTGTAACGAATTTGCTGACAGTCAAGGGCGTTGTACTGACGCAGAAGCCGGTCGGTGAACAGGATAAATTCATAGATATTCTGACGGATGAACTCGGTGTCCTTGAGGTTCTGGTCAAGGGCGCCGGGAAAATCAACAGCAAAAGCGGATGTGCAACACAGCTGTTTGCATATTCCGCCTTTTGTCTTCAAAAAGGAAAACGGGGCTACATACTCAACAGCGTTTCCCCCATCCGTATTTTCTACGAGCTGCGTAGCAGTGTGACGGCGGTTGCACTGGCGTCCTATTTTTCGCAGATTGTGCAGTTCTCGGTTCTGCCGCAGGCAAGCAATCACGAAATACAGCGGCTTATGCTCAACTGCCTGCATTTTCTGGCACTGAAAAAATACCCTGAGGCGATCCTCAAAAGTATTTTTGAACTTCGTATGGCGGCACTTCTCGGATTCATGCCCGATGTGGTAATGTGCAGAAAATGCGGTGAATATCTCCCCGATCGTCTGCATTTCTCGATTGAAGACGGCACTTTCTGCTGCGAAGAGTGTCGCAGCGAAGCGGATACTCTGGCGCACAGCGTTGAAATGACGGCAGGCACGCTGCAAGCGATCCGCCATATCGTGCTGCAGGATACCGAGCGGGTGTTCGGCTTCCGTCTGAGTGACGGCTGTCAGGAAGCATTGTTCGCCTTTTCCGAGCAATTTTTACAATACCACATTGACCACCGATTTTCTGCGCTGGAGTATTACAGGGCAATACAGAATCCGATGGTCTGATACATGCACACACAAAGGAGGCTTTTATGAAGTCTTTTGAACAGGTTCTGGAGCTTGATAAGGTACTGGCACAGGCAGCGCACTTTGCTTCGAATGAAACGAGCAAGGAGATGATCCTCGCCTGCAAACCGAGCTGCGATCTTGCCGAGGTTCGGCAGGAGGTGCAGAAAACGGATGATGCCCTGCAGCTTGCACTGCAATTCGGCACACCGCCTTTTACAGGTTTCAAAAACATTTGCAGCAGTGTTACCCGTGCTGCTTCCGGTGCAAGACTCTCGCTGCGGGATCTGCTGGATGTTGCGGATCTTCTGCGGCAGGTGCAGGGTCTGCACGGCTGGTACGGACACTGCAGCGAATCGGCAACCTCGCTCGATTACTTATTCTCGTTGATCGTTCCCGACGATGATCTGCTTTCTACCCTCGAACGTTCCATTGTTTCCGAGGAGGAGATCGCAGATGCGGCAAGCCCGACGCTTTCGGAGATCCGCCGCAAGCTGCATCGCTCCCGTGCGCATCTGCGTGAAACGCTTGATCACATGGTACGCTCGAAATCCATGCAGAAGTATCTGCAGGAAACGACCGTGACCATCCGTGACGGAAGATTTGTACTTCCTGTCAAGACCGAATACCGCACACAGATGGCAGGTCTGATTCATGACACCTCGTCAAGCGGACAGACGATTTTTATTGAGCCAATGCAGATCGTGGAGGCAAACAATGACATCCGACTGCTGGAAAGCCGTGAGCTTGAGGAAATTGACCGCATTATGCAGAAGCTCTGTGCTGCGGTCGGTCAGCAGGCACCTGCGCTTCGCAGGCTGCATGACACCTGCGCAGAACTTAATTATTATTTTGCAAAGGCAAATTATGCGGCATCCCTGAAAGCAACAAAACCCGAAATCAGTGATGACGGCATTCTGGCGCTGAAAAAGGCACGCCATCCCCTGCTTGACAAGAATAAGGCAGTTCCGATCGACCTTGCGCTGGGTGAGCAGCACAATGCACTGATCGTCACAGGCCCGAACACGGGCGGTAAGACGGTTGCACTGAAAACCGCAGGACTTCTGACGGCGATGACGATGTGCGGATTTCTCATTCCCGTAACGGACGGCAGCCGCATTTCCATATTCCGCCATATTCTGGCGGACATCGGCGACAGCCAGAGCATCGAACAGAGTCTCTCCACGTTTTCCTCCCACACGCTCAATGTGGTGGAGATCCTTGAAACCGCTGATGACAGCACACTTGTACTGCTCGACGAGCTGGGCTCCGGCACGGATCCTGTGGAGGGTGCGGCACTGGCAATTTCCATCATTGACTATCTCAAGCAGGTCGGCGCAAAGCTGATGGTGACGACACACTATCAGGAGCTGAAGCTCTATGCGGCAGATACCCCCGATGTCATTAATGCATCCTGCGAATTTGATACGGCGACCCTTCGTCCAACCTATCGGCTGATCATCGGTTCCCCCGGTAAATCCAATGCATTTGCAATTTCAGGACAGCTCGGCATGCCGGAATGCATCCTCAGACATGCGGAATCCCTCATCAGTGAGGAAAACAGGCATTTTGAAAATGTCATTTCCCGTTTTGAGGAGGCTCGCAAGGAGCTGGAAAAGGAACGTGAGGAGGCAAAGCGGCTGCGTGAGGAGGCACAGGCTCTCAGGGCAGAGTGGCAGGAAAAGCATGATTCCATGGCATCTGAGGAAAAGGATCGTCTTGAACGGGCGGCGGCACAGGCAAGCCGTATTGTGGAATCGGCAAAGGCACAGACGAATGCACTGCTTGACGAACTCGAGCAGCTGCGCAAGGACAAGGACAAGGCGGATTTTTCAAGCCGTGTTTCCGCTATGAAGGGCGACAGCACGCAAAGACTGCGCACGATGTACAAAAATGCAAATCCCGTGCTTGGCTCGGTGGATGAGAACGGAGATTATGTACTCCCCCGTCCTCTGAAAAAAGGCGATCGGGTGCTGATCGCAGACCTCAATCAGGAGGGCGTAATTGCAGAAGATGCAGGACAGTCGGAATTTGCTTTCGTACAGATGGGCATTATGAAAATGAAGATCCAGATTTCCCGTCTGCGGCTGCTGGATCCGAAGGCTGCCGATCAGAAAAACGAACAAAAAAAACAGCGCAAAAAGGGTACGGTTTCCGCAAAGGTGGAACGCCGTGGCTCCATGGAGCTGGACATCCGTGGGCAGGCATGCGATGACGGTGTTTATGAAATGGAACGTTTCATCGACAGTGCAGTGCTTTCCGGCATTGGTACGGTAACGATCATTCACGGAAAAGGTACGGGACTGCTTCGCAAGGCAGTACAAAAACGGCTGAAATCTATGAAATGCGTCAAGGAATTCCGAAACGGCTTGTACGGTGAGGGCGAGGACGGCGTTACGGTCGTTACGCTTCGTTAATTTGTACAAAAATACAATCTAATATTTGTCAGCAAATCCCGAATGTTCAAAAAATATGCATTGAACATTGCGGGATTTGTTGCTATAATTTACATAGATACATACTATTGTATCTATGTTTCATACGTTTTATCTTAAGAAGGGGACGGTGCACTGCATCGGTGAGAAACTTATGAGTAAACGAAAGCGAATTGCAGTAATCATTTGCAATATTTATCATGTCTGCCAGCAGCAGATCCTGAAAGGGTTAATCTCGCAGGCGCATGCCCTGGACTATGACGTTGCTGTTTTCACGATGTTCATGAATTTTGACGAAGAATCCGGCTATCAATACGGTGAAAACCATATTTTCTCGCTGATCAACTATGATCTGTTTGATGCTGTGATCTTTGTTCCGTGTTCCATAGAAAAGCATACACTGAAAGAATCCATTGAAAAGGATCTTGCAGAAAAATGCAAGGCTCCTATTATTGCATTAGAATACGAGCATTCCAATTATCACACGGTATCGGTGGATGATACTGCGGCTTTTGAGCAGGTGGTTTCCCATCTGATTGAAGAACATCAGCTGACAGAGATTCTCTGTCTGACTGGATTTCAAGGGAATCTTCAGGCTGAAGCAAGGCTTCAGGGCTATCGAAATGCCATGGAAAGCCATGGACTATCCGTTCGTGAGGACTATGTGATCTATGGTGATTTCTGGATACAGGCAGCAAGTAATCTCGCTGAACGACTTGCAAAGGGTGCTTTGGAAATGCCCGAAGCGGTTGTTTGTGTCAGTGATTTTGTTGCGATCACGCTATGCAATCGTTTGATCGAACTGGGTATCCGTGTTCCGGAGGATATCATCATCACAGGATTCGATGCATCCAAGGATGCGGCGGACAATGTGCCGTCCATTACCACTTATTCCCGCCCTCTATCGGATATGGGCATGAGAGCGATCCTGAAGGCACATCAGCTGCTGACGGGAGAAAAGTGCCAGCCTGTCACAATTGACAAGGGTTTGCTGGTTCTTGCAGAAAGCTGCGGGTGTCGTGAAGACTTTACACTGAAATTTGCAAAGCGGCAGCAGGAACTGAATACGGTGACAAACTATGAAGAGCTGTTCCGCACAAGCCATATGGCGGAATCTCTTAATTCTTCTACAACACTGAATCAATGTTTATTCAAGATTGTCAACAACATGTATCTGATTTATGGCATCCAGGATTTCCACCTCTGTCTGTGTGATCAATGGGATGATTATGAGAAGAATGAGGCAACGGGTGACGAATATAAGGATTATACCGATACCATGAATCTACGCATTACCTGCGTGGACTGCGAGGCAAAAATGGTAGATCAGTCCTTCAAGCGATCTGAATTGCTGCCGGGACTTTTTGAAAATTCTGAGATTCCCCGCACCTTGTATTTCACACCGCTGCATTTCAATGAGCGATGCCTTGGCTATACGGCAATTGGCTATGGTGACAGGGCAATTGCGTTTGATGAGCTATACCATTCCTGGATCAGGAACATCAATAATGCGCTGGAATTTGTTCGTATCCGCAACATCTTTAACAGCATGCACCAGCGGCTTTACATGGCGTCCATCCGTGATACACTTACCGGTATCTACAACCGCAAGGGATTCAGAAAATATTCCACAGAGTTTTTTTACAAGGCAGCCGAAACAGACAAGAAGCTTCTGATCATGGCGGCAGATCTGGATAGTTTGAAAATCATCAATGATAATTATGGGCATTTAGAGGGTGACAATGCCATCTCCGTATTTGCAAATGCACTCAACACCTGTTTTGCAAACGATGAGATCTGTGCAAGAACAGGCGGTGATGAATTTGTTGCAATCGGCTGTGCGGATTATACAGATGAACAGATCGAACAGTATCTCACCTACATTCATCAATATCTGGAAAGATACAACTCAAGTTCCGACAAGCCCTATCAGGTAGAGGCAAGCATCGGCTGGTTATGTCGTAATGTTACAAAAGATGACGATCTGCAGAAGCTGATTGAAGAAGCGGATGGGTATATGTACGCAAACAAAATTGCAAGAAAGAAAAACAGAAAATAGATATTCACATAGGATATTTTCCCTGCATACAGGGATGATATAAGCAAAGCATGGAACGTTTTCCGCTTTGGAAAACGTTTCTTTGCGCCATAAGGATGGAGGAATATTATGAAAAAATCAATCAGAAAGGCTTTGTGTGCCGCTGCGGCATGCACTGTTCTGGCAAATGCCCTGCCAATGTCAGCGATGGCGGGCGAGCTGCTGGGCGAATCGGATTTCGCAGAGGGTGCGGGACTTCCCTGGCATATCTGTGAGTCGATGACGGGAAAAATGGATTTCACCATTGACGGCGGAACCTACAACATTTCTGTCATCAACCCCGGCGGTGTATCCAACGGCGGTGAGGACAGATGGGACTGCCAGTTCCGTCACAGAAATCTCACGCTCGTTTCCGGTCACACCTACAGGCTTACCTACAGCGTATGGGCAAGCAATTCCGGCTGGATGTATTCCAAGATCGGTGATATGACGAGGGATGATGCCGAGCTTTGGCACAGCAACGGCAATATGCTGAACATGACCTACAACGAGAGCTGGACGCAGGCGGACATCGAGAATGCCCTGAAATCTGCACAGCCAAACGGTCAGTGGGGCGATTATCACCAGTGGCAGGGCGTGAACATCAACGGCAACCAGTGGAACACCTTTGCGTATGAATTCAACCTTGGCTCCAATGGTGAAAACCAGAATTCCGTTAATGGTACGGGTGAATGGACATTCCATTTCGGCGGCAACGGTCAGTACACGCCGAACGTGTGCTTCCCTGCCGGTACGGAACTAAAATTTGACAATCTCTGCCTGATCGACATGACGGACAACAGCAACGATTATGTTCACGCAGAGGATTGGCAGCGTGCGGAGATTCTCACAAATCAGGTGGGCTATTTCCCGAAGCTTGCAAAGAAGGCAACCTTCCTTTGCACGGAAAAATCCGGCATGAAATTCTATCTTAAGGATGAAAGCGGAAAGACCGTTTATGACGGGAAATCCGAATATTTCGGCGGCGATGCAGATTCCGGTGACACGGTACATATTCTGGATTTTTCCGATTTTGACAAGGAAGGCACCTACTATCTGGAAGCTGAAAACGGTGCCGTGAGCCGTCCGTTCAGCATCGGCATTACGGAAACCTATTCCGATCTTCTGTATGATTCACTGAATTACTTCTACCAGAACCGAAGCGGAATCCCGATCGAGGCACAGTATATTTCCTCCGGCGATGCGGCAAGTCTGGCTCGTGCAGCTGGTCACACATCCGACAATGCAACGGTCGAGCAGACATGGGGCTACACAGGTTCCAGTGGATCGCAGGATGTCACAGGCGGCTGGTACGATGCGGGCGACCACGGAAAATACACGGTAAACGGTGGTATTTCCCTTTGGATGCTCCAGAATATCTATGAGCGTGCATCACTGAAGAAAACTTCGGATGCATACGAGGACGGTACAATGCTGCTGCCGGAGAACAGTAACGGCTATCCGGATCTGCTCGATGAAGCAAGATTTGAGATGGAATGGATGCTGAAAATGATCGTTCCAAGCGGCGACTACGCAGGCATGGCATATCACAAGGCTCATGATATCAAGTGGACGGGGCTTGCGGTTGCACCGGCTGACGATACGGAGCAGAGAATCCTCAAGCCTCCGACGACGGCGGCAACACTCAACCTTGCAGCGTGTGCGGCACAGGCGGCAAGACTCTGGGAAGACTATGATTCCGCATTTGCAAAGCAGTGTCTGGATGCGGCGAAGGCTGCATACGAGGCTGCAAAAAAACATCCGTCGATGTACGCTCCCCTTGACGAATCCGTGGGCGGCGGCGCTTATGGCGATGATGATGCAACGGACGAATTTTACTGGGCGGCATGTGAACTGTACGCTACCACGGGAGATAAGAGCTACTTCAAGGATATGGAGGATTCCAAGCACTTCCTTGGCGTATACACATCTCTGGAAGGCGGCGAATCCGTGGGTACGGTCGGTTCCTTTGACTGGGGACACACAACTTCCCTTGGTTCTCTGACGATGCTGCTGCATGAGGATGCACTTTCCTCAGGGGACTTTGACAAGCTCAAGGACAATCTGACAAAGGCTGCGGATTATTTCGTGGAGCTTGAAAATGAACAGGGCTACGGGCTTCCCTACGGTCAAAGTACGCTGAGCTACAATGACAGTGATAAGGGTTATATCTGGGGTTCGAACTCCTTTGTTGCAGACAATGCCATTATTATGGCGTATGCCTATGACGAAACAGAAAATGCTGATTACCTCAACGGCGTTGTCGGTGCGATGGACTACCTGCTTGGCAGAAATGCAATGGACTACTCCTATGTGACGGGCTACGGCACACACAGCATTGAATATCCCCATCACAGATGGTGGTCAAACCAGATTTCTTCTGATTTCCCGAAGGCTCCCTGTGGTGTACTCTGCGGCGGTCCGAATTCCGGCATGCAGGATCCGTGGGTGCGTGGCTCCGGCTGGAAGAAGGGCGAAATTGCACCGCAGAAGTGCTACATGGATCACATTGAGGCATGGTCTGTGAATGAATGTACGATCAACTGGAACTCCCCTCTTGCATGGCTGACGGGTTTCCTCTGCGAGCAGAACGGCGGCATTGTTGCAGGAAGCACGGGCAGCGGTGCGTCAAATGACGGCGGCAGCGGTACTTCCAACGACAAGCAGACCTATGACGAAGAAAAGGGCGAGGAAATTTCAAAGAACGACAAGAATTCCTCGGACAACAAAAAGGATGACAAGAACGACAAGGATGACGAGGACGAGAAGGATTCCGATGGAAAGTCCGGTCTTTCCCTGCCGTGGATCCTCGGCATCTGCCTTGCAGCGCTGATTTCTCTGGAAATCTTTGCGTATCAGGTGATCAAGATGCTCAGAGGTGGCAAGAACAACAAGGATAACAGCAATCAATAAACGAAAATCCCCACCGAGAGGTGGGGATTCTTTTTGCAAGCAAAAGCTCCCGATCGAATGATCGGGAGCAATTTGTTTATTCGTAATCCACAACGCTTACCCAGCTCAGGAGAAGCTCACGTTCTTCTGCCTTGCCCTTCACAGTCTGGGAAGCCGCAACGATGGGCATCCACTTCTGCACATACTGCTTTGCGGTATCGCTCTTTTTGCAGAACAGCTTGAGGTACTTGCTTGCCATTTCCCCCTTGCCCTCAAGACAAAGCTTAAGGTAGGAACGTGCTGCGTCGGCAGCGGCATTTCCCTGTGTGGCATGTGCCCAGTCAATGATGAATGCTTCGCCCTTTTCAGTGATGATCACATCGGAAAGTCCGAGGTCACCATGGCACACCTTGTTATGCTTGGGCATGCCCTCAAGACGGGTATGCAGATCATAACGTGTGGTTGCGTCAAGCTCGGTTTCGGAGATCTTGCGGTTCATCTTATCCTTGAGCTTGTTGAGCAGAGGCGCACGCTGCTGATGGATGGAAAGCTGTACGTCAACAAACTTTTCGAGGTACTCATCTTCCTTTTCGGGATGCTCCTCGATGAGCTGTGCGATGGTCTTGCCCTCCACATACTCCATGATGATCGCCCACTTGTTATCAATCTTCTTGACCTCGATGAGCTTCGGAATCGGCAGCCCCGTTTCCTCTACTCTCGCCTGATTGAGTGCTTCGTTGAGCACGTCTGCCTTGGAATAGTTTTCGTTGAATTCCTTAATTGCGTAATTTCCTTCACGGAATACGACCTTTGTCGCACGCTGTGCAAGTATTTCCATGATGCAGTCCTCCTTCCTGTTATCAGTTGCCGTAATATGCCTTCAGATACATTTCCTTGATCTCGCTCATCAGCGGATATCTCGGATTTGCACCTGTACACTGGTCGTCAAATGCCTGCTCTACCATCTCGTCAAGTGTTTCGAGGAATGCGGATTCCTCGATGCCATAGTCCTTGATGCTCTTCTTGATGCCGACCGCAGCCTTCAGCTCGTCGATCTTTTCAAGGAACTTCTCAAATACTTCCATATCATTCTTGCCGGAAACGCCTACAAATCTTGCGCATTCTGCGTAACGCTCCAGTGCCTGCGGATACTGATACTGGGAGAAGGTACCCATCTTTCTGGGTGCTTCTGCAATGTTGAACTTCATGACCTCATTGATCAGCAGTGCATTGGCAACGCCGTGCGGCAAGTGGTGGTATGCACCAAGCTTATGCGCCATGGAATGGCACACGCCGAGGAATGCATTTGCAAATGCCATACCTGCCATAGTGGAAGCGTTTGCCATCTTCTCACGGGCAATCGGATCATCGCCGTTTTCGTATGCTGTCGGCAGATATGTGAAGATATTCTTCATTGCCTTGAGCGCAAGACCGTCAGTATAATCGGTTGCCATGACGGATGCATATGCTTCAAGTGCATGTGTCAGTGCGTCGATACCGGATGCGGAGGTCAGTCCCTTCGGAGCACTCATCATGAGATCCGTGTCAATGATTGCCATATTCGGGAGCAGCTCATAGTCTGCAAGCGGATACTTGATGCCGGTTTCCTGATCGGTAATTACCGCAAACGGTGTTACCTCGGAACCCGTACCGGAGGATGTGGGGATGGCAATGAAATATGCCTTCTCACCCATCTTCGGGAATGTGTAGATTCTCTTGCGGATGTCGATGAAGCGCATTGCCATATCCAGGAAGTCTGCATCGGGATGCTCGTAGAGTACCCACATGATCTTTGCAGCGTCCATTGCGGAACCGCCGCCGAGTGCAATAATGCAGTCGGGTTCGAACTTTGTCATTGCCTCTGCGCCCTTCTGTGCAGAAATCAGCGTCGGATCCGGCTCTACATCGGAGAATACGGTGTAGGCAATGTTCATTTCATCAAGCTTATCGGTCACACACTTGGTATAACCATTCTTATACAGGAAGCTGTCGGTTACGAGGAATACACGCTTCTTGCCCATAACGTTCTTGAGTTCGTCGAGTGCAACCGGCAGGCAGCCCTTCTTGAAGTATACCTTCTGGGGGGTTCTGAACCACAGCATATTCTCTCTCCTCTCTGCGACAGTCTTGATATTGATCAGGTGCTTGACGCCCACGTTTTCGGATACGGAGTTGCCGCCCCAGGAACCGCAGCCAAGTGTCAGGGAAGGAGCGAGATTGAAGTTGTACAGATCGCCGATACCGCCGTGGGAGGACGGAGTATTTACGAGAATACGGCAGGTTTTCATTCTTGCGCCGAATGCGTCGATCTTCTCACGCTCATGCACAGCATCCACATACAGGGAGGAAGTGTGGCCGTAGCCGCCGTCCTGTACGAGTCTGTCTGCCATTTCGATGGCATCGGAGAAGCTGTCGGACTTATACATTGCAAGTACGGGAGAGAGCTTTTCATGTGCAAACTCCTCATCAATGGAAACATTGGTCACCTCACCAATGATGATCTTTGTGTCGGGATCCACCTTTACACCTGCAAGCTCCGCAATTTTAGCGGCAGGCTGACCAACAATCTTCGCATTGAGCGCACCGTTGATAATGATGGTCTTGCGAACCTTTTCGGTTTCCTTTTCAGTCAGGAAATAGCAGCCTCTCTTGACAAACTCCTTCTTGACTTCCTTATAAATGCTCTTGTCAACGATCACAGACTGCTCAGATGCGCAGATCATACCGTTGTCAAAGGTCTTGGAGTGGATGATGGAGTTGACTGCAAGCCGGATGTCCGCACTCTTGTCGATAATGGCAGGAGTATTGCCTGCGCCCACGCCCAGTGCGGGCTTGCCGCTGGAATAGGCAGCCTTTACCATGCCGGGGCCGCCTGTTGCAAGGATGATATCGGATTCCTTCATGACGGTATTGGTCATTTCCAGAGAAGGAACGTCGATCCAGCCGATAATGCCCTCGGGAGCGCCTGCCTTGACAGCAGCCTCCAGAACGATTCTTGCAGCCTCAATGGTGGATTTCTTTGCTCTCGGATGGGGACTGATAATGATACCGTTTCTGGTTTTCAGAGAAATCAGGCACTTAAAAATTGCCGTAGATGTGGGGTTGGTGGTCGGGATAACCGCAGCTACCACGCCGATGGGCTCTGCGATGGTAATGGTACCGAACACCTTATCCTCCTCAATCACACCGCAGGTCTTGGTGTTCTTGAATGCGTTATAAATATATTCGGATGCATAATTGTTCTTGATAACCTTATCCTCTACAACACCCATGCCGGTTTCTTCCACTGCCATCTTGGCAAGCGGAATTCTTGCATGGTTTGCAGCAAGTGCAGCAGCTCTGAAAATCTTGTCTACCTGCTCCTGTGTGTAGGTCGCAAATTTTGCCTGTGCCGCACGAACTTCTTGAATCTTGTTCATCAGTGCGTCCACGTTGTCTACCAAAGCCACTGTTCCGGCAGTTGCATTTGCATCTTTCATAGTTTTCCTCTCCATTCTAAAAACTTTCAGGAATCGTCGTTGTCATGGGGAAGATTTCTGCTTCCCTACTATCATTGTAGCACATCGTTATATTTTTGTCAATGGATTTTGCAAGAATCGAATAGCCATTTTTGATTAAAAACAATTGTGAAATTTATGCACTTTTTACAAGGTGCCCCCTACTGATAAGAATCGTTCTGCCATGCTTATCACCTCGGAAGTAGTATGTGAATGCTTCACTGAATTATGTATCAGAATAGCGGTATTGCCTCAATACAAAAGAAGTTACGGATTTCATAAGATACCCGTAACCTCTCGTTCCGATGCACCTCAAAGCAGCGGCGCAAGCAAGCGAAGCAATGCCTGTCCCAGACGCATAACCTTCGGGCTGCTGCGATATTTTTCCGTGACCTCAGCACTTTCCCTGAACATTGTTTCAAAATCATCCGCAATATCGGAAATGGCAGGGCATTCCCAAAGAAGGACGCCATTTTCGAAATGGTGGTAAAGGCTGCGGTAGTCCATGTTGATCGTACCCACCACGGCAGCATTCGCATCACACAGCATCTGCTTTGCATGCATAAAGCCGGGAGTGTACTCGTAGATACGGATTCCATGCACCGCAAGCTGCGCATAATAGGATCGAGTCACCTGATAGATCACCTTTTTATCGGGAATGCCCGGAGTGATGATACGCACATCCACGCCACGCTTTGCTGCAAGTGTAAGCGCACGGGTCATCTCGTCACTAATGATCAGATACGGCGTTGTGATCCACAGGCGGTGCTTGGCATAGCCTGCCAGATTTAGATACACATTCTCCCCTACATATTCATCATCAAGCGGTGTATCCGCATAGGGCTGGACAAAGCCCTCCCCTTCTGCCGTCGATTCCGGCAGGTATTTTGTGATGTCGGTATCGGTGTGCTTGTCGCAGTTCCACATTTCCAGAAACATCAGCGTCAGGCTTCGTACCGCCGCACCTGTGAGCTTCACGCCTGTATCCTTCCATTCGCCGAAAGGGTGCGTCATGTTGAAGTACTCATCGGCAAGGTTATAGCCGCCCGTGAATGCAATTTTTCCGTCCACCACCGTAATTTTACGGTGGTCACGGTGATTCATGAAAATATTGAGAAAAGGCATAACGGGGTTGAATGCACGGCATTCGATGCCGATTTCCTTCATGCGCTTGATGAAATCGAGGTTGATAAATCCAATGCTGCCCACATCATCGTAAAAAATCCGCACTTCAACGCCCTGTGCAGCCTTGCGGGCGAGGACATCCCTGAGCATGGAGAAGGCTTTTGCCTCCTCAATGGCGTGGTATTCCATGAAAATGAAATGCTCCGCCTGTTCCATGGCTTCAAGCTGGGCAAGAAATGCCTGCATCGTATCGCCGTAATATTCCACAGATGTATTTGCGAACACGGGGCAGCCTGCATAATCCCGAAGATAGCGCATGTGATTTGCTGCGGCAGGATCACGGGATTCCACTGCACGCAGGGCATCATCGGGACGTGCGTACAGGGGGGCAAATTCCTCCTGCACCTTGCGATAACGCTTTCTCACAGCAGCGGTTGCACCTGCACTTCCGAACATGCTGTAAAGCATCACGCCAAGGGGCGGCAGAAGCAGAAGCAGGATGATCCACGGCATTTTGAATGCGGCATTCTTACGGGACACATAAATATGCAGCACGAGAATTGCGGCAAGCAAACTGCTTGCAAGGGAAATCCATGCGGAATGGCGGTTTAGTCCTATAACAAGCAGGCAGAGCCAGCCGATCTGAATAAGAATACTCAGCACAACAAAAAACATGCGGCTGACGCTGTTGCGGACATTTGTTTTTTCTTCCGATCGCATTTTTTACCTCCTGTTCTATCCCAAGTTTCATGGTATAATTTTATTATACCACAGTTGCACTGTATTTTCCAGTAGCTAAGAAAAAAAGTACTGTGCGGATGCACAGTACGAAATCGCATTTTCTCAGGAAGTTCTGCCCGTCAGATAATCAAGGCTTTCATCAAAGGTGTCCGCAATACGGACAAGAATCTCCGCCGGCATTGCATGAACGCCACGCTCGTAATTGGCATAGGTTCGCCTGCTGATGCCGAGCTGTCGGGAAAGCTCCTCCTGTGTGATGTGGTTGGATTTGCGGAGTTTCCGCAGCCTGTCATGCATAATTTTTCTTGTCTGGTTGTACTCCTGTATCATACGCTCCCTCCTTTATTTTTGCCGTTCTGACACGGCTCTATAATATATAGACAACAAAGAAAGGCAAAAATTGACACTTTTTTGAAAACAACAAGAAACTTTGTAGGACTGCACAAAAATCGCCTTCAATTTTGTGCAGCCTTACAAATGAAGCTCCCGAATGATCTGCGAATGTCGTGTTCCGTAGATACGATCATAGATGCGGTCGCACTCTGCAAACGTCAGGCTGTCTGCCGTTGTGAGAATTTCCATTTTCACGCCCCAGAGAAGGACATTGATTCCGGCTTCACGATAGCCGTTGCGTAGATAAAACGCCTTGCGAGCAAGGCGCTCCGACTGATTTTTCGCATGGATATCGGGCTTTTCAATCTCCAGAAAAATTGGGGTATCACCATAGATTTCTGCAAGCGCACGGAGGATACTGCTGCCCAGCCCCTTACTGCGGTGCGCATCGGAAACTGCCAGATAGTCAAGCAGCACGAGGGAATCGGATACGGCGGTGATGGCAAATCCGACGGGCACTCCCCCATCGCTTGCAGTCCAGACCTCCAGAAGCCCCTTGGCACGCTGCCTGCGTATTAACGTAAAGGGCTTTCTCTCCTGGCTGGGAAACGCCCTAAAATAGAGCGTTTTGATAAAACCGAGTTCCTCATCTGTGGCTTTTTTCAATTCCATAGGTTCACCTCGTTTCAATGGCAGATAAATGTGGGGCGGCATCATGCCGCCCCATCGTGATTATACAGGAAGCTTGTCAATTACCTTGACAATAAACTTGAGAATTGCGAGGGAGTCGTTTGCGGACGGTTTTCCGTCACCGTCAACATCTGCATTCCGAGTGCCGGTATCGCTGAGATTTGTGCTGCCAAGCAGTGCCTTGTTCAGTGTGATGATGTCGAGGATATCCACTGTACCATCACAATTTGTATCGCCGTAAACCACGGGATCGGGATTTGTAGGAACATCCGTTGCAGGCGGCTCTGTTGCGGGCGGATTGGTTGCCGGAGGCTCTGTAGAAGGCTGATCATCGGAGTAGTAGAACTTTGCACCAAGTGCTGCATAGGGACTTGATTCCTTTGTCTGTGCAAAGCCGTTGGTGTAGATCGTGCCGTTTGCATTTCTCCACTCCTTATGGAAATCCGTACCCATTGCGCCGACTGTCAGACTGATGAAATCATTATCAGTCAGTGAAACAACTTCGCCGATCTTGTCACCGTTATTGATTGCCTGCTTGCTGCCCACATAGTAATACTTGCCGCTGTTGTAGTATGCGGAATTTTCGATGGTGCCGACAAATTTGTCGTTCTTGCCCTCCTGGTTCTTCACATAGCAGATCACCTTGGAAAAGTCGCAGCCATCGTCTGTGCAGCGGTAGAGGGAGAAGTTCGGCTTGCCGTTGCCGCCGATGCTGTTGTCAAATGCGGTACAATTGGTCAAACTGCCAAGCTTAGGGTTGTTGTTGTCAGTAAAACCGCAGTTGAGGTTTTCAAATGCCAGACAGTTTTCAACCACATGTGCAGTACCAACGCCTGCGCCGCCGAGCTTGAAGCCGTTACCGTCACAGTCACCATAGCCCTCACCGAATTCGGTATAGCCATTACGGAATGCAATGCTGTTGCGGATGGTTACCACACCGATGGGACCGGTTTCTGTCTTTGCATACAAATCCCAACCATCGTCGGAGTTGTTGTATGCAAGACAGCCATCAAATACATTGCCCTCGCCGCAGGTCAGCTTTGCTGCAAATCCGTCGGCATTTTCCATTGTTGCGTTATCACAGTTGTTCTTGGATGTGCAGTTGAGAATCAGATTATAGGACGGCCACTGTGCAATGGTGTTGGTGTCCGTTCTGTATCTGGACAGCTGCAGACCTGTATCCTGGTTGTCATTGAATATCATCATTTCAATGGTATTGTGGTTACCGGAAAGGAGCATGCCATTGTCGGCAGCCTTGGTAATCTCAAAACCGTACCAGTGCCAATAGGAACCATCCAGCACAACGCCTCTCTTGGAGGGATCCGCTTCGCCCAGTCCTGTGAAATCCCAGACTACAGTTTCACCGGGATATGCGGAAATGGTCTTGAGGGCATCTGCAGTACCGCTGTTGTTCTGGTCGATCATGATGGTTTCGGAGAACTGGTAGGTACCGCCGAGCAGGTAGATCACGCCGCCTGCAGGTACTGCTGCAACTGCGGACTTCACATCCGTCGGATCATCCTTTGTCATACCGCTTCCCTTTCCGTTCGGTGAGCAGTAAATCACCTTTGCATCCGAGGGAATGGTAGGCCCAACTGTCGGAGGCTGGGTATTATTCGGTACTGTTGTTGTCTGTGTTGTAGCTGTCGTCTGCGCCGGAGGATTGGTTGACGGTGCTGTTGTATTGGTCGGTTCACCGCCGGTGCTCGCATACGTCATGTAGAACAGGTTGATGCTGTCACCCTTTGTAATAGTGTGCGCACCTGCTGCAAGATCAACGGTCACAATGCCGCTTGCATCGGTCGTATACTTGGTTCCGTCTACCTTGACTGCCTTGCCTGCTTCTGCAAATACAAGCGTCAGCTTGCCGCCTGCACCTGCATTGAAGGAAATGCTGGTCTCTGTTTCCATCTTCAGACACTGCGTCAGGTTCTTGCCGGCATAATTCACAGTTCCCTTGGAAGTTGAGAGATTACCGCTGATGGTATAGAAGCTGCTGTCCTTGCCGTTTGCGGTAAAATCATGGACATAGCTGCCTGCTGCTGCGGGGGGATTGGTGTTTGCAGGAGGAGCAGTCGTCTGCGAAGGCGCAGTTGTCTGTGCCGGAGGCTGTGTCTGCTGGGGAGTATCCGTACTATCTGTAAAGCCGCTGCCGATGGCAACGATGGAATCCTTATAGGACACAAGTGCTGCCTTGAGGGCAGAATTCACATCAGCACTGCTGTCATCCACGCTGTTATTGAATGTCCACTTGAAATCGCCGCCATTTACACGGCCTGCCTTCTGCTTCACGATTGACGGAACATCCTTCGCAGCATCTGCGGTGTAGCTGTACATATTGCTTGCAGTGTCGAAGTTGTTGTATGTTGCCCCGCCATTGAGTGCAGCAACAGAGGATGGAACCTGCTGGCTCTTATTTGTCACATCATAGCAGTCGAAATTCGAAGCACTTGCGCTGTAGGGCTTGTAGGATTTTGCGCCCTCCACGATATTGCCGTATGCTTTGATCATACCGCCTGCTTCACCGGAAAGTGTGGATTCGGTATCACTTCCCTGCTTAGAAATGATCATCGGTTTTGCACAGTTTCTGAAATAATTGCTCTCTGCAAAAATATCAGAATCTGTGGTGGAACCAATACCATACTTGGAGTTGCCGTCATAGTAGTTGTTGTACACATGAACCGTTGCAACTCTGACTCTCGGATGACGGGAATCGGAATGGTCATACCAATTGTGGTGGTAGGTGATATAATTAGAGGTATCACTTGCATTGGCACCCTGCAGGTTGCACTTTCCGCTGTCCCAGAAATGGTTATAGGAATGTGTGATGTACTGGGATTTTTTTGTATCCAGCGCACCATCTCCCTTTGCTTGGTCGGCATCGGAGCCAGCGTCGCCATAGAAGAAATCACAGTTATGCACCCAGCAGTAGGTATTTCCCTGCTGCAGACCGCAGTTATCACCCTCATCACTGTTACAGTTCATAAAGCCGAGGTTGCGAACTTCTACATTGGTGCTGTTTTTGATAACGATACCGAAGCCATTGCAGGTTGCATCATTGCCGATACCTTCAAGCGTCATGCCAGCCTTTACGGTATCTACAAGCAGATCACCCTTTGCCATACTGCCGGGGTCTGTCACATTTCCAATAAAACGAATGGAGATCGGTCGTGTTTCCTTGCCCTTTTTGTAGCCAGTGATGATGTTCTGCACACCTGTTACCGTCGTCACGCCGCTGCCTGCATCCATGGAAACGGAAACCGTATCCTTATTGGCATTGGTGACATACACAACGATCGCATTACTTTTGAGTGTACCGTCCGCATTGTAGGCACCCATTGCCTTGCCGTTTACAAATGCAAAGCCGGATCTGTCATGTGCGGAGGATGTCACCTGCACCTGTGCTGCCTTGGAGCCATCCTCATTACCGCCGATGATCGGAACGATCTTCAGCGTGTGGCTGCCCGACTTGATGCCGACTACATCTGCTCTGAAATAGGCAGAATACTGTCTGATGAGCATCGAATCAATCTTCGTGCCGTCACAGTATACGTTGTAGCCGCTGGCTCCCGTTACCGCTGACCACTGCGCATATGCGCCTTCTGCATAGCCTGCACTCTCAGACACGACAACGGCAGAGGTGCTCGCCTGTGCAAGCTTGACACTCGAAAGCATGGTATCATTCATGTTCCATGCAACCGCATTCTGTGCGTATGCCGGAACGGACGATACAACGGTTGCCATTGCAAGCATCGCTGCAGTCAGCTTTTTCATCATTTTCATTTTCATGTTCTTAACTCCTTTTGAAATACAATTTCATTTTTTCCATTCTTCCACTTAATTTCCTTTTCTTACATAATTATATTATATCATATTTGACGATTCTCTACAACTGGTATATTTCACAAAACATATTATTGCTTTTGGTTAAAATACACAAAATTCATAATAATTAAGCGGATATAAACTCCGCTATTAGGTAAAAATTCAATTGACAAGCAATAAATTCGTTAAATCAAAAATAATATTTGTGCAATTTGACGAATCTAATATTATTTCAAAAAATGCTTGACAAGCACAAAGTGATATGCTATAATAAAGTCACAGAGAGATTAAGAATAATTCCTAATCTCAGAAAGGAGTGTGACGGAAATGACAGAGCAGCGCAGAGTCATCTCAGAGATCATTCAGATGACAATGGGGCATATGACTGCGGAGCAGATCTATCTTGCTGCAAAGGAAAAGATGCCGACCATTGCGATGGGTACGGTGTACCGAAATCTCGGGCTGATGGAACGTGCCGGTGAGATCCGCCGCATTCCGATGCCGGACGCTCCGGATCGCTACGACAAGACCACAAGGCTGCACGATCATCTGATTTGCCGCAAATGCGGCAATCTGGAGGATGTTTGCATCAAGAATCTGATGGATACATTCAAGGAACATTCTGATATTCAGGTCGATTCCTATGAGCTTGCTTTGTATGGCATTTGTTCAGCGTGTCTGGCAGATGGCAAATAACCTGTTAAAACCAATTTAAAAATTTTATTTATGGAGGAAAAGATTATGAAAAAGTATGTATGTCCTGTATGCGGTTACGTTCACGAGGGAGATTCTGCACCGGAAGTCTGTCCGCAGTGCAAGGTACCGGGTTCCAAGTTCATTGAAAAGAATGACGAAGAGGCTCTGGTATTCGCTTGCGAGCATGAGGTAGGTGTTGCAAAGGCTGTAACAGATCCTGAGATCATTGCAGGTCTGAGAGCAAACTTTGAAGGCGAATGCACTGAAGTTGGCATGTACCTTGCAATGGCAAGAGTGGCACACAGAGAGGGCTATCCTGAGATTGGTCTATACTGGGAGAAGGCTGCTTACGAGGAAGCGGAGCATGCTGCAAAGTTTGCTGAGCTGCTGGGCGAGGTTGTTTCCTCTTCTACAAAGGAGAATCTCGAAAAGAGAGTTGCTGCTGAACATGGCGCAACACAGGGCAAGCTTGATCTTGCAAAGCGTGCAAAGGAACTGAATCTCGATGCAATTCATGACACGGTACATGAAATGGCAAGAGATGAAGCAAGACACGGCAAGGCATTTGAGGGACTTCTCAAGAGATACTTTGGTTAATTGAATCACAACATAAAATCCCGTTCCGGAATCGGAACGGGATTTTTTTATGTTTCTTCGCAAAGCGATTCATACAGGGAAATATACACATCCGCCGATGCATCCCAGCTGTAATCGCAGAGCATTGCACGCTTCATCAGTGCCTTCCAGCCCTTTTCATCATCATAGGATGCCTTTGCCCTTGTGCAGGCATCAAGCATATCATGTGCATTATAGGTCTTGAAGGTGAATCCATAACCGTCGCCATTGCCATCATCCTTGACGGAATCACGCAGACCGCCGGTTTCACGGACGATCGGAATTGTACCATAGCGCATTGCCACCATCTGTGCAAGTCCACAGGGTTCACTCTGCGAGGGCATGAGGAACATATCAGCACCTGCATAAATTTTTCTTGCAAGCTCCGGACGGAAACCCAGCGTGACGCTGACCTGTCCGGGATAGCGGAACTGCATTTCGGAGAAGAAATCCTCATAGATTTTCTCACCGCTGCCAAGAATGGCAAATTTGCAGCCGAGCCGAAGGATATCCTCAAACACATAGCGGATCAGATCCACACCCTTGTGTGAAACAAAACGTGTGACAATGCCGATTACAGGTTCATCGCCCTCCTGAAGACCAAGCTCGGAAAGCAGTGCCTTTTTGCACGCCTTTTTCCCTGCCGGCTTTGCGGCACTGTAGGTCTTTTCGATGAGCGTATCCGCCGACGGATCATAGAGTTTGGTGTCAATTCCGTTGAGGATGCCGGAGAGCTTGTCCTTCTTTGTAACCAGAATGCGGTCAAGCCCGTGCGCATACCACGGATCGAGAATTTCCCATGCATAGCTGGGACTGACGGTGGTGATCCTATCCGCTGTTTCAAATGCACCCTTCATCATATTAATCGAGCCGTCATATTCAAGCAGACCCATATGATAAAGCGGAATTCCCATCACTTCGTTGAGAACTTCCCTGCCGAAATTACCCTGATACTGGATATTATGGATGGTGAACACATGCTTGAGGTTCTGATAGCCCTGCTGGTACTTGTAGAACACCTGATAGAACACGGGAATCAGTGCAGTCTGCCAGTCATTGCAGTTGATGATATCGGGGGTAAAATCAATATATCGCAGCATTTCGAGTACTGCACGAGAGAAGAATGCAAAACGTTCGCAGTCATCATAGAATCCGTACAGTCCCTCACGTCCGAAATAGTATTCGTTGTCAACAAAATAATAAGTCACGCCGTTCCAGTCGGCTGTATAGATACCGCAGTACTGCTTTCTCCAGGAAACATCCACGGTAATATTGGTCTGAAATGTCAGTGTTTCACGCAGTTCCGGACGAATGGATTGATACAGCGGCATTACCACACGGCAGTCATGTCCCTTGCTGTTGATTGCAAAGGGCAGGGAGCCGATGACATCTGCCAGACCGCCCGAAGCAGCAAACGGAACTGCCTCACTTGCGGCAAAAAGAATCTTCAAATCCATTCACCTCCGGTTACAGCTTTGCATTCTTGCTGATGTAGATCGGGTAGGTTTCAGAGCCTGTCAGAACACGTCCGTCAGCAACCTCTACATTCTTATCGGCAATCACATTGCTCAGTGCGCAGCCTGCACCGACCTTGGTTCCCTGCTGCAGCACACAGTTCTTCAGAACACTGCCCTTGCCGACTTTGACACCACGGAACAGCACGCAGTTTTCCACGGTGCCTTCGATGATACAGCCATCGGCAATCAGGGAGTTCTTCACCTTTGCATCCAGACCGTATTTAGCAGGGCCGTTGTCACCGATCTTGGTATAAACAGGTGCGGAAGGCTTGAACAGTGCTGTACGGTTCTTTTCCTCAAGCAGCGCAAGGTTTGCGTCGAAATAGCTCTTAACGCTGTCAATTCTGCTGAAATAGCCCTTATGCTCATAGCCCATGAGCTTGTAGTCATTGACTCTTGCCTGTAAGCAGTCACGGATAATGCTGTACTGGCTCTTGCTTGCGGCATCACGCACAAGCTTGCGCAGGAAATCCTTACGCATTACGAACATGTCCAGACAGATATTGCACTCGCCGGAGATCTGGGGATCGATCATGACATTTCTGATTCTGCCATCCTCGTCCATTTCAAGCACATCCACGCAGGAACCGCTGTCCTCGCTGTAAAGATACTTGCCGTATACGGTTGTGATATCTGCACCGCTCTTGATATGCTGTTCCACAACTGCACTGAAATCAATTGTGGTCACATAGTCGCAGTCGGACATTACCACATATTCTGCCTTGGAATGCTCCAGGAAGCTCCAGACATTATGCAGCGCCTCCAGACGGCCTCTGTACACGCTGCTGCCCTCCTGACTGAAGGGAGGAAGAAGATGCAGTCCGCCCTTCTTTCTTGCAAGATCCCATTCTCTGCCGGAGCCGAGGTGATCAAGCAGGGAGCCGTAGTTGGATTTTGTAATGACACCGACCTCATAGATGCCGGAATTTACCATACTCGAAAGCGGAAAGTCGATCAGACGATATCTGCCGCCAAACATGATCGAACCCATGGTTCTGTGCTTTGTCAGGTCAATTACGGTAGAATCATGCAAGCTTGCAAAAATCAGACCAAGTACATTATAATTTACGCCCATTTGCGATGCCTCCTTAGATATTTTCAGAAATGATTTGCTTGGGAAGAACAGCGGCATTTGCAGAGATCGTTACATTATGTCCGACAACTGCGATACCCCAGTCATCTCTGTTTTCAAGACATTCGGGGCTGCAGCCGATCTTTGCACCGGATTCTACCACGCAGTTTTCACCGACAATTGCATATTCCACCACCGCACCGGACTTGACAACTGTTCCGGGCATGAGGATGCTATAGTTGACAACTGCACCCTCCTCGATGGTAACGCCGGAGAAGATGACGGAGAAATCAACCTGTCCGTTGATGCTGCTGCCTTCGGTAATCATGGAATTTTCGATATGTGCGCTGTCACCGATATACTGCGGAGGCATGTTATTGTGACGTGCATAGATCTTCCACTGCGGATCATAGAGATCCAGCGGAACACTGGGACTGAGCAGATCCATATTCGCTTCCCAGAGGCTGTCGAGTGTGCCGACATCCTTCCAGTAGCCTTCAAATGTATAGGCAAACAGACGCTCGTCATTGGCAAGCATTGCGGGAATGATATCCTTACCAAAGTCCTTGGAACCAGTATTTGCATTTTCATTTTCGATCAGATACTTCTTGAGCTTTTCCCATGTGAACACATAGATACCCATGGAAATCAGAGGCGATTTCGGATTCTTTGGCTTTTCCTCAAATTCCACAACTCTTCCTTCTGCGTCACAGGTCATAACTCCGAATCGAGAAGCTTCTTCCAACGGCACTTCAATTACCGCAATGGTACCATCCGCATTGTTCTTCTCATGGCATTCCACAAGCTTGGAATAGTCCATCTTATAGATATGGTCACCGCCCAGTACGATCACGTATTCAGGATCATAACGCTCGATAAAGCGCATGTTCTGATAGATTGCATTCGCAGTACCCTGGAACCAGTCCGCACCCTCCTTGGTTTCAAACGGGGACAGCACATGCACGCCGCCGTACATTTTGTCAAGATCCCAAGGCTCGCCGTTACCGATATAATCGTTGAGTACGAGGGGCTGATACTGTGTCAGCACACCTACGGTATCAATTCCGGAATTGGTGCAGTTGGAAAGTGCAAAGTCTATAATACGATACTTTCCACCATAGGGAACCGCAGGCTTTGCTACATTCTGCGTCAGTGCATACAGTCTGCTGCCCTGTCCGCCTGCCAGAAGCATTGCGATGCATTTCTTCTTTGCGTTCATAATATTCCTCCTAAAATTCAATTTGCATTTCTATTTTTATCAGTTTTCAGATGGTTTATTGGATTTTTTTGTCTTTTCCCGTTCTTCCGTAACACTGAACTTGTCCTGCTGCACACGGCGCAGATAGAGCACGGAAAGTGCCGGAAGCGTCAGTGAAATGCACTGATCGAAGCCGTGCATGCCATATTCGATGGTTTCATAGGTTTCCTTTGCAAGTCCCTGACCGCCGAATTCCTTTGCATCGGTACTGAACATCAGCGCATACTCACCCTCAAAGGGTACGCCGATTTTGTAATCTTCCCTTGTGACGGGAACGAAATTACAAACTGCGATGACCTCGGTACCGTTATCGGCAATTCTGCGGAACGCAATCACGCTCTGCTTGTAGTCGTCATGAGAGATCCAGCTGAAACCGCTCCAGGAATCATCATTATCCCAGAATGCCGGCGTTTCCAGATACAGCTTATTGAGTTCCTTGGTGAATTCATGGGTCTGTCTGTGATCATCCTGTTCAAGCAGTTCCCAGTCGAGCTGCGTCTGATAATTCCACTCGTTCTTCTGGGCAAATTCCTGTCCCATAAAGAGCATTTTCTTTCCGGGATGTGCCATCATATAGGCAAGGAACGCACGGTAGGATGAGAATTTATCACGCTCATAGCCGGGCATTTTATTGATCATGGAGCATTTTCCGTACACGATTTCGTCATGGGAAATCGGCAGGATATAATTCTCGGAGAAGCAGTAGAAGAAGGAGAATGTGAGTTTATCGTGATTGAAGGCACGATAGATGGGATCGAGCGACATATATTGCAGCATGTCGTTCATCCAGCCCATATTCCACTTGAAATTGAAGCCGAGACCGCCGATATCGGTGGGCTTTGTCACAAGCGGCCATGCGGTGGATTCCTCTGCGATCATCAGGACATCAGGATGCTTTGCAAATACCGCTTCGTTGAGGTGGCGGAAAAATTCCACTGCCTCCAGATTTTCATTGCCGCCGTTGATATTGGCACTCCATTCACCGTCACGTCTGTCATAATCCAGATATAGCATGGAAGCAACTGCATCCACACGCAGACCGTCGAGATGGAATTCGTCAAGCCAGTAGCATGCACTGGAAATAAGGAACGAGCATACCTCGCCCTTTCCGTAGTCAAATACTCTGGTTCCCCAGGATTTATGTTCCATCTTCTTCGGGTCGGTGTATTCATAGCAATAGCTTCCGTCGAATTCACACAGACCGGAGGCATCCTTCGGAAAATGCGCCGGAACCCAGTCAAGAATGACACCGATGCCTGCCTGATGGAATAGATCGATCATTTCCTTGAAATCATCCGGTGTGCCATAACGTGAGGTCGGGGCAAAATAGCCCGTTACCTGATAGCCCCACGAGCCGTCATAGGGATATTCCGTCAGCGGCATAAACTCGATATGCGTGTAGGACATTTCCTTCACATATGGGATCATTTTCTTTGCAAACGTCACATAATCAAAAACCGTGCCGTCCTCGTTGTGCATCCACGAATCAAAATGCACCTCATACACATTCATCGGGCATTTATACACAACCTGTTTTTTCTTGGATGCAATCCATTCCTTGTCATGCCAGCGATAGCTGCTCTCATAGATCTTGGATGCCGTCGCAGGTCGGGTTTCAAAATGCATTGCATAGGGATCGGACTTCATCAGAATCTGACCGGACTGCGTTTCGATGCTGTACTTATAGGCATCAAACTGCTTGAGGTCACCGATAACTGCCTCCCAGATGCCGTCCACGATGGGGTGCATGGGATGGCGTTCTCTCTGCCAGTCATTGAAATCACCTACGACAGAAATACTCTTCGCTCTGGGTGCCCAAACACGAAAACGGTGCATACTCACACCATTCTCGATGATGCGATGCACGCCGAAAAACTTATAAGCTTCACTATTTTTTCCCTGAAAAAATAAATAGAGCGGGAAATCATTTGGATTTGTTGTAGAATTCATATTCATGGTTTCGCCCCCTTATACATCTATTGTAGCAGAAATCCGGTTTCGATGCAAGAGTTTTCAATTTATGTGTTTGAATTTCATAGAGTATAATAATAAAGCTTCTTGAAATTTATGCAATATGACGAATTTATATTTTTCAGGAATGAAAAAGGAGAATCAAAGCATTGCATTTTCAGCTTGCTGCCGCCTGCAAAGAATCCTGCGGTATTGCAGAAGGATTCTGTGACTCGCAAAGCACTCTTGCAGCGATCACGGTAATATCATCATCTGCTTTTCCGGCATGGAATATTCCTGCTTTTTCACAAATCTGCGTAATCATTTCACCAAGCGGAACACAGCGCAGCAGAAGCTCCTTGACAAACGGAAATTCGGCCTCATGGATGCCGTCGGAGAGCATAACGATCCTGTCCCCTGCAAAGGAGGAGAGCGTCTTGCGGAAAGGCTCCGCCTGCGGCACGATGCCGATGGGAAAGCTTGGGGATGAAATTTTCATGACCTGTCCGCCGTGCAGGAACAATGTGGAGGATGCGCCGGATTTATAGAGCTGCAGCTCGCCGCTGTCGGCATTCAGGAACAGCACATCAAGGGTTGCAAAATCCTCATTGCTCGTTTCGGAAAGCAGCATGGCATTGACAAAACGGATGGCGGTTGCGCAGGGCATGCCGCTGCAGACAAGGCGAGTAAATGCACGAACCGCAAGCTTTGACACGAGGGATGCAGATGCACCGCTTCCCATTCCATCGGAAAGGAGGAGGTATTGGTTCCCTTCGGCATCCGTAAATGCATCCGCCGTATCGCCGCATCTGGAATAGCCGGGCGCATGGATGCTGCGGATGGAGAATTCAAGAGAATAGGGCGGTTTCTGATAAAAGCAGTAGCGCATGGCATCTGCATTGCGATGGGTAACGCCTGCGCACATTTCCACATGCAAAAGCTCCTGCAGGAGGGGCAGCACTGCGCCTTCGGCAGCAAGCGGAGAGGATGTATAAATTTCGGCTGCATACCTGCCGCTTTTCAGGCGATGGACAAAGCAGCTTCGGAATTCGCATTTGCAGTGTCGGAGTATCTCCTGCAGCCCCTCGGTTTCCTGCACGCACAGCTGCACCTCACGCTGACGTGCGCTGTCCGTTGTCATCTCCTCCATCAGGTGGAAATACTCGAGCATCACGTTCCTGCTCTGCGAAAGATGCACGCATCGGCTTTTTTCAAGCGCAATATTACGACCGCATTCACGGAAGCATTCTGCCATTGTTCCACGGCGCACGCATCCTGCCATTGCCTCGGGCCCCGGATTTGCCGCTGGAAAATGCAAAAGCTGTCGGAAGGCATCCTCCGTCATATCCCGACGATCCTGCCAGCAGTAATTCTCGTTCTTGCAGCCCGTGCAAAGGCGTTCCTTTGCATGCGCTACCGCATCCACATTCTTTTCGGGGCGCAGTCTTTGCATAATTTCCGCTGCCTCTTCACGCAGATCTCCAATGGAATGCGAGAGAAACTGTTCTCTTTGCATGACGCACTGACCGTTTACAGGCTTTTCGGAATGGAACATCAGAATACGATACAGCGGCGCACGGCTGCACAGGGCATAGAGAAAACAGGAAATTACCAGCTCCAGAAGAACCTTCACAAGCTCCATGCTGCTGTCAAACACGATGCTGCCAAGGGTCTGCATCAGGAAGAAAACGGGGATAAAAATCGCATTCGGAAGATGGCTGAGAAATCCTGCAAGCATGGCCGTTACCGGAAGAAAGAGCAGGGGCATGCCGAGCTTCACATTGCACAGCACTGCGGCGCATGCGCTTAGGGCACCAAGCAGCGTGCCGCCGCCCTGACGGAACTGTCGTGCAGCAAGAAGGGTAATAAAGATTCCCGCAATTCTTCCGGGATTGCAAAAGGGCAGGTCAAGTCCGCAAAGTGCAGCTATTGCCAGAAGATAGACAATGGAAAAAGTAAAGCTTTTTCCTGTATCGAGCAGGATCCGCCTGTTTGCTGCATATGCATTCCACGCATCGGAAAGAAAAAAGGCGGCAAGTCCGATGAGCATTGCAGCCAGAAGATACAGCGGCATCAATCCCCCCTGTGCGGAAAAAACGAGATCATTGACAACGCCTGCCGCACTGCAGGAAATGACGGTCAGAATTGCAAGGACATGGGGACGGCGTGCTTCATAGAAAAGAATGCGCATGCAGCTCACACTGACAAGACACGCAAGCAGGAAGGTCATTTCAGACGGCGCTCCCTGTACGATGTAGGCAAGCAGACTTCCGCAAAGAATGAAGAATGCATACAAGGGCGTACAGATTCCTGCAAGGGCTGCGGCAAGGGGCGACACAATACCGCAGATCGTACCGACGGAAAGCAGGTAGCCTGCGGAAAATGCCGCCAGACATTCAAGCGGCAGGCGGACTGCCTCATGGGCGAATAGTTGTTTGATGTGTTGCATGAAAATGCTCCTCTCTGTTATTCTGTATATGAACTCATTATACCAGAAAACAAAGAGAAGTTTTGTCGGAATGAATTGTTGGATTTCCACATATTCGGGAAGGTGCATGCCATTTCCTGCGATTTGAGGAGAGAATGAGAATTGCCCGAAAAAATTCCCCGATACGTCGTGTATCGGGGAGAGTTTTGGAATTTCTGTATTATGTATCCGCAAGGGCGTTGGCAAGTCTTACCAGTTCCTCCATGGTCAGCGCCTCGATGCGAACGTTCTGGGGAATTTCCGCATCTGCAAAAATCTCCTGCATGCGTGCCTTCGGAATGGAAAGACCGCCTGCAAGCACGCCGGAAAGTTGCTTTCTTCTCTGGGAAAAGCCGACCTTAACCATGCGGAAGAATGTCGCTTCGTCCTTTACCTGCCACGGTTTTTCCTGATGCAGTGTGATCTGAATGACGGCAGAATCCACATTCGGTGCCGGCATGAAGCTTCCCCTTGATACGCCAAAGAGCTGCTTTGCCTGCCCATAAAAGGCTACGGCTACGGATACGGCGCCCGATTCACGGCTTCCGATGGGAGCGCACAGGCGCTGTGCTGCCTCCTTCTGCACCATGACGGTGATGGTTTCAATGGGGAGCTTTTCTTCGAGCAGGCGCATGATCAGCGGAGATGTGATATAGTACGGAAGGTTTGCACAGACCGCAACATGAAGCCCCTGAAATTCCTCTGCAATGAGGGATGCAAGGTCATATTTCATCGCATCGCCGTGGATGACCTTGACATTATTGAAATCAGCCAGTGTTTCCTCAAGAATCGGGAACAGTCTGTCATCAAGTTCAACGGCAACGACCTTATCCGCACGCTTTGCAAGCTCTGCGGTGAGAGTTCCGACTCCCGTTCCGATTTCAAGCACCCCGAAGCCTGCTGCGGCATTGCCCATTTCAGCGATTCTCGGACATACGGTGGGATTGATCAGAAAATTCTGTCCAAGCGCTTTTGAAAAATGAAAGCCGTGGCGTTCCAGTATACTGCGGACATAGCTGATATCTGTCAGATTATGCATGAATGGTTCCTCCTGTTTCTTTCATGAGAGCCTCCGCACAGCGGATGCCATCGACAGCTGCTGAGGTAATTCCTCCTGCGTAGCCGGCACCCTCGCCGCAAGGATAAATTCCCTTTACGCCGATGCTCTGGAAATCCTCCCCTCGGTTCATCCGCACAGGAGATGAGCTTCTTGATTCTACGCCCGTCAGCACTGCATCGGCATCGGCAAAGCCATGCAGCTTTTTATCCATGGCAGTAATGCCAACACGGAGTGTTTCACACATATATGCAGGAAGGTAGCGGTCAGGCGATGCAAAGGATGTGTTCGGCGTATAGGTGGGTGTGACCTTTCCGAAACGGTCGGATTCCCGATGCTGCAAAAAGTCGCCCACACGGATGACAGGGGCTGCATAGCCTCCCCCACCTGCGGAAAATGCAGCACGCTCCAGTTTTCTCTGAAGATGCATGCCTGCAAGAGGATGGTCGCTGCCGAAATCCTCGGGAGTCAGTCCCACAAGCAGTGCAGAGTTGGCGTTTCTGCCGTTTCTGGCAAAATGGCTCATACCGTTGACCGCAAGCATTCCCTGCTCCGATGCGGCGGCAACCACTTCACCACCGGGACACATGCAGAAGGTGTACAGACTTCTGCCATTGGGAAGATGCACCACGAGCTTGTAATCGGCTGCACCAAGTGCCGGATGTCCTGCGGATGCGCCGTAAAGCACACGGTCGATGTCGGACTGGAGATGCTCCACACGCACGCCCATGGCAAAGGGCTTCTGTGTCAGGGGGATACCGCTGTCATGGAGCAGTTCCATCGTATCCCTTGCACTGTGACCGAGGGCAAGTATAGCGTGCTTTGCAGGAATTTCCTGTTCAATTCCATTGCATATATACTGCAGGGCGGTAAGCTTTCCGTCCCTTTGGGAATATCCTGTCAGCCTTGCACCGAAACGGATCTCACCGCCGTGGGAAAGGATACTTTCACGGAGATTGCGGACGGTTCCTGTCAGCTTGTCCGTACCGATATGGGGCTTTGCCTGCCAGAGAATTTCGGACGGTGCACCGCACTGTACAAAGGTTTCCAGAACAAAGCGGATGCGAGGATCCTTGATGCCTGTGTGGAGTTTTCCGTCCGAAAATGTACCTGCACCGCCCTCACCGAACTGGATGTTGCATTCGGAGTCGAGAATGCCGCTTTGTCGGAAGCGTGCTACCTTTTCCATGCGCTCATCCACCGCAAGCCCACGTTCCAGAACGATCGGGCGAAGTCCTGCTTTTGCAAGCACATAGGCTGCAAACATCCCTGCAGGGCCGAAGCCCACTACGACAGGACGCTCCTCGCTTCGGACGGTCGGAATGCTGTAAGGGATATCCTGCACGGAGGATATATCATGGTCTGTGCTGCATTTTTTCAGAACGTTCTGTTCTTGTTTTACAGCGATATCCAGCGAAAAGAGAAAGGACACCTGTCCCCTCTTTCGTGCATCCACGGAACGCCTGCGCACGTTCAGGGAAAGAATTTCTTTCACAGAAATACGCAGTTTTTTCGCTGCTGCCTGATAGAGTGCATCCTCCGAATAATCAAGCGGCATGCGGATATTCTGTATACGGATCATCGCTCACTGCTCCTTTCGGCGATATGCTTTGCTGCCCAAACACCGCTTGCCCATGCCCAATGCAGATGGTAGCCTCCGCAAAGACTATGCACATCGGCAGCCTCACCGACAACATAGAGATGCGGATGATTTCTGACCTGCAAATGTGCATCCAGTGCATCGCCGATCACACCGCCTGCAGTCGCCTGCGCTTGTTTCCATTCGGATACTCCTTTGACAGGAAAGGAAAGGTGATGGATAGTTTCGGCAATTTCACGGATTTTTCTGCCGTTGAGCATCATGCACGGCATATCTGCTGTCACATTGCACACCTTGAGAATCAGACGTGAAAGCGGCTTCTGGAACATTCCGGACAGGAGGGATTCACAATCACCGTCATTGCGTACAGCCTGAAAGCCGTAGAGCATGGAGAGCGTATCCTCTGCATTCTGTTCGGGCATAAGATCGAGAACTATGCGGTATTCCGAGCATTTTTCCCCACGGATATGGGATGCCATATTGAAAATACAGATGCCGGAAACGGTACGTTCGGTGAACTGTACCTCGCCCTGTTCTTCATAAAGGCATGTGTTTCTCTGCATAAGCTTTGCATCGGCACGGACACGCAGTCCTTTCAGAGGGCGGAGCATTGCGGCATCGGACATAATCGGACAAAGCACGGGGCTTGGGGGCGCAAGCGGAATGCCCAGTTTTTTGAGAAGCTCCCATGCACTTCCATCGGTTCCAAGGTGCGGTGCGGCAAATCCGCCCGCTGCAAAGATGACATTTTCTGCGGTATAGTCTGCATTTTCCGTATGCACAAGCCAGCCGCCTTTCTGCGGATGCAGGGCTGTGACTTGTGCGTCGCAGATTTCCTCCACGCCGTACCTATTGCATGCAAGACGCAGTGCATCAAGCACGGATGCGGCATGCATGCTGTAGGGGTAGATTCTCCCTGCGCTATCCCTGCGGCAGTGCAGACCGAGTGTTTCGAAGAACGACTCGGCAGTTCCGAATGCTGTGAGGATTTCCCCAACAGGAACACTGCCGTAATAATCGGCTGCGGAAACGGGTGTATGGCTGAGGTTGCATCTGCCATTTCCTGTGACAAGAATTTTTTTGCCGACTCTCGCTGTGCGTTCAAGTACAGCGATACGTTCCACACCATAAGATGCAGCGGCAAATGCCGCCGCAAGTCCGGAGGCACCGCCGCCGATGATGATAAGCTGATAATTCATAGTACCTCCGAATGCAATTGCACATCCACACTGCGGCAGATGTGCAAACAATGGGCGTCAGCGATTTTCAAGAATAATAACTGCTGCAACATCGGGGCCTGCATTGATGGAAATGGCAGCACCGATCTTGGTATACTCCGCAGGCGGATATCCGAGGCGTTTGGTGAGTTCTTCGCCGAGCGCATCAGAATATTCACGGCTGCAGCCGTGAAGAATGATGTAGGGAGTTTCCGGAATCATCATCTTCTGCGCCCAGTCTGCAAGATGGGGAACGATCTTCTTTTCACCACGGATCTTTTCAGAAATGGAAGTTTCACCGTCGCAGATACGGATAATGGGTCGCAATCCCAGAAGATCGCCTGCAAATGCAGCGGCTGCTGATACTCTTCCGGATTTCTTGACATATTTGAGCGTCATCGGTACAAAATAGACGCTGACCTTGGAAAACCAGTCTTCCAGATAAGCAACGATTTCATCAGCGGATGCTCCCTGTGCAGCCTGCAATGCCGCCTGTCTGACAGGATAGCCGTACAATGCACTGTAACTACGGGAATCCACCACATGGATACGCATCTGCTCTGAAGCCATCGGGTAGTTCTCATACAGCTCCTCCTTTGCCATGCAGGCATTGCGGTAGGTTGCGGAGCCCTTGCTGTTGATGCACACACAAATGACATCCGTGTAACCCTCATCAAGGTACTGCTTGAACTTTTCGTTATAGGTAAATGCGGTGATCTGGGAGCTGGTGGGCAGTTCATCAGATTTTTCCAGAAGCTCATAGAACTCATCCGTGGACAGATCGACCAGCTCACGGTAGGATTCTCCATTCACGCTGAGCATGACGCTCAGAATTTCAATGCCAAGCGCTTCTGCCTGTGCAAGCTGAATATCGCTTGCGGAATCGGTTACGATTTTGATCTTCTCCATTTGTATTTTCTCCTTTATTCCCATTCAAATTTTGTCAGGTTTCCCTGTGCTTCCAGTTCCGGATAATCCCACTGCCGCAGCACTTCATATGCTGCAATTGCCACGGAATTGGAAAGGTTCAGACTGCGCAGCGTCGGACGCATCGGAATACGCAAGCAGCTTTCGGGGTGCGCAAAGAGCAGCTCCTCGGGAAGTCCTGCATCCTCTCTGCCAAACATCAGATAAATGTCCGAATCCTGCGGATACTGCACATCGCTGTGCCGCAAACGACCCTTTGTGGTGAACAGGTAGATGCGGTCATTTTCGTGTTTCTGCAAAAAATCGGAAAGGCTTTCGTATTCGGTAATATCCAGCTTATCCCAGTAATCAAGACCTGCACGCTTGAGCTGCTTATCCGTAATCGTAAAACCAAAAGGATGGATCAGATGGAGTTTAGCGCCCGTTACGGCGCAGGTGCGGGATATATTGCCGGTATTCTGCGGAATCTGCGGCTCACAAAGAACGATGTTGAGCGACATGGGAAATCTCCTTATAAAAAAATTCATCGGATTTTACCAATGATATTTCAACTGCATTTTCATATACTATCCCTGCAAAGGAGGGATAGCAAATGAAAATGAGTACACTTGTCAAGGGCATGGCAGTAGGTGCAGTTGCAGGAACTGCCTGCTATCTTTTGTCAAAAACATCCGACCGACAGAAGCACCGCATGAAGCGTCATGCAGAGCAGGCACTCCATGCAGCAGGGTGCGTGGTGGATGATATTACGTCTATGATGCGCTAAGTGCCGAGCCGGCACGGGCAATATACCGCCTTTTGTCCTTCGGACAAGCGGCGGTGCCGAGCCGGCACAGGCGATATACCGCCTTTTGTCCTTCGGACAAGCGGCGGTGCCGTACTTATTTCATGCAATTCTTTCTGTAGGCAAGGTAGCTTTCGAGGATGATGACCGCTGCGACTGCATCCACGACCGCCTTGCGTTTTTTTCCTCTGGTATTGGTCGCATTGAGGTAGTTGTGTGCGGAAACAGTGGTGCTTCTCTCATCCCACATCACGGTTTCCAGTCCCGTGCGCTCCTCCAGAAGCTTTGCAAAATTCATGCATTTCTCGGCACGCTCGCCGATGGTATTATTCATATTTTTCGGGTAGCCCACGACAATCAGCTCCGCCCCCTGTTCCTTTGCCTTGGCGGCAACCGCATCGGCGCAGCGTTCAAAATGACGCTCCTGCACGACACACACGGGTGATGCGAGGAATTCCGATTTGTCGCAGATGGCAAGCCCTGTGCGGGCGTCGCCGAAGTCTACGGACATAATTTTCATTTTACTATAATCCCTCAATTCTTTCCTTTAATTACAGCTTTTTCCTTAGGTGCACTGATTTCACGCTTCACCCTCATATGGAGTTCCCATCTCCTGCCAGCAGCGATATGCAGCAAAGCAGATTCCTGCGGTCAGCAGGATCCTTATTGGAATTACAATAAACTCAATGAGAATACCCCCGACGGCATTGCTGACGGCATGGAGAAGTATAGCAACGGGCAGCATCACTTTGGAATTGCTCGTGTAGATACCATAGAAGATCAGGACGGTTAATCCAATACAAAACGCAGCAGCCTCAACTGCCATCCAGAGGTTCATCCATAGGATATCCGGAGCCGCAGCGTCTAAGCCGATGAGTCCAAAACAGGCCATTCCTGCACCAAATGCCTCATATGCACCGTGCCCGATGCCGTAGGTCACTGCGTCCTTCCGGCTGTCATAAGAAGTGAGCAGAAAGCATAACACCAGATACTTCGTGCCTTCTTCAAGAATGCCATAGAGCAGCCCCTGCTGGATATAATATGCGAACGGATCGTCTTGACCGAATCCTGAGCGTATGGCGGCTCCCAGGATAAAAACCGGAAAGCATATCAAAAATGCAACCGGTGCAGGAAAGAGCCGTGCACCTGTCTTTTTGTACCAAAGGATAAGCAGCAGCAGAGGCGTGATCAGCCTTATCAATCCCGCAAGAAGGCAGTTTACATCCGTCATAACAGTAACCATATTCTCCGTTTATTAAAATTAGTGATTTGTGAAAATATCATTCACTCCGACTGCCTTTTACCACGGCTGCACCGTACCAATCACATCCCTCACAGAAGCAATCCCCTGTGCATCAAGGAAATCATTCATTTCGTCAACGATCTTGATCGGTGCATACGGATCTGTGAAGATCGCTGCGCCCACCTGCACAGCGGATGCACCTGCCATCATTAGCTCGATCGCATCCTCACCGGTGGATACACCTCCCATGCCGATGATCGGGATAGAAACGGCATTCGCCGTCTGCCAGATCATGCGGACAGCAACCGGCAGAATCGCAGGACCGGACAGACCGCCGACATTGTTTCGGAGAATCGGTCTGCGTGTTCTGACATCAATTCTCATGCCGAGAAGCGTATTGATCATGGAGAGGGCATCCGCACCTGCGGATTCCACTGCCTTGGCGATTTCTGTGATGCTCGTCACATTCGGGGAAAGCTTTACTACAAGCGGCTTGGAAGTTGCCTTGCGCACAGCTGCGGTAACTGCTTCTGCGCTTGTACAGGAGGTACCGAATGCCGCACCGCCCTGCTTAACGTTCGGGCAGGAAATATTCAGCTCGATCATATGCACATCGGTCTTGTCAAGCTTTGCCGCAACCTCTGCGCATTCCTCGGGGGTGGAGCCTGCGATATTCGCAAGAATCACCGTATCCTTGGTTAGCAGGTTCGGGAGTTCCTTTTCAATGAAGGTATCAATGCCGGGGTTCTGAAGGCCCACGGAATTAAGCATACCGGCAGGAGTTTCGGCAATTCTGGGAGAAAGATTTCCCGTGCGCAGAGTACCTGTCGTACCCTTTGTCGCAATGCCGCCGAGCTTTGACAGCGGATAAAATTCCTCGTACTCTCTGCCGTAGCCGAATACGCCGGATGCCGGAATGATGGGGTTTTTAAATTCCACCCCTGCAACATTTACAGACAAATCAGCCATTACCAAACAACCTCCTCAGCATTGAATACGGGACCATTCTTGCACACATGCAGGAAATATTCCTCGTCATTTCTCTTCACCTTGCATGCACAGCCAAGGCATGCACCAACACCGCATGCCATGCGTTCTTCGAGAGATACCTCACACAGAGGAACATTGTTTGCCTTTGCAAGTGCGGCAATGCCCCTCAGCATCGGCATCGGGCCGCAGGCATAGACTGCGTCGATATCGCCGAGGTTCACCAGTGTTTCAAAGGGCTGCGTCACGAATCCGCCGATGCCCATGGTACCGTCATCGGTGCAGAGGATGGTTTCTGCGCCTGTTTTCTTGAAATCCTCCTGCAGAATCACGGCATTTGCACTGCGGAAACCCGTGATGACGGTCGCCTTTTCGCCGTAGATCTGCGCCAGAGGAAGCATGGGGGGCGTACCGATGCCGCCGCCGATGAGGATGACCTTCTTTGCATCGGGATTCACAGTGAAGCCGTGACCGAGGGGTGCGAGCATGTCGATGAGATCGCCCTTGTTGAGTGCGGCAATTTCTGCAGTTCCCTTGCCACGCACCTCAAATACGATGCGCAGGGTGCCCTTTACCTTGTCGATCTCACAGATGGAAATCGGACGGCGCAGGGTGAAGCTGCCGATACGGATATGCACGAACTGACCGGGGGATGCCATCTCTGCCACTTCGGGGCAGAGAATGACAAAGCTGTACATTTCCTTTGCAAGGGTCTTTTTTTCAATAATGGGATACTGTCCCTGTGTGTATTTCATAGCTGTTTCCTCACTTAAATTTTCGTAATATCCACAAGCTCCACATCATCCATGCTGCGTTCGGAGAGCAGGACATTTGCCAGTGCATCCGCCGTATCAATGGCGGTCAGGCTGCAGATGGAGCGTTCCACGGATTTGCGGCGCATCTTTACGCTGTCACGGGCGGGCATTCTGCCCTTTGCAGAGGTGGAGATCATGTAGTGGATCTTGCCGCTTTCCAGAAGATCAATGGTGTTCGGGGATTCCTCGGAGATCTTGCGGATCATATTGGTGGCAATCATGTTGCGGTTGAGGTAGCTTGCCGTGCCGCTTGTTGCGTACAGCTCAAAGCCCATCTGTGAGAACTTATCCGCAATGCGAACGATCTCACGCTTGTCACTGTCACGCACGGAAATGAGCAGACCGCCCTCACGCTTAAGATCGTAACCTGCCGCAACCAGTCCCTTGAGGAGTGCATCCTCAAAGGTTCTGCCGATGCCGAGGCACTCACCCGTGGACTTCATTTCCGGACCGAGCATGGTATCCACATCCTGCAGCTTCTCAAAGCTGAACACGGGAACCTTGACTGCGACATAATCGCCCTCAGGGTACAGTCCGCTTTCATAGCCAAGTTCCTTGAGCGTGGAACCGAGCATGATCTTGGTGGCAATATCCACCATAGGAATACCCGTTACCTTGCTGATATAGGGTACGGTTCTGGAGGAACGGGGGTTTACTTCAATCACATACACTTCATCCTTGTACACAACGTACTGGATGTTCACAAGTCCGATGACATCGAGTGCAAGGGACAGACGGCGTGTGTATTCGATGATGGTTTCACGGATCTTCTTTGAAAGATTCTGCGCAGGATATACGGAAATAGAGTCACCCGAATGCACGCCTGCACGCTCAACATGCTCCATAATGCCGGGAATCAGGAAATCCTTGCCGTCGCAGATTGCATCCACCTCAACCTCCGTACCCATCATATACTTGTCGATGAGGACGGGATTTTCAATCATCGTGGAGGTGATGATGCCCATGTATTCCACAACATCCTGTTCGGAATGTGCAATGATCATATTCTGACCGCCCAGTACATAGGACGGGCGCAGCAGCACGGGATAACCAAGCTTTTCGGCAACTTCGACTGCTTCCTCGGTCGTCATGACGGTAAAGCCTTCGGGTCTTGGAATACCGCACTGTTCGAGCAGCTCATCAAAACGCTCTCTGTCCTCGGCAGCGTCGATATTATCCGCAGAGGTACCGAGAATGTTCACGCCCATATCCGCAAGATGACGTGTCAGCTTGATCGCCGTCTGTCCGCCGAACTGTACCACAACGCCGTCGGGCTTTTCGGTGGCGATGATGGATTCCACATCCTCACGGGTCAGCGGATCGAAATAGAGTCTGTCACCGGTATCGAAATCGGTGGAAACAGTTTCGGGGTTGTTGTTGCAGATGATCGCCTCGCAGCCCATCTCTTTGAGCGTCCAGACGCAGTGTACGGAGCAGTAGTCAAATTCGATACCCTGTCCGATACGGATGGGGCCGGAGCCGAATACGATAATCTTCTTTTTGCCCGTGTCGGTTCTTTCAATGAACTGTGCAGCTTCGTTTTCTTCATCAAAGGTGGAGTAGAAATACGGCGTTTCTGCCTTGAATTCGCCTGCGCAGGTGTCAACCATTTTATAAACTGCACGCAGATGCAGGGGGCATTTCTGACCGGACATGCGCTCGATGGTGCTGTCAAGATAGCCGTACTGCTTTGCAATGCGGTATTTTTCTTCTGTGAGTGTATCCTCAGCAAGCCACTGTTCCAGCTCTACGAGGTTGAGGAACTTATCGAGGAACCATTCATCGATCATGGTGATCTCATGCAGTTCCTGCACGCTCACGCCACGCTTGAGCGCCTCGAACACCTGGAATGCACGCTCGTCCTCAATGCCGTTTCTAAGGCGATCCATGATCTCCTCCGTGGGCATTTCGATGTATTTTTTCATGTTCATCGAATCCACACCAAGTTCTGTGGAACGAACCGCCTTCATGATTGCCTGCTCAAAGCTGGTACCGATCGCCATGACTTCGCCCGTTGCCTTCATCTGGGTGCCGAGATTTCTCTTGGCATAGACAAATTTATCGAATGCCCATTTCGGGAATTTGATGACCACATAGTCAATGGACGGCTCAAAGCAGGCGTAGGTCTTGCCCGTCACATGATTGAGGATTTCATCAAGGCTGTAGCCGATGGCAATTTTGGTTGCGACCTTTGCAATCGGATAGCCCGTTGCCTTGGAGGCAAGTGCGGAGGAACGGGAAACTCTGGGATTTACCTCAATTACCGCATATTCCATGCTCTCGGGATGCAGTGCAAACTGACAGTTGCAGCCGCCCTCAACGCCAAGCTCCGAAACAATGTTCAGGGATGCGCTGCGGAGCATCTGGTATTCACGATTTGTCAGGGTTACAGCAGGCGCAATGACGATACTGTCACCCGTATGCACGCCGACCGGGTCAAAGTTTTCCATGGAGCAGACGGTAATGACGTTGCCCTTGCTGTCACGGATGACCTCAAATTCGATTTCCTTCCAGCCGCTGATACACTTTTCGATCAGCACCTGTGTAATGGGAGAAAGGCGCAGTCCGTTTGTGGAAATATCACGCAGTTCTTCCTCGTTATAGGCAATACCGCCGCCTGTTCCGCCCAGTGTAAATGCAGGACGGACGATTACGGGATAGTTGATTTCCTGTGCGAATGCCACTGCGTCCTCTACGGTTTCCACGACCTTGGAGGGAATGCACGGCTCGCCGATTTTTTCCATGGTATCCTTGAATGCCTGACGATCCTCTGCCTTGTGGATGGTTTCGGGATTGGCACCCAAAAGCTTTACATTATGTGCATCCAGAAAGCCCTCCTTGGCAAGCTGCATGGAAAGCGTCAGACCTGTCTGACCGCCGAGCGTGGAAAGTACGCTGTCGGGCTTTTCGATTTCAATAACACGCTTGACCACATCGAGCGTCAGCGGCTCGATGTAGATTTTGTCCGCCATAGCCTTATCGGTCATGATGGTTGCAGGGTTGGAATTGATGAGTACGACCTCAAGTCCCTCCTGCTTGAGCGCACGGCACGCCTGTGTGCCGGCATAGTCAAATTCAGCAGCCTGTCCGATGACGATGGGACCGGAGCCGATTACAAGTACTTTTTTAATATCACTGCGCAGACCCATTTATTCCGCCTCCTTCTGCATTCTTTCCACAAATTCGTCAAACAGATAATCCGTATCCATGGGATTTCCGTTTGTTACGGGATGGAACTGTACACCGAATGCGTTGGCAGTCAGATAGCTTACGCCCTCGCAGGTCTTGTCGTTGGCATTCACATATGTTACCCTGCCCACCTGTTCCGGGACGCTGTCAGATACAACAACATAACCGTGATTCTGGGATGTTACATAAGTTCTTCCGCTTGCAAGGTCAATGACGGGCTGATTGGCTCCACGGTGACCATAGGCAAGCTTCTCGGTTTTTCCGCCCATTGCAAGTGCAAGCAGCTGATGGCCAAGGCCGATGCCGAACATGGGAACACCGTTTTCCGCAAGGGTGCGGATATTGGAAACCGCCTGTGAATTCTCAGCAGGATCTCCGGGGCCGCAGGACAGTACCACGCCGTCGGGCTGCTGTGCAAGCACTTCCTCCGCAGCGGTATCTGCCGGAACCATTACGACCTCGCAGCCACGCTGCAGGAGGCTTTCAGTGATGAATTTTTTGCAGCCGAAATCATACACTGCCACACGATAGCGCTTTCCAGTACCGGAATACGTCATGGATTCTGCGCAGGTAACAGCTGAAACAGCGTTCTTAATCGTATATGCACGGATCTGCTGCAGGAGTGCTTCCAGATTACCATTGGGATCCTCCGTTGTGATCATGCCGTTCATCACACCCTGATCACGGAGCAGACGTGTCAGGCTACGGGTGTCAATATTGTACAGACCGATAATTCCATGCTGCTTCATGAAATTGTCGATATTGTCCTCCATGCGGAAATTCGACGGTGCATTACACCATTCACGGACAATATAGCCGCTGACATGGGACTTCGGAGTTTCGGAATCCTCAGAATTTACGCCGTAATTGCCAATCAGGGGGAATGTCTGTGTTACGATCTGTCCGAAATTTACAGGATCGGTCAGGGTTTCCTGATAGCCGGTCATGCCGGTGTTGAATACCACTTCGCCGATGGTCGTACCCGATGCACCGAAGCTTCTTCCCTCAAACACCTTCCCGTTTGCAAGAACCAGCCATGCAGGTGTTCCGCCTTTGATAAGTGCCATATACTGCAACATCCTTTCAATACAAAATCAGTGTCGTCCCTTCCCCTCCTGCGAGGGAAAGGGAACATGTAACTACAATCAAAGATTGATATGTGCGGTGATATCATCACGCATGCGCAGTGCTTCACGTCTTGCTGCCTTTGCGAAATCTCTTTCGTCGCAGCCTTCCTTCTGGTAAGCACACATGATCGCTCTGGAGGAATTGACAATGGCACCCAGACCGTTTGCATCGAATGCTGCAGCGACGCCTTCCGCACCGCCGCCCTGTGCACCATAACCGGGCACGAGGAAGAAGGTATGCGGCAGTCTTTCACGCAGCTCCTTGAGCTGTGCAGGATAGGTTGCGCCCACAACAGCACCCACTGCGGAATAGCCGTACTGACCGATGGTATCTGCACCCCACTTTTCGCAGAGGTCGCCCATCTTTGCATACAGCGGTACGCCATCCATCAGCTGATCCTGCAGCTCACCACTGGAGGGGTTAGAGGTCTTGACCAGAACGAAAATTCCCTTGTCACGTTCCTTGCATACGCCCAGCAGCGGATCAATACCATCGGAACCGAGGTAGCCGTTCACTGTCAGTGCATCCGCACCGAATGGCTCGAGTTCATTTTCGCCCACCTTGACTGTGCCGAGGTGTGCTGCGGTGTAAGCCTGCATGGTCGCACCGATGTCATTACGCTTGCCGTCAGTGATGACGAACATGCCCTTGAGCTTTGCATAGCGGATGGTACGCTCAAGCGTCTTGACACCATGGTAGCCATACATTTCGTAATATGCTGCCTGCGGCTTGATTGCCGGAACGATATCGCAGATCTCATCAATGATCATCTGGTTGAATGCATAAATTGCCTTGGATGCGGTGCGCAGGCTCCAGCCATCCTCCTCCTGGAATCTCTTGATGAGGAATTCCGGTACATATTCAAGCTTGGGGTCGAGTCCTACTACGGAAGGATTGCGTGTTTCCTTAATCTTTTCAATCAGTCTGTCAAAGCCCATGATTCATTTCTCCTTTAAATTGATTTTATTGAAAGGCAGTGCGCCTTTTATTTATGAAATTACTGCCAGCACATAAGGGGCAGATCACCAGCGGGGGGGTTCCTCTTCGAATCGAATAATGCCGTCTGTGATGGTCATGACGGTCTTGCCTGTCAGCTGCGTTCCACGGAATGCTGTATTACAGGATTTTCCGTGCAGCTTTTCCGGTTCCACTGTCCACTTCTTTTCCGTATCCACAAGGATCAGATTTGCATCCGCACCCTCGGCAAGCGTTGCCTGTGCAAGTCCCAGAATTTCTCTCGGCTTTACTGCCATCATTCTGACAACATCCTGCAGGCTGCATTTGCCTGTATGATAAAGTGATGTCAGCGTTGCAGCAAGAGAGGTTTCCAGTCCTACGATACCGTTGGGAGCCTTCTCGAAATCTGCCTTTTCCTCCTGCGTATGCGGTGCATGGTCGGTCACGATGCAGTCGATCGTTCCATCCAGAACTGCCTGCTCAATTGCAAGGCGGTCGCTTTCCTCACGCAAGGGGGGATTCATGCGGTCATTGGCATTTTTGGAACGCAGCTTCTCATGTGTGAACATGAAATAATGCGGTGCGGTTTCGCATGTCACCGGAACACCCAATGCCTTTGCTGCACGGATGATCTCTACGCTGCCCTTTGTGCTGACGTGGGCAATATGCACCCTTGCGCCAACGGAGGATGCAAGGACAATTTCTCTTGCAGTGATATAGTCCTCCGACGCTCTGTCCATGCCCTTAACGGCCAGTTCCTCGGAAACGCTGCCCTTATGCATGATGCCGCCGTTAATGATATCAAGATCCTCGCAATGGGAGGTGATGAGCATTCCCTGCGCCTTGGTTTCGGCAAGTGCCTGCCGCATCAGCTCTGCGGATTTCACAGGTCTGCCGTCATCGGAAAGTGCCGCTGCGCCAGCAGCCTTCAATGCTGCAAAATCGGTCAGCTCCTCACCTGCCATGCCCTTTGTGATGCAGGCAACGGGATATACGGCTACGCCCGTATCCTTTGCCTTGTCGAGGATATAGCGGATGGTTTCGGCACTGTCCACGGCAGGTGTGGTATTCGGCATGCAGAGTACGCCTGTCACGCCGCCTGCAAGTGCGGCTGCACTTCCTGTGAGGATGTCTTCTTTATGAGTCTGACCCGGATCACGGAAATGTACATGCATGTCAAAGAGTCCCGGCATTGCGGTCAGTCCCTCGCCGTTGATCACACGATCAACGGATTCGGAAATGCCCTTAGCCATTTTTACGATTCTGCCGTTTTCGATGAGGATGTCGGTTGTTTCATCCAGATGCACATCCACGGCTCTTACATTTTGTATCAGAATTTTCATCCACTTCACTCCTTATTCGTTTCGGAATGGAAAATGCTCACTTTATCCACGCCGTCCACTTCCCTGACCTGCACCTTTACGGTTTCGCTGTGCGAGGTGGGAACATTTTTGCCTACATAATCCGGACGGATCGGCAGCTCCCTGTGTCCTCTGTCCACGAGCGCTGCAAGCTGAATGGATTTCGGTCTGCCCCTCTTGATGACGGCATCAATTGCCGCACGGCAGCTGCGTCCTGTGAACAGCACGTCGTCACAGATAATGACGTTTTTGTCCGTCATGGAAAAGGGAATGTCCGTCTTTTCGTGATAATCCGCATCATGCGGCACATCGTCACGGTAGGGTGTGATATCCAGAACACCGCAGCTGACGGATACACCCTCAAGCTCTCTGATCTTCTCGCAGATGCGCCTTGCGATCACGGCACCCCTTGACAGGATCCCGACAAGGCAGAGATTTTCCGCACCCTTGTTGCGTTCGAGAATTTCGTAGGTGATACGGGCTGTGGCACGATACATTGCATTTTCATCCATGATGATATTCTTTTCTTCCATATCGCTGCCTCCTTGCTTGCATCCTCGGATTCGGGCAAAAGAAAAACGCCCATCTATCGGCAGACAGATCGGCGTTGCACAAATGTATACACGTTCCCCGTGTATATAGCTATCTTGTTCAATTTCGCATCTGACGCCTTGCCGGCCTCACGGGACCGGATTTAAAGGATACATCATTTCAACATTTTTATTATACCACATCCGAACGGGTTTGTCCAGTGTTTTTTGAAAATTTTAGGGGAGAAATCAGAATAGATTTATCGAATCAATGATATATTTCATATTATGATATTTTGACTCAGCATCTTCAAAACCAAGTGACTTATATAACCCATGACCTGCGTCGGTAGCTTTTAGTTCTACAAAATCAAGACTCAATCTTTCTGCTTCTAATAACAGCATTTTTATCAGCTTTCCTGCTATACCTTTACGTCTGTATTCAGGTTTTGTATATACATTCAAAACCGTTCCTGTTCTTCCATTGATAAATGTCGGATTGGAAGGCTTTTCTGATACACATAAAAAACTACAGCCTACGATGTTGTCCGCATCTCTGCAAACGAAAACGAATAAATCTTTATTCAAATGATTGAAAAAATAGGTGGGAAGATTATTAGAAAGATTAGAGATAATGTCATCAGTCATTTCTCCATAATCTTCTAATAAATAATCTATTCTTAACCATACCAAATCCAATATGTCATTCGCAGTCGCCTTTTCAAATATCATAGTACACTTCCTTTATCCACTCTCCAGCAAATCCGCCTGTAACGGCAGCTCCTCACTCACTGAATCTTCATCTGGAACCCATTGACCGTCACTTCCGGATCGTCAAGGCTGATCATCAGAAACTTTCTGCCGTCGATCATGCGGGTGGTGATCTTGTCCGATGCATCACCGCTGATGCTCACGGTCACGCCGGAGGAAGACAGCGTGGTTCTTGAATCCGTCAGATTCGACGCTGCAAAATAATTGCCGTCCACCGTTTCACGGTAGAGCTGCTGTGCTGCCTCCGCACGTTCCTGCGTCACGCCCGAATCCATCAGAATATCACGCATCATGATGTCACTTACAACCGGCGGCTCGGGTTCATCCTTGAAGCTCTTGGCATAATCCTGAATCTTTTCATTGACGCTTGCAATGACATTCAGATTCAGTTCCTCGCCCACAGCCTTGTCCAGCACTGCACGGAAGGTTTCCTTTTCCTCCAGCGCCGACAACGTGTAGTGGCAGCCGAATACTTCCTCAACCACAGAAACATTGGGATTTTTCGGATTCTTGGTATAATACATCACATGGTTCACATCCGGTCCCCTGCCTGTAAAGGTCGGGAACAGGAAACCATCCGTGGGGGAATCGGCAACCACACGGTCAAACTCCGTCTTGCGCACGATGCTGTTGTTTTCCTCATCGTAAATCAAGCCGTCCACACGGGATTCCACGGGGCATACCGCACCGATCAGGAAACGGTATTCACGGCTGTCGTACTTATTCTTCTCGCCGAACTTGTTCTTCTCAAACACCGTATACACGCACTCTGCGATAAACAGCGCATAGGGCAGGGCGTAATCCATATTCGCTGAAATATGGTCAATGAGCTTCTGCAGCTGCTCCTCGTCATCAAGTCCCTTTTCGAGCGTGTTCCAGAGCAGATTCTGGCTCTTGTCCTCCTCGTACATTTCGTTCGGGAAGGGGTATTCAATCAGCGACTTTCCGAGGGTACCCTTGAGCACCTTGGCGAGGGACTGGTACAGACAAAACAGCTCCTCGTCGGGAATTTCGGGATAGCTGCGCACGCTGTGGCAGCGCATCTGCTTTTCGGAATCAATAAATGTTGTGGAAATTCTGCGCACCGTCATCAGATCATCCGATTGTGTAAAGTGCTTTTTCAGCTCTGCCTGATCTTTTTTGTTCATATGTATGCCTCCTTAAAGCTATCTTTTTCTGATAAAAAAATCCCCACAGAACGTGAGGACAACAAACAATTTTCTAAAACTCCCAAAAGCTTGATTCCGCTTGCGCAGCAAAGGAATCAAGCGTTATAGGAGCGTGGTGCCGGTGGTGGGACTCGAACCCACACGCCCTTGCGGACAACAGATTTTGAGTCTGTCTCGTCTGCCATTCCGACACACCGGCAACAGTATTATTATAGCACAGGAGATTTCATTTGTCAAGAAGAAATTTCCCTGCATAGGAAAAGCCCTGCAAATGCAGGGCTTTCGTGGCATTATTGATCCGAGAGCATTTCAATGCATCTGCGGCATACCTTTTTATCCAGATGATCCTTCAGTTCTTCCGTGCCGCCGCAAAGAATGCAGCAAAGCTGGCTTTTTTTCAGAATGATCGCATCCCCGTCCGTAAAGATCTGAAGATAGTCATTCTGGTGGATATCCAGATTTTTCCGAAGCTCCTTCGGAAGTACAAATCTGCCGAGGGAATCAACCCTTCTGAAAATTCCTGTACTGCGCATTTGCATCACGCTCCCTGTCGTGGTCGGGAGAATTGCGGATTATTCCACATCCTCCGGCATTTCCCAGTTATGGTATACATTTTGTACGTCGTCGTTTTCCTCCAAATGATCAAGCAGAAGCTGCATCTTCTTGATGGAATCCTCATCCGTCAGTGTTGTATAAGTGGACGGAACCTTTTCTGCCTCTGCGGAAAGCACGGTGTAGCCCTTGGCTTCCAGAGCCTCACGCATGTCCGAAACCGCTGTCGGGTCGCATTCCATAATGATGGATTCTTCCTCGACTGTCAGATCGTCACCGCCGCATTCAAAGCAGTCTTCCATTGCGGTATCCTCGTCGATGCCTGTGTTTTCCACGACAACAATACCCTTTGTGGAGAACATGAAGGATACACAGCCGATCGTTCCGAGATTTCCGCCGTACTTGTCAAAATAGTGACGTACATCCGCAGCTGTACGGTTCTTGTTGTCTGTCAGACATTCAACAATGACTGCAACGCCGCTCGGACCGTAGCCCTCATATACCATTGCCTCGTAGTCGTTCTTGCTGCCTTCGCCCGAAGCCTTCTTGATCACACGGTCAATATTGTCATTCGGCACGTTGTTGGACTTTGCCTTTGCGATCAGTTCACGCAGCTTTGCGTTGTTGTTCGGATCGGGGCCGCCCTCCTTGACGCAGACAATGATCTCTCTGCCGATCTTGGTGAAAATCTTCGCCTTGACAGCGTCAGTTGCCTCTTTCTTACGTTTGATGTTATTCCATTTGGAATGTCCTGACATCTTGCTTCACTCCTTAATTCTTGGTCGTCTTTTCTTGATTTTGCAGGAGCAATTCCTCCCGCATGTCCCAGATAGCGGAAAACAGGGCTTCAAGCCGCTGTGTATTTCCGGAAAGCTGCAGATAACCGAATACCGCTTCAAGCCCCGTTGCTTTGCGGTAATCCGCAGGCGTGGCATTTCGTGGAACAGTATTTCCCGCAGCATTTTTTCCACGCTGGAATACGCTCAGTTCTTCCGCCGTAAACTGTTCAAGCAGAGCTTCCGATGCTCTTGCCTGAAATCCTGCACACACAAGTTTGATTTTTGCAGAATGCAGGTTGCCGACGGGCGTGCTGCCTGCCTCAACAATGGCAGATCGCACCATCAGCTCATATACACAATCTCCGAGGAACGCCATCGTCAGGGGACTGAACTGACGGGCTTCCTTTTCCGATAACTGAAAATTCATCCTATTACCTGATATAATCAAATTCAAATCCGAAGATATTTACGGTATCGCCCTCTTCAATGCCCATTTCCTCAAGCTTGTCGATAATACCGCTCGAACGCAGCACACGCTGGAAATATTGCAGTGACGAGTAATCCTCCATATTGACCGTGCGCAGGATGGGTTCGAGCCACATTGCAGAAACATAGTAAACGCCGTCCTCGACCTCGACCTCGAATTCCTGACGGGAGGAGAAACGGGATTCCCATTCCTCGGGACTGAGAGGCTGCGCCTCAAATACTTTCACGGGCGGAAGCTCGGAAAGCTTCTGTCCAACCGCATCCATCAATGCACCGGTTCCCTGCGTTGTTGCAGCGGAAATGGTGAAAAACTGCAGTCCAAGTCCTTCAATATATTCACGCAGGGCTTCGATCTGTTCTTCCGTTGCCATATCGGATTTGTTGGCAACCACGATCTGCGGACATTCCGCCAATGATTCGCTGAAATTTTCAAGTTCCTTGTTGATCTTTTCAAAATCGTCAATCGGATCCCTGCCCTCGATACCCGAAACATCCAGCACATGCAGGATCAGACGGCATCTTTCCACATGGCGCAGGAACTCATGTCCGAGACCGATGCCCTCGCTTGCGCCCTCGATCAGACCTGGGATATCCGCCATAACAAAGGAACGCTCCTCATCCAGGCGAACCACGCCAAGAACGGGCGTGAGCGTTGTGAAATGGTAGTTTGCAATCTTCGGCTTTGCGGCACTGACAACGGAGATCAGCGTGGATTTTCCGACATTCGGGAATCCCACGAGTCCCACATCCGCAAGAAGCTTGAGTTCCAGTGTGACTTCATACGCTTCACCGGGGAAACCGGGCTTTGCAAAGCGGGGAATCTGTCTTGTGGAGGTGGCAAAATTGGAATTACCCTTGCCACCTCTACCGCCCTTTGCAAGGATTTTGGGTTCATCGTCGGACATATCCGCCATAATTCTGCCGGATTCCGCTTCACGGATGACCGTTCCTCTGGGAACTTTGATCACAAGATCCGGCGCACTTTTTCCGGTGCAGCGTTTTGCACCGCCGTTTTCGCCGTTCTGTGCGACATATTTTCTCTTATAGCGGAAGTCGATCAGTGTGGAAAAATTGTCATCCACCTGAAATACGACGTTACCGCCGTTGCCGCCGTCGCCGCCATCGGGACCGCCTGCTGCAACATATTTTTCTCTGTGAAAGGAAACTGCGCCGTCACCGCCGTTTCCCGCCTTGATTTTGATCTTTGCCTTATCGACAAACATGTTGATTCCTCCTTTGTGGAGTCAGCCTAAAACAAAATCCCAAGCTTTGACAAGCGTGGGATTTTGTATATTGCTTTTGCTTGTTCCGGCGAAATTAGTCAGCGTAAACGCTTACACGCTTACGATCACGACCCCAGCGCTCGAACTTTACTCTGCCGTCAACCATTGCGAACAGAGTATCATCAGAACCCTTGCCTACGCCTACGCCCGGATGAATGTGGGTACCACGCTGACGAACGAGAATGTTGCCTGCGGTTACCAGCTGACCGTCAGCTCTCTTTACGCCCAGTCTCTTGGACTCGGAGTCACGGCCGTTCTTGGTAGAACCCATACCTTTCTTATGTGCAAAAAACTGCATACTAATTCTAAGCATAATTTACACCTCCGTAAATTCAAGTTTAATCGTGCCCGGAAATTCTTCCGAAATACATTGCAGATGAACATACAAAGCGTCAAGCAGCTTTGCGGAAATCTCACTGCCGTCGGTACGGATATTCACCGTATCGCCCTTGGCAGAAGTGACTGCATTCTCCTCAAACGTTTCCGTCAGAAGATTTGCCGTCAGCTGCACGGCGGATGAAACCGCAGCACAGACTACATCCTGTCCATGTTCTGCATACCCTGCATGTCCCTTGACGGAGCATCTGCAGAGCCTGCCGTTTTTACGAGAAAAAACAGCTTTCAGCATACCGTTTCAGCCTTAGCCCTGGATAGCTTCGATCTGAACCTGCGTGTAGGGCTGTCTGTGACCCATCTTGCGCTTTTCGCCCTTCTTCGGCTTGTAAGTGAAGACTGTGATCTTCTTGCCCTTACCGTTCTTGAGCACCTTTGCGGTAACTGCTGCGCCTGCTACATAGGGAGCACCTACGTTGATTCCGTTGTCGGAACCTACAGCAACAACCTTGTCAAAGGTAACGGTCTCTTCAGCCTCTACGTTCAGCTTCTCGATGAAAACTACGTCTCCCTCACGAACCTGATACTGCTTACCGCCTGTTTCGATTACTGCGTACATTGATCTGGCACCTGCCTTTTCTTTAAAACTCGCTGTCCTTGGGGACGGAAATCCGTTCTTTTTTCTTCCCGAGCACATGCGGCAATACTATTTTATCACAAAACGGCGTGCTTGTCAAGAGGAAATTTGCTTTTTTCTGCAGTTTTTTCATTTGAAGGTTATCCTTCGCTACATCTGATCGTGGTCGGTCATTGACGGAAGAAAATGACAGATTTCGTCATAACTTTCAAGCTCCCCCTCATTCTGCGGTCCCGCAGCGATCAGCCCCGTCATCTCGGTTTCCGACATCACGCTCATCTCCTCGACCGGCAGTAATGGCTTTTTCTCCTCGTCGGGTTCGTACGGTCTTTTTGGCATATGCTTCATCCTTTCTTTACATTTGCATTTAGGATATGCAGCACGAGAAAAAGTATGCACAAGCTGCTTTGTATTTTTCCTTTTGAAATCGCTTTTGTTCTTTTCGCTTTAGCAGCTCAGCAAAACTACCCCCACCCCAGCCCCTCCCCCGAGGGGAGGGGGATTTGCGCTGGTGCTGCGCACCAGCACCGCCAAGTGCATCTTCTTGTGGTTCATACTTCACAGGTGATCGCCCCATTCTTTTTTCAAATACCACTTGCCTTTTCTGCGGAAATTTGTTATAATAAAAAGGATGTATTTCTGATACACCTGATTCTATGCAAGGAGTTGATTCCTATGAACACTTCTATCACGGATACTTTGCAATATATTTACACACTGAGCGAGCAGTATGAACGGCAGGGACTGCAGGTCAAGGGCAGCCACATGCCGCTGCGTGATTATGCGCAGTTTGCCATTATGAAATTCATGCTGTATATCGCTGACAGTGATCGCAATATTATGGACCACGAGGTGGAGATCATCAACAATTGTCTGGGCTTCTCCCTGACAAAGGATTATGTGATCCGCTTTGTTTCGGAGCATCGCATTACTGCTGACGGAATTTTCGACACGGTACTGGCGCTCCTGACGGTTTTCATCAACGGTGACATCCAGGACAAGGCGGTGTATGGCAGTACTTCCCTGATGCTGCTGGAATTTCTCGACGAGCTGGGACTGGAGTTCATCACCTTTGACGGCAGATACGACGAGAGTCAGACCAAGGCAATGGCAATGCTTATGCTGCGTCTGAAGAATTACCGCAGTGCATACCTGCGCAGCTGGAAACAGCTTGTCAAGGACAATGCAGCAATCGGAAAGGACTCCCCTGCTGACAGGATGGAAATGCCTGCATCTGCCCCCAAGGCAGCGCCGCTGCAGCCTTTGTACGAGGAGCCGGCAGCTCCCGTACAGGAAGCTCCAAAGGAAACGGTGCAGGAAAACGAGCCTGAGGAAACACTGGAGGAGCTGCTGGAGGATCTCAATGATCTGACGGGGCTGACCAAGGTCAAGGAGGATCTCAACAGCCTCATTAACCTGCTGAAGGTACATAAAATGCGGATGGACCGTGGTTTGCCCCAGACTTCCGTTTCCCTGCACATGGTATTTACCGGCAATCCCGGAACGGGCAAGACGACGGTTGCACGCATGATGAGCAAAATCTACCGTCAGCTCGGCGTTCTGAGCAAGGGACATCTGGTCGAAGTGGATCGCTCGGGACTTGTCAGCGGCTATGTCGGACAGACCGCCATCAAGACGAAAAAGGTCATTGACAGCGCACTGGGCGGCGTGCTGTTCATTGACGAAGCGTATGCACTGACGCCTGCGGGCGGCTCCAACGATTTCGGAATTGAAGCGGTAAACACGCTGCTTAAGGCAATGGAAGACAACCGTGACGACTTTGTGGTAATCGTTGCGGGATATCCGGAACTGATGGATGATTTTCTGGAATCGAACCCCGGACTTCGCTCCAGATTCAACAAGCAGATCCTGTTTGAGGATTACACCGCAGAAGAGCTGGTGGATATTTTCAGCGGCATCTGCGGAAAATCCTTCTATGAGGTAACGGACGATGCGATGGAATGTGTACGAAATTTCTTTACGGACCGCTGTGAAAAGAAGCTTCCGGGGTTTGCAAACGGACGTGATGTGCGCAATTATTTCGAGAAGGCGCTGACCAATCAGGCAAACCGACTTGCGGCGATGTGCGATGTTACGGACAGTGATCTTGTCACGATCACGCTTGATGATGTGAAGGACATTGATCTTTTCTGAGCCTGCGGCTCAAGTTCCCCATGTTAATGGCAGAATGCTGTTATATAGAATTTTCTGGAGGTAAAAACAATGGTAGTAATTGAAATGGAAAACGGAAAAACGATTGAAATTGAGCTGTATCCCGATACTGCTCCGATTTCCTGCGAGAACTTTGAAAAGCTCGTAAATGAGGGTTTCTACAACGGACTGACCTTCCACAGAGTCATTTCCGGCTTCATGATTCAGGGCGGCTGCCCTCTCGGTACCGGCACAGGCGGCCCCGGCTGGCACATCAAGGGTGAATTCCTTGCAAACGGTGTTGTCAACAACCTCAAGCACACCCGTGGCGTGCTTTCCATGGCAAGAGCGCAGGACCCCAATTCCGCAGGCTCCCAGTTCTTCATCATGCATGAGGACGCTCCCTATCTGGATGGTCAGTATGCTGCATTCGGCAAGGTTGTTTCCGGCATGGAAGTCGTGGATGAGATTGCAGCGGTTGAAACAAACTACGCTGACAAGCCCCTGACACCGCAGGTAATGAAGAAGGTATACATTAAGTAAGTAAAAACGCAGATTTCCTATTCGGAAATCTGCGTTTTGTTTTATCGTGCAAGCAGGTGCTTTTTCAATGCCGCAAGGTCAAAGGCATTCACTGCGCCATCCTGTGTCACATCCGCACAGAGGCTCTGCAGGGCGTTCAGGGGTTCCTGTGCAAGCAGATATTTCTGGAGCAAAACTGCGTCGGTTACAGTCACGCTGCCATCACCGTTGACATCACCGAGGACGTAATAAACGGCATCGCCAAGACTGATAAATTCAAAGCCGTTTTCCTGCGCATAATATTCTGCAAGAGAGCCGTCATAACCGGAAACGGTAAAGCCCTCCACGGGAATATATTGATATTTATAGGTATCAAAGGTATAGCCAAGGCAGTAATCTCCCATGAAGGAGATGTGATAGCCGGCTGTGACGGATTTCAGGGCAGGACAGTTCAGAAACGCTTCATTTCCGATGCTTTCAAGGGAGTCGGGCAGCTTTATCTGCGTAAGTGCTGTGCATTCCTTGAAAGCCCTGTCCTCAATGACACGGAGTCCCTCTGAAAAGGTAATACTGCTCAGAGCTGTCTGTCCGGCAAAGACGGAATCGGCAATGCCGTAAACTCCCTCACGGATGGAAACAGCTCCGTTTTCGGGCATTTCACCTTTATACCCGACCGCCCAGTCGTTGAGATAGACAACACCATCGGGCTGGCTTTCAAAGTAGGCAGTTTTGTGGAATGCACGGCGTCCGACGGACACTACACTATCGGGAAGCTCTATATTCTCAAGCTTTTCGCTGCCTTCAAGTCCGCCCTCGCCGATGGTGAGGAGCTTGTCACTGAGTGTCAGCTCCTTCAGATTGTAGCCTCTTCCGATTCCGAAATTACCGATATAGAGAAGTCCGCTGCCGGTATCGAGTGTATGAAATTCCTCACCGTACAGCGCATAATCGGCAATGCCTCTGACACTGTCGGGAAGCACCAGCGTGCTGTTTTCGTTGATGGCTCTGCCGTTGTAGCCGATCACCCAGCCATCGAGGATCACAGCGCCCTGAGAGGGTTCTTCAATGACGGGGGTATGGACAAACGCTTCATTACCGATGGAAATCACGCTTTCCGGAATATTGACATTGGTAAGAGCTGTACAGTCTTTGAACACCTGATTCCCCATTGAGAGCAGATTCTCCTGCATGGTAACGGTGGTAAGCGAGGTGCATCCGTAAAAGGCAACATCTCCGAGCTCCAGCAGCCCCGCCGGAAGTGTAACCTCCTCAAGTGCGGTGCATTCATAGAATGCAAACTCGTCAATACATTCCACGCTATCTGCAAACTGAATGCTTTTCAGCGCCTTGCAGCGCATAAAGGCGTCATCATCAATGTACAGAACGCCCTCCTCCATAACGATGCTCTCAAGCTTCGGGCAGCCATAGAATGCGGAATCTCCGATATACTGCACATTTCCCGGAATTGTAACAGACGGAAGATTTTCACAGCAGTAAAATGCACTGCCGTCGATGTATTGCACGCCCTTGCCGAAATCAATCTCTGTGAGAGCATTGCAATGATAGAAGGCACTTTGTCCGATATACCGGATGCTGTCGGGAATTGTGACAGATGTCAGCTTATCGCACCAGTAGAATCCGGAATTTGCGATTGCAGTTACGGGGACACCGTCGATTTCTGACGGAATCTCCACCGAAGTAACCGCCGTATCACAATCGGTGATGGCAATGGTGCCATCCTCCAGAAAGGCATAGGTCATCGGACCGTATGTCAGCGTTTCTTCGGCACTTGCCATTATATTAGCGGCGTACGGTGCAAACAGGAAGCCTGCAAGTACGAGCGCAAGTGTTCTTCGTTTCATGTATATTCCTCCCAATGAAAAAGCTGCTTCAATTATATCGCTCAAATGTGAAATTATTTTTAGATTTCTGAAAACAATCGGCAAAAATTGCCTTTTATGTAAAAAAGAGAATCCCATATATTTTCCAACAGAAAAGCCGCCATAAATGGCGGCTTTTTCTTCTGATAGAAAAGGGGGTATCTATCAGTGTGGAAAACAATTCATCAGGGCAGATTGTTGTAGACCTCACCGATCTTCATATCAATGCCCTTTGCCTTGAACATTTCGGAAACTGTCACAAGCTGGTAGCCCTTGGATGTCAGATAGGGTGCAAGATACTCGACTGCCTGTGCGGTGCTGTCATATGTTTCATGCATGAGAATCACCTTACCGTTGAGAGTACCGTTGTTTGCAGCAGCAGTGATCTTGTCAATCATCTGCTGTGCAGTCGCACCACTCCAGTCGCCGGAATCAATTGCGCAACAAACCATCGCAGTGCCGACGTTCTGACGTACTTTATCATCGACACCAAGGTACGGAGGACGAAGCAGGAAATCGGTAAGTCCTGTAATTTCAGTGAGCTTATCTGCGCAGGACTTGACTTCGTTCTGAATCTCCCATGCCGACTTCTCTGTCAGATTCGGGTGGGACCATGTGTGGTTTGCAATCTCAAATCCCAGAGACTGCGCACGCTTGATCTCGGATTCGTTGCCGGCAATACGGCTGCCCCAGTAGAAGAAGGTGGAATGTCCGCCTGCCTTGGAGATAGCTGTCTGGATTCTGCCTGCATAGCTGGTTTCACCGCCGGAGATGGGACCATCGTCGAAGGAAAGTGCAACCATGGGCTTGGACGGATCGATCCAGGAAACATCTGCGGTATTGTAGAAATAACCTTCACGGCGAGCCTCGGTGGGTGCCTGTGTGGGGGCTTCTGTGGGAGCCTCGGTGGGCTTTTCAACGACATCGAATTTCTTGATCTGACCGAGAACAAATTTTGTAATTGCAACGATATCCACAACCTCGGGCTCGCCGCTTTCATTGACATCGGCTGCCTTTGCTGCATTGTTGTTTGCAAAGCCCTTTGCAATGCCCTTCTTGCCTGCTGCGATATCAAATGCATTGATGACACCGTCGAAGGTGATGTCACCCTTGATGATCTTCACTGCCTTCGGACCGGGAATGACAGTTCCATCAACAGCAACAATTGCTTCATCAATGTAGAAATTGCCGGTACCGTCTGCAGTTTCAATATAGAGAATGGGATTTGTTGCTCCCGCAGGAATCGTATAGCTTGTGTTTGCAAGCTGTACATAGCTGCCCTTGGTAGCAGTTCCTTGTGCAATGTGGTCATACATGGTTTCGCCATTGAGTGTGTACTGCAGGGAGAGGAGGAAATCCTGTGTTTCTGCACCGTCCGTATAGTTGACGCATGCGCTGAAGCTGTAGGATTCGCCTGCCTTGAAGGTCAGGGTATTCAGGGACTTCTGTGCGCCGTGCCATGCGCTGGTTCTGTCCTGAACGAGAAGTGCGTTGGTTCCCTGATAAGGAGCTGCGCCGCTGAGGGTTACACTTGCTGCGCCACGGCCAGTCCAGTCATCGCTGCCCTTTTCAAAGGTGTCATGATAGTAGTAGCCGTTTGCATCGGGTTCGAGTGCCTTGGGCGGCTCGGGAGTGCCGCTATATTCGGGAAGCTCCTTGCCGTCGCTCTCAAGTGTGATCACGAATGTGGAAACACTATTTGCAGGCAGGCTTGCCCAATATGTGGAGGTATCATGCTCCATATTTTCAGTCAGTGCAAGATTTTCACTGCCGGTCGTTCTGTAGCGGTCAACGTCTGTGATGGTTCTGCCGTTTACAGAGAACTGCTGTGTTTCATCACTTGAACCCTTGTTGACTGCAACAACAGTGATCTGTGTATCACTGTGCTTGTAAGCAGAGATCAGAACATTGCTTGCAGGCTGCTCGGTTGCTTCAATACGGGCATCACCGGGTCGTACGAACTTAGAGAACTGTGCCATGCAGTAGCCACGCTTGGAGATCTGTCCATCCTCCTTCATGGGACTGTACTGGCGGCGGATATACCACCATACATAGGCATTCATATTGCCGACAACCAGACCGTTGTGGATGTTCTCCGCAACCTGAACCGCTTCAGGCCAGCGATCGGCAGAATTTGCCTCACTGTTGGGAACATAAACCTCCGTCATCCAGATTTCCTTGCCGCTGTTTTCGAGTGCCGGGAAATCCATCTGACTGCGCTGCGTACCATAGAAATGTGTGCCAAACAGATCGGTATTTGCCAGAGCCTGCGCATTATTCAGAATCGCATTGTACATATCCTTGCGGTACTGGAAGCTCTCGGGGGACATCATCTTCGCATTGGTACCCTCTGTAACTGTCTTGCCGTAAGTCGCAAGGAAATTGACCAGATCGGAATTGCTCCAGTAGGTCCAGTCATGTGCATAGTCGGGTTCGTTCTGCACGGAAACGGAATACAGGTCAATGCCCTGTCCTTCCATGTACTTGATATAACTGTTCAGATGCTTTGCATAGTCGGCATATTTACTCTTATCCACTGCATATTTTCCGCCTGAACCACCGGAAACACGGATGCTTGCCGGAGGATTCCAGGGGGATGCAAAGACGGTAGCCCCCAGTGCCTGTGCTGCCTTTGCAGTGGGAACGGCTCTCGACCATGCGTTGCTGTCATCGCTGACATAGATACGCAGAATTGTCAGACCCAGCTCATCCGGACCGTTGCCGAATGCCTTCTGCACCTGCGCAGAGGTCATATCGGAGCCAACCCACTCGGGCAGGTTGATGCCGCCGAAGCCTCGGATACGCTGGTAGAGCTTGTCGGTGTTGATCGTGCAAAGGCTTGCAGCATCCGTTTTCATAATCGGCAGAGGCATGCTTGCTGTCGAGGACAGGAGCATGGCACCTGCAAGGATGCCCGAAAGCATTGCTTTCATTGTTTTTGCAAATTTCATATCCTAAAACCTCCTTAAAAATGTACAAACTAATAATACACAGTTAAATTATAACACAATATATACCGTTTGTAAACCCATTATGTGCATTATCGGTGGATAAAGTTATCATAAAATGTTGACAAAAGTGATTTTTTTTATTAAAATAGAAGTATAGGAGGGAATTGTATGGATAGACCACAGAAGGTGATCGCCGTTGTGACGGCGGTGGCATGCAGCTTCGCCGAAAAGGAGCTGATCTACAACATTATTTCAGAAAATCTGAAACAAGGTTATCGTACCGTGATATTTTCCAATTTATATAATCAGTCAGAAACGGAAAGGGAGCTTCTTCCCGAGCAGCTGATCTATGATCTGATCCTGTGCGAGGGTATCAGCGGCATCATCCTGCTGAGCGAATCCTTTGTGGAAGCTTCCCTTAGAAAAAAAATTGCGGATCTCCTGCGTAAAAGCAATGTTCCGGTTGTCGTGGCAGGTTCGATGCTGGAGGAATTCTCCATACCGGGCTTTGTCAATGTCAACACCTCCGACAGTGACGATCTGGAGGCACTGACGGATCACCTGATTGAGGAACACGGCTTTACGGATATTACGATGCTGACGGGATTTGAGAAAATTGCGCTTTCTATGCAGCGGCTGGAAGGATATCAAAAATCCATGCGAAAGCATGGACTTACGGTCAGGGACGAACAGGTGCATTTCGGAAATTTCTGGATGACATCGGGCATTGCACTTGCCGACAGATACTACAGCGGCGAGCTTACGCTTCCGCAGGCGATCATCTGCGCCAACGACTGCATGGCATACGGTATGCTGTCCAGATTTACAGAGCATGGCATCAAGGTACCGCAGGATGTGACCGTTGTCAGCTATGAATATTCGAACATGCGGATCTATTATTCGCCGAAACTGACTTCGTTCCGACGCAACAGAACGGAACTCGGACGTGTCGCCGCCCAGCATCTGCATGCAATGATACAGGGCAATCCCCTTCCCACGCCTGTAACGCCAAAGGGACAACTCATCCGGGGAAGCAGCTGTCCATGTCCGCCAAACGACACACTATCCTATGAAGAAATGAAATATGTGGAAACGCAGCGGAGTTATGAACGCTTTCATCTGTGCAGCACCATGGAACACAAGCTGACCGTTTGCAAGAACATGGATGAGTATATCAAGATCCTCGGGGAAACGCAATGGATGCTGCGCAATTGCAGCAACAGTTATCTGTGCTTGTTCACAAACTGGTTTGATGCGTCGGATTCACCTTCCGAGAGCATGATGTGCCGATCGGTTATCAATTTTACGGGGACATCGGATTTTGAAATTCCGTCAAACTCCCTGATACAGTTACTCGAAAATATCAGAGATGCAGCAGCAATGTATTTCCTGCCTATTTTCTCGGGAGAAAAGCTGTTCGGATACATCGTTCTGTCCTATGATTCAGTGGATGGCTTCGATGAAGTGGCACGCTACTGGCTCAAATCCATTACAATGGGTCTTGAATTTCTGCGTATGAAAAGCGATATCCGCTATCTGCTCGGATGCCAGAATCTTGCCGACTACCGTGATGTACTTACGGGCATGTACAATTTCAAGGGACTGGAGCGTACATTCGGAGCGATCCGGATTCACAACGAGAAAACACTGTACATGGTGATGCTCAGGACATGTCTGTTCAAGGATGAGATTTCCGATATTGAAACCGGAAGACAGACGGATGCCATTCTTGACGCATCGAAGGCAATCGGACAATTCTGCGGCAAGCACGACATTGCCGCCTATCTGAATAACGGTGTTTTCGTCTGTCTTGTACAAAGTCATGCGGATGCGGAGGTTCTTTCTGATCTGCTCTGTTCGATTCTGGCGCAGCATAGCGTCTACATGGAATATGCAGGAATGGATTCTTTTGTCTGCTGTACAGTGGAAACCGGAAATCAGACGTTCTCGGACCTCCTTGCAGAATGCGAAAAACGCTGCGAACAGCTGCAAAACAGGATCACTTCATGCAGAAGTGCCTATCGGTACCATCAGCTGCTGCGCATCCGTAACGATATTTATGCAAATCCCGAAAAAACTTTTGTCACGGATACGGGACTGATTAACGGCGATGACGCCGCATCCTTCCGGTTGCATTACAGGAATTGTTTCGGCATCAGTTTCCGTCAGGACTGCATCGCAGCACGACTTGCCAAAGCCAAATACTATCTTGTCACTACTTCGATCACGATGAGTGATGTTGCGGAAAAATGCGGATATATGGACAAGAAATACTTCCTGCGGCAATTCCCCACAATTGTCGGAATCCCTGCGGCAAAATTCAGAACTCTGATCAAAGGGTAGCAAAACTTACGGAAATGCCGTAAGGTGATTTACCTTTGCAAACAAATTAAATCATCCGACCTGCGTTTTACAGGTCGGATGATCTGTTTTTTACATACTATTATTCCCTAAAACTCCGATAGACAAATGAATCAAACAGTTCCTCATAGGGGAGCTTTAAAAAAAAATATCATTTTCCTATTGCAAAATGGAAGCATCTGTATTATAATATAATATGGTGCAAAATGTCAGAATCTGCCCTGCAGTAGGGCAACGGAAAGAGGTTTATGTATGTTCTATGATAATATACTCGAAGCCATGGGAAATACGCCCATGGTTCGTCTGCGCAATATGGTTCCCGAGGATGCGGCACAGGTACTTGTCAAGTTTGAGGGATTGAATGTCGGCGGCTCCATCAAGACAAGAACTGCCTACAATATGATCTGCGAAGCTGAAAAGCAGGGGCTGATCAACGAAAAAACGATCATTGTTGAGCCGACAAGCGGCAATCAGGGCATCGGGCTTGCACTCATCGGTGCAGTCAAGGGCTACAAGACTGTCATCATTATGCCCGATTCCGTCAGCGAGGAACGCCGCAAGCTGGTATGTCACTACGGCGCAAAGGTGATTCTGGTACATGATGACGGGGATATCGGCAAATGCATTGAGGAATGCCTGCAGACGGCTGTGCGGATGCGTGAGAAAGATCCGAACATCTTTATCCCCCAGCAGTTTGAGAATCCTGCAAATCCCGAGGTTCACCGTCAGTACACAGGCAAGGAAATCCTTGCGCAGGTGGATGGTCCCATTCACGGATTCTGTGCAGGCATCGGCACGGGCGGCACAATTACGGGCATCGGCGAGGTACTGCGTGAGGCAAATCCCGATATTGAGATCTGGGCGGTGGAGCCTGAAAATGCAGCCATTCTCTCCGGCGGCAACATCGGCACGCACCTGCAGATGGGCATCGGCGATGGTCTGATTCCTGCAAATCTCAATACGGAAATCTACAGCGATATTTATATTGTAACCGATAAGGAAGCAATCCACACCTCCCGTGCGCTGGCACGCAAGGAGGGGCTGATGTGCGGCATTTCCGCAGGCACGAATGTAGCGGCGGCAATCGCTCTTGCTAAGAAACTGGGCAAGGGCAAGACGGTAGTCACCGTACTTCCCGACACGGCGGAGCGTTATTTCAGCACGCCCCTGTTCCGTGATGAGGTACTGCAGTTTACGGAGATTGCGGAATAAATAGAAAAGTGACGTGCGGACTGCGCTGCATCGTCATATCCTGATACTAATTCTTAATCAAACTTCACGAATGGTGTGATTGAGAGCGTGTGCTTACGCACCCGCCATTTCATGCATTCCCATAAGCCGCCTGTGATTACAAATCGCAGGCGGCTTTATTGTCTGTGCAGAGGGCGAACCAATTTTGATCATCTTGAATTTCTGCATACAAACCATTATTCCTCAAAAAATATATAGCTTTCAAAGCCTGAGGGATATTTATTGTTATTTCATTCGTTTGCTCAGGCTGTCAAGTGCCGGAACTGCGGCAAGGACGGCGATGAGAAGATTAAGAAGGATGGTACCAATCACGGTGAGCATCACGGGCAGGATAAACACCTGCATTACCGAAAGCCCTGTAAAATGCCAGTTTGCATAATCCACATAGAAACTGTAGCCGCTCACGCCGATCAGAAGTCCGATTACTGTGGAAACAAGGCAATACAGCACCCCTTCGAGCATCACACTCAGCTGAAGCTGCCGCTTTGTCATGCCGACACTGCGGAGCATGAGCAGTTCTTTCTGACGGTTGAGGACGCTCGTGTTGATGGAATTGACCATCGTCAGAATACCGACAAGCCAGACGGAAACAACAAAGATGCCGAGAATTTTGAAAATCGCATTGAAGAAGGAGATTTGACCTGTGTTATCCATGTACTGGTCGATGAGCATACAGCCGCTGACCTTTTGCGTAAAAGCATCAATTGCTGCTTGTGCAGCTTCGTGATTCTGATGCCCGTCCACATACAATCTGATCACACCGTTCATAGATGAAAGTACATTTTCAGGCAGAATGGAAGGATCGCCAATCAGAAGCGTACTTTCTCCGGCAAAACCGGTAGAAAAATCAAAGCACACAGACCCGACAACAGGAAGTTCAAAACCGGATACCTCATCTGTAATGACGGGCGGTTGTGCAAACCCAAGCTCCTGATATGTCCAGTAGCCGTCTGCACGCTTGCGGATGGGCCAGCCGTTTGCATCGTATTCGTATTCATCCTCTGCACCGCCGGAGGATACATACACCAGTGCGCCGCCAAGTTCGCAAAACTCCTCATAGGTCATTCCTGTCGGGGATGCAAGATATTTGTCAAAATTTTCCTCGCTGACAACCTTGATGAGGTGCGTCCCCCAACTGCGGGTAGGCTTTTTATCCGGCATCATCTGACGGAGCAGTTCCATCTCTTCTTCGTAGCGGTCGGATTCAATGTATGTATCTGCTTTGAAACCTATTTTTGAAAAAGCTCCGGAATCTGCGAGAAGTTCGTTTACAAGCTCATACTGTCCCGGTTTAAAGGAATTCATCACAATATCATAGTCAAACTGAAAGTCACTGTTGCTGCTTGCCTTCATTGCGTTGCTTACATAATTCACTCCCAACAAGCTGAAACTGAACATCACAATGCCCAGTGCCATGGCGACAGTGGAAATCACATAGCGGCTCTTGGTGCGTGAGAGATTCTTCATGGTATAGTCCAGCACAAAGCCGAAGGACTTGTGATTGAGTACGGATTTGCGGTGGTACACTTTCTCTGATTTTTTGCGGGGCTTGCCGAATTGCAGTGCTTCCATGGGAGAGAGCTTTCGTGCCGCCCACATTGCTGAAGTATAGGCGGAAATGAGAATGCCCGACAGGCTGATGACAATGCCGATCAGGGTGATCCACCAATTGACATCAAATTCGAAAATCGGGAACAGGCTGCCGCCGACAAGATCCATGACTGCCTTGCATGCACCGAATGCGGCAAGCACACCGATGGGGACGGCGGTCAGGCAGTAGAAAATGGCTTCGGTGAAGATGAGCGCCACAAGCTGCGCACGGGATGCGCCCATGATGCGCAGTGCTGCAAACTGTGCGCTGCGCTCCTGCACGGAAATTTCAAAGGCATTGTCGATGACAAATCGGGTAATGAGCCATGCCACAAGTGTAAGAATAAGAATTGCCGCAATGAGTGGCAGAATGGCGGAAATGGCGTTTGCACTGCGCATTTCGTAGGAAAGAAGTGTATCGTTGAAAGCAAGGTCGTAGTAATGCTTGGGTTCGAGTCCCATGTCCTCAAGCAGCATCATCACGCCGTCGTCAAAGTCGATGCGGTCGGAGATACGGACAGCGGCACTTTTCCAGCTGCGGAACACAATTTCAGAACCGGTCAGGAAATCGGCATTCTCACCGCTGACAAGCTCGTCCAGTCTGAGATCATTGACGGGATATGACCAAAACTCCATCGTGGCTGTATCTCCCTCGCCCCCGAACTGATCTTGGAATCCGGCAATTTTTACGGTAAAGGTACAGGGACTGCCGGAAATCTCCTCGGAAAAGAGGATTTCGTTGATACCGTACAGCTCCGTAAGATAGTTCATCATGGAGCCACCATCGTCATAGTCTGAAAGCGACACGTTATCATTTGCAAGTTCCGGCGGATCATCCATTACATAATAGGTTTGGGTTTCAGCTATCAGTTTCCGTGCTGCCTTTACCTGCTCGGAATCCTCCGAAAGCCTTGCCTTCATGGGAGTCACCGTCATTGTTATGGTATCCCCGACTTCATAACCGAGATCTTTCATCCAGCTTGAAAGATAGACGCTGTTTTCTTCTGTGAGGACGGGCAGATGTCCATAAGCCTTGTCCGCCCATTCAACATTGTACATCACATAACGATTGCCGCTGATCTCGTTATTTCTCAGACAATCGACACGCTGACTTGCACCGTTGTCAAACTGCACATCAAGATAGCGAAGATAGCCTTGTTCGTCACGAGTGGACAATCCCCACAGTTCTTCCGGACAAGAGAAGAAATGATCCTCCACAGCCACATGATTTTCAAGAAGCTGCCCAACCTTGCCCAAATCCTCACAATACGGCAGTGCGCCGTCAAGCTTCACATGATACGCACCCTCGCCGTAATGTTTCTCGAAGTTGATGAGCGTTGCAATCGTACTGCCCAGATACGCTGTGTTGGTATTGAAGATGAACACCGCCAGCATGATGCACAGGAATGTCAGAGCGGAGCGCAGCTTCTGGCGGCGGATGTATTTGAAGGATAAAGAGATAAGATGTTTCATCCGATTCCCTCCTCCGTAAGTCTGCCGTCCGTCATACGGAAAATTCTATCCGCCTGCGCTGCAATACTTGCATCGTGGGTGATGAGGATAAGGGTCTGGTTGTATTTCTTAATGGAATTTTTCAGAATGGAAATGATCTCACGGCTGTTTCTGCTGTCAAGATTTCCCGTCGGTTCGTCGGCTAAGATGATGTCCGGCTTATGGATGAGCGCACGGGCAAATGCCACTCGCTGCTGCTGACCGCCGGATAATTCATGCGGAAAGCTGCGGCGCTTTGCGGTAAGTCCCGTCAGCTCCAGAAGTTCCTCAAGGAATTGCATATCCGGCGGCGTGTTGTCAAGATTCAGCGGCAGGACAATGTTTTCCTCCACATTCAGTACGGGGATCAGATTGTAATTCTGGAAAATAAACCCGATGTTCTTCCTGCGGTAGGCGGCAAGCTGGTTGTCGCTCATTTGCGTCAGCTCCTGTCCTGCGGCACGCACGCTGCCGCTTGTGGGGTTATCAAGCGAGCCGAGGATGTTCAGAAGCGTGGTCTTTCCGCTGCCGCTTTCGCCCGTAACTGCTGCAAATTCCCCGATACGGACGGAAAAGCTGACATCGCACAGGGCATGCACTGCCGCCTCCCCCTTTCCAAAGGTTCTGCAAAGATCTTTTGTTTCGATGATGATATTTTGTTTCGTATCCATAGAAAATCCCTCCGATTTTGTTTTGATTTGCTTTCGCAGGTTTATTGTACCATGCGAATCTTACGCTAACGTGACAAAATGGGAGGGAATTCTTAATTTTTTCATAAAATTTGATTTAGAAACAGTATCTCAAACCTCGTACCTCTCCCCAATTCCGAATAGACACTGATATCGCCGTGATGCGCCTCGATGATTTGCTTTGCAATTGCAAGTCCCACGCCTGCACTCTGCATGGTGGCATTATTCGATTTCCTGCCGAAGCGTTCAAAAAGTGTGGGAATCTCTGATTGTGGGATACCCTTTCCGTTGTCGGAGATCATGAGCTTGACCGCACCCGGAAGCCTTTCCAATTCCATGCGAAGCTCCGTGCATTTGCTGTGGTCAATGGAATTTTTGAGAAGATTCCCAATGGCTTCACCGAGCCACACTGCATCGTGCAAAAAGCGGATTTCCTGTGTGTCATCGAAACACAGGTGAATGTATTTTGTCCGCATCAGCGGTGAAAGGCGTTCCGCTGCCCTTCGGCAGGTTTGCGAAAGATCGCATTCCTGCATCTCATAGGTTACCGCATCGGCATTAAGCTTTGCAAGCTTGAGGGCTGAGAGCACAAGCGTTTCCATGCCATCCAGATGCAGGGTGATTTCCTCCGAAAGAAGGTCTTTTTTCTCCTGTGGAAGTTCCTCAAACTGCGTGAGCATATCGTGATTGAGGCGGATGACCGCAAGGGAGGTTTTCATCTGATGCGAGAAATCGGTCAGAAAATCCTTGAGAAATTGCTTTTCCCCATAGAGAGAAGCAGACAGATGCGTCATGCGTGATGCAATGAGATTCACGCCCTCGCAAATGCGGCGGACACAGCCGAAATCCTCGCCGTAAAGTTCTGTCTGCGTTTTCTGCTGTTCGGCAATTGCAAAGCAGTCCTTGCGAATTTCTTCCAACTGGTTGTAGATCACATCCACCTGACGAAGGGAACAGGCTGCACCAGCGATGCAGAGAATCCCCGAAAATCCCATCAGAATCCAGAACAGCGTCATCCGCAGAGCTGCATAGCCTTCCATGAGTGACGGATGCATCTGTGCATCCACGCCGAATTGTGTAATCAGTGACTCTCCTTTTGCGATGGCATCGGCATCGGGTAATGCAGTAAATTTCCCACCGCCCAATATCGAGAGCATGGAGTCAATTTGTTCTCTCATGATGGCATCTGCAATAAGCCCCGAAATCAGAAAGCTGCACAATACGGACAACACAAACAAAATTACAAAGAAAAGCAGTATCCGCTTAGGGCTGCGGTTGTTGATCAGTTTGTCCCCTCTGTCCATTTGTATCCCATTCCTCTCTTTGTAACGATCTGACCATTTCCGGAATCCTTGAGTTTTTCACGCAGGCGGCTGATATTAACGGAAAGCGTATTATCATTGACAAAGCATCCCTTATTATCCCAAAGATGCTCCAGAATTTGTTCCCGTGTCAGGTAACGATCACGATTTTCCATCAGATATTCAAGCAGCTTCTGCTCAATGGCAGTCAGTTCAAGAGTAGATTGAACACTTGGAACACGGCGAAGATTGGCACGAATGCGTGAGAGAAGCTCCTGTAAGCGAAAGGGCTTTGTGATATAGTCATCCCCTCCGCTGTCAAGTCCACGGATGATATCGGTTTCATCACTGCAGGACGTCAGAAAAATAATAGGTTTGTTGCTATGTTCACGGAAATTCCTGCAGAATGTAATGCCGTTAATTTCAGGCAGCATCACATCAAGCAAAATAAGATCTGCCTGTTCCGTGTGATTTTCCGCTTCATGTACAGAGCCTGTACTGATTACACGGTATCCGTCTGTTTCGAGGGCAAGAGAAATACTGTACCGTAGCGAATGGTCGTCTTCTATCACAAGTATTGTATACGTCATGCAATTCCTCCTTTGCGAAAATTGATCAATTCCTCGCCAGATGTCTGTGCTTTTGGAACATGATTCAGGATGTACACATTATACCATATTCCATTTTAAAAAGCAATATACAACTTCAATCCAATGGCGTTCGGGCAAAAAAATCCCGAATAATCGGGGGTTTCATACTGGCGATCTAAATTGGTTTACTTAAATGTCAGGGTGTGACAAAACAGATGACTTGCTTTCCACTTTCAAAAGCCTCAATAGCAATGATGCTCTGCGAAGCAAGCATCATGCGGTAAACCGCATTGTTCCGCTACATTCATGGTTTCTATAATTCCATGCGTCCACACTCTCATAACAATGGGCTCCCGCCTATTGCTGCTGAAGATCTTGTTACTTAGTTCTCCTCTTTTTATTGTCTACTTTATTGACATTGGATCATGCATAGCCATATTCCTTTCTGAGTTCACGCTTGAGTCTGCGGATTTCTGCCTTTGCCCATGCAAGGGATGCACAGGCACTGCCTACGGCAAGTCCTACAAGGATGCCGAGGAGCATTCCTACAAAAAGATGCATCATATGGGTGTCACCTCCTTTCTGTTCTTGTTTTGGGTATAGAAAAAGCCGTCTGTGATTGTTCGTCACAAACGGCTATGTAATCATATTCAGTTTTGTAAATCCCAACCTAAACATTCAGTTAACACGGATACATTGTTTTCAGATATTCCACCAGCATTTCGGGGATATACTGATAGTGATGTGATTCATATAATTTATGTGTAAAGTTTACACCGTTTGCTTCGAAACGTTCTTTCAGCTTTGCAACACCTTCGAGCGTTGTATCATCCCCCTCACGGTAATAATGTTCATAATCAGGATCTTCCAGTGAACCTGCACAGAGGAATATGGTCTTATCCAGCGTTTCGTTTCTGTCAAAATAGCCGTAATCATTCAGCACATCATCATTGGTCATATTATTATCCAGATTATAATGATACAGTCCCCACAGTGCAGGACTGCCGATGATATAATGACCGAAGGTCTGATTTTCATACCTGTCCGAATTGAAAACCGCATTATGCGTAAACACACCGCCGTCCGAATGACCATACAGCGTGGAATTTGCACAGTCGATATTGTAATTCTCGCATAAATACGGCATAAGGTTGTCGGTGATGAAGTCGAGCAGCTTGTCACGGTCGATCACAAGATCAACATAGCGCATCCATTGGTCAGGGTCGGTGACATCGTAGCTGTAATAAAGACTGACAAGTATCACCGGTGCAGCTTCGCCGTTTTCCATGCATTTTCTCAGTTCCGGACAGTTGCCGAAACGCCAGATGCCGTCTGTCAGGAAGAACACAGGATAGGTCTTGTCCTTGTCGTAATCAGGCGGAAGCGTCACATGAACGACAAACGTTTTACCAAGTTCTTCGTCGTAAAAGTATATCTCGTCAACAGAATCCTTTATCGCTTCAACTGCATCACGGTCAAATTCCCATTCACTTCTGTAATTGTGAATGGCATACCAGAAATACAACGATTGATCGTTCGCATCGACTGAACCTTCGGGAAGCGTTTCGTAGTCTCCGCTTTTCAGTGCATCATACGCAAGCTGAACATGCAGGAGCTCAATTTCGATTTCTTCCTCGGTATAACCAAACTTGGAATCTTGTTCTCTGATATAGTCGAGATATTCCTCAAATGAATCAAAAGAGAGTTTTTCTTCTTTCCACTCACCGTTTTCTCCCATTGTGCCAGCAACAAAGTTGAATGGTTTGCCATCATTAAAATCATCTGCATCAGGGACAAGTCGCTGAACGATATACCCATCAACAAGAATGTAGGGATTAAGCGGAAAGGAGTCTTCCCCTTTTTCCTCAGCGATTCTGATATCCTCCATAGCCGCCTCATACTCTTCATCGGTTATCCAGTTTTGCTCATGATTGGTCTCGACATTTTTACGATATTCGTCATAGGTCATTGTTGCGAACTCCACGCTGACCTGATGTTCAGCCTGTGGGTCTGCATTTGGCTTTTCGATTTCGTCGAGAAGCGTGAGAGCGTGCCTGTTTACAAGATCAAGCTCCATCTCCGTCATTTTGTTGGTAAGCTTTGTGGGAGATATCGTCTGCGGCTGTTCCGTTTCAGCGGTATTGCTTTCAGTGGTAATACTGCTTTCCTGCTGAACAAAGCTTTCCGGCTGCGAAGAGTTTTCCTGCTTGTTGTTGCAAGAGGTGACTGGTAATGTCATTGCGAGAAGTAAAAGAAATGTGACTATTTTTTTCATTATGATGCCTTTCTGT
>JAFXCV010000044.1 GCA_017521325.1 Oscillospiraceae bacterium | reverse complement strand
TGCGTATCGCTCGAATAGATGTACGGGAATACCACGATCATGTCCTCTGCCTCGCCCGATGCGATCAGATTGCCGATCATCTGTCTTGTGTACATCGTGCCGTTGCCCTTGATGATCATACGATCCTGATTTTCCCAGTAGCCGTGCATCACATACATGACAGGGTACTTCTTATCCGTGCTGTAGTTTGCAGGCAGCAGGATATTGTAGGGCTTGTTTCTCTTGCAGGTGGTGGAGTAGTAGGTCGCACTCTTGACGGTACCATACTGCACGCCGCCCTGCTCTGTACGAACATTGTTCGGGTCAAATTCCACCATCTTGGATGCGCACAGTGCGGTGTATTCTGCCATGCTCATGGCAGCCGGTGCTTCCGTCGGAGGTTCTGTGGGCTTTTCTGCCACGGTGAACTCGTCGATCTTGCCCATCACGAACTTCATAATCTGTACAACGTCAACTACTTCAAACTCGCCGTTCTCGTCCACATCCGCTGCAATTGCGGCTGCTGTGCTTGCGAAATCCTTCACAAGACCCTTCTTTGCGCATGCAAGGTCAAAGGCATTCACAACGCCGTTCATGTCGATGTCGGCTTTGATGAGGTTCACAGAACCGGAACCTTCCACCACAGTACCCGGCAGGGCACCGATCACCTGGTCAACATAGAAGCTTGTTGTGCCGCTTTCGGTTTCCAGATAGATTTCCATATTGGACGCATCCGCAGGAATCTTGTATTCGGTATTGGCAAGCTGTACCCACTCGCCCTTGATTGCGGTAGCCGTTGCAATGGTGTCATACTGTGTTTCACCGCTTGCATTTGTGTACTGCAGCTTCATCATGATCGTTTCTGCAGTACTTCCCTCGTTCTGCATCACTTCTGCGCTGAAGCTGTAGGACTCACCCTTCTTGAAATAAGAAGTGCTGAGCTTCTTGGTTGCACCGTTCCAGGATGCGGTACGGTCGCTGACATACAGCGAACGGTCGCCAACGCAGGATTCCTTATTGGTTGCAGCAACACTTGCGCCGCCTCTGCCCGTCCAGCCGTCGTCACTCTTTTCGAAGGTGCTGTTGAAATAATAGCCTTCCTCGGAGGGGCCGCCGCCGGAACCGCTGAACTGCCACCAGTCAATATTGAACAGGAAACCGCTGCCGCCGGAATACTTGAAATACAGGTCATGCTCGCCCTCTGCACCTGCAACATCGCAGGTCACTTCTTCCCAGTTCTGCCAGCCGCCGGTGCCGGAAACATTACATGTGCCGACCACGGGACCTGTTACGCTGTCAAGATGAATCTCAATCTTGCCGCCGCTTTCAGCGGAAGCCACGCTTGCAGTAAAGGAGGTTGCGCCGCTGCCGAAATCCACGCCCTTTACCTTGATATAGTCGCCGTTTTCGATGTTGGCAACATTCACGCCGCCTGCGCTGCACTTTTCGGTTTCAACGCCGGATTCCCAGCAGATCTTCTCCGCTTCGTTGCGGATGTAGGGGTCAACTGCTTCGATCTGTGCCGGACCATTCTTGCTATTGGAAAGCTTCGGGATGGTACCATCTGCATTGTAGGAAAATTCCTCGATGCAAACGGAACGTGTAAAGCCGCCGCCTCCGGGCAGCGAGCCGTTATGATACGCAAAATAGGACTTGCCTCTGTAATCCACGACACCGGGATGATTGGTGAAACTGCCGCCGCCCGTTGCACCCGATGACATGATCTCACCACGGAATGTCCACGGGCCTGTGGGATTCGGGCTTGTGGAATAGCAGATGTTCTCCGGAATACCGGATGCCGCATAAACCATGTAGTAAAGATCTCCACGCTTGTAGAACCACGGGCCTTCCTCATAAAGCGTCTGATGCCGTTCATCACCGTCCGGACGGGAACCGAAGCCTGCTGTTGTCAGCTCAATCTTGTTCACCTGACCGGAATAGGAGATCATATCCTCATTGAGCTTGACATAGTTCAGTGTGGGGTTACCGAAATACAGATAAGCCTGACCGTCATCATCAATGAATACCGTGGGGTCAATATAATCCCAGTTCGGGCCGCAAAGGGGCTTGCCGAGGGCATCCTTGAAGGGTCCTGCGGGATTATCTGCAACCGCAACACCGATCGCACGTCCGCCCGTTGCCGCAGGCACAAGTGTTACATACATGTAGAATTTGCCGTTGCGCTCCACGCACTGTGCAGCCCATGCGGAATCTTTCTCAGCCCATGTAAAATCCGTGTAGCCGAGTACCGACCCCAGATCCGTCCAGTTCTGCATGTCCGTTGAGGAATAGCACTTCCAGTCGGGCATCGTGAAATACGTCGAACCGTCAAGGTCGTGGCTTGTGTAAATGTACATCGTGTCATTGTACACCATTGGTGCAGGATCGGCAGTATAGTTCGTCTGCACGATCGGATTGTCCGCATAGGCTGTCGGAATGCACGATAATACAGTGGTCATCCCTACCACCGCCGCAACCAGCATGCGAAGTGATTTTCTCATAGATATCCCTCCAAAATTTCATATTTTCTTCATAATATCAGAATCGGAATATAAATACAACCCACAATACAACGAAATGGTGGATGATATGAACATTTTCGGAAGTTTTACATACATTTTCAGCTGTTTTGTATATCTGTTTTATGAATTCTAACAGTCAGAATGTTTTTCAGCATTTCCGGATTTCCTGTATTCGATGGGAGTCATGCCCGTCTGCTGCTTGAAGATCCTTGCAAAATGCGCATAGCTTTTGTAGCCGCACTGCGCAGCAATCTCGGCAACGGTCATTCCCGTGGTTTTGAGGAGCATTGCGGCATATTCCATCCTGCTGCGGATCATATCCTGCATGAAGGTTGTCCCGAACAGCTCCTTATACTGGTGCTGAAAAGAGGATTTGCTCATGCGCACCTCATGGGCGGAGGTATAGACATTGCGAAATTCGTAGGGACGGCTGTAGATCTTGTTGCGGATGACCGAGAGCATTTCGTATTTGGAATCGGGAACAGCCTGCTCCTGTTCGCTCATCTGCTCCTGAATTTTGAGGAACATCAGATCCATGTAATGCTCGATGCTTTTCTTGCGGTTGAGGTTGGAGGAATACATCTCGTAGGAAATGGACTTGACGCAGAAGCTGAGAAAATTCAGATGCTCCACGGGAATGGGCGTATCGTAGGGAATGCCGTAGGACAGGAATTTCTCCTCCTCCCCTTTTTCAAACTGAAAGTGAATCCAGTCATTGGAGAAGGTTTTCTTCGGCACACAGCGGTAATACTGGGGGGAGCCTTTGCGGTAGAGAAAAAACGTATTCTCCGGCACAAGCACATCCTTTCCGCCGAGGGTAAAGATGGATTCGGTTTTCAGAAGCAACAGGAGAAAATCTCCGTAGCCGTCGGGGCGGTCGATAAAGAAATCCGCATCATGGCAGTGGTTGTAGCCGACGTTGTTGATAATCATGGGTGTCCTCCTTTTTGATTGAGAGTCCGCTTGCAGAAAAAGTCCTTTTCTTTGTGAAAGTTTTCTTAAAATTGCCCCCACATTCAGCCCCTTTATTACTTCCATTATACCGCATTTTCGGAAAAAGTCAACGGAAAGACGGACGGTTCATGCAAAATCCCCCTTCCCTGTCAAGGGAAAGGGGGATGTGCATTCTACAGACACACCTTTACATCGAATTTCTCCATCCAGTAATCCATCTGCGCAAAGTAGGCGATCGTCTGGGGCTTTGTCATCAGCTGACCATACCACTGCACGGACTCTTCGCTGTACATCAGCTTTTCAAGTGCCTCACGGTTTATCATCTGCAAAATGGGCGCATCGGGATTTTGCAGGCGGCTTTCGAGAAGCTGTGTGACTGCCGTCAGATAATTCGGGTTGTGCGTTTTCGGGTAGGGGCTTTTCTTGCGCCAGAGAATTTCCTCCGGCAGATAGTCACGCATCGCCTCACGCAGCAGCCCCTTTTCATAGCCGCCGTGTTCCTTGAATTCCCACGGAACATTGTACAGATACTGTGCAATGCGGTAGTCGCAGAACGGCACACGCACCTCCAGCGCATTGTACATACTCATGCGGTCCTTGCGGTCAAGAAGCGTCTGCATGAACCAGTCCGCATTGAGCCGCATCATCTCACGCATCCGCTGCTCCGTGGGGGATTCTCCCGAAAGGAGCGATGTCCGTGCAAGCGTTGCCCGATATTCCCTGTCCACATCCCCTCGCTGCTGCAAAAGCTCTGCAATTTCGGGCTTTGCAAAGGTCATGCGGTATGCCGTGCTCTGCGACCACGGAAATCCGTATGCCGCACGGATCTCGGGATCCCGATACCACGGATAGCCCCCGAACAGCTCATCCGCACATTCTCCCGAAAGCGCAACCGTTACTTCCTTTCGGATCTCGCCGCAAAACAGCAGGAGCGATGCATCCACATCCGCCATACCCGGCAGATCCCTTGCATCCACCGCCGCAAAGAGCGCCCTTGCAAGGGCGGGCGTGTCAATGACCGTCCAGTGATGGTGTACTCCCAGATATTCCTGCATCCTGCGGATGAAATCCGGATCGCTGTTCGGCTGGAATTTACTTTTCTGAAAATACTTGTCATTGTCCCTGTAATCCACCGAGAACGTGTGCAGCTCCCGTCCGTCCTTCCGGAATTCCCTTGCCGCAACCGAGGAAATAATGCTTGAATCTAGCCCGCCCGACAGAAACGTCCCAAGCGGCACATCGGAAACCAGCTGCCTGCGGATGGAATCGGTCAGCAGATACCGCACATGCTCGACCGTCTGCGCAAAATTGTCCGTATGCTCCTGTGCCTCCATCTGCCAGTAGCATCTTGTTTTCAGCCCCTCCTCCTTGGTGTAACAGCCGCAGAAGCCTGCCTTCAGCTCCTCCATCCCACGGAATACACCACAGCCCGGTGTTCTTCCGGGACCAAACAGCAGAAGCTGGCTGATCCCGTCAATTCCGATCTCATGCGGCACATCCGGATGCGCAAGAATGGCTTTCAGCTCCGAAGCGAATATCAGATGCGTATCAGTGAGATGATAGAACAGCGGCTTTACGCCGATGCGGTCACGGGCAAGGAACAGACGCTCCCTGTGGTGTTCCCAGACGGCAAAGGCGAAAATGCCGTTTAAGTGGTCAAGGCATTTCTCCCCGAATGCCGCATACGCCTTGAGCAGCACCTCCGTATCCGAATCCGTTTCAAAGCGATAGTGCATTTCCATAAGCTTCTGCCGAAGCTCCGCTGTGTTGTACAGCTCCCCGTTGTACACGATCGTGTAGGTTTCCTGTGCATCCGAAAACTGCATGGGCTGCCTGCCGTTCTGCGGATCAATCACCGAAAGCCTTGTGTGAAGGAGCGCTGCATGCTCTGTCAGCAGCATCCCCCTCTGGTCGGGGCCACGCCTGCCGATCTCCTCCTGCATCTTTTCAAAAATCTTTGTCTGTGCATACAATTCCTCTCTGAAACTGATTACGCCTGCAATTCCGCACATTGCCATCTCTCCTTTATGTAGATTTTGCATAATGCATTTTATGCACATGAATACAGGAAGGTTCACGTTTTCTATTATACGATGTGGATATTTCAAAAGTTAATTTTTATAATAAATGTCGAATTTTGTGTAGATGATTTTTGAAAATTCAGTGAAAATATAGAATCCCCACTTGACAAGTAATAGTTTATAGTGTAAAATAGTAATAGTATTAACGGCACATGCCGATAAATTACAAATGGTTATTGTGGGCTTCATCTATATGTGGGTAGCATATACGGCATATGGGAAAAACAGCGGGAAATACTATTTTTTTGAGGTGTATCATTATGTTGGACTTTCGTATCGCTACTTTTTTGAAGCTGTGTGAAACAAAGAGCTACACAAAGACTGCAAAGATTCTCGAAATCACGCAGCCTTCCGTAACGCAGCACATCAAGTATCTGCAGAACCGCTATCAGTGCAAGCTCTTCAGCTATGAAGGCAAAACCCTGCGGCTCACGCCCGAGGGCGAATATCTTCGCCGTCACGCAAAGGCAATGAGCCAGAACAGCGAAAAGATCATCGCTGACCTGCAGAGAATGAGCGCAAAGCGTGTGACCTATCGTTTCGGCTGCATGAAGGAATTCGGCGACCGCCTCGTTCCGAAGATTGTGGGCAGAATGCTCGCACAGAACGAGGATCTGGAATTGGAGCTGTATTCCGACAATGCAAAGAAGCTTGTGGAAATGCTCCAGTGCGGACAGCTCGATTTTGTTCTTGTGGACAAGAGCTTCATGAACGTGGACGTCGTTGCAACTCCCCTTGCAAGCGAACCTTTCAGCATCTGGGCAAGTCCCGAGCATGCTGAGGAGCTGAAGAACCATACATTCAGAAAGATTTTCCGTGAAAAGCTTCTGCTGCGTGAGGAAGGCGCAGGAAGCCGTGCGGCACTGGAAGAAATTCTTGAGAGCCGCAGATATGATCTGAATGATTTTTATGCAACTATGGTCAGCAACACTCCGTCCTCTCTGACAGCGCTGACAGCTGAAAATACAGGTATCTGCTTTAACTATGAATCCGTCATGAAGGACGAGGCAGAGCGTGGCAGAATCGCTAAGGTTGCGGTTTCCGATTTCTCCGCAAGCAGAGATCTGGTATTCCTGCATCTGAAGGATAATGTGAATGCAAGCCAGTTCAAGTCCTTCTTTGCAACCTTCAAGGAACAGTGGAACAATCGCTGAGCCTTTTAGCAGAACTGAATTTCCATCCGCTGCTGTGGGATTTCCACAGCAGTGGATTTTTTTGCCTCCTAAAAGAAAAAATGTTCGTTTTTCCTGTGAATACCTCTTGATTTTTGAAAAGAGATGTGGTATAATAAAAACAGAACATACATTCGGAAAGAAGGTAAACGGCATGGAACAGGAAGAATTCCGCTATATTGCGATAGATCTGAAATCCTTCTACGCTTCGGTGGAATGCGTGGATCGTGGGCTGGATCCACTGACGACCAATCTTGTCGTTGCCGACGCACAGCGCACGGAAAAGACCATCTGCCTTGCCGTATCGCCCTCCCTGAAGGCGCACGGCATCAGCGGCAGGGCAAGGCTCTTTGAGGTGATCGAGCAGGTAAAGCTTGTCAACGATCGCCGCCGCTGGGATGCACCGGGAGAACGGCTTGCGGGAAGCTCCAGTGATGCGCCGACGCTGCAAAATCACCCCTCGCTTGCCCTTGACTATATCGTTGCACCGCCACGGATGGCACGGTATATGGAGGTCAGCACACAGATTTATCAGATCTATCTGCGGTATGTGGCACCCGAGGATATCCACGTCTATTCCATCGACGAGGTGTTCATGGATGTATCTGCCTATCTGCAAACCTACAAAATGACCGCAAAGGAGCTTGCCATGACGATGATACGGGATGTTCTGCGTGAAACAGGCATCACAGCAACGGCAGGTATCGGCACGAATATGTATCTTTGCAAGATCGCCATGGACATTGTCGCAAAGAAAATGCCTGCGGATGAAAACGGCGTGCGGATTGCACAGCTCGATGAGCTTGCCTACCGCAGGCAGCTCTGGGAGCATCGTCCGCTGACGGATTTCTGGCGGATCGGCAGGGGCTATGCCCGTAAGCTCGAAACAAAGGGGCTGTACACGATGGGAGATATCGCTCGCTGCTCCCTTACCCACGAGGAGCTGCTGTATCGGATGTTCGGGGTCAATGCGGAGCTTCTGATCGACCATGCGTGGGGGTGGGAATGCTGCACCATTGCGGATGTCAAGGCATACCGTCCGGAGAACCGCAGCATCAGCAGCGGTCAGGTGCTCAAATGCCCCTATGAATTTGAAAAAGGCAGGCTGATCGTGCGTGAAATGACCGAACTTCTGGTGCTGGATCTTGTGGAACAGGGACTTGCGACCGATCAGATCGTGCTGACAGTGGGGTATGATATCGGGAATCTCGCCGATACGGAACGTGCAAGCATGTATCGGGGTGAAGTCACAAGCGATCACTACGGCAGAAAGGTTCCGAAATCCGCACACGGCTCTGTAAATCTCGGAAAGCACACATCCTCCACAAAAAATATCATTGAGAAAGTACTTGGGCTGTATGACAGGATCGTGGACAGGGATCTGACCGTGCGGCGGCTCTGTCTTGCGGCAAATCACATCATTTCCGAGCAGGAAGTGAAGGAGGATGCGGTGCAGCTGGAGCTTTTTACGGATTACGATGCTCTGGTCAGAAAGCAGGAGGCGGAAGCTGCCATGCTTGACAGAGAAAAGAAGATGCAGAGGGCAATCCTTGCGATACGGAAGAAATACGGAAAAAATGCCATTCTCAAGGGGATGAATTTTGAGGAGGGCGCAACCACGATCGAACGCAACGGACAGGTTGGCGGTCATCGTGCATAGAAAGAGGAGAAATACAATGGAAGCTTCACAGTACAGCGATATCCTCCTGCGGGAGCATCCTGTTTCCGAAAAACGGCAGCAGATGTCACGCCGCAGCCGTGCGGCACAGTTTGCGCCGTTTGCGGCGCTGACGGGATATGATGATGCCGTTTCGGAAACGGCAAGGCTGACCGAACAAAGGGCGGTGCTGACGGAGGATGCCTGCGCCGTGCTTGATGTGCGCATGCAGCTTCTGCAGGAGCATCTTGAGGAACGTCCGCAGATCGTTGTGACCTGTTTTGTTCCCGATGAAAAAAAAGAGGGCGGTGCTTACCGGAATATTTCGGGACGAGTGCGGTGGATTGATTTTGCACAGCAGCTTCTGGTGTTCACGGACGGCAGACGCCTGCACCTTCGGGAAATCTTTGCGATGGAGGGCGAAATCTTTCATTTTGGCGTGGCAAAGCACAGATTTGCACAAAACGCAATATAAGATGCACAAAAGTGCATTGCGTTTTCAAGGTAAATGTTGTATAATGAAGGTGTATCGTATGTTTCGATACTTCCGCAGAAATGCGGCAGTTTCATACGATGGTTTATGTGGGGCGTTTGCCCCACTCCCCCCTAAGAGATAAGGGGGAATTTTTCGATCACAATGCAAACAAAGCAGCAACCCAAAGCATGTGCATGCGGATGCATGTGCGCCACAACCGACGGATGCGGTCTCACACAGCCGTTTCCGTTTCAATCATTGACATGCCGCAGAACGCCGTTAGGCATGAGATGGTATTTTACGGCAGGTCTAACAAACCGAAGAGGAGGAAATTATGAGAGGAAAATGCAAAGCAATTGCGCTGAGCATGGCATGTGCAATGATGCTGTCAGCTTTCCCGTTGTCTGAGGGGGCAATGATGAAGGCGGACGCTGCACAGAACATGATCAGCAACAGTACATTTGACACGGGTACATCCGGTTGGGGTACCTACAAGGAAAGCGGCGGTAAATGCTCACTTTCCACAGAGGGCGGAAAGCTTGCGTTCAACATCACGGATGTTGGTACACTGAACTATTCCGTACAGATGTTTTATGACATCGTACCGCTGTACCAGAATGCAAAGTATCGTCTGAGCTTTGAGATCTCCTGTACAACACCCCGTTTCGTGGAGTCGATGATCCAGCAGAACGGCGGCACCTATCAGGCATATACCTGGAAGGGCCTTGACCTGACAACACAGCCGCAAAAAGTGGACTACACCTTTACCATGGAGCAGGAAACCGACGTCATGGCAAAGCTCGTGTTCAACTGCGGTAATCAGAAGGAAACCGTTCCGGCGCACACGATTTATCTGGACAATGTTGTGCTTGAGCTGATTGACGACAGCAATGTCAATTATGAATCCAACATGCCCTATGCACCTGATATCATTACCAATCAGGTGGGCTACAAGCCGGATGCGACAAAGATCGCAACGTTCCGTGATGTGAACGGTGCAGCTGAATTTTCCGTTGTAAATGCGGATTCCAAGGCAGTTGTACATACCGGCAAGCTTTACGGCGAAAAGAATAACGCAAGTGCGGGAGAGGTCAATTTCCTCGGCGATTTCTCCGAAGTCACAACTCCCGGCACCTATTATATTACCTGCAACGGTCTGGATGATTCCTACAAGTTCACAATTTCCGAAGATGTGTACACCAAGCTCTTCGACGATTCCATCAAGATGCTGTATCTGCAGAGATGCGGCTGCGAGGTAAAGGACGCAGAGTTCGGTCACGCTGCATGCCACACAGGCACAGCAACCATCCTCGGCACCAACCAGACCATTGATGTGACAGGCGGCTGGCATGATGCCGGCGACTACGGACGCTACATCGTTCCGGCGGCAAAATCCATTGCTGACCTGCTGTATGCATACGATGCAAATCCTGAGCTGTTCGGCGATAATCTGGGCATTCCCGAAAGCAATAACGGCATTCCGGATGTTCTGGATGAGGCACGCTATGAGCTGGAATGGATGCTGAAAATGCAGGCGTCAAACGGCGGCGTTTACCACAAGGTAAGCTGCGCAAACTTCCCCGGCTACATCATGCCGGAAAAGGAAACCGGTGCGCTGATCGTGACTCCCGTTTCCACAACTGCAACAGCTGACTTCTGCGCATCCATGGCACTTGCGTATGAGTTCTACAAGGATGTGGACGCAGACTTTGCAAATAAGTGCATGAAGGCTGCGGAAAACGCATGGAAGTTCCTTGAAGCAAATCCCGACATCATCTTTGAGAATCCCGCAGAAGTTACCACAGGTTCCTATGAGGACACCTCCGACCGTGACGAGCGTTACTGGGCAGCAGCACAGATGTATCGTGCAACGGGCGATCAGAAGTATCTGACTGCACTGGAAAACCTCCCCGGCATGTTCAAGAAGCTGGGTCTGGACTGGGCAGTGGTAGCTGACTACGGCAATATCGCACTGCTGACAATGGACGGCGTTGACAAGTCCTCTTCCGCATATGCGACCGCAAAGCAAATGGTAACAAGTCAGGCGGATACCTTTGCAGCAACCTCTGCAAACTCCCCCTACGGTGTTGCAATTGACGAATTTAACTGGGGCAGCAACATGACCGTTGCAAACTCCGGTATTATTCTGGATCTCGCTTATGATCTGACAGGCGATGAAAAGTATCGTGACGCAGCTTGCGCACAGCTTGACTATCTCCTTGGCAAGAACCCGAATGCGACCTGCTTTGTAACGGGCTACGGTACTGTTGCTCCGCAGAATCCGCACCACAGACCTTCCATGGCTGTGGGCAAGGCAATGGGCGGCATGCTCGTCGGCGGTGTCAACTCCAATCTGGAGGACAGCGCAGCAAAGGCATACCTTGCCAATGTACCGCCTGCAAAGTGCTTTGTGGATCACTCCGAGAGCTACTCCACAAACGAAATCACCATTTACTGGAATTCTCCGCTGACCTACCTGATGGCACTGGTTGACCGTGACGCAGAGGCGTCGGCTGAGCCTGTGAAGGGCGATGCAAACGCTGACGGCGAATTTACAGTCGTAGATATCATCATGGTACAGCGCTACCTGCTGGGTGCAGGTGAGCTGACAAATGCCGCAAACTGCGACCTCTGCGAGGATGGCAAAATCAATGCATTTGACCTTGCGGCAATGAAGAAGTTATATTTCCAATAAGGCAACAGCTTGCCGAACGTGAATTGTTTAGGAATGAGCAGTCTGCATTTTGCAGGCTGCTTGTTCTATTCTGCGGAAAATCCGAAACAGACCGATATTTGACCTTGAAAAACATATGGAACTATGGTATAATTGAGGAAGAAAGAATTCCGCTTAGCGGCGCCGAAAAGAGAAAGGACATACAACAAATGAAACTGAAAAAGAAAAACACCGCAGCCGTTCTGCTTCTGCTTGTTCTGGCAATCGGCGCAATTGCTTTGATTCCAAAGCTTTCAAAATCAAAGGTGACGGAAACGGACGGTCAGTCCATCCCTGTGACACAGATCAAAACGGAATCTGCCGATTCTGCGGACGAGCAGACAAAGCCTCCGCTCAGCGGAAAACACCTTGCGGATGTCCCCCACATCTATCAGAAGGACAAGTATCCGACCGGCTGTGAAAGCGTGTCGGCGGTGTCCCTGCTGCAATACCACGGCTGTGCAATTACGGTGGAGGATTTCATCGACAACTACCTGCCCAAAACCGATTATCCCTATTATGAAGGCAACAAGATGTTCGGGGATAATCCGTGGGATGCCTTCATTGGCGATCCCTATTCCTCGTCGGGCTACGGCTGCTATTCGACTGCCATTGTCAAGGCAATGCAGGCGGCGGCGCCGGAAAACTTCACCGTGTCTGCCATCTACAATTGTCCCCTGCAGACCTTGTTCGAAAATTACGTCAAAAAGGGATACCCCGTACAGATCTGGGCGACAATTGAAATGCAGGAAATCGAGAAATCTTACACATGGCAGCTGCCGGACGGCAATTCTTTTACCTTTGTATCGCCCGAGCATTCGCTGCTGCTGATCGGTGCGGATGATGCGAATTATTATTTCTCCGATTCCATGCGGCAGGATGCGGTCGTGTCCTATCCAAAGGAGAAGTGCGATGCGGCATATGCAGCGCTGCACAGTCAGGCGATTGTTGTAATACCGACATAAAATGAAGGGAACTGCTGATAGTTTCAGCAGTTCCCTCGACTTATTTGTCATGGGGAGATTCACATAAATCTGCCTGCCCCCTGCACCCTCCCAAAGGGAGGGGGATTTTTTGCAGGGGCTTGCAGCCCCTGCACCCGCCTCTGCCACGGCAGAGCATACGGGAACTGCTATGATTTTCAGCAGTTCCCTATCTTATTTTCTGCAAGGCATGGACAGTTTCCTTTATCTGTGCTATAATAAAAGCAATCAGCAACAACGAAAGGAGCAGAATTATTAACTGAAAAAAGTCCTTCCCCTTCTGACGGCTGCGGCAATGCTTGGCGGCACGGCTTCTGCAATCCCCTATATTTCCGCATCTGCGGACGAGCCGCTTCGTATCATGGCGGTGGGAGATTCCATCACGCATGGCTACATCAACGCCGACAACGGCTACCGCAAATACCTGTGCTATCATTTGCAGCAAAACGTCATCAGCTTTGACATGGTCGGCCCTGAAAACAGCTGGTCGAACGAAGCCACCTACAGCTGGAATGGCACGACCATCACCTACGATCCGCAGCACTGCGGCTACAGCGGCTATTCCACGATGAGCTATTCGGGCAGAACGGGCATTTATGAAACCTTGTTTGCAGGGCAGAATCTGATCGAAACCCATGATCCCGACATTGTACTCCTGCAGATCGGTACGAATGACCTGCTTGACGCAAGTCTGGACATCCGCACAGGTGTGGGAGATATCCGTGAATCCACCACAGCCCTCGTCCGTCTGGAAACGGTGGTGGACAAGATTCTCGAACATCTCGACAGCACGGATGTACTGTTTGTCACGACCATTCCTGCAATTGACGCGACTGCCTGTGCAAGCTGGGTAGGCTCCTACCAGTGGACGTTCAATCTCTCTGCGGAGCAGATTCCTTCTAAGGTGAACGAATGCGTGGATGCGTACAATGCCGGTGTAAAGTCCCTTGTTGCCGAAAAACAGGCAGAGGGCAAAAATGTGCAGCTCGGCGATGTGGCAAGCGTGATCGACGTTTCCGCAGGCGATCTCTATGACGGATGCCATCCAAGTGAACAGGGCTATGCAAAAATGGGAGCACACTGGGCAGAGAAAATTTCCGCATATCTTAATAGCGGTACCGTGAATCCCCCCACAAGTGAGCCTGCAACGCAGCCCACAACGGAACCGATCGTGGACGACCCATTTCTGAAGGGCGATCTGAACAACGACCGTTCCTTTACGGTTGCGGATGTGATCCTGCTGCAAAAATATCTGCTCTGTCTTGGAACGCTTGACGAGCATGCAGCATATGCGGCAGACATGGACTCCAACGATAAACTCAACGCCTTCGACCTTGCAATGGTCAAGCGCAAGGTACTGGAATATACGCCGACGATGTGGTGAGTCCATATAACAAATCCCCCGATTTTCCTCTTGAGTTAGTAACTCCAATCCTGCCCCCACCCCTACCCCTCCCCCAATGGGGAGGGGCTTTATTGTGTGGGTACTGCGTACCCACACCCGCTAAAAAGCGATTCAGCAAGCCAAACCCCCGATTTTCCTCAGAAAATCGGGGGTCACTTTTATTCTTCGTTCTTTTCCACAACCGCAATGCCCAGCACGTCGAGGTTTTCCTTCTCGACAACGGACGGGCATGCACTCATGATCTCGGACGCATCCTTTACCTTCGGGAATGCCACCACATCACGCAGGCTCTCTGCCTTGCACAGAACCATTGCAAGTCTGTCCAGACCGATGCCCAGACCGCCATGAGGCGGTGCGCCGTAATGGTAAGCTTCTACGAGGAAGCCGAACTTCGCTTCGATCTCCTCATCCGTCAGACCAAGCGCACGGAACATCTTCTGCTGCAGCTCGTAGTCCGTAATTCTGATGGAACCCGAACAAAGCTCTACACCGTTGAGTACGAGGTCATATGCCTTTGCGGTCACCTTGCCGGGATCGGATTCAAGGTACGGCAGGCATTCATCCTCGGGCATTGTAAAGGGATGGTGCATAGCAAGCCATGTCTGCGAATCCTCATCCCATTCGAAGAACGGGAACTGGGTGATCCACAGGAAATTGAGCTTGTCCTCGGGGATAATCTCCAGCTTCTTTGCCACATGCAGACGCAGTGCGCCCAGAACCGGCAGTGTCACGCTGTTCTTGTCAGCGATAAAGAGCGCAACGTCGCCCTTTTCGCAGCCGATAGTATTCAGAATATTCTGCATTTCTTCTTCACTGAAGAACTTGGAGAATGCACAGGTCGGCTGCTCATCCGCCCAGCGGATGAATGCAAGACCCTTCGCACCGATGCCACGCACCATTTCGGTGAGCTTGTCGATCTCCTTACGTGTCAGCACCTTTGCCGCATCCTTTGCGACGATGCAGCGAACGCTGCCGCCGGACTGCACGGCACCGGAGAATACACCGAAGCCGCAATCCTTCACGAGATCGGAAATATCGCAGATCTCCATGCCAAAGCGTGTGTCGGGCTTATCGGAGCCGTAACGGTTCATGGCATCTGCGTAGGACAGACGAGGCAGGGGCAGGGTGATTTTCTGACCAAGTACGTCGGACATGAGCTTTGCAAGGAATCCTTCGGTCATGTCGAGGATATCCTCCACATCCACATAGGACATCTCAAGGTCGATCTGGGTGAATTCCGGCTGACGGTCTGCACGCAGATCCTCATCACGGAAGCATCTTGCAATCTGGATATAACGCTCCATGCCCGCAACCATCAGCAGCTGCTTGTAGATCTGCGGAGACTGCGGCAGGGCGTAGAACTTGCCGTTATGCACACGGGAAGGGATCAGGTAGTCTCTTGCACCCTCGGGGGTGGATTTCATCATCATGGGTGTTTCGATTTCGATGAAATCATTCGCATAGTAGTACTCTCTTGCGCATTTTGCGATCTTGTGACGCATGATCAGATTCTGCTGAAGCGGACTTCTTCTCAGGTCAAGATAACGATACTGCAAACGCAGCTCCTCGTTGACATTGGTTTCGTCACTGATCACGAACGGCAGCGGCTCTGCCTTGGAGAGGATGCGCAGATCCTCCGCAACGATCTCTACCATACCCGTTTTCATATTAGGGTTGATATCCTGACGCTGTACGGCGGTACCCTTGACAAGCAGGACGTACTCATTCTTTACAGACGCTGCCTTTTCAAAAATTGCACGATCCGTTTCGTCATTGAACACAAGCTGTACTTCACCGCTTCTGTCACGCAGTACGATGAAGATGACCTTGTTCTTGTTTCTCATATACTGTACAAAACCGCCCACAGTGACCTGCATGCCCGGTTCTGTTACCTCGCCGCAGCCATGTGTGCGGCGCAGATTACCCATAGATTCTACCATAAATCTGCCTCCTTTATAAATTAACCCAGCAGGTTCGCAAAGCTGCCATCTTCATCAAACATGGAAGCCATGAGAACATCGGAAAAACGCTCTGCAAATGTATCATCCAGTGCAAGGCTGGTCTTTTCTCCGGTTTTCATATTCTTTACTTCCGCCGTGCCTGCGGCAATTTCATTATCGCCCAGAACCAGCGTAAAACGTGCATTGATCTTGTCTGCGTATTTCATCTGCGCACGCAGACTTCTGCCCATTACGTCCGTCTGTGCGGAAACGCCCTCGCTGCGCAGCTTTGCCGCCATTGCAAAAGTCTTTTCCGCTGCCTGCTCGCCCATAGGAACAAAATAGATGTCGCATGCCTCCTCCTCGGAGAGCTTGATGCCCTGGTTACGCAGCGTCAGAAGCAGACGCTCCAGACCCATTCCGAATCCCAGTGCAGGGGTTTCGGGACCGCCGAGCTGACCAATCAGACCGTCATAGCGGCCGCCGCCGCAGACAGTTCCCTGTGCACCGATATCGGTCGTGACAAATTCAAACACGGTCTTGGTGTAATAATCCAGACCACGCACGATCTTCGGATTGATCTTGTAGTCGATGTGCAGCAGTGTGAGGTATTTTTGCAGCTGCTCAAAATGCGTGCTGCACTCCTCGCACAGATAATCGAGAATCACAGGGGCATCCTTTGCGATCTCACCGCAAACGGGACTCTTGCAGTCAAGGATACGCATGGGATTCTTCTCAAGTCTGGACAGACAGGTGTCACAGAGCTGCTCCTTGGACGCTGCAAAATAATCCTGCAATGCCTTGTGGTATGCCTTACGGCAGGTCGGGCAGCCGATGGAATTGATGTACAGCTCAATGCCCTGAATGCCGACCATATCGATGATCTGCTTTGCAAGGCTGATGACCTCCGCATCTGCGGACGCACTTGCAGAGCCTGCCATTTCCACGCCGAACTGGTGGAATTCACGCAGTCTGCCTGCCTGCGGACGCTCATGGCGGAAGCAGGACAGAATATAGTATACACGCTGCGGCAGTGCTTCATTCAGAAGACCATTCTGCAGCATGGCACGGATGGTGCCGGCTGTTCCCTCGGGCCGCAGTGTGAACGTGGATTCCTTTGCAGAAACCGTATACATTTCCTTCTGCACCACATCGGTCGTTTCGCCGACACTGCGGCAGAACAGATCCGTCTGTTCAAAGGTGGGTACACGAATCTCACGGAACCCGAATTTGCCTGCAATTTCACGCAGCAGGCCTTCGAGCATCTGCCAGTCACGGCTGGCAGACGGCAGGATGTCCTCTGTTCCATTCGGACGCTTGATATTTGCCATAGATACCTCCATAAATAAAAGTCTGCTGAAAACAGTTTCTCCGGCTCTCCCATCGGGCAGCATGCCGAAGCACATTTACAGCAGACCGGGTGTTTGCTTAGATTGAGGGATTGCCGATTTCACGCCAATCCAGATCGCCTCTCTCCAGTGCCATGATCAGTGCTTCACCCGTTGCAATATTGGTTGCAACCGGAACATTATGCACGTCGCACAGACGCAGAAGATTGATATCGTTCGGTTCGTTTGCCTTGGGCGTGATCGGATCACGGAAAAACAGAAGCACATCAATTTCATTGCAGGAAATTCTTGCGCCGATCTGCTGACCGCCGCCCTGAGAGCCGCTAAGGTACTTCTGGATCGTCAGACCCGTCGCTTCGCTTACAAGCTTGCCGGTCGTACCCGTCGCACAGAGATTATATCTCGACAGGATTCCGCAATAAGCAATACAGAACTGTACCATCAGTTCTTTCTTCGCATCATGGGCAATTAAGGCTATTGTCATACTTCTCATTCCTTTCCGCCGACTTGCGGCATGTACTATTTTACAGATTACTTGATCACAAGCGGAATCTGCTCACCGTTTAGACGCTTGGAGATCGCATCAAATGCCAGAAGGCTCGGCGCATTAAGTGCCACCGGAACGCCCTTGCCGGTCGCTTCTGCGAGTGCAAAATCCTCCGGAATGACACCAATGAGCTGAATGCCGACGGTATCAATAATCTCGTCAAGGTTCTCAATCAGCTTGCTTGTGATGTTTTTCTTGTTCATCTTATTGACGATCAGACGCTGACGCTTGTTGCCACGTCTATAGAACTCGTCGGACATCATCGTTGCATCACGGATGCACACGGGGTCGGGTGTTGTCACAACCAGAATCAGGTTTGCCTGCTCTACGACATCAAATACATGGGAGTTGATGCCTGCACCGGTGTCGATGATGATGAAATCAAAATACTTTCTGATCTTGCGGCAGATGTCTACCACCTGCTCTGCTGTTACCTTCATGAACGGATCCTTCGGGGCACAGAGAATATTCAGATTGCTTGCACTTGGTACATGTGTGACTGCATCGAGAATCTCCTTCTTGCCGGAAAGCACGTCACCCAGATCGTACTGGACACTGCCGGACATGCCGAACATGATATCCAGACAGCGCAGACCGAAGTCCAGCTCAATGATCAGTGTACGATGTCCCTGCTTTGCCAGGGTATAACCCAGACCGTAACAAATGGATGATTTGCCCGTACCGCCTTTACCGGAGGTTACTGCAATCAGCTTCGGATTTTTTGCCATGAAATTTCTCCTTTCCGGAGTTCGCCGGAACTCCTCCCCCAAAACAACCGATGCTTCATTTTTCATCGGTGCATAATACAATTGTTTTGTACAACATGCCTACTTATTATTATATCACAAATACGGATTTTGTCAATTTTTTGTATGCTGAAATCTACAAAATTGTGAAAACCATCGTATTTTAAACACATCATTTTGTTGCTTTTCACGAACTCAGCGAGGGATTAATGCATCCCATACACCTCCTCGTAGAGTTTTAGAATGGATCTTATCATATACTTGGAATATTCACCGCCCTCGATGATGCCGGCGAATGCGATTTTCGGGTCATGAGCAGGAGCATATCCGATGAAAACGGAGTCCTGCACACGGCTTTCCCACTGCGGTGTACCGGTCTTGATGGCAACGCTGTAGCCGAGATTCTGGAGGGAATATTCGTCCGGCATGTTGTTGGTCGAAGCCATAATCATGCCTTCCTCGATATAATGGTACACATAGCGGTAATTGAGGTCGATCGTCTGTGCAACTGTCGGCTGCGTCTTGGAAATACAATTTTCCATATTGTAGTCCCAGATGCTGTCCACGAGGTACGGCTCATAGCGCACGCCCTCATTTGCGATGGTGCATGCGACATTCGCAAGCTGCAGGGGAGTTACCATGGTTTCACCGTTGCCGATGCCTGCCTGCAGTACCTGACCGACTGTCCACGGAAGTCCGAGTTCACGGTATTTTTCGGGGGATGCCATATATCCTGCGGAATCCCTTGTTTCGATGCCCGTATTCTGTCCGATGCCGTAGAGTGCGGCATATTTCGTGATATTGTCGATCGTCAGGTTTCGGGAAAGATCGTAGAAATAGGCATTGCACGACACCATGATCGCACGGGAAATGGAAATATAATCATGCTTGCCCGTGCATCCGAATTTTGTATCAATGTAAAAATAAGTCTGCTTACACTGATAGCTTGTCTGTCCGTTGACCACGCCCTCGTTGAGTCCTGCGGTGGCAGTGATCGTCTTGAAGGTCGAACCCGGTCGGTACAGACCCTGTGTGGCTCTGTTGAACAGCGGATTATCCGGAGCTTCCAGAAGCACATCGTACATTTCGGAATAATCCATCAGATTATAGGTCGGGGCGGTCGCTTCGCCCAGTACTGCGCCAGTTTTGGCATCGAGCACTACGATGGCGCCGCTTTTGACCTTGCTGCTGATGATCTCGCCCTTTTTGTTGATTTTATGAAAATCCTTGATAAAGCCCTCAAGGATTCCCTGCAGTCCCCTCTGGAACTCGCTGTTCACTGTGAGCATAACGGTATGCCCCGCAACCATCTCCTCGGTGACCTCGTCACTGACAGGAACGCCGTCCTCAAAGGTAATGGTGCGTACACCCTCCTTGCCCTGCAGCTCGGATTCCATTGCCTTTTCAATACCGCTGATGCCGACAATGGCGTTGAGGTCATAGCCCTTGTCGAGGTATTCCGCAGCATTTTCCTCAAAAATGGGGCCGACCGTACCGATCTCATGGGGAATCACATCGCCGATCTCCACCACACGATCCGCCTGCTGGACGATGACGATGCCGGAGAGCTGCATCGAAAGCTCCGACAGAAGCGAAACAGTCTGTTTGGGCAGCTGTTTTGCAACCTCAAAGCGGTTGCTGATGGAAAAATCATCATCAAGCATCGAATAGCGCAGTCCGGCTATGATGCGCTGCTGCTCGGGGGTGTATTCGGAGGAAATCTCATAATCCTTGATCAGCACGTCGATGCAGTTCTGTGCCGTTGCATAGGCATTGACACCGATTCGGCGTTTCATGGAAGAAATCGTCCTCTCGGAAACTTCTTCGTCAAAGAGATAGGGCTGCGTTCTGGTCAGCGGCAGGCTGTCATTCCATTCCACGCCCGCCTCTTGCAGGATCTCCGTGAGCCGCAGCAGCACACGGTTTCCTTCTGCGACATCCGTGGGAAAGTTTTTCTCATCAATGAATACCGCATAGCTGACGTTGTTTCCGATAATGGTCAGCCCCTTGGCATCCACGATCTGTCCACGGGTGGAGGGTATCTTCTGTGTGTATTTGTTGGTGACGACCTCACGTTTGGTGTAGCTGTCGGAATCGACCACCTGTATTTTCAGAAGGCGCATGGCGCAGAAGATGGTTGCCGCCAGCACCATCAGCACGGCAAGTGCCATTTTGATATAATCTGAAATTGCTCTCATCATTCAGCTCCTCTGGAAAAGAATCAGTCACGGTATGCCGAAATAATCGTTTTCTCCAGCTCATGCACACGATGGGTACCGCATTTTTCCGCAATCAATTTCAATGGCTTATACAGCAGAAAAACGGATGCCAGCGTCATGATGCCCGACGGCAGGATCGTGCCTGTATAAATCTGCAGAACATCCTCATAGCCCCAGATCGCATAATAGAACAGATAATCCAGATATCCCTGCACCAGCACGCAGACCGCAGTCAGAATCACGATATTCAGCAGTTTCTGCCGCAGCATGTAAGTATACAGAAGTGACACTGCCACGCAGCTGACCACCATCCACACGGCGTTATAGCCCAGAAGCTTTCCGCAGGCGATATCCATGAGCAGTCCGCAGATCATGCCCACAGCCGTTGCCTGTATTTCGCCAGTATGGGAGGAAATACACAGCGCCAGCGGCAAAAGCAGCATGGGCTTGAGAAAGCTTCCGGCAGTTGCCGTCACGAATGCGCCCACGATAAGCAGACTGAAAATGATCCACTGCAGCGTCTGCAGCAGGTAGTATTTTCTCTGCTCCTGCTTGATGCTACCTCGTTTCATCCCGTACTTCCTTTCCCGCAAAATCGGAAATCACAACCACCTTGCTCAGATTTGACAGATCCACCGCAGGTTCGATCGTGGCATATGCGGTCATACCTGCAGGATCCTGCTCGATCTCCTGCACATAGCCGACAATATATCCCTTCGGAAAATAGCCGTTTTCGCCGGTCGTTACAACTGCCTGCCCCTTGTAAAGGCGGGTTTCCTTAGAAAGATAATCCAGCTTGCACTGTCCCTTGCGGAGCAGTCCCACACTGCCGGTGACGATGCCTGTTTCACGCAGCGTACTGCTGCCTGCGGCAATAAACACCTCGGGAGAAAGCAGCGTTGTCACAGTTGCGGTGTGCGCAGCGACCTCTGTAATCACGCCAACCATGCCCTGCTCGGTCACAACGGGCGCATACAGCTCCACATTATCTTCTGTACCGCCGTTGATCATGAACGAACCATAGGGATCGTTCGCCACATAGCCCACCACATCAAAGGGGGATGTCAGGGTGAAATCCTTGTGCTTTTCTTTGATGCCGACAAATTCACGAAGCTCGGCAAGCTCATCCTTGGTTTCCTCATAATCGGCAAGTGCCGCATGAAGAATCGCAACCTCTTCCTTGAGCGCCTGATTTTCACGATAGCAATCGTCCGCATTGACGTACAGCTCCAGCACATGCTCCACCTTTTCGGAGATCGCATTGGATGCACTCTGAAACGGTGCGGCAATACTCTTGAAAATTCCGATGCTGCTGATGGTATATCCGCCCTGCGATACGGCATAGATCATGATGCCGATGAGCAGAGCGAGGATGAACAGAATGATCCTGCATTTTGTACTTTTCAGGAAATTACCCATCTGCCGCCTCCTTTCCGGAACACAACAGAAACAGAGCCTGCCGTTCTGTCAAACAGATCGTCAAACTCTATGTTCCGCTGTACTGTGTCATTTTTCATAATACTTCATGTATTCGATCAGCGTATCCTGATACTTGTCCATGTTTTCCAGTACCTTGCCCGCACCCTCTGCGACACAGTCAAGAGGAAATTCGGCAATGTACACGGGGATTCCCGTTTCACGATTGATCAGCTTATCAAGTCCACGCAGCAGCGCACCGCCGCCTGCAAGGGTAATGCCCTGATCAATGATATCCGCCGCAAGCTCGGGAGGCGTTTCCTCGAGTGTGGATTTGATGGCGTCAATAATTCTCGAAAGCGGCTCTGTCATGGCATCACGGATTTCCGCAGAGGAAACCGTGATATTCTCGGGCAGTCCGTTGAGGAGGTTTCTGCCCTTGATCTCCATATTCCCCTCGTTTTCACTGGGGAATGCGGAACCGATCGTCAGCTTGATATTCTCCGCCATGCGCTCACCGATGAGCAGATTGTATTTTTTCTTGATGTAATTGATAATGGAAGCGTCCAGAGCATCGCCTGCACAGCGCACAGAACGTGATGCGACAATGCCGCCGAGGGAAATGACCGCAACCTCACTGCTGCCGCCGCCGATATCCACGATCATGCTGCCGCACGGCTCCGTGGTCGGAAGTCCGGCACCGATTGCAGATGCCATGGGTTCTTCAATGACGGAAACATGACGTGCGCCCGCCTTTTCGGTCGCTTCCTTTACGGCACGGCGTTCTACCGCCGTAACGCCGGAGGGAATGCAGATAATGACCCTTGCCCTTGTCAGGATCGTACCCTTGAGGACCTTGTGGATAAATTCCTGCAGCATCGTGATCGTCAGATCAAAATCGGCAATAACGCCCTCCTTCAGAGGACGCACCGCAACGATGGAGCCGGGGGTTCTGCCAATGACCTGCTTGGCTTCCTTGCCGACATAGCGTGCTTTTTCCGTTCTGGTATTGACCGCCACAACGGAAGGTTCACGCAATATAATACCTTTTCCACGCAGATACACGAGTGTATTTGCAGTTCCAAGGTCGATACCAATATCCTTTGTAAACATGCCTGTTCTCCTTTTTGATGTTCTCCGCAATAGTGTTACCTTACTATTATACCACGTTTTGCGTCAGGAAACAAGGTTTTTTTCATAATTTCCTGCAATGAGCTTATGGGCATTTCTAAAACATCCCCTTTTATTTTACTTCGTAAAACAAAAGGACTATGCGTGGTGCTTCGCCCCACACCCTATCTCTAAAATATCGTTTTAGAGATAATCCTATGTATCAGCCACAGATTGCGGATGCAAGCTTCGGATAGGCAATCAGTGCGATCAGAATCAGAAATACCTGTGCAACACAGATGCGGAATTCGCAGCCGAATGTCAGTACGATCACCTTCAGATCCAGATCGAACGGAGAAACACCTACATCGAAGCTTCTGGAAAGCCATGCAAAGCTTTCAGCTCCGGAAGCAGCCTCACCGATCAGCGTGCCAAGAAAAATAGCGCAGAGAAGCAGTGTAATCATCAGTATTGTTTTTTTCATGTTCAGTACTCCTTTATTTTTGATTATTCAGCGGTCAGTCCGCTGGAACCGAATCCGCCGCATCCACGGTCAGTTTCGTCCAGCACATCCGTTTCCGTGATATCCGGAAATACGACCGGCGTTACAACAAGCTGTGCGATACGCATTCCATGCTCCACAAGGAATGGCTGTGTTCCGAGATTATGCAGTGCAACCTTGATTTCCCCACGGTAGTCGCTGTCCACAACACCCACAGCATTGGCAAGAGTGATGCCATGCTTTGCCGCAAGCCCCGAACGGGGATAGATCAGCAGTGCGCATGCCATATCCGATGGCTGCACCGCAAGTCCCGTTGGTATCATCACCGTGCCCCCCGGTGCAAGCTCCACCGGAGCATCAAGGCAGGCACACAGATCAGCACCTGCGCTCTGCGGCGTGGCACGTTCCGGAAGAAATGCATTCTCCCTGAGCTTTTTGAAATAGAGCGTCATGCAAGCCCTCCTTTGAAATACAGACCGTTTGTGCGGTCATCGGGAATCCGTGCAGTGCCGTTTTGATAGGCATCCAGCACATCCGAAAGCTCTGCAGGCGTTTCATCGGTAAAATAGAGATCCCAGAAGCTGAGCTTTCGGAATTTCTCCGTTTTATCCGCAAGCCAGAGAAGCTTTGCGTTGCAAAGTTCCGTATAATCACCGCTGCACACAAGCGGAAACCGCTGTCCTGTGCGGTCGGTCATATAGCATCCATTCTTTTTGCAGCCCTCCTGTGCTTTGATCGGGCACAGGCGCAGCAGCATCATGGGGAGCCGTCCATAGAGGAAGCCGCCCACGGGCAGCATATCGCCGAGCCCTGTAAGCTGTGAAGCACTCAGCTCATAGGAGCCTGTCACATCCGTAAGTCCCAGTTCGCCAAGAGTCTGTGCTGTCAGGCTGTTTGTGAGGTTAAGCCCATAGCCTCCATGCAGCGTAAATCCAAGGCGTGCGCCGATACGGATATCGGCAAGATTGTGGCAGAGAAGCTGCGAAAATCCAAGCGCTCTGAGAGATTCCAGTTTTTTGCAGTAAGCCGCTTCATCAGCAATAATGCGTGGTGCTTCGAGATAAATCGACACGGACGGCGTGCAGCTTTCCGCAAGGTGCAGCGGCACACAGACGATTTTTCCGGAATCAAGTGCCATTGCAAGCTGTTCCTTTGTGCGCACATGCAGCCGCAGCTGCGGTTTCTCTGTGATCGCTTTTTGGGACGTTTTCACAGGAAATGCATCCCTGTGAATCGTATACTGCATACTGCGCATACGAATTCGTTCCTCGTAAAGGGCTTCGACCGCATCACGGCGCAGCGCATTGCACTGCGATGCAGGAATGGTCAGAGCCTCCGCATTTTCAAGCGTCACGCTGCCGCAGGTGTAGATCGTATCGCCGAGTTTTTGCAGATGCTTCTGCAAAAGCGCAGTATCCAAGGGCGTTTTCTGTGCAGGCACGGGAATCTCACCCGTGACCTTCACCGCAGCACCTGTTTCATCCCACGCCGTCAGCGTTGCGGGAGTATCCTTCCGCAGCGTCAGGGAGAATGAAACCTCACCGCATTTTCGTTGTTTGCGGTAGGTGTTTTGCAGCTCCTGCAGAACATTCTGCGCTGCCACAACATCCTCCTTGCGGCGGTATCCGAACATGTCTTTTCTTCTGCCCGTAAAATACCCATCCGTAAAGCCGCTGCGTGCAAACACTGCCTGCAGCGTTTCTATATCCGGCCGCTGTCCTGCAAGTGCCATGCGAAGTGCGGTCACTGCTGCGGCAACATATTCGGGACGCTTCATGCGTCCTTCGATTTTAAAGGAAGTTACGCCCATTTCCCGAAGCTTCTGCACATGCTGCACAAGGGAAAGATCCTTGAGTGAGAGTGCCGCAGGATTTCTGCCGCCGGGTGTTTTCCACGGCAAACGGCATGCCTGTGCACAGCGTCCACGGTTGGCGCTTCTGCCGCCGACAAGGGCGGAAAAACTGCACTGTCCCGATACGGACATGCACAATGCACCATGAACAATGGCTTCAATCTCTATTCCTGCGGAAGTAATTTCTCTTATCTGCTCCAGCGAAAGCTCTCTTGAAAGCACGACCCTCGAAAAGCCTCTCTCTTTTGCAAGGAGAGCGCCCTCCTTAGTATGGATAGTCATTTGAGTCGAAGCGTTTATCTTCATATCAGGAAGTATTTCACGGATAATTCTTGCCGCACCAAGATCCTGCACAATAAACGCATCAACGCCCATCTCAGCAGA
>JAFXCV010000043.1 GCA_017521325.1 Oscillospiraceae bacterium | reverse complement strand
AGTCGGGATGACGCTTAGCAACAGCGATAGCTGCGCGGATGACAGCCTTGGTCTGCATAGCAGCGATTTCGGGGTAGGTAACAGCCAGACGGCAGCCACGGTGACCCATCATGGGGTTGAACTCATGCAGAGAAGCGATGATAGCCTTGATCTGCTCAACGGTCTTGCCCTGAGCGGTTGCCAGAGCCTTGATATCAGCATCCTCAGTGGGAACGAACTCGTGCAGAGGAGGATCCAGGAAACGGATGGTTACGGGGCAGCCCTCGAGAGCCTCGTACAGAGCCTCGAAGTCAGCCTGCTGCATGGGTTCAATCTTAGCCAGAGCAGCTTCTCTCTCTTCAACAGTATCAGCGCAGATCATCTCACGGAATGCAGCGATTCTGTCTGCCTCGAAGAACATGTGCTCGGTACGGCACAGACCGATACCCTCAGCGCCCAGCTCGCGAGCCTTCTTAGCGTCAGCGGGTGTATCTGCATTTGTACGAACCTTCAGAACTCTGTACTTGTCAGCCCAAGCCATGATTCTGCCGAATTCGCCAGCGATCTGAGCGTCTACAGTCGGGATGATTCCGTCGTAGATGTTACCTGTGGAACCGTCGATGGAGATGTAGTCACCCTCAACGAAGGTCTTGCCGCCCAGCTCGAACTTCTTGTTTTCTTCATCCATCTTGATGTCGCCGCAGCCGGAAACGCAGCATGTACCCATACCACGAGCAACTACAGCAGCGTGAGAAGTCATACCGCCACGAACGGTCAGGATACCCTGAGCAGACTTCATACCTGTGATATCTTCAGGAGATGTTTCCAGACGAACCAGAACAACCTTCTCGCCTCTTTCAGCCCACTCTACAGCGTCGTCAGCTGTGAATACGATCTTACCGCAAGCAGCGCCGGGGGATGCGCCCAGACCCTTGCCCATGGGAGTTGCAGCCTTGAGTGCCTTTGCATCAAACTGCGGGTGCAGCAGAGTGTCGAGGTTTCTGGGGTCGATCATTGCAACAGCTTCCTGCTCGCTTCTCATACCTTCGTCAACGAGGTCGCAAGCGATCTTCAGAGCAGCCTGAGCTGTTCTCTTACCGTTTCTTGTCTGCAGCATGTAGAGCTTCTCGTTCTCAACAGTGAACTCCATATCCTGCATGTCTCTGTAGTGGTTTTCGAGGATCTGGCAAACTTCCTTGAACTGCTTGAATGCAGCCGGGAACTTCTCTTCCATCTGAGCGATCGGCATGGGTGTACGAACACCAGCAACTACGTCCTCGCCCTGTGCGTTTGTCAGGAACTCGCCCATGAGCTTCTTTTCGCCTGTAGCAGGGTCACGAGTGAACGCAACACCGGTACTGCAGTCATCGCCCATGTTACCGAAAGCCATCATCTGTACGTTTACAGCAGTACCCCAGCTGTACGGAATGTCGTTGTCACGACGGTATACGTTTGCACGGGGGTTGTCCCAGCTGCGGAATACAGCCTTAACAGCGCCGATCAGCTGCTCCTTGGGATCGGTCGGGAAATCTGCACCGATCTTGGACTTGTATTCAGCCTTGAACTGGCCAGCCAGCTCCTTGAGATCATCAGCAGTCAGCTCAACGTCCTGAGTAACGCCCTTCTTTTCCTTCATCTCGTCGATGAGCTCTTCGAAGTACTTCTTGCCGACTTCCATAACAACGTCGGAATACATCTGGATGAATCTTCTGTAGCAGTCCCAAGCCCATCTGGGGTTGCCGGACTTTGCGGACATAAACTCAACAACTTCCTCGTTCAGACCGAGGTTCAGGATGGTATCCATCATACCGGGCATGGATGCACGAGCGCCGGAACGTACGGAAACGAGAAGCGGATTCTCCTTATCGCCGAACTTCTTGCCGACTCTTTCTTCCATGATCTCGATGTTCTTCATGATTTCAGCCATGATCTCATCGTTGATCTGACGGCCGTCCTCATAGTACTTTGTGCAAGCCTCAGTGGAAATGGTGAAACCCTGCGGAACCGGAAGACCCATGTTGGTCATCTCAGCCAGGTTAGCGCCCTTGCCGCCGAGGGTATTGCGCATGGAAGCGTCGCCCTCATTGAACTGATAAACAAATTTTGTGCTCATTGGTTTTTACCTCCAACTTAGATTTTATCCTGAATGACATGCAAAATGCCGTCATTCCAGACTTAAATATATTATAGCATATCTTTTTAAAAAAAGCTATAGCTTTTTGAAAAAAATTCCGCCATATTTTACTGGCATTTTTCACAAAAATTGTGAAGAATATAAAAAAATCTGAAAAACGCTTGCAATATATACAAATATCTGCGATAATAATAGATGTGTGGTGTTCCTTTTCACAAAGGGCATGTGCTGCACAAAAATGGAGAGAAAAGCACGCAGAAAAGCGTGAACGATAATTGACAGGAGGATATCATCATGAATTTTGGCGTCATCCTTGCCGGCGGCAAGGGTAAGAGAATGAAAGCGAACCGTCCCAAGCCCCTGTTTGAGGTACTGGGAAGCCCCATGCTGGAATGGGTCATCCGTGCCTGCGAGAATGCAGATGTGAAGGAGCTTTGCGTGGTCAAGGGCTTCTGCGGCGAGCAGATCGACGAATATCTCGGCGGCAGATACGAAACCGTACTGCAGGCAGAGCAGAAGGGAACCGGTCATGCGGTGATGCAGGCGGCGGATTTCCTTGCAAAGGACACCACCGGCAATACGCTGGTGCTTTGCGGCGACGCACCATTTCTGGATGCGGAAACGATCGCACAGGCAAAGGCACAGCACGAAGCCGAAGGCAATGCAGTGACGGTGATTACCGCAAAGCTTGACGATCCCACGGGCTACGGCAGAATCCTGCGCACAGAAAACGGCGTTGCAGGCATTGTCGAGCAGAAGGATGCAACCGACGAGCAGAGAGCGATCTGCGAGATCAATTCCGGTGCATATTGGTTCAAGACGGCGGCGCTGCTTGATGCGCTTCAGAGCCTTGACTGCGAGAATGCGGCAGGGGAGTACTATCTGACGGATACCGTTGCCATTCTCCTTGGAAAGGGCGAAAAGGCAGGCGCATACTGCACAGAGAACACGGACGTGATCCTCGGTGCAAACAGTCAGCGTGATCTTCTGGAGCTGAATACAATTGCGAGAATGCGTGTCATTGACAAGCATCTTGATAACGGCGTGGTATTCACCTGCACGGACGGCATCACCATTGAACCGGATGTCGAGATCGGCGCAGGCACGGCGATTCTTGCGGGAACCATCCTCAGAGGCAAGACCACGATCGGCGAAAACTGCAACATCGGCCCGAACTGCATCATCGAGGACTGCACCGTAGAAAACGGCGTACAGCTCAACTATGTGCAGGCATACAAGTCCACGATCGAGGCAAATGTAAAGATCGGCCCGTTTGTGCATATCCGTCCGAACAGCCACATCAAGCAGGGCGTGAAGATCGGCGACTTTGTAGAGATCAAGAATTCCACCATCGGTGAAGGTACAGCTGTAGCGCATCTGACCTATGTCGGCGACAGTGATGTCGGCAAGAAGGTCAACTTCGGCTGCGGTACGGTAACCGTTAACTACGACGGCATCATCAAGAGCCGCTGCGTGATCGGCGACAACTGCTTTATCGGCTGCAACACCAACCTTGTCGCTCCCGTCAAGCTCGGCAAGTACGTTTACACAGCAGCAGGCACGACCGTCACAAAGGACGTTCCGGATTATTCTCTGGCAATCGACCGTGGCGCAATGACCGTGAAGGAGGGCTACAGCCTGAAGAAGTTCTCGGGGAAGATTGAATATAAAGATAAGAAGTAAGGGAGGTACTGCAGAGAACAAAAACTCCTGCAATACGTCCTTGCCCTCTATTCTTTGTTTCCGATTTTCTGTGAAAATCTTGTGAAAAAAGAAAATCCGGTATTGCATTTTTCAAAGAAAAGTGCTATACTTGAATTAGCACTCTTGAATCAAGAGTGCTAATTCTGCAATAAAGAGAGGAAAAGAACATGGAAAAAAAGGCATTTCAGGCAGAATCCAAAAAGCTGCTGGATATGATGATTCATTCGATTTATACGCACAAGGAGATCTTTCTGCGTGAGCTGATCTCAAACGCAAGCGATGCGATCGACAAGCTGTACTTCCGTTCGCTGACCGATGACAGCGTGGGTCTGAACAAGGATGATTTCTGCATCCGCATCGACGTGGACAAGGATGCACGCACGATCACCATCACCGACAACGGCATCGGCATGACGGCGGAGGAACTGGAAAACAACCTCGGCACGATCGCAAGCAGCGGCTCTCTGAAATTCAAGACGGACAACCAGCTCGGCGATGACCAGCAGATCATCGGTCAGTTCGGTGTGGGCTTCTATTCCGCATTCATGGTGGCAAAGCGTGTGGCCGTGTATTCTAAGGCATTCGGACAGGATGAGGCGTATGAGTGGACATCCGAGGGCGTGGAGGGCTACACCATCCACAAGTGCGACAAGGCAACCCACGGTACAACGATCGTTCTGGAGATCATGGAGGATTCCGAGGAAGAGAAGTACAGCGAATTCCTCGAAACCTACCGCATTGCGGCACTTGTCAGAAAGTACTCCGACTACATTCGTTTCCCCATTCAGATGGAAATGCCCCATCAGGTACTGAAAGACGGCACGGATGATGAATTCGAAACGCAGCTCACCCTTGACACCCTCAACAGCATGGTGCCCCTGTGGAGAAAGAACCGCACGGAGCTTACGGATGATGACTACAACACCTTCTATCAGGAGAAGTTTGTGGATTACATGCCGCCGATGGCGTACAAGCATGTGCATAACGAGGGAACGGTTTCCTATGATGCACTGCTGTACATCCCGTCCAAGGCAGCGATGGATTATTATTCCCGTGACTATGAAAAGGGCTTGCAGCTGTATACCAACGGCGTGCTGATCATGGAAAAATGCGGTGATCTGCTGCCGGATTACTACAGCTTTGTGCGTGGTCTTGTGGATTCCGAGGATCTGTCCCTGAACATTTCCCGTGAGCTGCTCCAGCACGACCGCCAGCTGAAGATGATCGCCAAGAGCATCGAAAAGACCATCCACAGTCAGCTGACCTCCATGCTCAAGAGTGACCGTGAAAAGTACGAGAAGTTCTTTGAGGTGTTCGGTCTGCAGCTGAAATACGGCGTGTATGCAGATTACGGCATGCACAAGGACGAGCTGCAGGATCTGCTGCTGTTCCGTTCCTCCCGTGGCGAAAAGCCGGTAACACTCTCTGAATATGTGGAGAACATGCCCGAGGCACAGAAGGAAATCTACTATGCAACAGGCGCATCTGTGGAACGCATCCAGTCCCTGCCCCAGACAGAGGCTGTGCTTGCAAAGGGCTATGAGATTCTGTATTTCCTTGACAATGTGGATGAATTTGCGGTAAAGACCATGATGTCCTACGAGGGCAAGCAGTTCAAGTCCGTATCGGCGAATGATATTGATCTGGATACAGAGGAAGAAAAGAAGGCACTTGAGGAGAAGAAGGAAGCCGGCAAGGCAATGTTTGAGCTGATGTGCGGCGCACTCGACGGCAGAGTACAGAGAGTGACGCTGTCAAGCCGTCTGAAGAGCCATCCGGTATGCCTGACGAGCGAGGGCGACCTGACACTGGAGATGGAAAAGGTGCTCAATGCTATGCCGATGGATAATAAGGTACAGGCAAAGCTTGTAATGGAGATCAACCCCGAACATCCCGTCTATGAGCGCCTGCAGGCACTGTACGGCACGGATGATGAGAAGCTCAAGAAGTACAGCCAGCTGCTCTATAATCAGGCACTGCTGATCGAAGGCATGCCGGTAACGGATCCTGTGGCATTCTCCAATCTCATTTGTGAGCTCATGTAAGTAACAGGGGGCTCCGCACCTAACCGGTGCCCGTCCCCTCTGTCACTGCGTGACATCTCCCCACCCCGTGGGAAGTCACCCTGTACCCCCGCCAAAGGGATAACATCCCTTTGGAATCCCAAATCGTTTTTCATTTATCCCCCGTAAAGAGGGATAAATGAAAAACCTTGCAATTGCAAGGATCCTATTCTTTGGACAGAGAATACAGAAGACAAAGTTCCTGTCACATAAATGAACCACAAAAGAAAGGGAAAATATCATGGAAGCATTTCTTCATTTTTGTGTAAAATTGCTCCCGAAGCCGCTGAAAAAACTCTACGACCGCTTTGAGGAGCTGATTGTTTACATTTATTATGGCGTGCTGACGACGATTGTCAACACCATCGTGCAGTTCGGCGTGGAATTCGGGCTGCTGGCACTGGTGGAATGGTCGCCAAATGTCGAGAATTTCATTTCGACAACGACTGCGTGGTTGGTTGCCGTTATTTTCGCATTCTACGTTAACAAGGTTTATGTGTTCAAGAGCGAGGGCAAGGAATTCAAGCAGCTGATGTGGGAATTCTGGACGTTCGTTTCCGGCAGACTGGTCACATGGGGCATGACAGTTCTCATCATGCAGTTTGCAACGCTCTTCTATGTGCGTGAGGATGGCAGCAAAAACATCTGGATCTATGCGCTGTTCTATTTCCTGCAGCAGGTCATCATCACACTGTCGAACTACTTCATCAGCAAGCTGATTGTGTTCCGAGGCAAGAACAAAAAACAGGAGCCTGCTGAGGATGCACAGGCATAAGCCGAGGGGAGAGAAATGGACAGATATCTGCGCACGCCCCATTATTATGAAACCGATCAGATGAAGATCGTGCATCATTCCAACTATATCCGCTGGTTTGAGGAAGCGAGGATCCACTATCTCGATTCCATCGGCATGCGTTTTGCCGATCAGGAGGCAAAGGGCATCGTCTGCCCTGTGCTGACGGTGGATGCGGCGTATAAGAAGATGGTGCGGTTCGGCGATGAGGTTGAAATCCTCACAAGAGTCAATCTCTACAACGGTCTGCGCTACGGCTTTTCGTATGAGATCCGAAATGTGCAGACGGGCGAGATCTGCTGCACGGGCAGCAGTTCGCATTGTTTTCTGGATGCACAGGGAAATATCATGCGTGTCAAGCGTTCCTACCCTGAGATGCATGAGATCCTGCTGCACTGCCTTGCAGAGGATGAAAACAAATAGTATAATTTGGAAGTTGTTTTGCAGTTTCTCAATCAAACACATAACCAAGACCGCCTTGTGGAAACAGGGCGGTCTTGATGCTGAAAAGGTAACTATGCTGCGAAGTATCGCCATGCAAAAGGGGTGCGGGGACGAAGTCCCCGCAAAAAAGCCCCTCCCCTCCAGGGAGGGGGTGGAGTGGGGCAGTCACAGGGAGCTGCCTCCAAAACCTGCGTTTTTACCGCACGAAAAACCGCCCTTTTTTGCGATATTTACATTTTGTAGAAAAGAAACCCTGAATCTTTGTCGAAAACGTCAATTGCAAGAGCGTTGAAAATCGGGTATACTATTATAGGTACTTTATCAACAAGGAAAAACTATGGTGTGGAAAGGAGCTTCACTCCGAAATTCCGTGGAGTGAAAAGTGAACTATGGCTGCGATGAAAACAAGTGAGATCGAGAAGTTCAAAAAGGCGTTTGTAGATAATCTGCAAACGAAATTCAGCGTATCCCCCGATGAGGCATCCGACCAGCAGGTGTATCAGGTGCTGTCTGCAATGGTGGTGGATATCCTCAAGAAAAAGCGTCAGCATTTTATCAATCAGGTGCATTCTGCCGGCAAGAAGCAGGTGTACTATCTTTCTATGGAATTTCTGATGGGCCGTTCCCTCAAGACCAGCCTGTACAATCTGGAAATGGCGGACGGCGTGAAGAAGATGCTTGCATCTTTTGATATCAAGATCGACAAAATTTTTGAATGCGAGCCCGACGCAGGTCTGGGCAACGGCGGTCTTGGCAGACTGGCTGCCTGCTACCTCGACGGTATGGCAACACAGGGCATGGCTGCAATGGGACATTCCATCTGCTACGAGTATGGTATCTTCAAGCAGAAGATCGAGGACGGCTGGCAGACGGAGCTTCCCGACAACTGGCTCCCCGGCGGCAGCGTGTGGCTCGATCCCAAGCCCGAGCGTGCAATTGAAGTGCATTTTGAGGGCGATCTGAATGAATACTGGGATAACCAGTATCACCACATCTCCCACATCAACTACAACACCGTCATGGCAACGCCTGTGGATATGTATGTATCCGGCTACGGCAGCGAGGGCGTATCCGTGCTGCGTCTGTGGACGGCAAAGGCACCCAATTTCAACATGGAAATGTTCAACCAGGGCGACTATGCAAGAGCGCTGGGACAGAATTCCATTGCAAATGCAATTTCCAAGATCCTGTATCCGAACGACAACCATCTGGAGGGCAAGTCCCTGCGTCTGCGTCAGCAGTACTTCCTGTGTGCAGCGTCCGTTGGGGATATCGTTGATTCCCACATGAATGTATACGGTACACTGGATAACCTGCATGAAAAGGTTGCCATCCATATCAACGACACCCACCCGACGCTGGCAATTCCTGAGCTGATGCGTATTCTGCTCGACGATTGCGGCTACGGCTGGGATCATGCATGGCATATCGTGACCAACACCTTTGCCTACACCAACCACACGGTTATGGCAGAGGCACTGGAAAAGTGGGATGTAAACCTTGTAAAGCACGTCATTCCGAGAATCTTCTCTATTATTGTGGAGATCAACAACCGCTACTGCCAGAGCCTGATGGAGCGCAACGGTTACGACAGCGCAAAGACTACCAGAATGTCCATCATCAAGGACAATCAGATCCACATGGCAACTCTGTGCGTTGCAGCTTCCCACAGCGTCAACGGCGTATCAAAGCTCCACTCCGAAATCATCAAGACAGATGTATTCCGTGATGAAGCACAGGACACACCCGAAAAGTTCAAGAATGTCACCAACGGCATTGCATACCGCCGCTGGCTGTACCAGTCCAACCCCGGACTTACCTCCCTGCTGCGTGAGCTGATCGGCGATGGATTCCTCAAGGACGGCGCAGAGCTTGAAAAGCTTGCCGCTTTTGCGGATGACAAGGCAGTGCTTGAGCGCATCATGAAGATCAAGCAGGAGAACAAGGAGCGTTTCGCAAAGTATGTCAAGCAGACCTCCAAGGCAGTGCTCAACCCCGACAGTATTTTCGACGTGCAGGTAAAGCGTCTGCATGAATACAAGCGTCAGCATCTGAATGTGATGAACATTCTGGCGCAGTACAACTATCTGCTGGAAAATCCCAATGCGGATTTTGCTCCCAAGACTTATATTTTCGCTGCAAAGGCAGCACCCGGCTATTATCTGGCAAAGCAGATCATCAAGATGATCTGGGCAATTTCTGAGGAGATCAGAAAGAATCCGAGAATCAAGGATAAGCTGGCTGTGAATTTCGTAGAAAACTACAGCGTGAGCATGTCCGAGCTGCTCATGCCTGCAAGTGATATTTCCGAGCAGATCTCTCTGGCAGGCACCGAGGCATCCGGTACCGGCAACATGAAGCTGATGCTCAATGGTGCGGTAACTCTGGGTACACTGGACGGTGCGAATGTTGAGATCAAGGAAGCTGTGGGCGATGACAATATCATCATCTTCGGTATGAAGACCGAGGAAGTCAACGCTCGCAAGCCGCATTACAATCCCGAGGAAATCTACAAGAACAACGGCATTGTCCGTGCATGCATTGACCGTATGTATCACGGCATCAACGGCTGCACCTTCAATGAGGTTGCAAACTCCCTCAAGACAGCGGATCCCTACATGGTTCTGGCGGATTTCGATGATTACGCAAGAGCACAGGCATACAGCTCGCAGCTGTACAGCGACAAGGATCGCTGGGCAAAGATGTCCCTGATGAATACCGCAGGCGCCGGCATCTTCTCCGCTGACAGAAGCGTCAGCGACTATGCAAGAGATATCTGGGGTCTGTAAGCGTTTACGAGGGGAGGTTTCGCAGGGGGCTCTGCCCCCTGCACCCCCGCCAAAGGGATTGAATCCCTTTGGAATCCCCAATCGTTTTATAAATATCCCCCATGAAGGGGGATATTTATAAAACCTTAGAATTGCAAGAAATCTATCTCTTGGCAGAGAATGCCGGAAAACGCAGCCTCTGCAAAGCATCCTGTAAACGTTACAGGACACAAGAAATCACAAACAAAGTCCCTGCCTGCACTGTAGGCGGGGACTTGCGCACACAGGAGTGAATCACATGAAATTATATGACAGCTGGGATGAAGCCTATAAATCGCCCTTTGGGGCGGTCAGACAGGGGAAGGAATGCTTTTTTTCCATTCGTCTGCCCAAGGACATCCATCCCGATTATCCGCCCGTGCTGGTGCTGTTCCGCACAGGCTTCAAGGAGCGTTTTCTCAACCTCCACCTGACCGCCGAGGAGGAGAACTGCAACATCTGGGCGACGGATTTCCTGCCGAAATATGTCGGCGTACATTATTACTACTTCGCCTACACGCAGAACGGACAGCGGCACTACATCAAGCGCCGTGACGGACATCTGGGCAATCTCGATGACGGCGATCTCTTTCAGCTGACGGTTTTTGCACAGGATTACAGAACCCCCGAATTTCTCAAGGGCGGCGTGATGTATCAGATCTTCCCCGACCGCTTCTGCAAAAGCGGAAAGGTGCAGGAGAACATCCCCTACGGCAGAGTCCTGCGTGAGGACTGGGGCGGCACGCCCTACTACAAGCCCGATGAAAACGGGCATGTCTGGAACAACGACTACTTTGGCGGCGATTTAGAGGGTATCCGCAGTAAGCTTCCCTATCTCTCCGATCTCGGTGTGACCTGCATCTACCTCAATCCTATTTTTGAGTCCCACGAAAACCACCGCTACAATACGGCGAATTACCGCAATGTCGATCCCCTGCTTGGCACGAACGAGGATTTCCGTCAGCTCTGCGAGGATGCGAAGGAATACGGCATCAGCGTGATTCTTGACGGCGTGTTCTCCCACACGGGCGCCGACAGTGTTTATTTCAACAAGTTTGGCAGATACGATTCCGTCGGTGCGTTCCAGTCGCAGGACAGCCCCTATTTCAAGTGGTACACCTTCTGGAATTTCCCGAACGAGTACGAGGCATGGTGGGGAATCGACACTCTCCCGAATGTCCGTGAGAACAACAAGGACTACACAAATTACATCTGCGGTGAAGGCGGTGTGCTGGATTACTGGATTTCTCTTGGTGCGGCGGGCTACCGTTTGGATGTTGCGGATGAATTGCCCGACGAATTCCTTGACAATCTCAACAAGGCAGTCAAGAAACACGGCGCAGAAAAGATCGTCATCGGCGAGGTCTGGGAGGATGCTTCCAACAAGGAAAGCTACGGCGTAAAGCGCCGTTATCTGCTGGGTGATCAGCTCGATTCCGTCATGAACTATCCCTTCCGTGATGCGATCATCGGCTATGTCAAGGGAATGACCGCACATGAATTCCGTCTGCGCATCATGGGTATTCTGGAAAATTACCCCAAGCCCTCGGTGGATGTGCTGATGAATTTTGTATCCACCCACGATATCGAACGTGCCATCAACCGTTTCGGCGGCGAAGGCTGTGACGACAAATCCAAGGACTGGATGGCAGAGCGTTATCTCAATGAATTTGAATACGCACAGGGCAAGGCGATGCTGAAATCCGCCATGGCGCTGATGTTCTTCCTGCCGGGCGTGCCGAGCATCTATTACGGCGACGAGGCAGGTCTGCAGGGCTACAAGGATCCTTTCAACCGCCGCTGCTATCCGTGGGGCAATGAGGATCACGAACTGATTGGCTTTACCAAGGAGCTTGGCTGCATCCGTCGGGAATACAAGGTCTTCAAAAACGGCAGGCTGCATTTCCTTGCAGCTCCTGATGATGTAATGGCGTTCGCCCGTGTCAGAGAATCCGACGGTACTGCCGTGCAGATTTATGTCAATCGTTCTCCCCATGAGCAGAAGGCAGAGCTTGCTCCGTGGAATGAAAAATACAGCATTTCTGCCATTCGCCGTGGTACGCAGGATGGAAACTGCCTGAAAATCGGCGGCTATGACTATGCTGTGGTGGTGCTGGATAAGTAACGGGGATTTCCAAGTTGACAGTAAAATGAATCCGGCTTACCCATTGACAAGAAAAGGTAAATGTGGTATAATATAACTATCGAGGTAAAGGAGGAATGCGCAATGGCAAAAAACAAAAAAGCGATGGACGGCATGGACGAGGCTTACAGACTTCTGGAAGAAGCGCAGCGTGACCGCAGACGTGACAAAAACGATCTGCTGACGTTCTTTTTGGGACTTCTGATGTTTGCAGGCGGCGTATTTATGATACTGCAGAACATCATTGTCAGAACATCGTGGGGAACCTCCTTCTACCACATCGGCAGCTGGGCAGTTCCGAACGGAATGATCATGCTTCCGGTGCTGATCGGCATTGTGATGCTGTTTGTCATGGAGAAACGTATTTTCGGCTGGATCGTGTTTGTGCTGGGGCTTGTGTTCATACTGCTGACGATTATTATGAGCGTGCAGATTTCGTGGAAAACCTCGAATGCGTACATGTTCCTGATGATGTTCGGTCTTGCAGCAGCCGGCGGCGGTCTGCTGATGAAGGTGCTGTTCCGGAAGAACTGACCGATGGATATTGACGAGAAGCTCCGCTTTTGCGGAGCTTCTGTTTTTTGTGCGTTTTTTCTCGATAGTTTTTGGTAAAAATACTTGACATTATATGAAAAAAATGGTAGAATAATAGTGTATGTTCGGCAGGAGTTCTTTCCATGCACAGAATGAATGAAAATCAAAAAAAGGCTTGCAGCGTCCGCCGTTATGCTGCATGATCACGCCTGCCGGAAGCTTACGGCAAATACATAAAAAAAGAGGAGTTTGTTTTATGGACACAATTAAAGAACTTCTGGGTTCCATTTTCGGATGGGTCCCTGCAGTGGTACTTGCGGTTGTTCTTCTGATCGTCGCATTTGTTGCTGCAAACATCGTAAAGTCCCTCGTGATGAAGCTGTTCGGTCTGATCAAGGCTGACGCACTTCTGGCGAAGGTTGGTGTTAAGGATGAGGCTGCTAAGAATGCAAAGAACTTTGTTGCAAAGCTTGCATACTTCGTAACCTTCCTGCTGTTCCTGCCCGGCGTTCTCGACAAGCTGGGTATGCAGAGCGTTTCTGCGCCGATCACAAGTCTGGCAAATAATTTCCTGTCCTTCCTGCCCAAGCTCGTTGCTGCAGGCATCATCATTGCAGTAACAATCTTTGTTGCAAATGTTGTGAAGGATCTGCTCCTGCCCCTGCTCAAGGCTTCCAAGATTGACAAGCTGCAGGAAAAGAGCGGCATCAAGACAAGCGAAAAGGCTTCCTTCTCCAACATTCTGACCAATGTTGCATATGGCCTGATCCTGCTGGTAGGCATCACCTCCGGTATTGATCAGCTGGGTATCGCTGCAATTTCCAATCCCACAAACATGATCGTATCCACTATCTTTGCACTCATCCCGAATGTTCTGGGTGCAATCGTGATCATCGCTGTTGGCGTGTTCATTGCAAAGCTCGTTGCAGGTCTGCTCGAAAGCCTGCTGGCTGGCATTGGTGCTGATTCTCTGGTTGAGAAGATCACAGGCTCACCTGCTAAGAAGATTGTTCTGTCCAAGGCAATCAGCGCAGTTGTAAAGTATCTGGTAATTGTAATCTTCCTCGTACAGGGCGTAAACGTTCTGAACCTGCCGGTTCTGACAGGCGTTGGTCAGGTGATCCTCGGCTACGTTCCGACAGCAATCAGTGTTGTTCTGATCCTCGGCATCGGCATCTTTGCTGCTAACACAGCAGAGTCCGTCATTGCTAACAAGTTCCCGAATGCAAAGGGTACCGCATTCATCGTAAAGGTTGCAATCTACGTTGTTCTGGGCTTCCTGTGCCTGAGCCAGCTGGGTATTGCAAACAAGATCGTTGAGGGTACATTCATTCTCATCGTTGCTGCACTTTGCGTTGCATTTGCAGTTTCCTTCGGTATCGGCGGCAAGAACTTTGCAGCAAACAGACTGGAGAAGCTTGAGAAGAAGATCGACAGCAACGACAAGTAAGACGGTGCTGCGTCAAGATTTCTGAATTTGATTTTCATTCAAAAAGAGGAGTGCCTCACAGGTGCTCCTCTATTTTTTGCCTGTTTTTGTGCATTCCTACAAAAATGAAAATGTTTGTAAAGTGACTTGACTTTCCACTGGATTTATGGTATACTATAGAAAGCAAAAAAGCTTTACAGGCAGGAGGTCGGCGGTATGGCAAAAAACTTATCAATTGTGCTGCTGCTCGACTGTTACGGTGAGCTTCTGACCGAGCGGCAGCGGGATGTTGCGGAATTGTATTTCAACGAGGATCTCTCGCTGACAGAAATCGCCGAAGCACGGGGCATTACCCGTCAGGCAGTGCGTGACAGCATCCGCCATTCCGAGCAGGCACTGCTTGAAATGGAAGAAAAGCTCGGCATGGCAGAGCGCATCACAGGCATGCGTGAATGCCTTGGTTCCATCCTGCGGCATTGCGGGCAGGAGAACGGCGAAGAGCCGCTTGATGAAATTGCACAGCTTGCCCGAAAAGGGCTGCTGCTTCTATAAATTCTACAGAAAGAAGGCTGCACATGGCATTTGAAGGACTTTCCGAAAAACTCAATCAAGTATTCAAAAAACTCAAATCCCACGGCAGACTGACGGAATCCGATGTCAAGGAGGCAATGCGTGAAGTTCGCCTTGCGCTGCTTGAGGCAGATGTCAGCTACAAGGTCGTTAAGGATTTTGTGGCAAAGGTTTCCGAACGTGCAGTCGGCGAGGAAGTGCTTTCGAGCCTGACTCCTGCACAGCAGGTGATCAAGATCGTTAACGAAGAGCTTTGCGCTCTCATGGGTGATGCGAATGAGCGCATCAACATCCCCGCCAAGCCCCCGTGCGTGATTATGATGTGCGGTCTGCAGGGCTCCGGTAAAACCACGCATGCGGCAAAGCTTGCGAAATTCCTCAAGGAGGAAGGACACCGCCCGATGCTCGCAGCCTGCGATATCTATCGTCCTGCTGCAATCAATCAGCTGCAGGTGGTCGGCGAGCGTGCAGGCGTGAAGGTGTTTGAGATGGGACAGATTGACCCTGTGATCATCGCAAAGCAGGCGCTGCGCTACGCAAAGGATTACGGCCACGATATCCTCATTCTTGATACGGCAGGCCGTCTGCATATTGATACAGAGCTGATGGAAGAACTCCAGCACATCAAGGATGAAACCCAGCCGCACGAAATCATGCTGGTCGTTGACGCAATGACCGGTCAGGATGCGGTCAATGTGGCAAAATCCTTTGACGATGCACTCGGCATCGACAGCGTGCTGATGTCCAAGCTTGACTCCGATACCCGTGGCGGTGCGGCGCTGTCCGTACTTGCGGTAACGGGTAAGCCCATCAAGTTTGTGGGTATGGGCGAAAAGCTTGACGAATTTGAAAAATTCCACCCCAGCCGTATGGCATCAAGAATCCTCGGCATGGGCGACGTTCTGACGCTCATCGAGCGTGCGGAAACGGTGATTGACCAGAAGGAAGCCGAAAAGCTGACGAAGAAGCTGCAGGAGCAGAAATTCGATATGGATGACCTGCTTGAACAGCTGCGCCAGATCCGAAAGATGGGTTCACTCAAATCCATCGTATCCATGCTTCCGGGCGTGGGCGACAAGATCAAGGATGCGGACATCGACGACCGCCAGTTCTACCGTCTGGAGGCAATGATTACTTCCATGACCAAGGCGGAGCGTGCAAAGCCGTCGATCATCAATCCGTCCAGAAAACGCCGTATTGCGGCAGGTTCCGGCACGAAGGTGGAGGATGTCAACCGCCTGCTCAAGCAGTTTGAGCAGATGCAGAAGATGATGAAGCAGTTCTCGGGCGGCAAGAAAACCAAGATGATGACACGCCGTGCCAGAAAACAGCTTGCCGGTATGAATTTCGACAAGATGAACGGCAAGGGCGGCGGAATGCCCCCGCTTGGCTTCTGATTTTCAGAGATTTGGATTCAATGCGGTTCCCCGCTTGAATATAGGGCGAAGCACAGCTTTCCCCAAACTATGTGATTTTATGTGTGGAGGTGAAACAAAATGGCAGTAAAGATCAGACTGAGAAGAATGGGCGCTAAGAAGGCTCCTTTCTATCGTATCGTTGTTGCTGACTCCAGATATCCCAGAGATGGCAGATTCATCGAGGAGATCGGCTACTATGATCCGACAAAGGAACCGAGCGTTGTAAAGGTGGATTCTGACAAGGCTAAGGACTGGATCGCTAAGGGCGCACAGCCGACAGACACTGTTAAGACCATCCTGAAGAACGAGGGCGTTCTGTAATAGAACAGCGGAGCGGAGGTAGAAGCTTTCGGGCTTCTATTCTCTGAAGCTCGCCTTCGGACAAAGACTAAGGAGAAGAAATCATGAAAGAATTATTATATAGCATCGTGGCAGGTCTTGTGGACAACAAGGATGCCATTGAAATTACAGAAGACGCTCCGAACGAAGAGGGCGTTGTGGTATTCCATCTGCATGTAGCAGAGGATGACATGGGCAGAGTCATCGGCAAGCAGGGCAGAATTGCAAAGGCAATCCGTACCATTATGCGTTCCGGTGCAGCCAAGAACGGCATGGACTCCATCGCAGTTGAAATCGGTTAATGGGGCGCTGCATGGGACAGAAACAATTCTTGGAAATAGGGAAAATCACAAACGTCCATGGATTGCGTGGGGAGGTCAAGGTCATCCCCTGGTGCGATTCTGCGGCGTTTTTGTGTTCTTTTGAAACCCTGTATATGGACAAGGGCAGAAAGCCCGTGGAGGTTCTGCGTGCCAGAATCTTCAAGAATATGGTCATTATGGAACTTGAAGGCTGCACCACCCGTGAACAGGCAGAGGCGCTGCGTGGGCAGGTGCTGTATATGGACCGTGATGAGGTGGAGCTTGACGAGGGCTGCTACTTCATTCAGGATCTGATCGGTCTGCAGGTGCAGGATGCCGACAACGGCAGAAGCTACGGCGTGATCCGTGACGTGCTGGAAACGGGTGCCAATGATGTCTATGTGATCAAGAACGACGAGGACAAAAAGGAATACCTCGTTCCTGCAATTCCGGATGTCATTATTTCCACCGATATTGAGGGCGGAATCATGACCATCCGTCCGCTGAAAGGACTGTTTGACGATGCGGATTGAGATAGCAACGCTCTTTCCCGAAATGTGTGAGGCGGTTTTGTCCGAGAGCATCATCGGCAGGGCGAGAAAAGCAGGCGCAATTGAGGTCAATTGCCACAATATCCGTGACTATACGCTCGACAAGCACCGCAGGGTGGATGATACCCCCTACGGCGGCGGCATGGGCATGGTCATGCAGGCAGAACCCATCTACCGCTGCTGGCAGGCAGTCTGTGAGCAGCTGGGCGAGCGTCCCCATACCATCTATCTTTCCCCGCAGGGAAGTGTCCTGACGCAGGAAAAGGCGAGGGGACTTTCGCAGATGTCCTCAATTTTTCTGCTTTGCGGACATTATGAAGGGGTAGATCAGAGAATTCTGGATAAAATAGTGGATGAGGAGATCTCAATTGGTGACTATGTGCTTACCGGCGGGGAGCTTCCGGCACTGGTGCTGACGGATGCCGTGGCAAGAATGTGCAGCGGCGTACTGCCGTCTGCGATCTGCTTTGAGGATGAAAGCCACTTCAGCGGTCTGCTGGAGTATCCGCAGTATTCCCGCCCCGAAATCTGGGAGGGAGAGCGTGTCCCCGAGGTTCTGCTGTCGGGACACCATCTGAATATTTCCAGATGGCGGCATGCGGAAAGTCTGCGTGTGACAAAGGAGAAACGACCGGACCTGTATTCGGCATATTGCAGCAAAGAAGACGCCGAAAAATAAACAACTTGCACAGAATTTTTCGTTGAAAATTGTAGGATAGCAATAGATGATTTTCACAATTTTTTTGTTGTGAATATACACAAACAAGCTGTGACGTTTAGGGCGGACATTTTGGCAAAGCGTAGAATTTTTGCAAAAATCATGCAGATGTTGCGAAAAACCGTTGACGATTCCGATTTTTGCATGTATAATAACAGTATGCACTGGTAAGCAAGAAAATAACCTTTATAACGCAAAGATGGGAGAGTATGATTATGTTTGTAAAAGATGTTACAGTTCAGAATCAGGTAGGTCTGCATGCAAGACCTGCAACCTTCTTCATCCAGAAGGCTAACGAGTTCAAGTCCTCTATCTGGATTGAAAAGAAGGAGCGTCGAGTAAACGCTAAGAGCCTGCTGGGTATTCTGTCCCTCGGTATTGTAGGCGGCACTGACATCCGCATCATCGCTGACGGTTCTGACGAGCAGGCAGCTGTGGATGCACTGGTTGAGCTGGTTGACAGCGGCTTCAGTGACGACAATAGATAAGTACTGCACATCGTTCAGGGCTGCATTTTTATGCAGCCCCTTTTTTCATTGTATGCCGCTTGTGCTGCGGCTGACCTCGTACATGGTTTCGGCAAAAATGCCGTAGCCCTTTGACGGTTCGCCTACAAAAACGTGCGTAACAGCGCCCACGAGCCTGCCGTCCTGCAGAATGGGACTGCCGCTCATGCCCTGTACAATGCCGCCCGTGGTGCGGAGCAATGCCTCGTCCGTCACTTCAATGACCATGTTCTGTGTGTCGGAGGTGTAGTCGATGGATTCGATTTCAATGGAAAACACCTGCGGCGTATCCCCCGTGACCGTGCTGAGTATCACCGCTTCTCCCGTAGTGATCTCCTGCTTGAATGCCATGGGGATGGCAGGTGCATCCGATGGCGGCTGTGAAAGCGTGCCGAACAGTCCGCAGCGTTCGTTGCAGGAAAGTGTGCCGATGGGTTCCTTGGTGGAAAAATACCCCCGCAGCTGACCGGGAACACCCGGCTGTCCACGGCGTGCGCCGCTGATGGTGACGCTGTCCGCCTCGCCCTTTGCAAGCGGAATACGCTTGCCTGTGTCGGGGTCGCAGATGGGATGTCCAAGCCCCCCGAAGCAGCCCGTGGAAGGCTCGTAATAGGTCAGCGTTCCGATGCCTGCGGTGCTGTCACGCACCCAGATTCCCGTCTGCCAGCATTCCTGCTGCACGGAAAAGACCGGTGTGAGCTGTGTTTCAAAGACCTTGTCCTCCCGAAGTACGGACAGCTGCAGGGGAGCTCCTGTGCATGCAGCACTGCGGAAGCTTTCGGTGGAGTCTATGGGCTTTCCCCCGACTGTGCGGATGATATCACCCTCACGCAGTCCTGCATCTGCCGCAGGTCTGCAAATGCCGTTTTCCGTTTTGACTTCTCCGATCTCAACGACCATGATGCCGTCCATGAGCATGCGGATGCCGAACGCCTGACCGCAGGGGACAAGCAGGATCTCATCTGTTTTTTGAATTTCTACGGTTTTTATGGGTAAAATACCAAAAAGCCGCAGTGACGCCTGTGCTGTCTGCGAAGCCGGCGCCGATGCTTCCGCAATGGATGTGACGGGATGTGCGGTAATCGGCAAGGCAGAAGAAATCGTCAGCGTCTGTCCATCCCTGACGTAATATTCATCCGGCAGTGTGCCGGCATAAAAAAGCATCGGTACAATGGGCTGCATGAGCAGCGCTGCGGCGATGCAGGATAACCATTTTTTGCATTTTTGTTTCATTTTTCACCTGCTTTCTGTGCATGTGTTCATGCACAAACATAGCATGGGCAGATGGGGAATGGTTTATCACTGAAAATCATTGGCGGTATAAATTTGCCGCAGAAAATCAGAAAATTCTTCCAATTATTTCGGATTTCAATTGTTATAATAAAGAGGTGTTGTCTGTGAAAAAACAAATGCCGCAAGTGGTCCGCATCCTGCTCATCATCCTGCTGCTGCTGAGCGCTGTGGTCTATGCACTTTTCATGCCCCAGATGTCGGCGGCGGGATGGCAGTATAATGTCGATGCAGGGAATTATCCGCAGCTTTTTGCGGCATTTGCCGCATGGATGCGCATTGGTTCCGTACTGCTGTGTGCCGCAGTCGTGCTTTGCCTGCTCGGGCAGCGTGTCAGATTCTGGCTGTGCAATGTCATTTCTCTTTTCTGCGGCGGCGCAGGCTTTGCGTCCTGCATGATCGTGCTGTCACGCTTTATGGCGTATGCCGATCAGAATTTTCCCGGCATGGGTCAGACCATGCAGCCCGTGAGCAGCATGTATCGTGACAGACTCCTGCCGATGCTCCTGCCGTTTGCACTGCTCTGCGTGCTTTGCGTGTGGCAGCTTCTTTCCTACGATGTGCAGGTCTACAGACAGGGAAAGCATGAAGAAAAACGCAGAAGGGAAGAAGCGGAGGCACCGAAAATCCTCAGCGATCAATAAAGGAAGGTACATACCATGAATCTCTATTTGCTTATCTCCATACTGCTTGTCTGCACTGCAGATGCCGCAGCGGTGTTCTGCATCACGCAGGTGAAAAAGACGGAATTGCCAAAGCTTCTGCGAAAGACGGCACTGCTGCTGGCTTCGGCGCTTTTGCTGCTTTGCTCTCTGGATTCGATCCTCTCGAAATTCACGCTGCACAGCTCGACCGGAGCCCCCATTGTGACGCTTGCAGTGGTGGTGGCGGTGTATTCCGTTGTGACGCTCGTGCTGACGGATACGAAAAAGCCCCTGCAAAAATTCCTGCACCAAGGCACACTGCTTGTCGTGCTGTCCCTTGTGCTGGAATTTGCGGTATTCTGTGCGCCGTGTTATAGCCTCCATCCCACATCGGAATCGGTTCCCGTTGTCACATCGGGTGTCAAGCTTTCCGATCAGCATGCGGAAACGGACGGCCCGGATATCGTCATCAGCGGCACAGCGGAGCTTGTGTTCCCGATAGAGCGTGAGAACGTAAAATACATCAGCTTTTCCGTGGACAGCGTGGATGAATTCTGGAAGGGCGAGTGCCTGATCACGGACGAGAATTTCTCGAAGGACTTCCAGCGTGTCGGAATGACATGGATGAACCCCTCGCAGCATACGCTGACCTTTGCGGTAAATCCGCATAAAACGCTGCACGAGGTCAAGATCAAGTTCTACAACGTGGAAAAAGAGCCTGCCGTGCGTCTGCGTTCGATGACCGTCATGAATGTCAAGCCCTTTGCATTTTCCCTGCTTCGCTTCCTGCTGCTGGCAGGCGTGCTGTGCCTGCTCTGTGCCATCCGCTGTTTCGGGCTGCATAAAATCACCTATGACAGCAAAAATCTTTTTCACCGTGAGGCGGTGCTTGGCGTGCTTATTCTTTCCGTTGCAGGGATGTTCCTTGTGGCACCAAATGGGATCACGGAGTTTGTGGATTACAATATGGAGGAGGGCGTGGGGAACTACGATCCCTATGCACAGACCTTTGACGCATGGCAGCACGGACAGCTGCATTTCCGTGTGGAAACCGACCCCGCACTTCTGGAGGTGGAAAACCCCTATGACCGCAATGAGCGTGACGCATCGGGCGCAAGCATTCTCTGGGATAAGGCGTTTTATGAGGGAAAATACTACAGCTATTTCGGCGTGTCCCCCGTGGTGTTTGTCTATTATCCTGTTTATTTTCTGACCGGAAAAATCCCCACAGCTCCCATGACGGCCATGGTGTTCTCCGTACTGGGCATGTGTTTTCTGTTTCTGACGATGCTGTCGGCAGTGAAAAAATACGGAAAGGATGTCAATCTCCTTCTGCTGCTGTGCGGACTTGTCAGTGCGGCGGCTGCCTCGGGACTGTTCTTCTGTGCGCATTATGCCGACCGCTACTATGCGGTAATTGCCGCAGGCATCTGTTTTCTCTTTCTGTACCTCTGGCTGGGCCTGGAGGCTTGCATGGCAGAAAAGCAGACGGCACGCTGTCTGTATCTTGGCGGCTGCGGATTTGCCATTGCCTGTGCCGTGCTGAGCCGTCCGACGCTTTCGCTGTATGCGGTGCTGCTGATTCCGCCGTTTCTGGAACTGATACGCCGCAATACGCTTAGCAAGCATCAGAAGCTCACCGCAGTTGCAAGCTTCGGTGTGCCGCTTATGATCGGTGCAGCCGTGACAATGGCGTACAACGCCGCAAGATTCAGTTCCCCCTTTGATTTCGGCGCCGCATATCAGCTTACCGTGAGCAATACATCTGCAAACATCGTGCGCATGAGCGATTTCCCGTCTGCCATTGTGCATTATTTCCTCACGCCTTTTGAAGTGGGCGGTGTGTTCCCGTATATCTCACGGAAATTCCTTTCCTTTGAAACACAGTCCCATTATACCTACATCACCAGCGGTTTCGGTGCATGCATGTATCCCGTTGCTGCCGCAGGCTATCTGCTGTTCTGGACGGCGACGAAGGGTAAGGGATGCAGCGTGGAAAAACGCTGGATCTACCGCCTTGCCTTCCTTGCTCCTGTGCTGATCGCATTTCTTGATTTCTGCATGGGCGGCTATGTTGACCGCTATCTGTGCGACATTCTCCCCGTACTTTCCGTATTTGCAGCACTTCTGCTGCTTGAAGTGCAGGGCAGACTGCGCAGATTTCCGACGCTTGCAAAGGACGCAGGACGTATTTTTGCAATGCTCCTGCTGCTCTCGCCCGTGGTGACGCTTGCGGTGTTCCTTTCCTCCGGCGAGCATTTTACAATGTGGCACACATATCCGGATTTCTATTTTGATCTGCGTGATCTTTTGATTTTCTGGAGATAGAATATATTTCTACAATATCCGCCGCATCTGCGGCGGATATTTTTTTGCAATTTTTTTGATTTAGGTCTTGACAAATACATCGGAATTGGAGTATAATAAAATTGCATATATCTTTTGCGAGAGGGCGAAAGAATATCGTGGATTTTTACAATAATTTCGAGCGGTTTGGGCAATTACGGCATTTACGGATGTGCCGTTCCCGAAGCAAAACACAAAAAAGAGAGGTAGGTAATTATTATGAAAATGAAAAGAGTAATTGCAGGCGTATTCGCCTTTGCAATGGCTGCTGTCGGCGCACCTGCAATGCAGAGTGTGGTTCCGACAATGGAAGTGTATGCAGCTCCCATGGATCTTGGCCCTGAGTCGGATCTTGACATCAACACCAATTACAAAGAAGGCGTGCTGACATACCAGTATTCCCAGATGGGCTTCATTCAGATCGTTGGCTGCGACCCGACAGTGGAAGAAGTTGTCATCCCGGATACAATCGAAGGTTTCCCGGTAAAGGTGCTGTACGGCGGCTGTTTCCAGGACTGCACAAAGCTCAAGAAGGTTACAATTCCGGATACCGTTACCAAGATCGGTTCCTATGCATTCTGTAACTGCACCTCCCTTACAGAGGTTGTGGGTATGGAGAGTGTTGAGGTGATCGGCGAGTGTGCATTCGTATCCTGTACATCCCTGACAGACATCACACTGCCCGATACGCTCTGGCAGATCGGCATTGACGCATTCACCTGCTGTTCTTCTCTGAAGGAAATCACACTGCCCGGCAGCGTGAGAGATATGGGTGAGTATGTGTTCAACAGCTGTTCCTCTCTGGAAACGCTCACAATTGCAGAGGGTGTGGAAACACTCGGCGGCTATGCTACCTACATGTGTACAAACCTGAAAACCGTCAATATCCCCAGTACGCTCAAGACCATCCGTGTGGGTGCGTTCTCCTATTCCGGTATTGAGGAACTCACGCTTCCGGACACGGTAGAAACGATGGAGAGCAATGCGTTCTACAACTGCCTGAGCCTGAAGAAGGTTGGTCTTTCTGCGGGCATGACATGCATCAACATGAACGTGTTCAACGGCTGTATCAGACTGGAGAGTGTTACGATTCCCGATACCATTACCGAAATCAGAAACGGTGCATTCGTTAACTGCGAGAAGCTGACCGATGTCAAGCTCCCTGCAAATCTGAAAAAGCTTGGCGACTATATTTTCTATGGCTGTGCAAGTCTCAAGAGCATGGAACTTCCGGCTACCATCACAACAATTCCCGAATCCATGTTTACAAAGTGCCGTTCTCTGGAGAACTTTGTTATCACAGACAACATTACCGCTATCGGCGCAAACGCATTCTTCGAGTGCGACAGCCTGACAGAAATGGTCGTACCCGAGAGCGTGACACAGGTGGGCAGCTATGCATTCTACAGCTGTGACAGCCTCAAGAGCCTGAAGTTTGAAAATACCGTGGATTCTCTCGGCATCTGGTGCATGGCAGGCTGCACAAGCCTGACAGACCTGCAGCTCCCGACTGGTCTGAAGTCCTTCAGCAATCACATGCTGTACCGCTGCACATCGCTGGAGAGCGTTGAAATTGCAGATACTGTAACAAAGCTTGAGAAGTTTGCACTGGCAGGCTGCGATTCCATGACGCTGATCACCATTCCGGACGGCGTGAAGAGAATGTACAGCTACAGCGTCGGCTACGGCGAGGGCGCATATCCGGAGCTCGATCCCGATATTGTGGTTTCCAGTAATTCTGAGACTGTTAAGAATTTCTGCAAGGACAACGGCGTGAAGATGGCAGGCGAAGAGCAGCAGCCGACAGAGGCACCGACGGATGAACCCACAGAGCCTGACACAACAGAACCGCCGACAGAAGAGCCCACAGAGGTAGACTGCGGCGGCAATGTGGATGGACTTCCGACGAAGCTGAAAATCGGTGAAACGGCAGAGGTAAAAGCAAACGGCAGCGGACTTGTTGGTGGAGTTAATAAGATTTGGATTGAGGATGAATCCATTGCAGTGATTGAAAAAGTTCTTGACAATGATACCGTTATCATCAAGGGCGTATCCGCCGGTACCACCAATCTGATCGTTGAATTCAGCATGGTGACAGGCGATTTGGAATTCCCGTTCACCGTTGTGTCCGAAGAAGATCCGACCGATGAATCTCAGGATCCGACCGATGGACCTTCTGAAATCACCATTGGCGATGCAGACGGAAACGGCAGCATTGATATCCTTGATGTAATCGCAGTGAATCGTGCGCTGGTTGGTGCAGGGTCTCTGGATGACGCAGGAAAAGCTTCGGCTGACGTTGACGGCGACGGCAAGCCCACAGCATCGGACAGCCTGATGATCCTCAAGTATCTTGTAAAGCTGATTCCGACACTTGAGTCTGAAGTATCGACAGTCAAGGCTGCAAATCTTACTTCAAAGAACTTTTATGGTGCTGTAAGTTCATGTGACACCTCAATTTCCGAAGAATCTCTGGAGATGCAAGCCAAAGTTGTAGAGTATTTCAATAATATATCCATTTTGTCTGTTGCAGAGTAATAATTTGTAAATTGATTCTTGAATCCGCAGAGAAATCTGCGGGTTCTTTTTTGTTGACATTTCCCATGAATCCATGCTATAATTGAAAGGATGGAACATACAGCAAAGGAGGGCATGATATGGAAGTCAAAGCAGAGCCGATCGGCGGCGGAATCGTCGTATATACCTCGCAGGAGCATCGCTTCGGCACGGATGCATTCCTGCTGACGCATTTTTCACGCTATCGTGAAAAGGATACGGTGTGCGAATTCGGCACGGGCTGCGGTATCATCCCCCTGCTTATGCAGAAGCACCGTCCCCCGAAGCATATTTATGCGCTGGATATCCAGCAGCAGGCGATCGAGCAGACGAAAATGGGCATTGCCGAAAGCGGTATCAGCGGCATTACCCCCATCCACGCCGATCTTCGGACGCTTTGGGAGGGTGCGCCCTTGGGGCAGACGGATCTCGTCATCTGCAATCCCCCCTACCAGCCCTGCGGCAGCGGCTACGAATGCGGACTGGAGGCGCAGCGCATCGCCCGTCACGGCGTTCACTGCATGCCCGAGGATGTCTGCGGTGCAGCGGCACGGCTTCTGAATTTCGGCGGCAGACTGTGCGTGTGCGGCAGACCCGAACGACTGCCCGACTATATCTGCGGCATGCGTGCGGCAGGCGTAGAACCTAAACGCCTGCAATTCGTGCAGAAGAATGCACAGGATATGCCGTGGCTCTTTCTTTTGGAGGGAAAGAAGGGCGCAAAGCCCTTTTTGCAGATGGAAAAGCCCTTTATTATGTATGAAAACGGCGTGCTGACGCCGCAGGCACAGGCACTGTATATGAATCGTGAACAGGCAGAGCAGGAGGCAATGCAATGAGTGGAATTCTATATGTTACGGGTACGCCCATCGGGAATCTGGAGGATATTACCCTGCGTCAGCTGCGGATTCTCGAAGAAGTGGATTTCATTGCAGCGGAGGATACGAGAGTGACAAGAAAGCTCCTGACGCATTTTGAACTGAAAACGCCCCTTGTCAGCTACCACGATCACAGCGGCAATGCCGCAGCACAGGCAATTGCCGACCGCATTGCGGCAGGAGAAAGCTGTGCGATCGTGACGGATGCCGGCATGCCCTGCATTTCCGATCCCGGCGAGGAACTCGTGCGTATCTGTAGGGAGCGTGGAATTTCCGTGCAGGCAGTCCCCGGACCGAGTGCCGTGGTGACGGCGCTTTCCGTCAGCGGCGGAAGTACGGCGCAGTTTGTGTTCTATGGTTTTCTTCCGGTGGATAAGAAGCCGAGAAATGAGATGCTGACGCAATTACAGCACGAGAGCCGCACGGCGATTCTTTATGAGGCGCCGCACAAGCTTTGCAGGACGATTGCGGATCTCAGGGCGATCTGCGGTGATGACAGGGTGGTTTCCTTCTGCCGTGAACTGACCAAAGTGCATGAGGAAGTGCTGCGCATGGCACTTTCCGAGGCGGATGCGTATTATGCGGAGCATGCACCGAGAGGGGAATTTGTGCTCGTGCTTGATGGTGCGGTGCAGGAGGATGCGCCGCTTACGGCACAGGATGCCCTCACGCTTGCGCAGATGTATCTTTCTCAGGGAATGTCCGCTGCGGCTGCCGCAAAAATGGCTGCAAAAGAAACGGGACTGACCAAAAATGAGGTCTACCGCATGCTCCATCAGGAGGACTGAAATTTGCGAAAATTGCAGGAAACTGTTGACAGACAGGGGACTTTTATTGTATAATATGAAATGAGAGTGCCGTTTTATCGGCGAATGTGTAGAAAAAGAAAGAGGAACAGAAATATGGCAAAACAAAAATTAGACTGGGTGGATTTATATGCCCGTGCCCGTTGGGATCGCCTGCTGGGCGTTGTGGTGGTGCTGGTGCTGGTGATCATCTTGATTTCCGTTGCGGTTCGCTCCTGCGGAAAGGACGATGAAAAATCACCGACAGGAAGACCGCTGCAGGAGGCAACGCAGCCGACGACCGAAGCACCTTCGGATCCCCTGAAAATGGTGTATCTCAGCCCATCCACACAGTATGATAATCTCTATGCGTGTGATAATTCCACAACGGAAGCCGCTGCCATGATCGACCTTGCAAAGCGCATCAAGGCGCTGCTCGAGGCGGATGGCTACACGGTATATATGTGCGGCGAGAAGGACAATGTCAGGGAAAAGGTTGCCGAGGGCAACCAGCTCAGATGCGGTGCGTATGTGGCGCTGCATAGTAATTCCGGCGGCGAGTCCGGCAATGGACAGGGTACGGAGTGTTTCTATAACACCAAGGTTCCCGGCAGCCGTGCGCTTGCCGAGTGCGTGTACAATAACATGGCTGCCCTCACGCCCACGAAGGATCGTGGACTGAAGGACGAAACCCAGCGTGATCTGTATGAGGTTTACAATAATATCACCGCCTGCTGTCTGCTGGAGGTGGAATTCCACGACATTCCGCAGTATGCACAGTGGATTCTTGATAATCAGGATGCAAGTGCAAAGGCGATTGCAGACGGCATCAAGACCTATCTTTCGATTGCAGAAACACCCTCGGCATCGGATCCGATGGGTGAAACAAGGGAGACAATGGAATGGAATCCGGAAATTCAGCACTGACGCAGAAGCGTAATTACCAAAGAGAAATGGAACAGATCCTGCATGCGGCGAACAATGCGCCGCATGTTCTTTTGCATGCCTGCTGTGCGCCGTGTTCGAGTGCGGTGCTGGAGCGCCTGACGGAGCATGCCAAAATCACGATTTTTTTCTACAATCCGAATATCCTGCCCGAAACGGAATACCGCTTCCGTCTGGAGGAGCTGCAAAGGCTTCTGCGTGAAATGCTCCTTACAGGCGAAGTGGAGCTTTTGGAGGGCAGCTATGAGCCGGAGCGTTTTCTTGCATTTGCAAAGGAACTTGCGGCCGAGCCGGAACGTGGGGAGAGATGCAGAAAATGCATCCGTCTGCGTCTGGAAATGGCAGCACAGGCTGCAAAGGAAATCGGTGCGGATTATTTTGCCACGACTCTCACCGTCAGCCCCCATAAGGATGCGGCTTTCATCAATGCCGCAGGCTTTGAGATCGCCGAGAAATACGGAATTGCGTGGCTGCCATCGGATTTCAAAAAGAAAGAGGGCTACAAGCGTTCCATCCGGCTTTCGCAGGAATATAGCCTTTACCGCCAGAATTACTGCGGATGTCCGTTCAGCAAACAGGAAACTGAAACAAACTGATACCCCGTTCAAAACGAACGGGTGTTTCTTTGTCGTGGTTTGTCGGATATTGACAAAAACAGCTTCTTGTGTTATAATATAATTGTCATTATGTGGGGTAGAAAGGTGGAACACTATGACAAATCAGAATTACGAACGTGAGATTTATATTGTGGTCAGCCAGACGGGAGCGATCATGTCCCGCATTTTAAAGGGCGTGACAAAGGATGAATACAACCATGTATCCCTCAGTCTTGACAAGGGGCTGGGAACGATGTATTCCTTTGGCAGGCTGCATGCCTACAACCCGTGGATCGGCGGCTTTGTGATGGAAAGTCCGTACTGGGGGACCTTCAAGCGGTTCCAGGAAACAGAGGCAATCGTGCTGAGCGTGCCGGTGACGAAGGAGCAGTACGAGGAGCTGGAAGAGTTTTTGCGGCAGATGTACAGTGAAAAGCGGAAGTATCATTACAATTATCTGGGGGTCATGCTTGCGCTGTTCAGCATTGTCTACCAGCAGGAAAACTGCTATTACTGCTCGGAATTTGTCAGAGATACGCTTGACCGCTTTGCAGTGGTGGATGCGCAGTGCTTTGAAGCAATTGTGAAACCGCAGGATTTTCTCCATGTCTGCGGAGAAAATGTCGTGTTTTCGGGAAATCTCCAGAATTATGCAAGGCAGTATGCGTGATGAAAGGCAATACCGCACGATCTTTGTGCGGTATTGCTTAAAATTTTTTTAAAAATCGTCCAATCTTTTTTCTTCTGCGTTGTTATATATGTAGAAGCCGCAAGGGGCAGCTGTACAGCCCCATTCAGCTTGCGGATTTCACATTCTCTCCATTATGGAATGAATGCCCGGACGATCACCGGGCATTTGTTTCTTTTTATACTAATCCCCTTAACTCGAATAGACAAAAGTCTATTCGAGTTTAGCCGCCAGAGGCGGCGTAGGGGATTGCATGAGACGGGATTTGAACGCAAAGCGTTCAAATCGGCGGATGACGCAGTCAGCCGCCTCCAAACCCCCAATTGTCTATTGGGGGTTTGGGGATTAGTATTAGAAGCAATTACAAGGAAAGGAGCTGTATGCCGTGAGGCGATTGCTGTACATGTTCTGGCAATGCACATGGGGTCTGCCGCAGACGCTGGTAGGTCTTGCCGTGTGGCTGTTTCATCGGCATACCGGACATTGCCGTTTCCATAGTGCCATGGTTTCGGAGTGGAAGCACCCAAGCGGCGTATCGTTCGGGCTGTTCCTGTTCGTGAAGGAAGGAACACTTGACTGCCGCCCCTTGCTTGTACATGAATACGGTCATGCGCTGCAATCGCTGGTGCTGGGACCGCTGTATCTGTTTGTCATTTCCATTCCCTCGGCGCTGTGGTTTACGCTGCCCTGCTTTCGCCGTTATCGGGAAAAGCATGGGATTTCTTACTACGATTTCTACACCGAACGCTGGGCGGAGGCGTGGGGGGAACGATTCTGCAAGGAGCCTTCCATGGAAAACCGAAAATCCAACGAATCATAAAAACGTGCATCACGGAGAAGCCGTGATGCACGTTCTGTTATTTCTGATGCATACAGCCCTTGCAGGCTGCGCAGTTTCCGGAGCAGGTGTTTTGCGCAGCATCCGTTTTGCGGATGCCCTCGCAGTGACCGCAGGTCTTGCAGTCGCCGCCGCAAAGACCGTTTCCGGCATTCCATTGCTTGATAAGATAGCGAATGATCAGACCAATCATCGCAATCAGCAGCAATGCTGTGAAAAATGTACCCATATCGCATTCTCCTTATTTCGCAGTCGGTTTTCTGACAAGCAGGAAGATCAGGATTCCCACACAGAGGAGGGATACCGCAAGCCACAGGGGATTTACAGCGATTGTCGGAACAAAGAGCGAACCGATGTTGTAGATCGCCATGGAAACCACATATGCCAGCAGCGTCTGATAGCCGATTGCTGCCCAGAACCAGCGTGTGCTGTTCATTTCACGCTTAATTGCCGCCATTGCCGCAAAACAGGGTGCGCACAGAAGATTGAATACGAGAAAACTGTAAGCAGCAAGCGAATTAAAGGAAGCTTGCAGCATCGACCAGTAGTCCGAGCCGTCCTCAGCGGATTCTGCGATACCGTAGAGCTGACCAAAGGTTGCAACTACGTTTTCCTTGGCGATCAGTCCCATGATCGCCGCAACAGCAGCCTTGCAGCATTCGGAGAAGCCTTCCGCTGCCCATCCAAGCGGAACGAACAGCCATGCAAAGACACTGCCGATCATGTACAGGAAGCTGCTTTCATAGTCGGCTGCCATGTCAATTGCCGAGAAATGCCCGTCCACAATGCCGTAGCCCGATGCAAACCAGATGAACACGGTCGAAAGCAGAATGATGGTGGTTGCCTTTTTGATAAACGACCAGCCACGATCCCACATGCTGCGCATGACATTCTTGAACAGGGGCATGTGATAGGTCGGAAGCTCCATGACAAAGGGGGCTGCATCGCCCGAAAAATGCTTGGTTTTCTTCAGAATCACACCGGAAACCACGATTGCCGCAATGCCGATGAAATAGGCACTCGGTGCAACCCACCATGCATTTCCGAACATCGCTCCCGCAATGAGCGAAATGATCGGAAGCTTTGCACTGCAGGGAATGAAGGTGGTCGTCATGATGGTCATCTTTCTGTCCTGATCGGATTCAATGGTACGGGATGCCATAATGCCGGGAACACCGCAGCCCGTTCCGATGAGCATCGGAATGAAGGACTTGCCCGAAAGTCCGAATTTTCTGAAAAGTCTGTCCATGATAAATGCGACTCTTGCCATATAGCCGCAGTCCTCAAGGATCGCCAGCAGGATGAACAGCACGAGAATCTGCGGAACAAAGCCGAGAACTGCGCCCACACCTGCAATAATGCCGTCAAGCAGCAGGCTCTGCAGCCATTCGGCACAGCCGATGGAAACCAGAAGTCGCTCTGCAACAACCGGAACGCCGGGAATCTCAAGCCCGAACAGGCTCCAGCCCTCGCCGAATACGCCGTCATTTGCCCAGTCGGTCACCCATGTACCCACGGTCGATACGGAAATGTAGTAAACAAGGAACATGATTGCCGCAAAAATCGGAAGCGCCAGATATTTGTTCGTCAGAATACGGTCGATCTTTTCCGAAGGGCTGTCACCCTTGCGGTTGCGTTTGAGGATGCTGCCGATGGAATCGGTAATGATAACATAACGGTCATTGGTAATGATGCTTTCACTGTCGTCATCGAGCTGCTTTTCGCATGCTGCAATGATCTGTTCCGCCCGGAACATCGTATCCTGCGAAAGTTTCATTTTCGCAGTCGCCTTTTCATCACGCTCAAACAGCTTGATGACGTTATAGCGATGTACGGCATTGTGAGGGATCAATTCGCCAAGTTTTGCAAGCGCCGCCTCTGCCGCATCGCTGAAGTGCAGATACGCAGGCGCCTTGCCTCCCGCTGCTGCCTTGCAGACATCAATCACTTCGTCGATATTCTCGCTGCGAAGCGCAGAACAAGTCACAACCGGAACACCGAATTGCTTGGACAGTGCGGGAAGTCGGATCTCATCGCCGTTCTTTTCCACAACGTCCATCATGTTCAGTGCAATGACAACCGGAATGCCCAGCTCCAGCAGCTGCGTCGTCAGATAGAGATTTCTCTCCAGATTCGACGCATCCACAATGTTCAGAATGACATCGGGTGATTCATCGGTCAGGTAGCTTCGGCTAACTACTTCCTCCGGTGTGTAGGGGGAAAGTGAGTAGATTCCGGGAAGATCCATGATGTGGATGTCCTTGTCATCCCGCAGCCTGCCCTCTTTCTTCTCAACCGTTACGCCCGGCCAGTTGCCGACGTATTGATTGGATCCCGTCAGCGCATTGAACAGCGTCGTTTTGCCGCAATTGGGATTTCCGCATAGTGCAATTGTCATTTTTTCTGCCATATTCTGTCCTCCAGCCTTTCAAGGACGCTTGTTAGCATAAGCTAACTTGCATCCCCAGGAAATGGCTGTTGCCGTGGAACCCATGGCAACAGCCGTTTTGCCCTGCACAACACAGGGCGGGCACGGAGCAAAGCTCCGAATAATTATCAGTTAATTACGATCATTTCTGCGTCAGCTCTGCGCAGCGTCAGCTCATAGCTGCGTACTGTCAGCTGAATCGGATCGCCCAGAGGTGCGGCTCTGCGCACAAAAATAGGGGTTCCCTTGGTAATTCCCATATCCATCAGGCGACGCTTGATCGCACCCTCGCCGTTGAGCTTGCGGACATTGACCGTTTCGCCGATTGCGGCATCTCTTAAAGTTCTCATGGGATCACTCCTTTCAGTGTACCTTCTATATATAGTTTACACCTGCTAACTCGATTTGTCAAGGGGTATTTTCCCATTTTGTCAGTCTGCACAGAATTTTTTAAGACATTTTATTTAGTTTTGCGGATTTCACCGATGGTTTTACTGCGAATTTTGCTTGTTTTGGTGGTTTTCGATGCTTTTGCGCATAACCTCTGCAAGCTTCTGTACGGTTTCTTCCGGAAAATCCGTCATGAAGCGGAACGCATGTTCCTTCGCCTGCGCAGGAGTAAGCCGCAGCATACGCCGGAAGAAGGCGTATACCATATCATAGTTGCTGTTGAACTTTTTTGCAAGCTCGCTGCCCTTTGCCGTCAGCCGCACACATTCGCAGTAATCGGGTTCGACCAGCTCCATGCGCACCATGCATTTCATCATATTGCTCACGCTCGGACGGGATACGCCCAGATCCTCGGCAATGTCCACGCAGCGGATTCTGCGTTTTTCGGCGGTGAGCCGATAGATGGAGAGCAGGTAGCGGTATTGTCCGGTGCAGATTTCCATGCAGATACTTCCTTTCCTTGAGATTGAGAAACGACTCACAAATTCTATTTATACAATAGCATATTTCCATGCAAAAGTCAAGGTTTTGGGCGGAATGTCGGCTGATGCAAAGAAAACATTTGCATTTTCAAGCAAAGTGTGTTATAATAGAATATATGCACCTGAAAGGGGTAAACATACATGAAACTTATTTTTGCAATTGTCAACGGTGACGACAGCCAGGCAGTCTCCAAGGCACTGATGAAGGCAGGCTTTTTTGCAACGAAGCTTGCATCTACAGGCGGCTTTCTGAGCGCAGGAAATACGACCTTCCTGACATGTGTGGAGAATCACCGTGTTGAGGAAGTGATTGATATCATCAGACAGAAGAGCCACAAGCGCAAGCAGTTTGTTCCGGCGAATGTGCCGTTTGATTCGGGCGTTTCGTTCCCCGTTGAGGTGGAAGTCGGCGGCGCAACCGTGTTTGTGACGGACGTGGAGCGTTTTGAGAAATTATGATTCCGCAGATTTACGGCAATGACGCATCGCTGCAGCTGATCCGCAGAATGGTGCAGAACGACCGCCTGCCCCATGCGTGCCTTATTCATGGGGAAAAGGGGCTGGGCAAAAAGCAGCTTGCACGATATTTTGCAATGGCTGCCCTCTGTACGGGGGAGCATGCGCCCTGCGGCAGCTGTCCGAGCTGCTACAAGGCGGCGCATGAGGTACATCCCGACATCGAATGGGTCGAACACAGCGGTAAGCTGCGTGGATTTTCCGTGGATACGGTGCGCAGGGTGTGCCGTGAAGCCATTGTTGCGCCCAATGACGGGGCGAAGAAGGTTTATATTTTTGCGGACTGCGACAATATGGATGTGCGTGCGCAGAACACGCTGCTCAAGCTCACCGAGGAGCCGCCTTCCCATGTGCTTTTGCTGTTTACGGCAACGCACAGGAATGTGTTCCTTGAAACGATGCTGTCAAGAATGATGCCGCTTGCGGTTTGTCCCTGCAATCCGCAGGACTGCATCCAAGCGCTTTGCGAGGCAGGCTGCGATGAAACGGATGCGCAGCGTGCGCAGGCAGCGTGCGGCGGAAATATCGGCAGATGTCTGGAGTGGCTCGGCAGCGAGGACATGCAGGCGATGACACGGCATATCGGCGAGCTGACGTCGGCGGTTGCCGAAAGGCGGCAGTATGATATTCTGCGAATCCTTGCGGCATACGAAAAGGACAGGCAGACGGCGATCACGTTTGTCAAACTTCTGGATCTCCAGCTGCGTGATGCACTGACGATGAAATATACGGCGGAAACAGCGGTTGGCTGCGACAGACAGAGTGCACAGGCACTTTCCGGAAAGCTGACGGTGAAGCGTTCCGTGCAGATGCACGAGGCGCTGCAGGAGGCTTACGAAGCATTGCAGGCAAACGTCAGCCCCCGTCTTGTGCTGGCGGCACTGGGCGGACAGCTGTAACGCCCGATGTGATGGAACTATATTATGGAGGATAGACTATGATTGAAATTGTAGGCGTTCGTTTTCAGAATTCCGGCAAGGTGTATTATTTTGCGCCGAATGGACTTCAGCTTGCACTCGGCACCGAAGTGGTTGTGGAAACCGCAAGGGGACTGGAGTGCGGCACGGTGACCATTGCCAACCGGAAGATCGAGGATGAAGGCGTGGTTGCACCACTCAAGCCCGTGGTGCGCATTATGACAAAGGAGGATCGCCGTAACCAGGAGCAGAACCGCCAGAAGGAAAAGCGTGCGTTCCAGGTGTGCGAGGAAAAGATCGCAGCCCGTGGCTTGAATATGAAGCTTGTGGATGTGACCTGTACCTTTGACAACAGCAAGCTTTTGTTCTACTTTACAGCGGATTCCCGTGTGGATTTCCGTGAGCTGGTCAAGGATCTGGCGTCCGTATTCCGCATGCGCATTGAGCTGCGCCAGATCGGCGTGCGTGACGAGGCGAAAATGTTCGGTGGCCTTGGCGTGTGCGGCAGGGAATTCTGCTGCAGGGGCTATCTGGGAGATTTCCAGCCGGTATCCATCAAGATGGCAAAGGAGCAGGGACTGTCGCTCAATCCCACCAAGATTTCGGGAACCTGCGGCAGATTGATGTGCTGCCTCAAGCACGAGCAGTCGGTGTATGAGGAGCTGCAGAAGATCACTCCCAGAATCGGTGCATTTGTCAAGACTCCCAACGGCAGAGGACGTGTGGAGGATGCCAATCTCATCACGGGTAAGCTCCGCATCAAGCCCGAAAAGGAAGATGATGTGCCGTATTATATTGACCGTTCCGAGGTGGAGATCCTCCGTGACGGCAAAACACGCATGACCAAGGAAGAACGGGAGCTGCGCAAGCTTGAAGATAAGTGATTGTTCACCCTGCACAAAAACAGATACACCCTTTGGACAAATCACCAAAGTTTGAACAAAAACGTTGACTTTTTGATAGATTCGTGCTATAATAAATTTATCATAAATCCTACATCCTTATTATTTTTTGGGCGAGCTTCACAAAGCTCGCTTTTTTTTGCCCGGACTGCGATGACAGCAAAAAATCCCATCCGCCACAGAAAGCGGATGGGATTTTGGTTGTACTGCTTATGATTGCTTGCCCAGAATCAGATCGTCGATTGCCAGCCATTCCTCATCGGTAATGCCTTCCTTGCCGTCTTCATCGACCGTGATTTCCACGATTTTCTTGACGGGTTCGCCGTAGCCGATCTTGTCCACATAGGGGGTGATGATCTCCAGCACACGGACTGCGTATTCTTCTTCCAGTTTATCAAGTTCTTCCTGGCTTGATGCAGCCTCGTACTTGACGCCGAATTCATCGACGTAGAATTTCTCAACGTCCTCATAGGCAATGTCCCAGAAGTCAATCGGTTCGCAGTGGACGGTCACATGGTAGCTATCGCCCGATTTTACGGCTTTGTCAACTGTAAACTTCGTTTTTTCCAGCACATCCATTGCCAGAAGCTCATAGCCTTCCTGGGTTTCAGCGGAGATGCAGGAGGGTTCCACCGCAAAACGGTAGCAGATCAGCTCCGTCACATACGCCACCTCATCACGGTAGAGATCCAGAGCTTCGTCGTTGGTGATGCCGATTGCCTCGGCATAGTCGGTTTCAATGCCGTAGTACGAGCATTCAAGCGTCGCCCGAATATAATTGGTGTAACGATCAGCCTTACTTGTGCATCCGACAAGCGTCAGACACATCAGAATGGCCGCTGCAATTGCAGTATATTTTTTCATCTTGGGTTCCTCCCATACTTACTATTCCTGTGAATATTATAGCACAATCCGACGCTTCTGTCAACAAGAAAACTTCCGATCCGCATAGGCGAATCGGAAGTTTAGCAGTCGTGATATTATTCAGCAGCAGCTTCTGTTGCAGCAGCTTCTGTTGCAGCAGGAGCAGCCTCGGTCGGCTCTTCGCCGCCCTCAGCAGGCGGTGCCATTGTCAGCGGAATGGAATTGCCGTCTGCATCGTAGAAGGTGATGTTGTCGATATAGGTGCTGCTGGAATTCTGCACGCCCCAACGCATGATCTGGAGCTTGCACTCCTCAGCAGATGCATTCCAGTTCTTGCCTGCGGATGCCAGCAGGAACTTGAATTCCACGTTGTACATGTCGGAACGCTCCAGAGCGTATTCCTGAATGCTGGAAGCGGAGAAATCCGCAAAGCCGTACCAGTTGCCGTCGGCAGTGATACTGCCGCCGCCGCCGCCGATCCAGCCGGGAACTCTCATTGCTGTGCCGTCGTCGCCCACGAGCAGCTCGCCTTCAGCCTTTGCGCCGATGTCAAAGCGGATGGAATATACCTTCTCCAGATCCTCGGGAGCCAGCAGGCTCTTTGCGTCAATGAGGAGCTTCTGAACGATCGTGCCAACATTCTCAGCATTGGTCTTGGTGTCTGTGAACTTGAGCATTGCATTGCCGTCGATCGTTTCAACGGACAGTGTGCCGTCAGCAGCCAGATCGTCGTCGCAGAAGATGGATACAAAGTCGTATCTGCCGTCGTCGAAGGTTACAGCATTCGGGTCAGCCTCCGGGAAGGGAGCGTTTGTGGGAACGGTTTCTTCCTCGGTGGGAGCCTCTGTCACTTCCTCAGCCTCCGTTGTAGCCTCTGTTGCTTCCGTTGTTGCCTCTGTGGGTTCAGAATTTTCCTTACCGCCATCGCAGGCAGTCATAGAGAGCAGCATTGCTGCAAGCAGGGAGAAAATCCAAATTTTTTTCATAAACATTACCTCATTCTTTTTTGTACTCTCTGAAATTGATGATTCAGAGCAGTTTATTTAAAAATGCCCTCATATTGCAGAGGGCATTTTTGTTCGTGTCAGTCGAACGTGAAGCTTACTTTCTCTTTCTGGAAACCAGAGCAACTGCACCTGCAACTGTCAGACCTGCCAGAGCAACTGCGATCGGTGTGGAATCGCCTGTAGCTGCGTTGCCTGTTGTGTTGTTAGCCTTGGTGGTTGTTGTGCCTGCAGCAGTTGTTGTGCCTGCGGCAGTTGTTGTAGCAGCAGCTGTTGTTGTAGCAGCAGCTGTGGTTGTTGCTGCAGCCTCTGTTGTGGGAGCTTCTGTCGGAGCGTCTGTGGGAGCCTCTGTCGGAGCGTCCTCTACGCCTGTCTTGATGGAGTCGAGCTTGATGTTCAGACCGGATTCCTCAAGGCTTGCGCCATACTGGTAGAAGTTGATGTTTGTACCGATCAGCAGGCAGTCGATCTGCTCTGCATCGCTGGGCAGATCCCAAACGATGGTGTACTGACCATCGCCGTTGATTGCAACGGGATCATTGCCAACCTCACCGGGGTTGAAGGACTGTGCGCCTGCAATGCTGCCGCATACGAATGCCTGATACGGTGTTGTGGGATTGCCAGCTTCATCCTTGTTGGTGTTGTTGTCACCCAGACCGCTGATGGTGAAGGTGATGGTTACGTTATCAGTAACAGTAGTCTTCTTTTCAATATCTTCAAAGTTGTTGTTGCCGCCCCATACATTGTAAATGTTCAGACGGATGGAATTGCCGTCATCCATAATAGCCAGAGCGCCCTCGGAAGGACCTGTGTAGGGAATCTCGGTAACTGCTGCGCTTGCAGTCATAGCTGCAAAAGAGAATGCGGAAAGTGCAACTGCGGTCATTGCTGCGACCATGCTCTTCATCTTCATAGTAATCTTCTCCTTATATTGAAATTTGATTATGACTCCGCAGCAGAAACTGTTACTGCTGCCATTTGATAGCACAGCTATCAAATCTTACCCTTATTATACCACACTGACAGGGGAAAGTCTATTGAAAATATCAATAAATTTTGTAGAATGTTTTTAGCTATTTTTCATACTTTATGCCCAAGAATAAAGTAAAAATGAACACGATTTTACGCACTTTTTAATCATTCGTTGATGGACGGGCTTATCGCATGACAGCGACCGTTGAAATACCGTAAAAACCCATCAGCGAGAGCCACTCGTCATTCAGCCGTTCGCCGCTGACGGCGATGGGAACGGCGGGCGGACAGGGAACCTGCACGGGACCGCAGATGCGCCCGTGCGCTTGCGCAAGCGGCACGGTTTCCCATGCGGAGAGAGCTGCTGTGCGCATGTCACAGACGGTTTCCATGGGGCTTGGCAGCACGGGGACAGACTTGGGGGGCTTAGGATTACAGCTGCAAAGTGCGTGATAGAGAGCGTCAAATTCCGTCTGCGTCATCACAGGGGAGAGCAGCAGCACAAGGAAGCTGCTGTCCTCGTATTCGCACTCCACATTCTGCTGCCGCAGCTGTGCGGCAAGGTCATGCCCGTCGGCTGCAATGGTCAGGTGGAACGGCTCTGTTCCGATGAACTGATAGCGTTGTGCAAGCTTCTGCCGCAGCTCCTGTGCAAGGATTTCCGAACGCTGCACCTCTGCATGCCCCCGACCTGCAAGATATGCCATGCTGCTTTCGATGGACTGCATGATGAGGTACGAGGGGCTTGTCGAGCCGAACATCTGCATGTGCTGCTTGAGCAGCGGCGCATCCGCTGCATTGCGGCAGTGCAGCACGGCAGCCCCCGTCAGGGCAGGCAGCATTTTATGTGCCGAATCGCAGCAGTAATCCGCCCCGAGTGCCATCGGATGGCGGTTTTCGTGCAAAAATGTAAGGTGCGCACCGTGGGCATTGTCCACCAGCAGCGGCGCATCCGCCGCATGGCACAGCGCCGAAAGTCCTGCAATATCCTGCATGTTTCCCAGATAGTCGGGGGATGTGACGTAAACGCAGGGGGATTCTCCTGCGGCAACCGCCGATTGCAGTGCCTCCGAAAAATCCTGCAGCGCATATTCGCCCGAAATCATGCCGCCGCTTCTCGGAAATACCCAGCGCACGGATAGCCCAAGCAGCACACAGGCATTGAGAAATGCCCGATGTACAGTTCGTGCGGCAATGACGGTTCGGTTTTCTGAACGCATTTTCGCAAGCATTGCCTGTATGCAGAGCGTTGAGCCTCCGGCACTCCAGCAGCATGCGCCGCTGCCGTAGAGCAGGGCGGTCTGCGCTTCCCCTGCAAGCAGGATTCCGCTTGCCTCAAAGAGGCTGTCGGCACCGCTGATTTCGGTGATGTCCCATGAAAAAACATCGGACGGATGCGGAAATTCCGAAATGCCCCGTCCCTTGTGGCCGGGCATGTGCGCACGGAGCATTCCCATCTGACGGTACTGCTCAAGGTATTCCGTCAGCGGAAGATTCTGAAAATTTTTAGGCATAAATTTTACAAACCCCCTTGACAAAATCAAATTTTCGGGTTAGAATAGTATATAAGAACAGTTGTTCGGTACGCAAAATCGTACAGCAACTGATTTCTTTTCTTTATAAATCAGAACATGCGTTCTTGATGAAACAGGAGGAGGGGACGGGATGCAGACGAGGGTATCAGAGCAGGCGTTGGAATTCAACCGCCAGTTCATACAGGACATGATCGGCACGGGCAGCGACAACCGCCATCATCTGAAGCTTGCGCAGAGTGCGCTGCACGAAATCATAGCGCAGGAACTGACCGAGCGTCAGAAGGAGCTGCTTGTAATGTATTATTTTGAAAAGCGTTCGATGGTGGAAATCGGCGAAATACTGGGCATCAGCAAATCCACGGTATCACGGACGATGGCAAGGGCGAGAAACCGCATTTTCAAGCATATGCGGTTCTATTTTGACTACATGAGCTTTCAGCTGACGGAGGATTAGGTAAAAAGAAAGTACCCCGAAACGGAGCACTTTCTAATCCGTCTGCCGATACTGCACTTATAAATCTATCAATAGCGATGATTCCGCTTGCGAAGCAAAAGGAATCATGCGGCAAACCGCAATGTACCGCAAAACAAGAAAGTACCCCGAAACAGGGTACTTTCAAATGCGTCTGTCGGCGGGGACTCCCCGCCTGGTTGGAGTAGCTGGATTTGAACCAGCGAATGACGGAGTCAAAGTCCGTTGCCTTACCGCTTGGCTATACCCCAGTGAACAAGTTTTAGTATAGCATATTTTCGGAATTTTGTCAAGCATAAAGACTGATTTCCATCACGGGGCAGTTGGTCAGGCACAATCTGCGGCGAATAGCATAGGATGGAATTGGAAGAAAAAACATTGGATACGGATGGTTTAAACACCATGCAGTGAGGTCATACTAAAGTCAAGAAGTGCAACAGCCGAAATGCAAAGGAGTGTTCGTATGTCAGTTAAACGAGGTGAGATCTACTATGCGGATCTGAGTCCTGTTGTAGGCTCTGAACAGGGCGGCATCCGTCCGGTACTTATTGTGCAGAACGATGTCGGCAACCGTCATAGCCCGACGGTCATTGCTGCTGCCATTACAAGCCGGATGGACAAAGCAAAGCTGCCCACGCATATTTCGCTGGAGGCAGACTCCTGTGGTCTGCAAAAGGACAGTATTGTGCTGCTTGAACAGATCCGAACTATAGATAAAAAGCGGCTCAAGGACAAAATGGGTTCGCTTGACAATGCCGCCATGAACCGTGTGGACAACGCACTGTCCATCAGTTTCGGGCTGCAGTGACGGTCTGTGGGGGCTCTGCCCCCACACCCCCCGCCAAAGGGATAACATCCCTTTGGAATCCCATAGCGTATTGCCATTGCACCCCTATGGGGTACAAAGGCAATACGTTAGAGCTGAAAGAATTTATTTCTTGGCAGGAGTCGGGGCTGAGTTCCACAACAGATTATGATATGCTCAAAAAAGGGGTAAGTTTCTCTAAACTTGCCCCCACCCCAAGGGGGAGGGGCTATATTGCGAGGGTACTGCGTACCCTCAAACCCGCCAAAAGGCT
>JAFXCV010000042.1 GCA_017521325.1 Oscillospiraceae bacterium | reverse complement strand
TGGTGCAGATTTACGATCGTTTTCTTGAATTCTTCACTGTATCGTGGACTTTTCTTTCCTGCCATTTCTTTTTCCTCCTGTTCTTTTCTTTTATTATACATCGTTCTTCTTTTTTTGTCCACTTTTTTAGTATAGCACCAAGGATAATCGAATTGATGCATTTGACTTAAGTATTCTGAAGCGTATGATCCTTGAACAGTAAATATTATGAGAAAGCAAAAGGCCAAGAGAAATGATAGTTTCAGACAGTCTCAATCATAATTTTCAAATGGGAATCGTATGAGATGTACGAGACAAAACTGAAAAGCCGTCCGGGATTACTCTCGGACGGCTTTTATCTTGCTGTTTTAAGAATTAGTGTTGGATTGTATTTCTGTTCCGCCCCATTCCACAACGGTAAAGCCCTTTCTTTCGAAGGTTTCAAGCTGCTGCGGTTCGATTTCCACGGCGTTTTCAAGCGGAACGTATGCCATGAAAATGCGGCAGATGCTGTCGGGTGATGGTGTGATATTAAGCTTTGCAGAATTCGTATAGGCATCGCTCTGGAACGTAATGAGATTATATGCATGATGCTCCATTCTCGGCAGCCAGTAGACGATGAATTCATTCATTTCCTGTTCTGTCAGCCCCATATATGTGAGCTTCTCTTTGAGGAAACGCTCGGTATCACTGCCTGCCACACAAAATCCCTTTGAGAAATCAAATCTTGTGCGGCAGTTTTTGGCGTCCCAGAACAGATATTTATGATGTGTGCCGTCCGCCTTGTTCAACAGTGTGCCGTCCGGATATGCGACTACATCCCAGCCGTTGTTGTACTTCGGATAGGTTGTGGACAGCTCGGATTCCGTCAGTGTAAGCTCAACACGGACATCCATCTCCTGTTCGGGATACAGATAGATCACGGGCTTATTAGCGTACACATCGAAAAATACTGTCATGGTCTCATTGTCTTCGGCAAAAATTCTGATCCAGCCGTACTGTCCCTCATATTCAGTGAACAGCCAGTAATCATTATTATCCTGATGACCCATTTCATAAAGAAGTGTTCCCTCAGGAATAGAAGCAACTGAAGAATAGCTTTCATCGGGTCCCAGATATAATTTCAGGTTATCTTCTATCACAGTGAACGGTGTTTCGTATGTAAGACGCTTATCAGGCTCCACATATGAGGTATTGATTTTCTCAATCAGCTTGCGTTTCATGATACACAGATCGAATGCATCCAGCCTGCCGTTGAGATCCAGATCGCCTTCTGCCAAATAGTAAATCTCAACCTGATCCGACCCAAGCAGCCACTTTTGGAATGCGACAGCGTCAGTTACGCTGAATGCATCATCGCCGTTCAGATCGCCGGAGACCTCAATCTTGATTCTGAATATCAAATCCATTGACTCGTTGCTGTAATAGATCACCTCAGGTTCGTCTCCGGTGGTGAATGAAAACGAATCGGCATACTTGTAATGATTTGCCAGCTGATCATTTTTCAGAACAAAGGGATTGGAATCGACAGTATAAAACGGGCCTGCATACATCCAGCCGCCGGGCATATTGTCGTTTTTATAGCCGATACTCGTGCCGAACGTGAAGTTGTGCAGCCTGATCACTTCGTCCGGAATCAGCTCGCCCGTATCCTTGTCATACAGCGTGATTCTTGTTGCACCATCGGGAAGTACAGGTTCGGGATTCGTTTTGTAGCTCATTTTGCAGATCAGTTCAATACGGTTAGATGTTTCAGATGTGACCTCAAATCCATGGAAATCATAGTAGCCGTCTTCCGTTCTGATATCGAAAGAATAGGTGCAATTTGGATCATATGCTCTGTTTGAATCCAGGATACAGGGATTCGAGGAAACAGGATACAATTCACTCAGAACCGGTTCTTCAGAGCCATGCTGTACCGTATCTTTCCGGAATGAAGAATCTTCGGGAACGTCAATCAGTTCACCTGTATCCTTATCTATAAATGTGATGATGGTACTTCCGTGTGAGCAGTCAACAATCTCGGTGCAGTCGTTTTTTATATGATAGCTTCCGTTTGTGATATCAAAAGGCGCTTCATCTGACCAGTGCCTGCCGACTGACCATTCCACATCAACCAGACCGTCTTTTGTTGGCTGATATACGATAACAGAGGAAGAACTCTGTCCGTCAACAAGTCCTAACTGCGAACCTAAATTAAATCCGTTGCAGTCGGATTCCATCACATATTCAATTGCACCATCACCGGTCTGCGCCATTTCCAGAGAAGCTCCCGTGCTTGCATTCACATCTGCACAGTATGCGATATAGTTGTGATATACGCAGGCACCACTGCCAGCAAGCGTAGATTCATGACTATAGCTATTCAGCCAATTATACTCAGCAGGGCAGTCGGGAAGCCAATTGTAGATATCGGTCTGTCCAATGAAGCCGCTGGAATTTTTAAAGGTGAATGTGTCAATGATCTTTTTCTTATAACCTTCGCCGAGATCTTCTATCCATTCTACCGTCAGATCGTGTCCCTCAAGCACACGGAACATCTGAACTTTAAAGGCATACTGTACTTCACTTTTTGCATAATCTTCAAAAAAGGTGTAATCGTCCGTAGGAACACCTAATTTATTGCATAATTCTTCATATGCCGCAAGAGCTTCTTCATCATTCGGGTCGGGCTTTTCAGGGATTTCAAGTTCGAATACCGCAGGGGATGTGCAGGCAGGGGTCTTGATCATTGCCATACTGCCGGAATACGAGGTTTTATATTTGTCTTTTTCATCCAGACGGATGGGTTTGACCAGACAAATGAAATTATCTTCTACGTGAGTTTTTCCGTAAGTGTTGTAAATTTCCATTGCATCAATAAAATTCATTGGCGTCCAGTCGGGCAGCGTACCGATGACCGAATCCATATAAGAGTCATCTTCAGCCCGTACAGGCGAAATTACTCCCGAAGAAGCAAGCATCACTCCGGCTGTTAAAAGGGATAATAGTTTGTTTTTCATCGAAACTCCTCCATTCTGTAGTAGTATTACTATAATTATAACACATTTTGTAGAAAATGTCAATGTTGATTAAGTAAATTTTTTTAGCGTCATCCCTATCCGGACAGCGGTTGTTCTTCCGTTTGCCGTATGGGGCGGTACTTGCGATTTTCCTGCAAAAACACTTGCATTTGTGTGTACTTTATGGTATAATATAGGGTGAATGTGCTGATGGAGGATTTTCCTCCGCAGTGATCATATTTTCAGCATTGAAAGGATTGGAAATTATGTCAAACGACAATAAAAAACAGAAGGCTTTTGAAATTCCCCGTCCGGAATTTCCGGAGCGTGCAGTCGTTACCGCAGGTATGCCCTACGGCAACAAGGAGCTGCACTTCGGACATGTGGGCGGTATGATGGTATTTGCGGATACCTACGCACGCTTCCTGCGTGACCGTATCGGCAAGGAAAACGTGGTATTCGTCAGCGGCACGGACTGTTACGGCTCCCCCATTGCAGAGGGCTGGCGCAAAAAGGTGGCAGACGGTGAATTCGAAGGCTCTCTTGTGGATTTCGTCACCAAAAACCACGAAAAGCAGAAGGCAACGCTGAAGGATTATGCCATCTCCCCGAATCTTTTTGCAGCCTCCGGCATCGGCAGAAGCAAGGAAATCCACGCTGCATACACACTGGAATTTCTGAATGCTCTGCACGAGAAGGGACAGCTTGACAAGATTTCCACGATGCAGTTCTTCGATGAAAAGGCAGGCGTATTCCTCAATGGCCGTCAGGTCGTGGGCAAGTGTCCCGTGGAGGGCTGCTGCTCCGAAAAGGGCTATGCGGATGAATGCGATCTCGGACATCAGTACATGCCCGAAAATCTCTTAAATCCCATCAGCACCCTGACCGGCGAAAAGCCCGTCATGAAGCCCGTTGTCAACTGGTATTTCAAGCTGCGTGACTATGAAAAGCTCCTGCAGGACTGGGTTGCAGTGATGCAGAAGGACAAGGCAATCCGCCCTGTTGTACACAAGACCATTTCGGAATTCCTGAAGCCGCCGGTGATCTACATCAAGCGTGAATTTGAGGAAATCTACCTCTCCATCAAGGATTCCATGCCTGCACACAATTATCTGGAGGAAAAGAAAAAGCCCTCCTTTACAATCGAATTTCAGGATCTCCCCGACTGTGATGAGGCATGCCGCATTCTGACAAAGAACGGCATTCGTTATCGTACCGGCAAGACACTCGTTCCGTTCCGTCTGACAGGCAATATTGAATGGGGCGTACCTGCGCCGAAATTCGAAGCGGACGGCGAGGATCTGACAGTATGGGTATGGCCGGAATCCCTTTGGGCACCGATCTCCTTCACCAAGACCTACCTCGAATCGCTCGGCATGGCTGACGATGCATGGAAGGATTACTGGTGCAGCAAGTCCTCGAAGGTATACCAGTTCATCGGTCAGGACAACATCTATTTCTATGGCATTGCAGAGCCTGCAATGTGGATGGCACAGCAGGCGGCTGCGGAAAAGACAGCGGATCCTGCTGAGGGCGAGCTCCAGATGCCGACGATCGTGGCAAACCACCACATCCTGTTCCTCGACAAGAAGGCATCCAGCTCCGGTGCAGTCAAGCCCCCGATGGCGGATGATCTGCTGAACTTCTACACACCCGAACAGCTGCGTATGCACTGGCTCGGTCTTGGCCTTGGTCAGCGTTCGGTAAGCTTCATGCCCAAGCCCTTTAATCCCGACGCAAAGCCCGAAGATGCCGATCCGGTAGTCAAGGACGGTCTGCTGCTCTCGAACGTTTACAATCGCATGATCCGTACTGCATTCTACACCACACAGAAGGAATTTGACGGCATTCTGCCCGATGTGCAGCCCGAAGAAAAGATCCTTGCCGAGGCTAAGAAGGCAGTACTTGAATATGAACGTCATATGTCCAAATTTGCATTCCACCAGTGCACCTATGTACTTGACAGCTATATCAGAAACGGCAGCAAGTACATGGCAAAGGCACTGAACAACGAGGATGCATCCACTGAAGAACGTAAGCAGGCACTGGCAAATCTGTTCTATATGATCCGTATTACTGCAATTCTTCTGCATCCGATGGCTCCCATCGGCACAGAAAAGCTGCAGGAATACCTGCAGGTGGATGACAGATTCTGGAGCTGGGATACGGTATTTGAGCCGATCAATTTCTTTGTCGGTGAAAATCACAAGCTGAAATTCCTGCCGCCCAGAACTGATTTCTTTACACGTCACGAAAGTCAGTTTGCGGTGGAAGAAAACTGACCCGAAAGGAAAATAGGCTATGAAACAACAGGTATTCAATCCTTTTCTCCCCCTGTATGAATGTATTCCGGACGGCGAACCCCATGTGTTCGGCGACCGTGTCTATCTGTTCGGCTCCCACGACAAGGAGGGCGGCGAAACCTTCTGCATGCTCGACTATGTGGTCTACTCTGCACCCGTGGAGGATCTCTCCGACTGGCGTTGCGAGGGAACGATCTACAGCGCAAAGCAGGATCCGCTTTACTGTGACGAGCGTCCCTACATGTATGCCCCTGATGTCGTGCGTGGCAATGACGGCAGATACTACCTCTACTACTGCCTTTCGGGCAGTTTCGGTCACGGCGGTTACCACGGTCCGATCAGTGTTGCGGTCTGTGATACACCTGCCGGAAAATACGAATATCTGGGCGTTGTGCGTTATCCCGACGGCACGCCCATGAAGAAATATGTCTGCTTCGATCCCGGTGTCATCAACGATAACGGAACTATCCGTATTTATTACGGCACGCAGTATGATTATGAAGAACAGCCGGGATTTGCGGAAAACGAGGAAAAGATCCAGCAGGAAATGCAGATGTTCGGCAAAAGCCGTGAGGAAATTCTCGGCACCCCCGACAGCGTAATGGGTGCAGTCATGGCAATTGTCGGCGATGATATGCTGACAGTGACAGAGGAACCCCGTCACATCATCCCCTACCGTGTCAAGGGGACAAGCTTTGAGGCGCATCCGTTCTTTGAGGCAAGCTCCATCCGCAAGATCGGGGACACCTACTATTTCATTTACTCCTCCCAGCAGAATCACGAGCTTTGCTATGCAACAAGCCGCTATCCCGACAGGGATTTCGTGTTCGGCGGCACCATCGTTTCCAACGGTGACGTTGGCATGAACGGCAGAAGCTCCGCAGATCGTCTGAATATGACAGGCACCACGCACGGCAGCGTTGAATTGATAGGCGGTCAGTGGTATGTATTCTACCATCGTCTGACGCACAAGTCCGACTACAGCCGTCAGGCATGCGCAGAGCGCATCACAATTGCAGAGGACGGCAGTATTGCACAGGTGGAGATCACCTCCTGCGGACTCAATGGAAAGCCGTTGGAAGCAAAGGGCAGCTACCCTGCTGTGATTGCCTGCAACATCACAAACGGCCACATGCCCCACGGTTCCAACAGCATTTATACCGACAGCTTCCCGAATGTAAACCACGACGGAAATGATCGCTATATCACTGAAATCTGCGACGGAACGCTCATTGGCTACAAGTATTTCCAATTCGAAGATGTGCGCAGCATCAGTGCTACCTTCCGTGGGGATGCACAGGGCGTTCTGGAAATTTCCACTGAAATCGGCGGCGAAAAGATCGGCGAAATCACGATTTCTCCCAGTGAATCCTGGATGGACGCAGATGCATCCGTATCCGTTGAAAACGGCGTACATGCGCTGTATCTGACCTTCAAGGGTACGGGACTTATGGATCTTTCGGCAATTGCATTTATGTAATCATATAAAAATCAGCGGAACCCTGTTTTACAGGGTTCCGCTGTTTGTTCATTTGCTTTCGGATGTCACATTGGAATAAACCGTCTTTGCGGAAATTCCCGAAAGTCTGCCGATTTTTCCCGACATGGCACTGATGATATTCTGTGGTGCATCAACAGCCACGCTGATAATGTTGATGCCTCTTTCATGGTAGGGGATCCCCATTCTGCCGATGATGAAGCTTCCGTATTCATGGAGAATGGCGTTGAGTTCGCTCACGGAATCCCCGTTTTCTACAATAATGCCGATGATGGCAACTCTCGTTTCCATTGCAATACTCCTTTTTAGTAATCTGCTTCTTCATCATAACACAAAATGCACTTTTTGTCAAATGCTTGCATTTTTGGCGGAATTATGGTATAATTAAAACCGAAATTCATTCAGGAGGCTCTTATGAAAATCATTCAGTGTACAATGGAACATCTTGACGCCGCTTCGACGTTCTATGACGAGGTCACCGAATACCTCGACGCACATATCAACTACCCCAAATGGACGCCTCATGTCTATCCCGGAAGAGAAAGTACAAAAGCTGCCATTGCGCAGGGAACACAGTATCTGTGCATGGAGGAGGATGCGGTCGTCGGCGGATTTATCCTCAATGACGATCCGCAGGGTGCCTATGAGCTTGGCGACTGGAAATTACCGCTCTCGCTTGGGGAATTTCTGATCATCCACACCCTTGCAGTCTCGCCGTCTTATTACGGCAAGGGCATCGGGAAATGCATGGTGGAATACTGTATCTATCACGCATCAACGCTCGGCTACAAGGCTTTGCGCTTGGATGTTGTTCCCGGCAATTATCCTGCTGAGAAACTCTATCTGCAAATGGGCTTCACATTTGCAGGTGAGAGGGATCTTCTGCGGAATATTAAGGGGATCCCGACCTTCAAGCTGTATGAGAAGATCTTATAATTGCAGGAAATCCGCTGCTTTTCGGATTTCATCCAGTACTTTTTCATCCTCCGCAGCCGGAATTTCATCCGTTCTGTGACTGCAAATGAGGGGATAAACTTCCTTTGCCTTCATGTAATGCAAAATTCTTACGGCGGTATCATACGCAATCTGCGCATCTCCCTCCCCTCCCCCGACAAGGATAACTGCTCCACGCTTGGACTTTTTCACGGGATGACCGCCATTCTTCTGCATGCCGTAGTAATACGTCTGCAATCGGCTTGCGACATCGAGAAGCCGTCCTGTCAGCTCGGAAAAATAGATGGGCGATGCGATGATGATATTGTCGCAGGTTTCGATGGTGTTATAAATATCCTGCATTTTGTCCGGTATCACACAGATACCGGTTTTTTTGCATCTGCGGCAGTCGATACAGGGGGAAATATTGTCGTAATAGGCGGAAATTTCGATGATCTCGCCTGTCAGATGCTTTCGCAAATGCTGGAGCAACTGGGCAGTATCGCCGTTTTTGCGGGGCGAACCGTTGAGGATGAGGGTTTGCATATGTTTCCTTTCCATCATGTCAGTATCCCCAAACCGGAAAACAGCTTGTACAAGCCATAGACCAGTCCAAGAATCCCGAGCAAGATACCGTATTTTGCGCTTTTCTTGAGATTCACATAGTTTCTGTTTCTGCCAAGTCCCCTGCCCATCTGTTTCGGATAGCTGACATAAAAGACATTCGTTGGATCATCGGCATATACTGTCACAGAAACGCTGATCCCTTTCGGCGGCAAGGAATCCACATTCGCACGAAGTTCTTCATTCAAAGTAGAAGAATATGTCTTCCCTCCCAGCTTGTAGGATATAGCCACAGTTTTCTGAATATCATCCACGTCTGTCACAGTTCCATAGCATTGTATGTAATTACCGATCTGTCGCTGGTTTCTGGATAACCAGATTCCCAACGCAAAAAATCCAAGACCAAACAGCATGGACATAATACTTTCAAACACGATTTCAAACATCGGATAAACTCCTTCTGGAAGATTGTACATTATGTTCATTATACCACCCTCCCCCCTAAAAGTCAACATTACCGCAAAAACCGCCTCCGGCATACACCGGAAGCGGCTTTATTTTATCTCTTACTTGATCTCAGCGTGATAAGCCTGCAGGGACTTCACTGCAATATCGGCATTTGCCTTGACTGCACGGATACCTTCTGCACTTGCCTTGGCGGCAGCCATGGTAGTGATATAGGGAATACGGTGCTTGATGGCAGCCTTACGGATGTAGCTGTCATCGGTCACGCTCTCCTTACCAGCGGGAGTGTTGACAATCAGCTGAATCTCGCCGTTTGCAATCTGGTCAGCGATGTTAGGACGACCTTCGGTCATCTTGTAAATGCGTTCTGCCGGAATACCTGCTTCCGTGATCATGTTGTAGCATCCCTTGGTTGCAATAATCTTGAAGCCCAGCTCATGGAATGCGCTTGCCACTTCAATCAGCTCGCCCTTGTCACGGTTGCAGACACTCAGAAGAACTGTACCCTCGAACGGGAGCTTTGTCTGTGTTGCTTCCTGTGCCTTGTAGTAGGCTTCGCCAAAGGATTCGGAAATGCCCAGAACCTCGCCCGTGGAACGCATCTCCGGTCCGAGAACCGGGTCAACCTCCTGGAACATATTGAACGGGAATACCGCTTCCTTGACGCCGTAGTGCTTGATCTCACGGTCACGCAGGTCAGCAACAGGAGATGCCTTGCCTGTCAGGTGGGATGTCATGATTTCGGTTGCGATCTTCACCATGTTGATGCTGCACACCTTGGAAACCAGCGGAACGGTTCTGGATGCTCTCGGGTTAGCTTCGAGTACATAAACCGTATCGCCCTCGATCGCATACTGCATGTTCATCAGACCGCATACGCCCATTTCCACAGCGATCTTTCTTGTGTAATCCTTGATGGTTGCAATCTGCTCATCAGTCAGATTCTTGGAAGGCAGGATACAAGCGGAGTCACCGGAGTGAACACCTGCAAGTTCAATATGCTCCATCACAGCCGGAACAAAGCAGTTGGTGCCATCGGAAATCGCATCTGCCTCGCATTCGGTTGCGTGGTTCAGGAAACGGTCGATCAGGATCGGACGATCGGGTGTTACGCCAACAGCTGCGGACATGTACACACGCATCATCTCATCGTCATGCACGATCTCCATGCCACGACCGCCCAGAACATAGGACGGACGTACCATAACGGGATAACCGATGCGGTTTGCAATTTCCAGAGCTTCATCCACATTGACTGCCATGCCAGCCTCGGGCATCGGAATGCCGAGCTTGTCCATCATTGCACGGAAATGATCTCTGTCCTCTGCAAGGTCGATCGTTTCCGGAGAAGTACCCAGAATATTGACACCGTTCTTCTTCAGATCGGCCGCCAGATTCAGCGGAGTCTGACCGCCGAACTGTGCAATCACGCCAACGGGCTTTTCCTTTTCGTGGATGCTCAGAACATCCTCCAGCGTCAGCGGCTCAAAATAGAGCTTATCGGAGGTATCGTAGTCGGTGGATACGGTTTCGGGGTTGCAGTTCACGATGATCGGCTCAAAGCCCATCTTCTTGAGTGCCAGGGATGCATGAACACAGCAGTAGTCGAATTCGATACCCTGACCGATTCTGTTCGGGCCGCCGCCGAGGATCATGATCTTGGGCTTATCCGTATTCACAGGGCTCTTGTCCTCTGTGAGATGATAGGTGGAGTAGTAATATGCGGAATCCTGTGTGCTGCTGACGTGAACGCCCTCCCAAGCCTCACGGATGCCGTATTCATAACGCTTATTGCGGATATCTTCTTCCGGAACTTCCAGCAGCTGGCTGAGATATCTGTCTGCAAAGCCGTCGAGCTTTGCCTGACGCAGCACATCCTCTGCCGGAACACTGCCCTTCATGGTGAGGAGCATTTCTTCTTCCTGCACGATCTCCAGCATCTGCTCGAGGAACCAGTGCTTGATCTTGGTCAGCTGGAAGATCTCCTCCACAGTTGCACCCTTGCGCAGTGCCTCATAGATGATGAACTGACGTTCACTGGACGGGAAACGCAGCTGTGCGAGCAGTTCATCCTTTGTCTGCTCGTGGAAATTCTTTGCAAAACCAAGACCATATCTGCCGATTTCCAGACTTCTGATTGCCTTCTGGAAGGCTTCCTTGTAGGTCTTGCCGATGCTCATGACCTCGCCCACTGCACGCATCTGTGTGCCGAGCTTGTCCTGAGCGCCCTTGAACTTCTCAAATGCCCATCTTGCGAACTTGATTACCACATAGTCGCCGGAGGGAACATACTTATCGAGTGTGCCGTACTTGCCGCAGGGGATTTCCTTGAGTGTCAGACCGCATGCGAGCATTGCGGATACCAGTGCAATCGGGAAGCCCGTTGCCTTGGATGCAAGTGCGGAGGAACGGGATGTTCTGGGGTTGATCTCGATGACAACGATTCTGCCGGATTCCGGATCATGTGCAAACTGACAGTTGCAGCCGCCGATTACCTCGATTGCTTCTACGATCTTGTAGGACTGCTCCTGCAGCTTCTTCTGCACATCTTCCGAAATTGTCAGCATGGGAGCCGAGCAGAAGGAGTCGCCTGTATGTACACCGATGGGGTCGATATTCTCGATAAAGCAAACGGTGATGATATTGTTCTCTGCATCACGGACAACCTCAAGCTCCAGCTCTTCCCAGCCGCTGATGCATTCTTCAACCAGCACCTGACCAACAAGGCTTGCCTGCAGGCCTCTTGCACATACGACCTTGAGTTCGTCCACATTGTAAACCATGCCGCCGCCTGCGCCGCCCATGGTATAGGCAGGACGGAGAACCACCGGATACTTGAGCTGTTCGGCAATCTTGACTGCCTCGTCAACGGAGTAAGCAACCTCGCTGCGAGCCATTTCGATACCGAGCTTATCCATGGTTTTCTTAAATTCAATACGATCCTCGCCACGCTCGATGGCATCCACCTGCACGCCGATGACCTTGACATTATACTTTTCCAGAACGCCTGCCTCTGAAAGCTCGGAGCAGAGATTCAGACCGGACTGACCGCCGAGATTCGGCAAAAGCGCATCCGGACGTTCCTTTTCGATGATCTGTGTCAGACGTTCCAGATTCAGCGGTTCTACATAAGTAATGTCCGCAACATCGGGGTCCGTCATAATAGTTGCCGGATTGGAATTGACCAGTACAATTTCATATCCCAGTGCACGAAGCGCCTTACAAGCCTGTGTACCGGAATAGTCGAACTCACATGCCTGACCGATAATAATCGGGCCTGAGCCGATAATCATAATCTTGTTGATGTCTTGTTTTTTTGGCATATTCTTCTCCATAACCCGTGCCGAGCATCGCACGTATTTATTTACCGTTTTCTGCGGTTTTTACTGCATTTTCTGCATTTGGGCAAAAAAATTTTGACTGCAGCGCAGCAAAACGATATCGCTCTTCCTTATATCATACCATAAAATGAGCAGAATTTCAAGATGCAGAGAGAAAAAAAGTCTGAATTTGTGCGACAATTTTTTAGTCAAGTTGTCGAAATCCTATAGGAAGCAGAGATTTTCAACACAAAACCGCCGCACAAATTTTGTGCGGCGGCATTACTTCTATACAATTAGAGCAGCGACTGATACAGTGCCGTGATATCCTCAACGGACGTATCCTTCGGATTTCCCGGACGGCAGGCATCCGCATAGGCGGATTCTGCGAGGAACGGAACATCCTCGGGCTTTACGATCTCCTTGAGATCCGCCGGAATGCCCACATCCTGTGAGAGCTGCTTGACTGCATCAACGGCAGCCTTGCGGTATTCTTCCACGGTCATATTCTCCGTACCTGCAACACCCATTGCAGCAGCAATGTACTTGTACTTATCGCCCGTTGCCTCTGCGTTGTATTCCATCACTGTCGGCAGGATGATCGCATTTGCCACGCCATGCGGTGTGTCATAGACAGCACCAAGCGGATGTGCCATGGAATGCACGATGCCAAGACCAACGTTCGAGAAGCCCATGCCTGCGATGTACTGACCGAGCGCCATGCCCTCTCTGCCTTCGGGAGTATTCTCCACCGCACCACGCAGGGATGCAGCGATGATCTCAATTGCCTTGAGGTGGAACATATCCGTCATTGTCCATGCAGCCTTTGTGGTAAAGCCCTCAATTGCATGCGTGAGCGCATCCATACCTGTTGCAGCCGTCAAACCCTTGGGCATGGTTGCCATCATATCGGGGTCAACAAATGCCACGATCGGGATATCATGCGTATCTACGCACACCATCTTGCGGTTTTTCTCCTCGTCCGTGATCACATAGTTGATCGTGACTTCTGCCGCTGTGCCGGCAGTTGTGGGAACTGCAAGAATCGGAACACAGGGATTCTTTGTGGGGGCAACACCCTCCAGACTTCTGACATCGGCAAATTCGGGATTTGTAATGATGATACCGACCGCCTTTGCTGTATCCATTGCGGAACCGCCGCCGACTGCGATGATGTAATCAGCGCCCGACGCCTTGAACGCCTCCACGCCGTCCTGCACGTTCTTGATGGAAGGATTCGGCTTGATTTCGGAGAAAATCTCGTAGGGAAGCTGATTCTGGTCGAGCAGATCGGTCACCTTTGCCGTCACGCCGAATCTGATCAGATCGGGGTCGGAGCATACAAATGCCTTTGCAAAGCCTCTGCTGTTGACTTCTGTGATGATGTCGGCAATCGCACCAGCGCCGTGGTAGGATGTGCCATTCAATACAATTCTTTGTGCCATGGGACATACTTCCTTTCCATATGAATTGTTTATATTATAGCATATCATTTGTTGAATGTCAATTGATTTTGTGTGAATATTACGAAAACAGAAGGCACAATATAGCAAAACCCCCGACACGTCGTCGGGGGTTTTGCTGCTCTTCTCTCTTATTTTATTACCGAAAAATCACTTCAGAATCTCATTCCAGTCAGGAACGACACCCGTGCCTGCTTCGGCGGCATAGGTCAGGATCGCACTTGCATCCATCGCATCAAGCGACGTGCCGTCGCCGTTTCCGCAGCACGTTGAGCCTTCGTTGACATCCGCAAGGAAATACGAAAGATCGTAATGCAGCGAGTCGTTCAGATAGTCAGTACCTCCTGCACCTCTTACCGCTGCATAGCTAAGAATTGCAGCTGCATCCATCGCATTGACCATGTTATCACGATTTGCATCGCCACGCAGACCGCTGCGCACGGTACTGAACAGGTATCCGCCGGTATAATACATGGGTGTGCTGAATTCCTGTCCGTCATAATAGCTCTCAAAATAATTGCCGCAGATGAATTCATCGGGATCCGTCAGGAACTGGATAGTCATGCCATTGACGCCCGTGTGAAATTTCTGATAGTCGAGGGGCTGTGCAAGGTAACCGTTCTCCGTATCCTCATAAACGATCGTTCCTTCAGGGTAAAAATCCTCGGACTGCAACGGGGTTGTATCATCGAGCCACCGGTATGCAACGGGGTCTTCCTCAATGAAATACGCTCCATAGGGAATCACGATCTGCAGATCCTTGAGCGTCGGAACGATGTCATTGTAAACCGAGCCTTCCTCACTATTCACCGTATCGTCACTCGTCAGGTATGTTGCACCCATATCCGAGCCATCGTCTGTGACAAAGAAAATCTGATATTCTCCCGGCTCCGTATCGGGGGCAATGTCCAGCTCCACTTCAACAAAGCTGTATTCATCCGAACGGCTGCCCAAGAAGGTGGCGGAGGTCTGATCGCTTGCTTCCATTGCATGCATCCACATCAAATTGAAAGAGTTTTCATCCGATGGAAAGTTTGGAGTCAGAAAGGAGCAGTTATCACGATAAAGCCCCGATCTGTTGATCATGCCAAAACAGTAAGGCTTTTTCTTAGAAGAAAACTGTGTGCCGTCCTCCATCGTGTAGGTGATCGGCGCATCACTGTAATCCGTATCGGGATTATAGAAGCTTTCCTTATTAAACGTGATCTCCTCAGTATTTGACTGAAGCTTCATATTCAGAATTGCAATGTCCGCATACTCCGCTTCGATGTACATGCCGATGCGGACGCTTGTGCCGTTTTGGGCAGCAGTGGGGGAAACATAGACGGTATTCTCCCTCGCAAGATAGCCGCAGCCCTCGGTCTCAATGGCACGCAGTGAAAATGCAATCTCGCTGCTGTCCTTATAAACGGCATTCGCCGAAAATGTCGGAAATGTCCCCATTGCAAACAGCATTGCCGATGCTCCGGCTGTCATACTCTTAAAATAATGCTTCATTGAATTTCCTCCTCTCAGGTGTGCGTTGTTGCCGTGCTTACTTATATAACAACGGAAACGGAAAAAGATTGGATTATTTTCACGAAAAAATTTTTTTGAAAGAAATCAGGAAATGATCTGATAGAGCAGCGGCTGCGCTTCGGGCTTTTCCGCTGTGATTTGTGTGCATTGCAGAATGCGTGCGGCTGCCTTTTTGCACAGTTCCTCCGTTTTTCCGTAAACGGTGAACAGGGGCTGTCCTGCCGTTACCGCTTCGCCCACAAAGGCATGCAGCTCCACGCCTGCGCCATAGTCGATCTCGGAGGATGCTGCCGTTCTTCCTGCGCCAAGTTCCAGACAGGCAAGACCGACTTCCTCGCTCTGCATGGACGAAATGTAGCCGTCATTCGGTGCAGATGCCGTATATTTTGCATCACTTTGCGGCAAAAGCTCGGGATGCTCCGTCACTTCTGCATCGCCGCCCTGTGCGGCGATCATATCCGCAAATTTGCGCAGTGCAGCACCGCTGTCAAGGGCAGTGCGAGCCATCTCCATACATTTCTCCACGCTTCCCTTGCCCGAAAGCGAAAGCATATGTGCGGCAAGTGTTGTTGACAGCTCAGAAAGAGGATTTCTCACCTCGCCACGCAGGATGCGGATGACCTCAAGCACCTCCAGAGCATTGCCAACATTCGCACCGAGAGGCGCATTCATATCGGTCAGCACAGCACGACACTGCTTGCCTGCACGCTTGCCGACATCCACCATCGCCCGTGCAAGGAGCTGCGCATCCTCGGGGGTTTTCATAAATGCACCGTGACCGAATTTGACATCCAGCAGAATGCAGTCGGCACCCAGCGCAAGCTTTTTGCTCATGATACTTGAACAGATCAGCGGGATGCTGTCCACGGTTGCCGTGAGATTACGCAGGGCGTACATTTTCTTATCCGCAGGGACAAGATTGCCGCTTTGAGCGATCACACAGCAGCCGATCTCCTTTGTGATCTCCAGAAAGCGTTCCATGGGAAGGCTTGTGGAAAAATTCGGAATGCTCTCAAGCTTGTCGATCGTACCGCCTGTAAAGCCCAGTCCCCTGCCTGACATCTTCGGGACATAGCCGCCGCAAGCGGCAACAATGGGAGCAAGCAGCAGTGTGGTCTTATCACCGATACCGCCCGTGCTGTGTTTATCAACGGTGATGCCGCCCACGGATTCCATGGAAAGGCATTCGCCCGAATCACGCATCGCAAGCGTCAGTGCCGCTGTTTCTGCATCTGTCAGCCCCTGACAGCACACTGCCATCATCCATGCGGACATCATATATTCGGGAATCTCCCCACGAGTGAACCCATCCACGATAAAATGAATCTGTTCTTCTGTGAGTGCTTCCTTGCGTCTTGTTTTCTGAATCAGGTCATACATCTGCATCGTTCTGCCGCCTTTCTGTGGGAGGTTTTGGAAGCTTCCGTGCTTCCCATGTTTCCATGATACAATATTCTGCGTGAAAATGCAAGCGATTTGCAAATTTTTTTCGTGCTGTATATTTTTCTTACGTCTGCCAATTCTTTCCATGAGGTGATTTGTATGAGAAAAATTGAAATTGCGGCATCCATCGGACTGATCTGTGCCATCTTCTTTGGCAGTGTTTCGGAGCTTTCCCAAACGCTTACCTATCTGCAGGAGGATGTGCTGCGCCTGCACATTCTTGCAAACTCCGACTCCGAGGAGGATCAGGCGCTCAAGCTGAAGGTGCGTGATACATTGCTCGAACATGCCGGAATCCTGTTTGAAGGCTGCGACTCTCCGGAGGAAATTCGTGAACGTGCGGTGATGCAGAAGGAAACCATTCGCTTGCTTGCGCAGGAAGTCTTGGTGCAAAACGGCTGCGATGCGGAAGTTGCCGTGCAGCTGGTGCATATGGATTTTGACGAAAAGCAGTATGATGAAATCACAATGCCTGCGGGAGAATATGACGCACTACGCATCCTCATCGGTGAAGCCGAGGGACAGAACTGGTGGTGCGTGATGTATCCGCCGCTTTGCCTTCCTGCGGCAGGGCAGATATTGTCGGACAACGAAACGGCGGAGGAGTATTTTGATGAAGAAACGCTGGATATTCTTGAAAATCCGCCGAAATTTGAAATCCGCTTTAAATGTCTGGAATGGTGGGACAAGCTGAAAGAAAAGGTCAGCGATTTTCATTTTTCCAAAAATCTTAAAGAGGATTTCACAGAAACACCACAAAACGGAAGTACAATAGAAAAAGAAACAGACAATGGAATTGGGACTTCACAGAGAGGTGTTTCCAAATGAATCAGAAAATCCGAAAATTTTATACCGCAGCAGCAGCATTTGCGCTGCTTGCCACGGGCTGCAGCACGCAGGAATCCCTTTCCTCGCAGGAGCCGTCCACCGAAGCTGCTTCGCAGTCGGAGCAACCAGCAGAAAAGAAACCGAAAACAGAATCCTCGGACATCCCTGCAACATTGCTCAGCGCAGAATCCCCCGCATATGCAAGCGATATTTCAGCGATTTTCACGCAGCGTGACCTGAGAAACAGCTATGATGAGCCGATTGCAGTCATTTCCTGCGAAGGAAGTTCCGTTTCCGTCACGGGCAGCGGCGTATCCGTCAGCGGCTCGGACGTCACCATCACGGATGAGGGTGTCTACAAGATCAGCGGCACACTTGATGACGGACAGATTCTCGTCAACAGCAGCGGAAAGGTACAGCTTGTGCTGGACAATGCTTCCCTCTCCTGTTCGGACAGTGCACCGATTTATGTGCAGCAGGCGAAGAAATGTTTCCTGACACTGGAAGATGGAACAGAGAATTTCATTTCCGACGGAGAAACCTATACCTACGCACAGGAAGGCGACAACGAGCCTGACGCTGCCATTTTCAGCACGGACAGCCTGACGATCAACGGCAGCGGAAAACTCACTGTCAAGGGAAATTTCAACGAGGGCATCACCTGCAAGGACGATATCGTCATTACGGGCGGCACGCTTGATATCACGGCGGTCGGAAACGGCATCAAGGGCAAGGACTATGTGGCAATTGCGGACGGCACCATCACTGTCACCGCAGGCGGCGATGGCATCAAGTCCACGAACACAGAAGATACAGCGCTTGGCTTTGTCTATGTGCAGAATGGAACTGTCACGGTCAATGCACAGGAGGATGGTATTCAGGCGGAAACTGAGCTGATTGCCGCAGGCGGCAGTTTTTCCATTACATCGGGCGGCGGCAGTGCGAATGCACAACCGAGAGAGAATCATGATTTCGGCGGAAGGGGCGGATTCGGCAACTGGGGTGATTACGACGAAACGGAAACAACGGACGAATCTACGGTAAGCACCAAGGGACTCAAGGCAGGCAGACTTTTGTACATCGGCGGTGGCGAACTGACCATTGATGCTGCGGATGACGCAGTGCATTCCAACCAGGATCTGCACATCTGCGGCGGCAGCACAACGGCAAAAGCAGGCGGCGATGGTGTACATGCCGATGGGCTTGCAGATTTTACGGGAGGTTCCCTCCACATTCCGCAGTCATACGAAGGTGTTGAGGCGGCTGGTATCCGTGTAAGTGGTGATGCGAATCTGCACGTCACGGCATCCGATGACGGATTCAATGCAAGCGATGGAACCTCACAGGGCGGCATGGGTACATACTCGGAGGCATGCGCACTGGAAATTTCAGGCGGCACGGTCTATGTCAATGCAGGCGGCGATGGACTTGATTCCAACGGTAATCTGCTTGTCAGCGGAGGAACTGTTACCGTGGACGGCCCCACCAACAGCGGAAACGGCGCACTTGACGCAAACGGCAGCATTTACTGCACGGGCGGTGTGCTGATTGCAGCAGGAAGTGCAGGGATGGCGGAATATCCCAGAGGCTCACAGAATACAGTTGCAGTTACGCTTGACAGCACGCAGCAAGGCGGCACGGTCATGAAAATCTGCGGCAGTGACGGCAAGGAAATTCTATCCTATACGCCCGCAAAGCAGTTCAATTCCCTCATTGTCAGCACGCCCGATCTCATAGATGGTGAAACCTACACCATTTATGCAGGCGACACCGAGGCAGGCAGCTTTACGGTGGAGGACGTGATCACCTACATCGGCGGAATGGACGGTATGCAAGGTGGTTTCCATGGCGGATTCCCCGGCGGTGATCGTGGTGAACGTCCCGAAGGCGATTGGGGTGAACGTCCCGGAGGTGGTCGTGGCGAACGCCCGGAAGGCATGCAGCCGCCGCAGGGCATGGAAATGCCGACGGACGAGAACGGAAATCCCGTAATTCCCCAAGGCGTGCAGCCGCCGCAGGGCATGGAAATGCCGACGGACGAGAACGGAAATCCTGTAATTCCCCAAGGCATGCAGCCCCCGCAGGGCGGAATGCATGGCAGATAGAGCATAAAAGGCTTCCCCTGTTAAATGCAGGGGAAGCTTTACTTTATGTTTCAAATTCAAAGGTAATGTTAGTCTTGGGCTTTGAGAAAAGGTAGCCCTGCGAATAATCCACATTAAATTCACAGAGGACCTCCTGAATCGCATGGTTTTCCACATACTCTGCAATTACCTTCTTTTCGTGCAGCTTGCACCACGCAGCCACAAGCTGAAGCAGCTTGTAGCAGTCCTGATCATCGCAGATCTTGCGGATGATATCGCCGTCGATTTTCAGATAATCCAGATCCATACGGATGACATGAATGAGATTTGAGAAGCCGCTGCCGAAATCATCCAGTGCAATCTGACCGCCGAAATCGTGAATACGCTGCGAGAATTCGGCAATTTTCTCATAATCGTGAATATCCTCCGTTTCCACAACTTCAAACACATAGTTCTGGGGATGACGGGAATATTTCATATTGGTGTAGATCATTTCCGTCATTTTCGAGTCGATAATGTCCTCCATGGTCAGGTTGATGGTGACTCTTGTGTCACGCTGTTCAAATTCCTTCATGACCTTGCCGACCATCTGCCTTGAAAGCTGACAGTACAGGCTGTATTTTTTGGCAACGGGAAGGAAATCATTGGGATAGTAAATCCTGCCATAGGCATCCGTCAGACGCATCAGCGCCTCAAACATGGTAATTTCCTTTGCGTTGTTGTCGTGAATTCCCTGATAATAGGGCTTTACCCAGTTGTGCGAAATAGCATCACGGATCACCTTTACCATGCGCACATCCTGAACCGTGTTTTCTTCCATTCCCATCGCTGCGGAATAGACAAGGAAATTGCGGTCATGACATTTCCGCAGGGAAATCTGCGCAACCTTTGCACAGCGAAAAAGATTCGGTTCATTCATTACCAGTACAAATTCATACACAGGCGGCAGGCGGTTGTAATCGGACATTGACAGAAATTCCTGCAGTCTGAACATCAGTGATTCGAATTCCTCGGAAGTAAAGGTGTCATTTGTGGTAAGCATCAGATCATCCTGCTCAGAAACGCAGTACCAGATCTTGTAATCCTTCAGAAAACGCTGCACCATGCCGACGATATCAACCTTGAGCTGTTCATACGAGGGGTAGCCTGCATAGGCGATCATCTCACCTGCGTTGCGCAAAGAAATCATGCACAGCTTATTGACATGATGATGCTGTATATCATAGTCAAGCTTCGATTGTCTGCCAAGCCGCAGATCTTCATTGGAATACAACCGTGATTTGATCTCACGATAGAAACTGCTGTCGCCGTCGGGATTCTTGGCACTTTCCGTCAGGTAGTTCACCAGATGCTCGTTATCATGATGAAGGTGATTGGTAATATCCAGCTCATGTGTACGCAGATTCATGTACACATCCCCCATAGCAAGGGAAGATACAACAAAGGTACAGTTGCCGAAGCGGTTGTTCCGTCCGTCGTAGTAAAATTCACCGCCAAGAAGCGCACCGGATGCAGTGGTCGTCATCAGAGGCGTCATTTCCCAGGTAGAACAATTCTGCAGAATCTGCGAACGCAGCATACAGCTGTACACAAACATGGTTTCGGCAGGACGCTGCATGATCCTGTGATACATACGCTTGACCTCATCCACGACAAGGTCGGGGTTGATATAGCCAAGCCCGATCATTTCGCCTTCTTCCAGCTCATCAAGGATCATGATTGCGTCAAGTGCGGGTTCGCCGCCGAAAAACACTATCGGCCACGCACAATTTCTATGTTTTTTTCGGATAATTGGGAAAATCCGTGTCATCTCAATGTTTTCTGTGGTAACACCAAGTTTTTTCAGCCACTGACTGGGCGTCAGTCCCTCAACCTGATAAATGATATTACCATCGAAACGCTCAAGGTGCTTGTCGCTACTGATTACCTCCACACCCAATGCATAGGATTCAAAACAGCGAAGCTGGTCACCGGAAATAATTGCCGCTGTCATTGCATCACGGCCGACATAGCCGCCGGAAATGGTAAAATCCTTTTCCTCAAGCCGCCCTGCCTTTTTCATGGATACCAGCGCATCATGTGCCATACCGCCGCAAAGACGCAGGTTCGGGCAATGCGCATCAATCGTTTCTGCAAATTTAGCAGCACGATAATATCCCTGCGGGAAAAACACGAGAAGCAGACCATGCTTGTCCTCAAGTGCCAGCTCTTCGATCAGCTGCATGGCAAGCTCAGTGCCGGAACGTGCAGTGTCATCCGAAAAACACCTGATATGTGTGCTTTTCACATAACACTCTTCCATCAATGTCACAGACAGCATACAAACGTCCTGCATGCATCTGCCTTCAAAGATAACAGTTTCGCTGCTGCATCCGATAAATACAGCATGCGGCAGCAATGCCTCAAGCTCCGGCAGAAGCAATTTCATCTCTTCCGCTGAATGAATTCCGGTATGTACTCGTACCAGCATTGAGGCATTACGGTCAATTTCGTTTTCTGACAAAAATGATTCAAATCCGGCAATCGTTGAAAAAATATGATTGCACGTCCTCATGTTTCCACCCCCAGTATGTATATTTTTGTGACTGAATGCTGCGTTGAACGACCGGTCAGATGTTGATTTATCCCTTTATCCACCCATTTTGACCGATATCAATATAATTATACCATAATTTGGAGAATATTGCAAGCGTTTTTGTGAACGATTTCTAAATTATTTTCAACTTTTAAGGAAATTGCGGTTAATATTGTCCAAACCATCCCATTGTGCTGTGCATCAGGGAAACCATATATGCGGAAGTCGGGAGTGTATAGTTCTCATCGGTGAGAAAATCGTTTGCGCCGACAAAAACAACCGCTGAATTGCTTCTGGTTTCGTCACGGGCAAAGCCCATCAGATTCAGGGCAGTTTCCTCATAGGTGATCGGATCATCCTCCATACCGCCAAGCGGTTTTCCGACAACGGTTGCCGAGGATTGGATCATTACATCCTGCTTGACACGACTGACGAGGTCATGGACGATGAAATAAAAGCTGCGTGCATTGCGCAGACAGGGCGTTCCGGTAGTTTCAATCTCAGAATAAACGGGCATGTGTTCCGGTCGGGTAACAAAATCCCCCTGTATATGGCAGGAATCACCCTCTACCATACGGGTTTCATCTGTTTCGCTGACGAGGTCATAATCAAACACCATGCAATACGGCTCAAGGAAGCGTGCGAGATTCTTGAAACGCACCTGCACATCGCTCGCCGGCAGCAGCAGCAGGACATGACCTCCCTGAGAGGCATAGGCATCAAGCTGCGAATATTCCTCCTTGGAAAGATCCTGCTTCGGGGCATTAAGGATGACAATATCGGTATCGGTCGGAATCTGCGTAAGCGTACTTTCGCTCCAGTTGTAGCCGTCCTTCTCCAGCTGGGAGCGGAAGCTGCCAAGGGATGCGGCATCCACAGTGTCATTTCCGCTGATGTAGCAGACATTCTGTGCTGCCACGATTTCCGTTGTAGGCTGCACCTGACTTTCCACAGGATTTCCGGTATTACCGCAGCCTCCGAACATGGCTGTCAGCAGCATACATGTGCAGAGCATTGCTGATTTTCTGAACATACACTTTCTCCTTTCCATGCGAAGGCATGGTATATTTTTATGTTCCTGTTCCCGAATCATGCGTCATTACTTATTATAACATATCTTCGCACAAATTGCAACCCTGTGCAATATTACCAGAAAATCGAAGTATGTTTTGTGAAAGATGCGTGGTTTGTGGAAATTTTTCGCATCTCTTGACAAACGAAATATGGGGGTATACAATTAAATAGTGAATATAAGAAAAAACTTCAAAAAGGAGTCTGTTATGCAGGAAAAGACACTGGAATTATTCAGAAGCGCCCCCGTTCCGAAGGCGGTCATCAGCAACGCCATCCCCTCCATTGCGAGTATGATCATGGTGCTGTTTTATAATCTGGCAGATACATTTTTCATTGGGCAGACGAGAAATCCCTACATGGTAGCAGCCGTTTCCATTGCAACGCCTGCGTTTCTGCTGTTCATGGCGATCGGCATGCTGTTCGGCATCGGCGGCACGTCCCTGATTTCCCGCACCCTCGGCGAAGGAAATGAACGCAAGGCAAGGCGTATTTCATCCTTCTGTTTTTGGACAAGCCTTGGCATCGGCGTTATTTCGATGATTCTTGTCATGATTTTTCGTTATCCCATCGCAACGCTCATCGGCGCCAGCGCAGGCACGCTTGAATACACAGCGCAGTATCTTGGTATTGTTGCGGCAGGCATCCCCTTTCTGATGCTGAGCAATGCATTCAGCAACATCATCCGTGCTGAGGGAAAGCCCATGATTGCGATGATCGGCATGATCGTCGGCAATGCATTCAACATCATTTTTGACCCGATCATGATACTGAGCTTTGGTTGGGATGTGGCAGGCGCAGCGATTGCAACCGTTCTCGGAAATTTTGTTTCTGCTGCGATTTATCTGTTCCATCTGCTTTCCAAAAGATCCATCCTTTCCATTCATCCCAAGCACTACCGCATCCGCAACGGCATCGCAACAGGCGTTTGTGCCATCGGAATTCCGGCTTCTCTCAACAGCATGCTTATGAGTGTTTCCAACATCGTCATTAACAATCTCATGGAAGATCACGGCGATATGGCTGTGGCAGGACTTGGCGTTGCAATGAAGGTCAATATGATCGTGGTCATGCTACTGATCGGACTTGGCACCGGCATTCAGCCGCTTCTGGGCTACTGCTTCGGTGCAAAGAACCACAAGAGATACATGGCGGTTCTGAAATTCTCTCTCTGTCTTGCACTTTGCATCAGTGCTGTGATGACTGTGATCTGCTATGTATTCGCAGGTCCTCTTGTTACGGCATTTCTGGACAATGATGCCGCTTACGGCTATGGCATGTCCTTTGCACGCATCTATATTTATTCAGGGCCCATCCTCGGACTGCTCTTTGTTTTCATCAATGCCATCCAGTCCACAGGTGCGGCACTCCCCTCCCTCATCCTCTCCATCAGCCGTCAGGGTATCCTGTACCTGCCGATCATTACGATCCTCAACACCTTCCACACGCCACGCATGCTTGCTATGGCGCAGCCGATTACGGATTATCTTGCAACAACGCTTGCTGCGATCCTGTTCTGGGTGACTTACCGCAAGTATTTCCATGCAGAGCAGCCTTCCCCCACATTTTGCGACACACCGCAGGAATGCTCCTGCTAAAAAATACAGCCCCGTTCAATACGGGGCTGTTCTTATTTTTTCATAAAGACAATTTGCCTCGCTAAAGGCGAGGCAAATGAAAGGGGAACCATCAACGATGGAATCAAACAATAGGAATTATCATTTTACAGGAAGCTCAGTGATAAGCTTGACTACATATTTCAAAAGACAGAGAGAATCGGCCGAAGTGGGTTTTCCGTCAAGATCGACGTCCGCATTCTGCTTTCCCTGCTCTGAAAGCTCTGCAACACCGAGCAGATTTTTGTTCAGGACGATAACGTCAAGAATGTCCACTGCACCATTTTCATCCACATCGCCGTAAGCCGCTTCGGCAGGTGCCTGTGTCGGTGCTTCGGTAGGCTTTTCGGTAGTTTCCTGTGTAGGAATCTCAGTGGGATCGTTGCTGCCCTCACCCATGATCAGGAATGCAGCGGTAAGCTCTGCGTCAGCAGGCCACCAGATCTGCAGCTGCACTCTGTCCACGCCCTTCGGAACCGTGTATTCATAAGTCGCATTGCCTTTATTGTCGGCTGCAATTTCCCAGACTTCCTGTTCCCATTCGATTTCTTCGGTGGAATAACCAACGCAGCCTGTTGCGCCGCTCTTGGCAGCCATCTTCATTTCGAAAATGATCTTTTCTGCGCCTTCCGTATCCACAATCCAGATTCCTGCATTTTCAGGATCGGGCGTGATGGTTGCTGTTTCTCCGGGCGGTTCCGTTGCAGGCGGTTCAGTGGGAAGCACAGGATTGGAAATATCCGCACCGCTGATTTCCACGAATGCCTTTTTGAGTTCCTGATCTACCATCTTATATGTGGAACGATCATAATGCACATCAGTAATGTCCCAAAGTACAGGGCAAAGATTGCGAGTATACGCTGCTTCGCACACGGACTTGAGGAAGAGATGAACGGAACTTGCATCCTTGTTCTTCTTCGGACAGCCGTATTCGCCGATGATAACCGGAATACCCTTATCCACGAAATTCGTTTTCATCATGTCCATCCAGCCGTTCAGCTCGTTGAAATCCGCATCACTGCCCCATGTGGGAGTTGCCTTACCCCAGTCTGCATCCTCTTCGAGAATTGCAAATCCTGCCGGTGTGTAGTAGTGAACGGATACCGCACAGCGGCCTGCAGGGTCATTCGGCATTTTGAACATCGGATCGCATGTCACGTCAATGCCCGTATTGTAACCGGAAATCAGAAGATGACGCTTTGCGTTGTTGCCGCCGGATTTTCTGACGATGTCCACAAAGGTCTGGTTGATCTCATTGACCAGTGCATAGGATTCGTCCTTGCCCTGTGTACCTGCCCACTTGTTCCAGACTGTTTCCCAGCCCAGTTCCTCGTTCTGGGATTCGAACATCAGGTGGTCGCCGTAATCCTTGAAATTCTCACTGATCTGCGTCCACATGGTGGTGTAGCGCTTCATGCATTCTGTCTTGTTTTCGGGGAATTTATTCACCCAGCCGTTGTCCCAGTGAATGTTGATGATGGCATACAGTCCCACATCCAGCGTCATGTCAACAACCTCTGTGACTCTTGCCATCCACTCCTCGTTGATCTTGTAGCTGCCGTCCTGCACCATCATGTTTGACCATGCAACCGGAATTCGCAGAACACCGAAGCCCTCATTCTTATAGCCCTGGATGATCTCACGAGTAATGACGGGGCTGCCCCATGCGGTTTCATAGGATGCCGTTGTGCCGTCACCGTACTCTGCAATCCAGTCGCCTGCGGATTCGAGCGTGTTGCCAAGGTTGATGCCGATGCCCATATCCTGTACCAGTTCCATGGTCGTGATATCACGCATGGAGGTATCTGCCGCAGCTATGCTGCTTGTCGGGAGCAATGTCGTGCAGAACATTGCAGCTGCACAAAACAGTGCAGAAAGCCGTTTTTTCAACATAAATATTCCTCCTTGTAAATTATCGGGGTTCTATGTTTCTATTTTAACATACACAAACAGTAAATGGAATATCATTTGGCGTTTTTTTCTATAACATTTTGTGCCTTACGCCGAAAATCTACACCAAAAGTATTGCAATTTGCGACAGAATATGCTATACTATATGCATAAAATGTTACAAACGAGGTGTTGATATGGAAATTCACAGCATAGGCTACCATCATATACATGATAAGGACTTTGTGATCGACCGTCCGGAGGGCTGCGGCTGGAGTTGGCTGTTCGTGCTGTACAAGACGCCTGCCATTGTGCGTGTTGACGGCAAGGATGTTCTGGTCAAGGAAAATTCCTTCATCCTCTACAGCAGCATGGCACCCGAATACTACCGTGCGCACGGTGATGAGTTTATCAACGACTGGTTCCACTTCACGGTAGAACCCATTGATGAAGTATTGTTCCGTGAGCTTGCGCTGCCCCTCAACCGACCGGTTCTGCTTGAAAATGCGGACGAGATTTCCACGCTTATCCGTTCGATGACACATGAATTCTACACAGGCAATCTCTACAGCGCAGACCTTGTGGATCTGTATCTCAAAACCCTGTTTTTCAAGCTCAGCCGTCTGCTGCATTCGACAGTGCGCACGCTGCCCGAGAGCAATTCTTCCCGCTATGACAGCATGATCTACCTGCGTGAGGATATCTACCGCAACATCCGTGATGTCGGAACGGTCAGCGAAATGGCACGGAACATGTCCATGAGTCAGTCTACGTTCCAGCACACCTACAAGAAAATTTTCGGCACGAACGTGATGTCGGACATCAACCGTGCAAGAATTCTGCAGGCACAGATGCTGCTCTCTACGACCAATCTTCCTCTGCGAAAAATCGCAGAGAGAAGCGGTTACACCAGTGAATTCCACCTGATGCGCCATTTCAAGACGCACACAGGGCTAACGCCGACAGAATATCGCAAGAAATCAAGATAAATCTCCCCGAAAGGAAATAGCGCTATGAGCATTGAACTGAATACCATCAATCGGAAGCTTACGACGGATGCTGAGGATTTTATAATGCAGACGGATTCCGATTATCAAAAGCGTCTGCATGAAATTGCGGACGATATTGCAAAGCATCGTGAGCAGCGCCCGATCATCCTGCTTTCCGGGCCATCGGGTTCAGGAAAGACCACCACGGCACAGATGATCGAACAGATTCTCGATGTACAGGGCATCGAAACACACACACTTTCACTGGACAATTACTTCCGTTCGCTGACCGATGCGGATAAGGAGCTGTTTGCGCAGGGAAAGCTGGATCTTGAATCCCCGAATCGTGTGGACAGCGAATTCCTCAGCGAACAGCTTTCCGCAATCGAAGCAGGCGAGCCTGTGGAGCTGCCCATCTACGATTTCAAGGAATCTGCCCGTGTAATGAGCGGCAATATTCTGCATCGCAAAAAGGGAGAGCTTGTCATTCTTGAGGGTATCCACAGTCTGAATCCCGATGTGATCCGCATTCCCGATGAGAAAACAGCGAAAATCTACGTCAGCGTGCGTACCAGAATCACCAACAACAGCGAGATCCTGCATCCCTCCAAGATCCGACTGATGCGGCGCATGGTGCGTGACAGGCTGTTCCGCAAGCGTTCGCTTTCCGACACGCTGATGATGTTCCGCAGCGTGGAGGAGGGCGAAAACAAGTACATCATGCCCTACAAATATCGCTCCACCTATGATGTGGATACCTTTATGGCATATGAAATCTGCGCCTACAGGGACTGCCTGCTCGGTGATCTACTCGGCATGACAGAGCCTGAACTGCAGGATGCAACTGCATTTCTTGCAGATGCGGCTGCTATGCCCGATGGTGTACTTTCGCCAAACTCACTGATCCGTGAATTTGTCGGAAGCTGAACGGAGGAATTATTATGAAACGGACAGGATGCTTGCTCTCTGCGGTTTTCAGCGTTTATCTGGCAGTCAGCGGATTTACGCTGCATGCACAGGCTGCACAGCAGCTTGTGGGGTATCGGGGGGATGTCACGCTTGATGGGGCGCTTTCGGCAACGGATGTCATAAAGCTCCAGAAAAACCTGCTCGCACTTGATACACTGGGTGATCCCCTTGCCATACAGCTTGCGGATATGAACGAGGATGGACGCATCAATGCCTTTGATCTGGCAATCCTTAAACGATACGTTGTCAATCAGGAGCTGAATGGGATCTATGTTGAAGTTCCCGATCCCACGGAGCCGCCGACGGAACCTCCCACGGAGCCGCCGACGGAAATCCCAACGGAAGCCCCGATGATCACGGCGAATGCACATCATATCTACTCCTCCCTGCCCTCGCAGGGCGATGCAAATATTGTTATTTTCTATGTGGATTTCCCCGATTGCCGCTACGGCACGGATTTCACAGAAGAACAGATCACTGAGATCGCCTTTGGCGAGGAAGATACTGCCGACCGCAACTACCCCTTTGACAGCATCAGCGCTTTTTACAAGCGTTCCTCCAAGGGGGCATTGCATCTGAATGGTAAGGTATTCCGCTACACAGCAAAGGAAAACAACGCAGCATACATTGACGATAAGGAAAAGCTGCTCAAGGAGTGCTATGACGCATTCAGGGACAGTGAGGATTTTACACGTTATGACGGAAACAGCGACGGTGTAATCGACGCAACGCTCCTGTCCGTGCCGCTTGCGGCAGGAGAGGACGAATGGTGGCCGGAGGCAGGGGGCTTCTTCGATTTCGGCTACACGATCGACGGCATGTCTGTCGGACATATGGTCACGGGCAACGCTGAAATCCGGAGTCTGACCGAATACAAAGACTTTGTCAGCAGCTATCTGCATGAGCTGGGTCACTGCATGGGAATCCCCGACTATTATCTGTATTACAGCGATGATTACGAGGGCTTCCACGGAAACGCCGGCACGGAGCTGATGGATGCGGATGCCTACACGGATTTTGGCTGTTTCTCAAAGCTTATGCTTGGCTGGTACCGTGAGGATCAGGTGGCAGTGTATGATGCATCACAGGGGGCGCAGACTTTCCTTTTGAACAATGCGCAGACAAGCGACGGAAACTGCGTGATCATCCCCTATGGTAAGCTGGATGACCGCTATTTCTCGGAATATTTCATCATCGAATATGTCACGCCCGACGGAAACAACAGCGGTTTGCAGCGTGACATGTGGTGGATGGAGGTCGGCAGCGGCGTGCGGATCTTCCACGTCAGTGCTGAAATCTCCACAGACTACTGGTGGACATTCTTCCGTTATGAAAACGGCTCGGAATTTACCAATTACGACGACAACGGACGTCGTCTGATCCGCCTTGTTAATGACGGAGGCGGCGTATTCAAGACAGGTTCGCTCATCAGCAGCAGTACGCCCGGATTTGGCTGGTACGACTGGAGCGAAAACGAAACGGTCAACCCCGGCGTGAACATTTTCGTTGGTGAACTCGTAAACGGTCAGTACAGTATCACAATTTCTCCTCAGTAAAATTGTACATTGTGCCGAATTTCAGAGGAAAGCCCAATATTTCCCATACTCCCGTTGTTTAATAAGTAAACAACATTTAAGGGGGACAAGCCCATGAAACACAAACTGACAAGTCTATTCAGCATTCCTGCGATTGCAGCAATACTGCTGCAATCGGGAATTCCCTGTTTTGCGGAACCTCTGCCGCCCGAAATCAAAGAGGGCACCTACGGCGTGCTGGAATACAATCTCGTGGACTCGCAGTACATCGTTCTTACCGGCTGTGAGGAGGGCGTGACGGAGTTTGAGATCCCGATCGAAATTGAGGGTTATCCCGTTGTGCAAATCGAAGCGTCTAATTTCAGCAGTCCGTCACTGACCGCCATTACGGTCGAGGAGGGGCACAAGCACTTTTCCTCCGTGGACGGCGTGCTGTTCGATAAATCGAAAAAAATCCTCTACCGCTACCCCTTCGGAAAGGGCAAGTCCTACACAATTCCCGAAGACACGCTGTATATTGAAAACGGTGCTTTCATGGGGCTGGATGCGGAAGGAAATGTCAATGACACGCTGACGGAAATCGTATTCCCCGAAAGCCTTTTGAAAATCGGATACTACGCATTTTCAGGCTGCAGCGGACTGACCTCCGTCACATTTCCCGATGCATGCACCTATCTTGGCCCCTTTGCGTTTTCAGACTGCATGTCGCTCGAATCCGTTTCCTTCGGCAAAAGTCTGGGGGCATTTCAAAGCACTACCTTTCAAAATTGCCCGATGCTTGCAGAGCTGACGGAGAACAATAGCCGCTATTTATCCGTGAAGGATGGCGTTTTGTACAGCAAGGACGGCAAAACACTGGAGCTGTATCCCCCTGCAAGGGAAGCCGCAGTATACACGGTTCCCGATGGCGTGACTCGCATCCGTGGTGGTGCATTCTCCCACTGCAATTCTCTGGAGGAGGTTATCTTCCCGGAAAGTCTTGAAGATCTCGACGGCACAACATTTTTCCACTGTCCCTTGATCAAAAGCATCACGATTCCCGAGGGGACGACTTCCATGAGTACGATATGCAATCACTGTGAATCCTTTGAAACGCTGTATCTTCCTTCGACCATAGATTTTGTTGACTTTTCCGCAATCAGAAACTGCACGGATGCTGTGGATGTCTATTACAACGGCTCCAAGGCAATGTGGGAGAATGTCAGCAATTCCGTTTGGCTTTCCAAAACGCACACCGTTCATTACCGTGAAATCAGCATTTCAGGCGATTTAAGCGGCAATGACAGCATTGATGTCATGGATTGCATCCTGCTGCAAAAATTCCTGCTCGGCAAATATATAGCGGATGCAAACCAGTATGCATTCGCCGATTTAAATGACGATGGCATTGTCAATGCATTTGATCTTGCGATTTTAAAATCCATGCTGCTTTCGGCATAAGGAAAGGACTCCGCAGTATGATTACTGCGGAGTCCTCGGAGTGTAGAATATTTTCTCTTTTCTGGGACTAGTGCGTCGAAGCCTGACCCCAACCCCTCCCCGAGGGGTTGGGCTATATTTCGAGTGTACTGCGTGGCTTACTGCCACCGTCCCCTCTGTCACTTCGTGACGTCTCCCCACCCCGTGGGGAGCAGCCCTCGACCCGCCAAAAGGCTATCACCTTTTGAATCCATAAGGTTTTTCGACACACTGAAGGACTCCGCTGATGCGGAGTCCTTTTCTCATAAACATCATGAGCTGATAGTCAGGCGTATCGTCGATGAGAGGGTGCAGTCGTCCATACGGATAATCAGCTCCACCTCTCCCGGTGCAAGTGCGGTAATACAGATATATCCGCCATCCTGAAGAACATTACCGTATTGATCCGATGCCCAGCATTCAATGAGATCATAGTCCTCGCCTTGCAGATAACAGCCCTCATAGCTTTGCGGACGCTCCGGATGATAGTAGCGGATGAATCTTGTTTCACCAATCTTCATCGGGGAACTGTCGTATTCCAGCACAGGCGCAAGATCCGGTTTTACAGTAAGCCGTGCATATGCTCCGAAGGCGCAGCCGTCTGCTCCGATATACAGGGATGCATCCCCTGCCGCAAGTGCCGTTACATAGACACAGCCCCTTTCTTCATCAAGGTAATAGCTGATATTGGAGGATACCTCGCTGACTGTCCAGCAGCCTACGATTTCATAGGGTTTTTGCGGATGATAATACCGGATCGCCCTTGTTTCACCGATTTTCATGGGTGAAGTATCATATTCAAGCATTGTCCCATAATCCGGAATCACAATTTCGCCCTCAACATGCAGGCTGATGTAGGAGTCGAACATCGCTCCTCTGCCACGCACGCAGACTGACGCATCGCCTGCGGCGAGGGCTGTGACATAGATCCTGTTATTGCTTTCATCAATTTCATAGGACACATTGTCCGAACAGGAAATGATACTGATCTCCAGCGGCTCTCCACGATACCACGGATGGTAATACTCCACCTCCCGTGTTTCGCCGATCTCCATTGCAGAACGGTCATAATCAAGTATCACCGCCCAGTCATGATGCATTGTTGTAGTGGTGCTTTCCGGCATTGTTGTACCGTCATGCCCCGTACCTGCCGGAACAGTCTGTGTGCCGGTCGCCGTGGTCGTGGTGGTGGTATCCGTCGCAGTTTCTCCTGAAACAGCAGTCTGCGTTGCAGTGGTACTTTCCGTCTGCATGTCGCCCGAAACGGCAGTCTGCGTTGCAGTGGTACTTTCCGTCTGCATGTCGCCCGAAACGGCAGTCTGCGTTGCAGTTGTGCTTTCTGTCCATGCAGTGGAAGCCTGTGTATCCGTTGTTTCAAGGGGCATCGGCACAACGGGCTGCTGCATTCTGTGATAATGCATTATCCCCGATCCTGCACCGACAAGCAGGATGATCACTGCCGCCGCCGATGCGATCCAGCGGTACTTGTTTTCGCTGATCTGCATGACGCCGCCGACGGAATCCTCCTCAGCATCAGGGACGGGCGGTGCAGAGAGCATCCGCTCCATTTTCTGACAGAATGTATCGCTGCATTTGATGTGATCAAAGCGGTTCCAGATCCCTTTTCTTGTCATAAAGCTCCCTCCAGTTCCGATTTCAGTTTTTCTCTGCCCCGTCTGAGCAAAGAACCTACGGTACTCGTGCGTTTTCCGAGTAATCGGGCAATTTCCGGAATTTGATAGCCCTCATAGTAATAAAGATAAAGCACGACCGCATATTTCTCCGGCAGAGCAAGCACCATATTGCGCAGCTCTCCGTACTCGCACTCTGTTTTCTCGTCAGTCAGCTCCGCAATTTCATCGAGGGAAAGCCTTCCCTTCTGTTTCCAGCTTTTACGGTAATTCCGTCCACGGTTCATCGTACAGCGCAGCAGCCATGCCTTGAGATGCTCGTCATCCCGTATTTCCGGCTGCTTATTATGCAGCGTGAGAAAGACCTCCTGCGTGATATCCTCAGCCTCGCTGTAATCACCAACGCAGCAATAGGCAGTACGCAGCACAAGATTCTTGTATTTTCTGAATGCATCCAAAGCGGTCGTATTTTCTTTCATCTTCATCACATCCTTTTGGAGTTTTAGGAGCCCCTCTATTATATACACAATCGGAAAGGCGGATTTTATGCAGAATTGATAAATATTTTCATCCACCCTGCCTGCGGCAGAGTGGATGAATTGCTTTCATTATGCAACAAGATTACTGATCCAGACCCTTTTGCGGATGAGAATATAACCCACCGCAACCTTGATTAAATCCGCTGCCTGCACCATCACAAAAATCGCAAGAATCGGCAGATCTGTGAATCTGCACAGTAAAAATGCCATCGGCACGGGGATCACCCAGGAATACACACTGTCAAAGAGGAAGGTGATGAGCGTCTTGCCTCCCGAACGCAGGGTGAAATAGAGTGCATTCAGAAATGCCTGCACAGGGAAAAACAGTGCCGTGATGATGATGAACACAGTTCCGTAATTGCGTATTTCCTGCGTAGTATCGTAAAAAAACGGAAACACGCCGGAAATACTGATGAGGATTGCCGTCAGGATGAGGGTGATGCCGCCCGAAAACCACATCAGGCTGAAGGCATCCTTCTCAGCATCCTCATACTCGGATGCGCCGAGCTTCTGTCCGACGAGAATTCCGACTGCTGACCCAAGCGCAACAAACACGACATTCATGAGGTTGCAGATGGCGTTGGAAATATTCATGCCTGCTACGATTTCCAGTCCCCTCACAGAATACGACTGGGTCAGTGCTGCAAGTCCGCCTGCCCAGAGAAATTCGTTGAAGAAGATCGGCACGCCCTTTATCAGGATTTTTCCCGTCAGATCACGAGGTACCAAAATCGTCCTGTAGATGCCCTGCAGGAATTCGTGCTTCTGCTTTCTTGCAAATGCCCAGATCACCACAACACACATTTCCACAATTCTTGCAAGCACGGTTGCGATCGCTGCACCCTTCACGCCAAGGGCAGGCATGCCGAATTTGCCGTAGATGAGCAGATAGTTGAACACAACGTCAATCACAACCGATGCAATGCCCGCTGCCATGGGCTTGATGCTGTCACCCGTTTCACGAAGACTGCTTGCGTAGATCTGCGTAATTGCAAATGGCAGAAGTCCGCACAACATGATTGACAGATATTCCTTTGCAAGCTTCATCGTCAGCACGGGATCGACCTGTTCGCTCTCGCCCTGCAAATAAAGCCCGATCAGAAATTCATCAAGCAGGAGGAATATAGCAATTCCTCCAAGCACACAGAATGCACAGATCCAATGCTTCATGCGGAAGGCATTGCGGAAGCCCTCCGTGTTTTTTTGTCCGAAGAACTGCGCACCGTAAATTCCGGGGCCGGACAGACCGCCGAAAATGGCAAGATTAAAGACAAAAATCAGCTGTCCCACAATGGAAACCGCTGTCATTGCCTCCGTGCCGAGGCTGCCGACCATGACATTATCCACAAGTCCCACGGCATTGGTGATGCCGTTCTGGATCATCATCGGTACAGCAAGCAACAGGGCACGTTTATATACGTCTTTTCGTTTCATAAATCGCTCCTTATACGTTCAAAGCATCGCCCCGCATGCGGAATGCGGGACGATGCGTATTATTTCAGGTTTTCTTTGAGATTCTGCAGCAGCTTTGCTGTGATTTTCGAAGTGGTGACTTCACCTTTTTTTCTGTCCTCAATCACCACACAGAATGCAATGGGAAATTCCGGATCATCCACAAAGCCTGTCAGCAGGGAATTTTCACGCTTGTCATTCCCCACCTGTGCCGTGCCGCTTTTGACAGCGACCTTGGTGCCGGGAAGCAGATCGGCATAATTCTCCGCACCGTTTTCGAGCATGATGCGGCGGATCTCAGCGGCTGTTTCCTCAGAAAACATTGCCTCCGTCCGTTCGGTCTTTGCAGATGCGGCGATTTCGCCGTTGACACGGGTCACATGGTCTATCAGGTAGGGCTTTGTCATCCTGCCGTCGGTATTGGCGATCGTACTCTGCCACGCCATCAGCTGCAGGGGGCTGACGAGAGTCTTACCCTGTCCCATACATCCCCACTGTGTTTCAAAATCTCCGGCACTTGTCAGCGTTGTCGATGCCGTAAAGCTTTCGATGCCGTTGACATTCAGCGATTTTCCGCCCTCGTCATTGACCTTGTAGCCGAGACTGCGGTAGGTTCTGCGGATGCTGTACAGCGGAAGGCTCAGATCCTCGACAAGCTGCGCATAAAAGGGATTGCAGCTGTTGGCAAACGCCTGTGTGACAGTCTGCTTGCCGTGACCGCTTTCCTCATGGCATTTGATCAGATCGCCGCTGCGGTTTTCATAGCTGCCCGTGCATTCGAATTCTTTAGCGGAAAGCTTCTCTGCACCCATCGCCTCAATTGCAGCAATGGTCGTGAAGATCTTCTGTGTAGAGCCGGGAACCGTGGGATAGAATACCTTGCACAGAAGGCTGCCCTCCTCAAGGGTTTCGATATCCTTGTAATTGTTCAGGATATTGACGCTCGGACGGCTCAGACAGACATAGATTTCGCCCGTAACATAATTGTAGGCAACCGCACAGCCGTCCTTGCTGCCGAAGGCGTCGTAGACAATGCGATTCACCTTATGGTCAAGCGTTGTGTGGATTGCCGCATCTCCGTCCTCCTGCACACCGAGCATGAAGCTGTAATTGGTCAGCAGATCCGTATTTCTGGAAACAAGAGTATTGGTCATCTGACCGGAATTGTCACCGATGAAATTTCCCACGTCCAGAAAATGCTCCGCACCGTAGGTTTCCTTCTTTGCAGCGGGATCGAACAGAACATCGCCGCTGCGGTCATAGACGCAGCCGAGCGTGACCTTGGAGGAATGCGAAATGTAAAAATCCGCTTCCTTTTGCAGGGTATAGATCAGAATGCCCATACCGACAAGAAATGCCAGCAGCATCAGTGTGATCAGGTGCTGTCCTCTTCGGATACTTTTCATGCTTTCACCCTCCCTGCTGCCTTCTTCTTTTTGGAATGCTTCTTTTTCTTCTTCGGCTTATCCGCCTTGTGGCGGAACAGCGGTGACTGACCTGCCTTGAGCATTCCCACAAGGAAGCCGCAGGTCACCATGGAGCTGCCGCCCTGTGAAATAAAGGGCAATGTAACACCTGTAAACGGAATCAGATTGCACGAGCCGAAGATATTCAGTGCCATCTGCACCACAAATACCGCAACCACGCCTGTCGCCATCGTTGCATGATAGTAGCTCTTCGGGGGATTCATCAGCACCGTCATGAGCATCATCAGAATTGCAATCACCATCAGAAATGCGTACAGCAGTCCCCATTCCTCACAGATGGAGGCAAAGACAATGTCGGATTCATATGCAAATACATTGTGCAGATAGCCCTGTCCGGGGCCGAGTCCCAGCCAGCCGCCTCTTGCGATGCCGATGAGTGCCTGACACTGCTGGTAGCCGTTTCCGTAAGGGTCTGCCCAGATATCCACATGCAGTCTGTCCTGCACATAGGAGGGCGCAAGCATCCACGCCGCTGCCAGCACAATGGCAGCGCCCACGCACAGCGCACCCACTGCGGTTTTGGAGATCCTTGCTCTCGGATAGCAGAACCTGCATACCAGTGCGCAGCCAAAAACTGCCGCAAAGGTCGGAAGACTTCCCAGATCTCTGCACCACCACTGAAGTCCGAAAATCACCAGTGCCATCGCACACAGACAGAGCGTGTCCTTGGATACATAGAAAAAGAGGATCTTCTTCTTTTTGTGCAGCTCCATAATGGAGGCTGCACAGATCAGCACAAAGCAGGGCTTGATAAATTCGGACGGCTGCAGCGAGAAGGAGCCGATGTTGATCCACATGCTTCTGTCACCCGTAAGCAGCAGGATGCTCAGGATTAGAATGCCGATAATGGCATAGATATAGGGCTTTTTCGTGCGGATCCATTCCTGATTCCTTGTCAGCAGAAAGCCTGCCTGACATGCTGCAAGGGCTGCAAGACAGGTGATCAGGTGCTTGACAGAAAGCTGTACTTCCCCGAAACACGACTGGAAGATCAGCCCCATGTTCAGCACGCAGAGCAATAACAGATCGAGGGTATAGGTCATCTGACGGTACCACTTGATCACGGCAATATAGGCGAGATCAAGTCCGAGTACCGCACCTGCCAGAAGCAGGAGATTTGTGGGGGATTCGATATTGCCACGAACAATCACAACGCCGAGCATGGAAACATGCGTGAGCAGCAGCAGAAAAACCGTCCCGATATAGGAAATGCCGTTTTTAAGCATGTTTTCTGCCCCCCTTTCCCTGCGCATCCTCTGCCGGAAGCTTACAGAACGAAATGGTTGTGCTGCCCAGACGGATGTCGTCCCCCGCCTTGAGCCTGCTTTGATGTACTCGTCGGTCATTGACAAAGGTTCCGCTGCGTGCATTGAGATCGGTGATGCTCCACACGCCGTTTGTAACCGTCAGCACCGCATGGTATCTGGATACGGACGGATCCGTAAAACGGATGTCCGCAGAAAGATGCCTGCCAAGCAGAATCTCGTCCGCCTCCAGCGGATAGTAATGTTCGTTATAACACAGCGACATATCCGCACTCACATGCTTCCAGCGCTTCCGGCAGAGCTTGCTCTCACGGTTCGCCGACAGAATGACTGCCAGCGCAAACAGGTCAAGTATGATGACCGCCACGGCGCACAGCACCAGATCCGGCACTTCGAGCGACGCCAGCATTTCCAGAAATTCAGACATGTCCTTTCCTCCGTTCTTTGGGATTTATCCGCTGCGGCACATGCCGCAGCCTTCCTATACATTATAATACATTTTCAGAAAAATCGCAACCTTCTTTCCTTAAATCGGGATTTTTATACATTTCTTTCATAATTTTCAATAAAATTTCTAAAAACACTTGCAATTTTTTCGTGAATATGTTATAATAGAACTATCATAAACGGGAACTTCAAAATCCCGTGTAAAGGAGGAAACCATATTGAAAATTACAATGAACGCTAAGAAGATGCAAATTTCTGAATCCTTTACCGATTATGCAGAAAAGCGGCTGAGCGCAAAGCTGGATAAGTTTTTCGGTGACGAAGCAGAGGCAAACGTGAAAATGTCCGAGTTCAAGGGCAATATCGTACTTGAACTGACAGTTCGCTACAACCAGATGATCTACCGTTCTGAGCAGTCGGCGCAGGACAAGCGTGACGCACTCGATGCTGCAATTGACAAGATCATCCGCCAGATCCGCAAGAACAAGACACGTCTTGAAAAGCGTCTGAAGGATACTGCCTTCAAGCAAGAATTCCAGGATGTTGTGGAGGAGCAGCCTGATTTTGCAGTCATCCGCCGCAAGAAATTCAATCTGCGTCCGATGACTGTGGAGGAGGCAATCCTGCAGATGGATATGCTCGGACACGCATTCTTCATGTTCAAGGATGCATCCACCGGAAACACCTGTGTTGTTTACCAGCGTGAGAACGAGGGCTACGCAGTGCTTGAACCCGATGAGGAATAATCATCAATCATAGGATAGATCCCCTGCCGATTGGCAGGGGATTTCTGCTTGCGGAAAAGGTATTGTTTCAGTATTCTCCCCGATTTCCTTCATTTTTTGGTGGATTTGCAAAAATTCAAAAAAACACTTGACAAGCATATCCATTTGTGCTATAATGGTAAAGGTTCGTGGATGTGCCTGTAGCTCAGCTGGATAGAGTGACTGGCTACGAACCAGTAGGTCGGGGGTTCGAGTCCCTCCAGGCACGCCAGAATTCCCACTCAATGCAAATTGAGTGGGTTTTCTTTTTATCTGAAAGCAAGGAGTCGGAGAGATGGAAATCAAAACCAATGTGATGCGGATTCTGGAGCAGAAGAAAATCCCTTATCAGGGGCATTGCTATGCAGATACGGATGCAGTCAGCGGTGTGGAGGTTGCGCAGATACTCGGACAGGATCCGGCGCAGGTGTTCAAAACACTGGTGACAGTGGGAGCTTCCGGCGGACACTTCGTATTTGTGATTCCGGTTGCCAAGGAACTGGATCTGAAGAAAGCCGCCAAGGCGGTCGGAGAAAAGAGCGTGAAAATGCTGCCGTCAAAGGAGCTGCTTCCGCTGACGGGCTATATTCATGGCGGATGCTCCCCCATCGGGATGAAAAAGGCATTCCGCACGGTGATCGACAGTACGGCACAGCAGCAGGAAACAATCATTTTCAGTGCCGGAAAAATTGGCTATCAGGTCGAGCTTCGTCCTGCCGATCTTGAAAAGGCACTGCGGTTTTCGTTCGGTGAGCTGACAGCGGAGAATATGGAATAATAGGAAATGCCCTGCCATCCGGCAGGGCATTTTTGTTTATGGAAAAACAGATTTGCTCCAGACTCCCCTTTTCACGATTTTTCTGCGGTGGATGCAGTAGCAGACACACAAAAGAACAAAGGCTGCTGCAATGCCGCATGCGGAGCCGGAGCAGTCGAGGAGAACATCGGTCAGCTCACAGGATCTTCCGGGAACAAATCGCTGGTGCAGCTCATCGAATGTCGCATAGGCTGCACAGATTGCCATGGAAATGGCAATATTATGAGGCTTTCGATGCAGCCACAAATAGCATAGCGCACCGAGCAGGGCATAGAGTGCAAAATGGGCAAGCTTGCGGATAAATTTGCTCAACCCCTTTACAATGACTGCCTGCACGGCAGGCGAGTAATCTGAAAATTTCTGATAAATCAGCCTTGCGGCAAGCTCACAAAAGCCGGAGCTTAATTCTGCCGATTCCGTGGATTTCTGGGATGAGAGCAGGAAGATGATGAACATGAGAAGAATGATCAGAATGGGAGGTAGTTTTTTCATAGATTATGCGCCTTTCATCCATGGGGGGAGCTCAGTTTTCGGGTTCCGCATCATAGAATACACGGTATTTGCGGACATTGTGACAGCGGGTACTGTTGACGATGCCGATTGCAGTGTACATACAAACGACCGCCGTACCGCCGGCGCTCATAAACGGCAGCGGTACGCCAATTACGGGCATGACCTTCAGCACCATGCCGATATTCATCACACAATGGGCAAAGAGCATGCCGAAGGTTCCGATGCAGATAAAACGTCCCTGTGCATTTTTGGAATTCATCATACTTGTCAGCACACGCAGACAGATAAAGGTCAGCAGCACAAGCACAAGCAAAGAGCCGATGAGTCCCCATGTCTGCCCAACAAAGGAGAAAATGAAGTCATTGTGCATTTCGGGAACGGTGACATAATAGTCTGCATCCAGCAGTCCTGCGCCGAAGATTTTGCCATGTGCCAATGCAGAAAGCCCCAGATCCTGCTGATATTCGAGTCCGATGGGGTCGGTGCCGGGATGAATCAGCACAAGGATTCGGGCTTTGTGCATGTCGCTGAGCAGAAAATTCCACGCCAGAAAACATGCCGCAGGAATGGCTATCGCCGCAGCAACGATGTATCGCATGGCAATCTTTGCACTCAGGATGATTGACATAAAGATGAACGCAAAGACGATCGCCGTACCATAGTCACCCTGCAGTGCAACAAGCCCGATGGGAACAAGGGCATGCAGACAAAGCAGGAGCATATGGGGAAGCTTATTCATATTCTCCTCATCCTTTGCCAGATGATAGGAGAACGAGAGGATGAAAGCAAGCTTGAGCAGCTCCGAGGGCTGCAGCTGAAAACCGGCAATGCTCAGCCACGCCTGGTCATCGGCACCGGCACGTTTATAGCCAAGGCTTGTAAAAGTCAGCAGCACCAGTCCCAGAGCGATCGGGGCATAGATCCACCAGAGCTTGATGATGCGGTTGTAGTCAATGATGCTCAGCACCGCAACCACGCAAAGCCCCAGTCCGCTTGCAATGAGCTGTGTGCGGAAGGTACCATGGCTGACCTTGTCGATCAGCTCGTTTTCCGCAATGGCGTACAGCATGACGCAGCTGATGGCGGAGCAAAGCATCACGGCAAGCAGGAGCATTTTATCGGTTGCGATAAAATACCGCTTCAGATTTGCATAAATTTGCTTCATAACTGTCCTTTCTTTTGATTCTGCGGCTTATTGCAGATATTTGCTGTCAAATCCACGGAACTGCACCGCAACGGCAATGTCCTCACGACGAATGACATCGCTTCCGTGCAGGTCTGCGGAAGAAAGTGCCACCTTCTGCAGGCGGCTGTGCGCTCTGGCACTGAGTCCATAGCGTTCAAAGACTGCCTTGAGCAGCGCCTGTGCCTGCGCATCCATGCGGCAGTATTCCCGCAGCAGGTGATCGGGCATCATGGCGTTGCAGTAGATATCCGTCCCACGGAAACGCTCCTTTTGTCTGTTTCTTGCGTTTTCCACACGTTCACGGATCGCCTCAGAACTTTCGGTCTTTTCCGTAGAAGAAAGATCGGCATAAGCAACGGGATCCACATCCACATGCAGATCAAAGCGGTCAAGCAGGGGTCCCGAAATTTTGGACAGATACCGCTTAACAAGATTCGGCGAGCAGGTGCATTTCTTCTGCGTCGAGCCGTAATAGCCGCAGGGGCAGGGGTTCATGGCCGCCACGAGCATGATGCTGCACGGATAAACAGCGGTTCCTGCCGCACGGGAGATCGTGACTTCACGGCTTTCCAAGGGCTGACGCAGGATCTCAAGGGTGGTGCGGTCGAATTCCGCAAGCTCATCAAGAAACAGAACACCATTGTGAGCAAGTGAAATTTCGCCCGGTGCAGGAATGCTGCCGCCGCCCACAAGTCCTGCCGCAGAAACGGTATGGTGGGGAGAACGGAACGGACGCTGCGTGACCAGCGGATTCTCCTTGGAGAGCTGTCCTGCAACGGAATACACATTGGTCGTTTCAAGAATCTCCTCCCTGTTCATCTCGGGGAGAATGGTGGGCAGACGATTGGCAAGCATGCTCTTGCCGCTGCCGGGACTGCCGACAAGCAGGATATTATGTCCGCCTGCCGCCGCAAGCTCCATGCCGTAGCGTGCTTTCTGCTGTCCACGGACATCGCTGAAATCCAGCAGGCTTTTCTGTGCCTCAATCGTCGGCTGCACACGCTCCGCTGCTTTAAGGGGCGAGAGCTCCAGAAGATGGGAAAGCAAATCGTTGACATTGGACACACCGTACACACGGATGCCGTCAATTGCCGCCGCTTCTCTGACATTATCGTGCGGCACATAGATTTCCTCATAGCCGTTTTTCTTTGCAAGCATGGTCATGGTCAGCACGCCACGGATGCTGTGAATGCCGCCATTGAGTCCAAGCTCACCGATGAAAATGCGTTTGGACAGGTCGATCTGCAAAATCTGCATTGCCTGCATGAGGGCAATAAAAATGGCAAGGTCAAAGGAGGAACCGGATTTCTTCACATCCGCCGGTGCAAGGTTAATGAGCACCCGTCCCTTGGGAAACGGAATCCTTGCCGCATACACGGCACTGCGCACTCTGTCACGGCTTTCCTTGATTCCGGCATCGGGCAGTCCGCTGATGTCAAACTGCGGATGCCCCTTGGAAACCTCCGCCTCTATGGTTACGGGGAATGCATTCATACCGAATAATCCCACACTGTTGATGACCGAAAACATTGTACATCACTTCCTTTTAGAACTGAGGAATGTCGGGAATATCGGGAAGATCCTGAATGTCTCCTGAAATCTCGGGAACGGACGAAAGGATGGAACCGGTATCCATCACAGGATCCGGAACATTCCAGACAGGATCGGGAATATCCGTCGGAACGTCGAAATCCACCTTCGGGACATCCTGGTCTTCCTTCATCATTTCCTTGAAATTCCATCTCTTCTTCGGCTTCTTCACCTGAGCATCCTGCATCTTCTGCGTAGACGCCGCTGAAAGCACGGACGATGTATCGGGAGCAGCGATCTGCGGAGGTTCCGTTACTGCCTGCATCGGGGATACTGCGGAAGCTGCCGTCATAGTTGTACCGGGCTTTGCGGAAACATCGGGAATCAGGAAATCCACATCGGGCATTTCCGCTATTGCGGGGGTGGGGATAATATCCCGTGCTTCTGTAATATCCTGCATGTCGTCATCCGCCCTTTCACGGATACCATGATCTGCCTGATAGTCTTGAAATGCCTTTCTTTCCTGTTCGGCAAATCGTTCGTTGAAGTAGGGATACCCCGGCTGCTGCTTGACCCATGCCGCCTTTCCGCTTTCGATCAGTGCGATCACAAACAGAATTCCGATGGGGATGGCATATATGGGACTCATCATCGTTAAAAACATCCCCAGCAGCACGGTTGCAAGCGAAACCCAACATAATGCCGGCTTCTCCGGCGTTGATAAAAGGCCAAGTACAGCGACTGCAATACTGTGGAAAAGCGCCAGTCCTCCCCAGGCAAAGCCAGAAGAAGAAGATAACGGTATGGTGATAATATGGAAATAGCCATTGATTAAGATAAGAACTAAAATGATAATGAATCGCTTCATATGGTTTGATTTTAGACGCTGCATGATGGTTGCGCATTCAGCGTAATGGGATGTATCGTGCATTATATGCCTCCTGTAAGTTTATTTAAGTACTTGTTTCGGGGGAAGGGATGTTCCGCATCGGACATTCCCCTGCTCTGTGCGGTATTGCCTATACTTTTATAGTATACCATAATTTCCGTCATTCGTCAATAAAAATTCCTGCATTTCACATACTGCTGCGTTTGCGGTAGATCCTGCTCGGTCTGTGGGCATCCCCCGTTGTCATTTTATCGGTTTCTGCAATCTTTTCTGCGATTTTCTTGCGGAAATTTGCCTTGTAAAGCGGCTGTCCAAGGAGAATTTCATACACTCGCTGCAGCTGCGGCAGGGTGAACTCCTCGGGAACGAGTGAAAACGCAATATCCGACCAGTTCACCTTACTGCGGATTCGTTCCCTGCCGTATGCGATGATGCGCTCATGGTCAAATGCAATCCCCTGCTGCACTTCCGAAAGTTCCTCCACGGGAAGAAACACCGTGTTTTCAGAAATCTCTCCGAAACGAATACTGCTGCCCGGAACAAGGGCATAATAGGAAACAGAGATGATCCGCATTCTCGGATCACGCTGCACATCCCCCCATGTATAGAGCTGCTCAAGGTAGATATCATGCAGTCCGGTTTTTTGGAACAGCGCACGCTGCGCCGCCGCATCAAGCGTTTCTTCCATTCCCACAAAAGCCCCCGGAAGGGCAAGGCAGCCCTGAAACGGATGCTCCTCACGCTGCGTCAGAAGCACCTGAAGCTTACCGTCAAGTATGGTCAGCAGCACAAGATCCACCGCAACTGAGGGCTTTTCATACTGCGCAGCGTCATAGCTTTTCAGAAATTCCTGTTCCGTCATCTTTTCATCCTCCAAACAATAGTATTCTACCGCTACTTTCTGATATTATGATAGTATATTTTCAGGGGTTTGTCAAGTCTTTACTTGACAAAGCGAAAAAAATCCTGTATAATAAAGCTTGAGCAGACTATGCGATAGCGTGGACGTTCAGTTCACGAGGAAAGTCCGAGCATCACAGAGCAGGATAGCTGCTAACGGCAGCCGAGGGCGACCTTAGGGCTAGTGCAACAGAAAAGAAACTGCCATGCCTCGTGCATGGTGATGGTGGAATGGTGAGGTAAGAGCTCACCGGAGTGCAGGAGACTGTACTGCCGTGTAAACCCTATCCGATGCAACGTCTAATGGTACTGACCGTCTTAACATTTGCTCGATGGACGGCACAGTAACGGCGGCTTGAGCAATACGGCGACGTATTGCCTAGATAAATTATCGCACACGACAGAACTCGGCTTATCGGTCTGGTCAAGGCGGACGGCTCTGCCGTCCGCTTTAGCTTATCAAAAAAGGGGGGACTTTCTCTAAACTCCCCCCAACCCAACCCCTCCCTCAGAGAGGGGGAGGGGCTATATTGCGAGGGTACTGCGTGGCTTACTGCCACCGTCCCCTCTGTCACTTCGTGACGTCTCCCCACCCCGTGGGGAGCAGCCCTCGACCCGCCAAAAGGCTATTGCCTTTTGAATCCATGAGGTTTTGGACAGCCTGAGGCGGACGGCTCTGCCGTCCGCTTTTTTCATAAAGAAAGGATGTTTGGATATGAAACGACTTGCAATATTACTGACAGTTTTTGCCTGCTGCTGTGTGGGATGTGACAGCATCCCCTCCAAGGAGCCGACGGAATCCGTTGTGGACGTATATCAGACACTTCCTCTGCCGGATCTGCATGTGAGCATACCGGAGAGATTTAAAACGACCTCCTCCGAATTTTACAAAGAGTACTATATCTGTGAGGATGCAAGCATCATCATCACGGAGGATACCGCCGATGCACCGTACAACTCAGTATACGATTATTCGGTCAAGGCACTCGTAGAGTATCAGAATGTCACATCAGAGTTGAAGCTGCTTAATGATGAGCTGCTGCATGCGGATGCCACGGCAATTCAGATGATGGAATTTACCTACACACTCGGAGAGGGTGACAAATCCATCAGCAAGACCTGCATGGTGGGCTATCTGACGGATCGCAACTCAATGTACATCATCACCTGCAAATCCGACGTGGACACCTATGAGAATTTCCGTGAGGACTTCCTGTCAGTGATCCGTTCCGCCTATTACATGAAATGAAAAAGCATCTCAAAACCATGCAGAATTCCCGTGTGCTTTGCATGACGCAGATTGCTCTATTCACGGCGGTCATGGCAATACTCTCACAGGCTGCACTCCCCCTCCCCTCGAATGTGCCACTGACGCTGCAGACTTTTGCAGTGACGCTCTGTGCATTTCTTGGAGGTATACGTAAGGGGCTGCCTGCATGTCTGCTCTATCTTGCACTCGGGGCTGTGGGTGTTCCCGTCTTTTCGGGATTTCGTGGCGGCATGGGCGTGCTTCTGGGCTTTACGGGGGGATTCCTCTGGGGCTTTATTCCGCTTGTCTGCTGCTGCGCAGTAGGTGCTGCTTTGCAAAATAAGGCGGCACTTATCTGCTGCACCGTCCTCGGGCTTTTGCTCTGTCACAGCTTCGGGATTTTACAGTATGCGTATGTTTCGGGGGCAGGTCTCATGCAGAGCTTTCTGCTTGTCAGCGTTCCGTATCTGCTGAAGGATGTAATTTCTGCCGCAGTCGGATTTCGTGCTGCAATGACTGTACAGCATGCACTGCAGAATGCAGGCTTGCATAAAGAATAAAAAGGCGTTCCTGCGGAACGCCTTTTTCAGTCTGTCGAAAAACCTTGTTTGGTTCAAAGGACGGAGTCCTTTGGCGGGTTTGAGGGTACGCAGTACCCTCGCAATATAGCCCCACCCCCTTTGGGGAAGGTTGGGGTGGGGGCAAGTTTAGAGAAACTTACCCCTTTTTTGTCAACTCATATTCTTTCCATTGCAGATGTATTTTCTGGTATTGCTGTAGGGCTCGAGGAAATAATACCAGTCACCGGATTTTCCGAGATTGCCGCATTCCATGACATAGGTCTTGCCGTCAATCACAACCTCCGGCCAGTAATGCTGCCAGTAATTGCCGGATGCATTGCCACGCCAGCCACGTACCAGACATGCATCATAGCCAAGGTAGGTCATCATTGCCGTCATTGCACCATTATACTGTGCGCACTGACCTGTACGGTTCACGAAAATCGCCTCAACACAGGACTGCCCCTGAATGGAATTCCACTGCTCGGTGGAATAGGCATAATTCACCTGTGTGTGAATCCAGTACAGCGTTGTCCACAGCTGCGCCTCACGGGTAGCGTCCTGCGGAAAATGCTCCGCCGCAAACTGGTCGAGAATTGCATAATCCTTTTCGGTAAGCGTGTATTCCTTGGAGGTGGTTTCCTCCCCCTGTCGGTTGTAGATCTTGTAGCTGCTGTGCGATTCAAGATCTGCCGCATTAAGGATGGAATTACAGTTATAATCCACATCCGTATTGCTGAATTCACTGTAGATCGTCGTACCGTCCTCCTGTGTTCGGAATGAACGGATCTTGTAGCAATGTGACGAACTGCCTGCTGTCGTATCCAGATATTCGCTGAGGAATTCCCCTGTTACGGTGTCGATCAGCTTGTAATTTGTGGAACCGACGGACATGCCGTCATAACGATAAATCTCATAGCCGTGCGCATACAGATCGGGTTCCCATTTGATGATGGAGCCTGCCTGTTTTCTGCCGACGATGATCTGGGGCGGCGCAAGCGAATCCGCAGAAATAGTATCTTCCATAAAAGCTTCAAAGCTCAGATCACCCGTGCCTGTTCCGGCAAATGCCGAATACACAAGAACAGGTGCGGCATCCGATGCATCAATGACGCCGTCCCTGTTGGTGTCGGAAGCATAGTACTGTTCTTCCGGCAGTTCAATTTCATTATTCACCGCAATCGCTGCGGAAGTGACAAGAATGGACGCTGCATCCACTGCATTGACATTTCCGTCACCATCAGTATCGCCGAGTACATAGCTCTCAGACGCACGGACTGTCGCAGGAAACGCCTGGATACAGCAAATTCCGGCAAGCACGGCTGCCGCAAGTTTTCTGTAATTCATGGGAGTGTCCTCCTTTTTTATACTATCAATCCTACAAATAGCCACTTGTATTTTTGTGACTTTTTATCTAATATCACAATTATACCACATTCTGTCACGCTCGTCAAGTCCAAACGCAATGCAAAATCTGCCAATTTTTATTCCGGACTCTGCAAAAGGTAATCGCCGCAATGCTGAAAAGCCGTTATTCCGTCACCGCAAACTCCTTTGCCTTCTTCTGGCGCTTGACATCCACCATGATATCCACAAGGGTTCCGTCGGCAGTGTATTCCTCCGAGAAGAGCTTGCCCTCCTCACGCAGAAGCTGCAGGAAGCTGCCCTCGGAATAGGGAATGCACAGCTTCATACGCATTGCCGTCTGTGGAAGTCCGTGGACGATCGCCTTCATCAGGCTGTCAAGTCCGTCGCCGTGCTTAGCACTGATCCAGACATTTTCCAGATCACTTTGCTTTGGAACATCTACAAGATCTGCCTTGTTCAGCACATGGATCTGCGGAATTTCCGCACAGCCCAGATCATTCAGAAGCTCCTGTGTGATCCTCATGCGATCCTGCACATCGGGTTCGGACGCATCCAGCACATGCAGAATGAGATCCGCCTGTGCCGTTTCTTCGAGTGTGGAACGGAACGCCTCCACCAGATGGTGGGGCAGGCGGCGGATAAGTCCTACCGTATCCGACAGAAGTACCGTTCTCCCGTCGGGAAGCTCCAGTGCCCTTGCGGTAACATCAAGCGTCGCAAAAAGCTTATTCTCCGCAAGCACGCCTGCATCCGTAAGCATATTGAAAAGCGTGGATTTTCCAGCATTTGTATAGCCAACAATCGCAACTGTGAGTACACCGTCCTTCTTTCTGCGGCTGCCGATGAATTTGCGGTGCTGCTCCATTTCACGCAGCTCCTTTTCGAGCTGCGCAACACGGCTGCGGATGTGTCGGCGGTCGGTTTCAAGCTTCGTTTCACCCGGACCTCTCGTGCCGATGCCGCCGCCCAGACGGGACAGGGCGGAGCCCATGCCCGTAAGTCTTGTCATGCGGTACTTGTACTGCGCAAGGGATACCTGAATCTTACCCTCACGGGTTCTGGCTCTGCCTGCAAAAATATCCAGAATGAGCATGGTGCGGTCAATGACCTTGCAGTCTGCTGCATCGGAAATATTACGCATCTGCATGCCCGTCAGCTCCAGATCGAAGATGAGCATATCCGCTTCAAGGAGCTTGACCTGCTCGGCAATTTCCTCGAGCTTTCCCGCACCGATGCAGGTGGCGGATTCCGGCGCAGGGCGGCTCTGGATGGCAGTTGCGATGACCTCGCATCCCGCCGTATCCGCAAGCTCTGCAAGCTCCTCCATCGACTGCTGTGCATCGTATTCTCCCGTGTCAATTCCGACAAGGATGACACGGGTTCTTTCGTTTTCCTGCTGTATTTCGTGCATATATTCAGTCCTCCAAATTCAGTTTCCTGTGTTTATCATGGCGGCGGTATGCCTTTTTATTCTCCTCCTGCTTGGTTGCAGGATTGCAAAGCCCCCAGTCTCTGCGCTTTTTGGAATTCAGTTCTCTCTGCGCTTTTTTGCTCATTTTTTCATACGGAACAAATTTTTCCATCTCCTGCCTCACTTTCTGTACGGGGGCGTTTCCTCGCCTGCCTTGAAATTGTAGATGGGCTTGAGGATGTCCACGATCTCCGCTGTCGGCGTGATATTTTCTGTGATGGAATCCATCCCCTTGTATGCCATCGGGCATTCGTCAATGGTATCACGGCTGACGCAGGTGGTGAAAATCCCCTCCATCTGCCTGCGGTATTCCGCCATGGAGCAGCTTTCCTTTGCTTCGCCACGGGACATGAGCCTTCCTGCACCGTGCGGTGCCGAGCAGTTCCAGTCGGGATTTCCCTTTCCCCTGCATAGCAGTGAACCGTCACGCATATTGATGGGGATGAGCAGAATCTCGCCGTCCTGTGCGGAAACCGCACCCTTGCGCAGAATCATATGCTCCATATCAATGTAATTGTGGATGGTCGCAAACTGCTCCTGCACATGCCAGTGCATTTCCTTGACGATCTCACGCTGCATCGCCTGACGGTTCAGACTTGCAAATTCCTGCACAAGCTTCATGTCGTGAATATACTGCTCAAACAGCTCACCCTCACAATAAGCAAGTGCCTTGGGAACTGCCGTTGTCTTGGTATTCTTCCGCTTTTTAATCTCTGCGGAAATTTCACGCTGCCTGCCCTGTGCCTTCAGCTGTGCAATCAGCTCGTCGATATCCGCATCACTGGATTTATTCAGTCTGCGATATGCCTCATTCTGGTACCATGTCGCCACCTCCACACCGAGATGACGGGATCCGGAGTGGATGACAAGATACAGTGTGCCGTCACTGCCACGCTCGACCTCAATGAAGTGATTGCCGCCGCCGAGCGTACCGATGCTCTTTTCCGCACGGTCGGGGTTGATGCGGTCAAAGCAATACAGTTTTGTCAGGTCGATATTTCCGGCATAGCTGTGCGCCTTCTGCCGCACGGAAAAGCCTGACGGAACCTTTTCACGGATGACCTTATCAAGCCGCTGCGGTTCGATGTGGGTTTCCTTGAGTACTGCAACCTCCATGCCGCAGCCGATGTCCACGCCCACGAGATTCGGAACCACCTTATCGGTGATGGTCATCGTTGTACCGATCGTGCAGCCTGCGCCGGCATGCACATCGGGCATAATACGGATTTTCAAGCCCTCCGTAAAAGGCTGGCTGCACAGTGCGGTGATTTGCGAGATGGCACTCTGATCGACAAGGTCGGTAAATACCTTCGCTGTGCTGTATGCGCCGTTAAGTTCAAACATGTGTTTCTCCTTTTCCGCCGCATTTATGCCATCCGGACGCAAAAAGGCACTTCTGCCCAAAACAGAAGTGCCGGATTCGTACAATGAATGACAGGGTCATAGGGTGACGCTCACCACAGTCCCTGCACGTCCGAAAGGCATACGGCTGTCTTGTTTTCGGTAGTATGTGTTTTTTCAAGATAAAATTCATATTGATTGAACATGCCGTTCACCTTCCTTTCTATAGAATGGTTACATTATAGCATAGTTTTCCCGTGTTGTCAAGAGTGTTTTTTCAGAGATTTCATATGTTTTTGCTCTTTTTTTACTGAAATTCCCAAAAAATTCATATTTTAGTCTTCTTATATCCATATTTATGCTTTCATACTGTGCTATAATAAAAACAGCTGTTTCAGATGACAAAGTTTTTCAGATTCAGAAAAATCAGACAAAAAGGAGTAATTAAAAATGGATGAAATGAACAATGGTTTTGTACCGATGGGTGATCCCGAGGCAGACAAGCGTGCGAAAACAGCTATGATCCTTGGTATTGTATCCATCGTCTGCGCATTCTGCTGCACCTATGCAGGTGTGATCGTAGGTATCGTCGGTCTTGTCAAGGCAAACGGACTTTCCGCTTTCCCTGAGCTTTCCCCGAATGCACAGAGCAACGCAAAGATCGGTAAGATCTGCAGCATCATCGGTATTGCAATTTCTGTAGTAACAATTATTATCAACATCATCATGATGGTTACCGGCAATAACGTTTTGTATAACCTGATGACAGGTCAGCAGTGAGTAAGCTCAAAAAATATGCAGTTGTCTGGCTGCCTCCCCTGCTGCTGATCATCGGACTGATTTTTCAGGATGTACTGGTTCCCATTGCACAGTGGCTGGCAGACCATGTTGTTTTCTGCGTATTCTACGAAACAACGGGGCGGTATTGTCTGGGATGCGGCGGTACACGCAGCCTGATGGCACTGCTTCATGGTGACGTCCTGCGTTCGTTCCATAATAATCCCGCCGTGATCGTGCTCGCAGTGACAGCCGTTCTCCTGTATGCAGAGAAGGCAGCGGCGGCATTTGACAAAAAGCTGAAGCTTGTTCCCCGTGGCTTCGTATTCTGGGGAATACTCTTCGCCCTGCAGTGTATCTGGAACATTGCACGCAATTTCATTCCTGCAATGCTTCCGATCTCTTGATACGGTTGAGTTTTCTATTTTTTACAGAAAGGTGTGTCCGATATGGATGAAATGAATTTCAACGGCAATCAGATGCCGGACATTGAGCCGACCACAGATTTTCCGGACAGCTTGGGTGATTCTGTGATTCCCGATCCCGTGGCATCCCCCGAAAGTTATGGTGAATCCGTGATTCCCGATCCCGTAGCGTCCCCCGAGAGCTACGGTGATTTCTCAATTCCTACGCCCGATTTTGGAACGGATGAGATTTCCTCCGACTCCATCGTACCGCCGACAATGGATACTCCCGCTGTCGAGCCTGTCACAGAGAGCATTACTGCTGAATCCATCGTATCTCCGATGATGGAACAGCCTGCACCGAAGGCAGAGCCGGCTGCTGCCCCTGCGCCCTCCGCACAGCCGCAGGATCCGAAGTATTCGGCACATTACAGCTGGAACGGCAGTCAGTATGTGGAACAGAATACAGATGCTGTTCCGCCGCAGAACGGCTATGAACGCAGCGGATATTCTTCCGCACAGACAGGTGCGCACACTGTACCGAATTACCAGCAGCCTGTGTATTCTCAGAATGCAAGCGGTCAGATGAATCTTGATCCCGATCTGGAAAAGCGTGCAAACACAGTACAGGTTCTGGGTATCATCAGCCTGATTATGAATCTCCTCGGCTGCGGCGGCTGCATCGGCCTCATTCTCCCTATCGTGGGACTTGTCAAGGCAAATGGAATGAGTACAGTAATGCACATGATGTCCGAAGATTCCAAAAAGCGTGTAAGTCTCGGCAAAACTCTCTGCATCATCAGCATTATCCTTTCCATTCTCTTCGTTCTGGGAAGTTTTCTTATGATTCTTCTTCCGGCACTGATCGGATATATGGATGCAAGCTCTGCTTATTGATGAAAATTACAAATCCCCGTTTCCACTGAAATGGAAACGGGGATTTTTTATGTTCTGTTATTCGCTTACAACTTCCGAGCCATCCGCATCCAGAACGACCGGTTCAACAACTTCAGCCGGTGCTGCCGGCGCTTCTGCCGGTGTGGGCTGCTTCATGCCGCAATTCGGGCAGAACCGCTGTCCTTCCTGCACATACTTGCCGCAGCCTGCACAGATGGACGCACTGTCAAGTGCTGCAAGCTCTGCTTTTGCCGCTGCGATCTTTGCTTTTGCATCCGCAGCTTCTGCAAGGATCTGGGCAAATTCTGCCTCTGCCTTGCCTGCATACAGCTCCTCGTACTTCTTGCCAAGCTCAATGTATGCAGCATTCAGGCTGCTCTCTGCCTGACTGAGCGCACGCTTGATCTTTGCCTTTTCTGCCATTTTCTTGGATGTATCAATTGTTCCCTTTGCAAGCTTTTCTGCGGAATTCTTGAGATCTCCGCCGATTTTCATGATGGTTTCTTTCATTTCCATAATAAGTACCTCCATTCTGTGTTGAAAGCAACAATGCTTGAAGTCAGTGTATCATATTTCACTGCGAAAGTCAAGGTGGATTTTATGAACTGCATAAAAATATTCATTCTTTTGAATCCATTCTGTCCGGATACTCCTTACGCAGGTCATAAAAAAACGGATACCCCGGTTCGTCCGTTAAGAAATTGAATTTCCTGAGGAACATGCATAAAAAGATGTTCATCAGCATCAGGAAGCTGAATGACCAGTGTACAAGCAGCAGCGGAGCTGCAAACACTACGGATAATGGGAGCAGGTAGAGCTTGCGGAATGCAATAAAATACCCGAACAGCAGTGCATAGAGAAGCATGACGATTATCGTCAGTATCGGCTTATTCATCATGGATTCCGTTGCAACGGGTCCTGCCAAAAGCAGCAGGTAATTCGCCGCCACCATCGTGATGTGACCGCTGTCCCACTGTATTTTTGCACGGCGGTTTCGTCCCATGCGTTCATTGAATTCCGAAGCCTCTTTATCCACGGCAGAATCCGTGATCAGTACCGCACCAATGTCTATATTTGCCTGTGTAATATACTGATATTCCATAAAATCACCCTTCATTCCCGTCTGCATCATGTTCCTGCAAAAGTGCGTCAAATTCCTGCATCTGCACATCATCCGTGCGCATCACCAGCACGAAATCCTCACCGTAGCGTTCTGCACATTCCTGTGTGATTTTATCAGGAGAAAAGGCATCCAGAAATTTCTGTGCCATGGCGGTATCCTGTTGTGCTGCATCCGTCATTTCACCATCGGAAAAGAACTGCTGCTCATAGCTTCCGTTCTTCCTGCGGCAGACGATCTTGATATTTCCCATGCTCCACCTACTTTTCTGTGATCACGCCGTAGCGGTCGGGACGTCTATCACGGAAGATTCCCCAGCTCAGGCGATCTGTCGCCAGTGCATCCAGATCAAATTCCGCCGTCAACACCGCATCACCCGTGCGCTGTGACTGGCAAAGCAGTGCGCCGGTATTGTCCGCAATAAGGGACGAGCCGTAGAAATTGAGGGCGGATTCCTGTCCGCCGTTTTCCGAACAGGGAGTGACCTCCTCCAGACCGTAGCGATTTGCGGCGATCACGGGCATGAGATTTGCCGCCGCATGTCCCTGCATGGTGCGTGTCCAGTGCGGCATGCTGTCGGTTTCCAGAATCGGCTCGGAACCGATGGCTGTCGGATAAAAGAGCAGCTCCGCACCATTGAGTGCAAACGCTCTTGCAGTTTCCGGAAACCACTGATCCCAGCAAATGCCCACGCCGATTTTTGCGTATTTCGTATCGAATACACGGAATCCCGTATCACCGGGGATGAAGTAGAATTTCTCCTGATAGTAATGATCATCGGGGATATGGGTCTTGCGATATACACCGAGGATTTCGCCGTCGGCGTCGATCACTGCCACGGAATTGAACAGACGGTTGCCGTCCTTTTCATAGAAGCTTACGGGAATGACCACATCCAGTTCCTTTGCAATTTCGGAAAAGTGCTGTACTGCGTCATTTTCTTCCACAGGCTTTGCAAACCGATAGTATTCATACTGCCGTTCCTGACAGAAATACAGCCGTTCAAACAGTTCCGGCAGGAGAATGATATTCGCCCCCTTCGCAGCCGCTTCACGGACAAGCTGCTCTGCATGAGCAATATTTTCAGACACATTGCGTGTGCAGTTCATCTGCACAGCGGCAACGGTAACGTTTCTCATAATGTACTCCTTTGTCGTTCTGCCTCCCAATGCTTCGCAAAAGTCGGCAAGGATTTCTCTGTTGCCGCTTGAGCGTGAAACGCTCATAAGGCAACGAATGCCTGCGGCGGCTCGCCGCCTCTTGGTATCTGCTGTGTGATGCAATGGATATTGCCGCCGCCGACGATGATCTCCCTTGCAGGAATTTTCACAATTTCCCGATCGGGGAAGAGATTCTCCAGAATTCCGGCGGCTCTCTCATCGCTCTTTGCATTTTCTCCGCCAAACTGCGGCAGGAGAACGGCGTGATTGCAAATGTAGAAATTCACATAGGATGCCGCCAGCCGTTCGCCGACTTCACGAACATCCTCTCCCTCTTCAAATTCATAGCCGTCCATGTCCGCTTCCTCCACACAGACGGGAACATCCGGGATCGGGAGCTTATGCACGGTGAATGCTCTGCCCTTTGCATCGTTCTCACATTTCAGCACTTCCATGCAGGCTGCGGAAAGGGCATATTGCGGATCTTTTTCATCATCCGTCCATGCAAGCACCACTTCCGCAGGATTTACAAATGCGCAGACATTATCCACATGTTCGTTTGTTTCGTCATTGTAGATGCCTCGGGGCAGCCAGATGACTTTCTCCGCACCGAGGTAGTTTTTGAGCATTTCCGTGATTTCATCCTTTGTCATCTGCGGATTTCTGCCCTCGCTCAAAAGACAGCTTTCGGTCACAAGGAGCGTCCCCTCACCGTCGGAATGGATGGAACCGCCCTCCAGCACAAAATGCTGTGCGTCATAGCAGTCCACGCCGATTGCATCACAGAAGGCAGATGCCAGCGCATTATCCTCATCCCAGTGGGCATACAGACCATCAAATTCTCCTCCCCATGCGTTGAACTGCCAGTCGATGCCACGAAGTTCCCCCTTATCGTTGATAACAAATGTCGGGGCAGTATCCCTTGCCCATGCGTCATTCTGGGGGATGGTGAGAAGGTGGATACGAGGATTGCCGGAAAGCAGCTCCTGCGCACGATTTCTCTGTGCCTGACTTGTAAGCACGTACACGATCTCGGATTTTGCAATTTCCTTGATGATACGGCAGAAAATCTCCTGCGCCTTGGGCAGGTCGCTCCATGAGCCTTTACGTTCGGGGAAGATCATGATCGTGCCATGATGGAGAGAAAATTCCGCAGGCATGAAGAATCCGTCCGATTTCGGTGTCGTATGTAGCATCATGACAATCTCTCCTTAAAATCGGAATAGCCGAATTTCTTCACAGTTTCATAGCTTCCATCCGTATGGAGAATGCCGATTTCGGGCAGGGGCATCCCGTTGAATGTGTTGTTCTTGACCATTGAATAGATCGCCATATCCTCAAAGCATAGCCGATCGCCGATGTACAGTGGCTCGTCGAAACTATAATCCCCGATGATGTCACCTGCAAGGCAGGTGCAGGAGGACAGGCGGTAGGTATGTGCCTTCTCCCCTGCTTCTCCGCTTTCAAAGAGGGGCGGACGGTAGGGCATTTCCAGAACATCGGGCATATGGCAGGCTGCGGATGCATCGAGGATGGCGATATTCATGCCGTTTTCCACGATGTCCATGACCTCTGTCACAAGATAGCCTGCACGAAGCGCAACCGCTTCGCCCGGTTCAAGGTAGACCTGTACATTGTATTTTTGCTGAAAATCCGTAATCAGCCTTTCCAGCAGCGCAATATCATAGTCGGGGCGTGTCATATGATGACCGCCGCCGAAATTTACCCATTTGCATTTGTGGAGATATTCGCCGAATTTCTCCTCCACGGCTTTCAGTGTAATTTCCAGTGCATCCGCATTCTGCTCGCAGAGAGTATGAAAATGCAGACCGTCCACATCGGGAAATTCCGTCAGTTCACAGGCTCTCACGCCAAGTCGGGAGCCTGCCGCACAGGGGTCATAAATAGCCGCTTCCTGCGTGGAGCATTCGGGATTGATGCGCAGTCCCACGCTCTTTCCTGCTTCCCGACAGATATGCCCGAAGTTCCGAAGCTGCCGCAGGGAATTGAACACAATATGGTCGGAAACATCCACAATTTCACAGATGTCCTCATATTTGTACGCAGGGGAAAAGACATGCACTTCGCCCTCGAATTCCTCCCGACCAAGCTTTGCTTCAAAAAGTCCGCTTGCAGTCGTGCCGGAGAGATACTTTGCGATCATGGGATAGACTGAGAACATGGAGAATGCTTTCTGTGCAAGGAGTATCTTGCAGCCCGTGCGTTCCTGCACGCCTTTGAGGATCTCGAGATTGTGCAGAAGTCTGGATTCATCCAGAACATATGCAGGGGTATTTACTGCCCCTGCCATTGCATTGCGTGCATCCGTCATATTAATCTACCAACACGGGATTTTCATCCACAACCCACGGCAGACCGTACTTGTTCAGGGCATCCATGAACGGATCGGGATCGAATTCTTCCACGTTAAATACACCAGCCTTGCCCCAGACGCCGCTTGCAACGAGAGAGGTACCGATCATTGCGGGAACGCCTGTGGTGTAGGAAACAGCCTGTGCGCCGGTTTCCTTGTAGCATTCCTGATGATCACACACATTGTAGATATAAATGGTGCGCTCCTTGCCGTCCTTGATGCCACGGAAGATACAGCCGATGTTGGTCTTGCCGACAGTTCTCGGGCCGAGCGTGGACGGATCGGGCAGGAGTGCCTTGAGAAACTTGATCGGCACGATCTCGTGTCCTTCAAATTCCACGGGGGTGGTACCCAGCATGCCTACATTTTGCAGGCAGTTCATGTGCATCAGGTAGCTCTGACCGAATGTCATAAAGAAGCGGATTCTCTTGACATTGGGGATGTTTTTAGCGAGGGATTCGATTTCTTCGTGGTGCAGCAGGTACATATCCTTCATGCCCACGCCCTCAAAATTGTATTCACGCTTGATTTCCATCGGCTTTGTTTCTACCCATTTGCCGTTCTCCCAGTAGGAGCCGTTTGCGGAAACCTCACGCAGGTTGATTTCGGGGTTGAAATTCGTTGCAAACGGATAGCCATGGTCGCCGCCGTTGCAGTCGAGAATGTCAATGTAGTGGATCTCATCGAAATAGTGCTTGAGGGCATATGCCGCAAACACGCTCGTTACACCCGGATCAAAACCGGAACCGAGGAGTGCCGTGAGTCCTGCTTTCTGGAATTTCTCCTGATATGCCCACTGCCAGGAATAGTCAAAGTACGCAGTAAAGCCCTTTTCCTCGCATCTCTTTTCATAGATGGCACGCCACTCGGGATCATCCGTATCCTCTGCTTCGTAGTTTGCGGTATCCACATAATTTGCACCGCAGGCAAGGCAGGCATCCATGATGGTCAGATCCTGATAGGGCAGAGCGACATTGAGAACAGTGTGGGGCTTGTATTCGTTCATGAGGGCAACGAGGGAATCCACACTGTCCGCATCCACCTGTGCTGTGGTCAACACTGCATTCGTGGTCGAACGAAGCTTTTCAGCCAGTGCATCGCACTTGGACTTGGTTCTGCTTGCAATGCAGATTTCGGTGAATACAGGATTTGCACAGCACTTGTGGATTGCTACAGTGGCTACGCCACCACATCCGATTACCAATAATTTCATATCTTTTTTCTCCTTTGTCAGTTTAAAAATACTTTTTCAAGGAAGGTCTTGCAATACTTGCCCTCCCCCTAACCCCCTCCCTAAAGGGAGGGGGAATCAGAGCAGGGGCTTCGCCCCTGCAACCCGTTTGCGACTCCGTCGCTTTTTGGGGGACTTCGTCCCCCTT
>JAFXCV010000041.1 GCA_017521325.1 Oscillospiraceae bacterium | reverse complement strand
GGATCAGCGTGTTTCGCCATGATATAGGCGATATTCTCGAACACCTCAAGGCTTTCGATACTGAGTTCTGAATTCTGCTCATCGCCTTCGGATACAGACTTCTGCAGAGCCGCAAAGTCCTTGTAAATATCACGCCCGAACTTCAGACGATACAGGCGAGGCACAGCGGCACTTGCCTTGAACAGCACTTCCAGTCCGTCCACCAGAATATTTTTCTTGATTGCCATAGCCATGCCTCCTTAAGTCTTAGTGGTGGTAGTAGCCGCCTTTTTCTCCGAAGTATCGGGGTTATACGGCATCTTGTACCAGTTGTTGTATGTCGTTTCATCGGTCGCTTCACAGGTCTTTGCCTTGACCAGTCCCGTTGGGAGAGCCGATGCTGTCAGCGACAGCGTTTCCGTCTTGACCTCGGTAGAATCCTCCTTGGTCTGTCCCTCCGTTGCAGGTCTGCTCGCCGTACAGCAGTAAAGGACATGACGGATCTTGTGCTTGTCACCGCTGAATTCAAACATCAGTGCAAACTGTGACGGCTCTGCGTCATTCTTCTCCACAAGCACACCGTTGTTGTCAAGGATTTCTCCCAGAATTTCGGTGGCAAACTCGGTGGTGACAAGAGCAACTTCGAGGTCACCCTCATAACCGGAATTGTTGTTGATGACATAGTAAACGCTGTCATCGGCGTAGAAATTTTCATTCTCGCCGTTTGCATCAATGGACAGCGATACCGCACCGGGCAGTCGTACCGATTCGCCATACACAGGCACGGTAGGGGATCCGTCAGGGTCAACGCCCCACTGAACAATCTTCGCCCAGTGAACATTGTTCAGACCGAACTTGACCTTGTTTCTGTTCTTTGCCATAGCTAATTCCTCCTCATATCGTCATTTCGTAAAGCACTTCATACATCTTTTCCGATGCAATCCAGCTTTCCGTTTTCGTAAAATAGATCTCATGCTGTGTCAGCACATCTTCAATTTCTTCCTCCAGTGTCGGATTCTTCTTGTCGGTGTACAGCTCAATATCCAGCTGCTTAAAGCTGTGATATGCAACATTATCCGCTGAGAAAGTTTCCTCACCTGGGGAAATAAACAGAAGGAAAGGCGGTTGTGGGGATTCACCCTCTGCAAAATGATGATACGCATAGGGCAGCCCCATTTCCGCCATCATGTCGTTGATTTCTTCGTATGTCACGATAATTCCTCCGTAATCAAGGATTCAAGCAGTTCCACACCATGCTCTTCGGCAGGTGCGATATGCGGTTTACCCTGCACACGACCGCCGCCACGCTTGGCATGACCTTTTTCAAGGAGATGTGCAAGCTGATAGCGGTTCTTGGAATGTACTGTCATCTGCAAGGTGTGACTGTTTTCCTTGACCTTTTTGGCCGTCCAGCTTTTGCCGTATGCACAGCTGTCTTTCGGGGCATTGGCAGCGATTTCTTTCTTGACGGTGGTTGCTGTCTTTTTGACAGCTTTTTTCATTCCATCATCGGCAAGCTCTGCATATTCCTGCAAACCTGCCATGATTTCATCGGCAAGGTCATCAATAAAAGTCATCGTCACCGCCTGCCTTTCGTGTGCCTGCTGTAATCTTCATATAGTCCATTGATTTGAAATTCGGCTGTACGCTGTCGATATTGTAAGAAATACCACGGAATGTAACGCGGTGGGTGGTCGGATGAATACGCATGGTATCCGGCGTCTGCCGCACGATAAACTCCAGCCACAGCACTTCTTTTGTCACACCTGCTTCCGTAGTTTCTGTTGAAGATTTCGGCAGCACAGAAGCCCAACAGGAAAATGCTTCATCCCATCGGGCTTCGTGATTACCGATTTCATCTACCTTAGTGTAATGTTCAAGAAAGGTGATTCTTTGATTCAGTTTTCCGATTTCCATTAAATCACCCCTTCTCTTTGTGCAAACAACAGCGAACGCAAGGTCAAAGTCAGCTTGTGAAAGTCGGCATTGTTACGGTTTTCATAGAGGTATGAAATTGTATACAGCATAGCCTGCCGTGTGGTTTCCTCATTAACCGTAAATGCCTGTTCATCCATTCTACCCACATCCTTGACCAGCTTTTCCGCTGTATCCATCAGTGAAAGAATAAGGGAATCATCTTCTGTATGGTCAACACGAAGATAATTCTTTACCTCTGCCAGCGTCATCATGATGTTTTCTTGATAGTAAGCGTCTTGACTGCTTCGGGAAGAATCAGTCTGCCGTCCACACGCTGAGATGCAAGGAATCCAACCTGTCCTGTCATGGCAAACAGCTCGTTCAGACGCTTGAATGTTCTGCCGGAACGGTCAGCCACCCAATAATAGCTGAAATCACCAAATGCCATACACTTCTTGCCTGCACCGATTTCAGGCACATAACTGGAAGTCTTGTAGGGACGGTTGAGAATTGTGTCGGGAACACCTGCTGTCACAGACGGCTGCCAGATGTAGTTGCCTGTGCTGTCCTTCAGCTTACGGAGTGCCTTAACTGTGGAATCATTCAGCACCCACACCGCCTTCTTACGATAAGGGCTGCGAAGTGAATAGAAAAGTTCCATCACATCATCAAAGGTAATAGACGCACCCGCTGTCGTCGCACCGTCCTGTGCACCGCCTGTTGCATTGAAGATACCTGTCGGCTTGCCCTTACCGTCTCCAATGAAGAACGCCTCCTCTTCCTTTGCACCGATTCTGCGTGCAAATTCACGAGCGATATATGACGGAAGGTCAAATACGCTGTCGTTAAGAAGTTCCTCGGAAATCTTAATTGCTGTACCCAGCTTGTAAGCAGAAAGGGATGCCTGACCGAACGCATCATCAGAAAGTGTATACTGTTCCTCCTCGTCCATCCAGACTGCTTCGCCCTTTGCAGTTACAATAGGAATCTTGCGGTCACCGGAAGAAGTCTTGATGATCGTTGCCATCTGACGGAAAATATTTTCTTCCTGAAGTGCTTCAATAAGCTTGCGTTCAAACTCATCTGGCACAAGATAACCGCCCTCGGAGTCCGTACCAATCTGCAGGTCGTTGCGGATATCCATATAGTTTCTGTTGCGGATGGAATTCCAGAAAGCCGCACTGTACTCTGCTGATGCTGTTCCTGTCTTTTCGGGTGTCGGGCTCTGTGCGGTAGGTGTAGTGAGAATGGGACTGGATGTTGCCTTTGCCATTTCTGCTTCAATTTCCGCCTGACGCTCCATACGCTGGATTTCCTTACCCAGATTTACAATGGTTGCTTCCATTGTGTCGTATGTCTTGCTGTCCTCCTCGGAAAGTGTACCGTCTGCCTGACGCTTGCTGTCAAGGAAATCACGGGCAGTATCCCACGCCTTTGCACGTTTTTCTCTCAGTTCCTGAATAGTCATAATATATCAACCTCCTCAATATTTTAGCAGATTCAGCCGACTCATCAGCTGATCCACCGATTTGCCTTTGTAATCTGCGGTTACCTTTTTCATAAGGCTCTGCATAGTTGTTGTGTGTGAATAAGACATTGCAGTAAGCACGTCCTTTTCAGATTCCTCTTCTATTTCATCTTTTTCATCCGTTTCTTCGGGTTCAGGACGTTTCTTTTCTGCAAAGAGAATACCGTCCACCAGTCCGAGGGACTGTGCCTTCTTCGCATTCAGCCAAGTTTCATCATCCATCATCTTGGCGATTTTTGCACGGCTGATGTGGCTCTTGGTTTCGTAGGCATTGATGATAGACTCCTTTACCTCGTCAAGCAGACGAATTGCCTGTTCCATCGCTTCCTTGTTGCCGAAAGCGGCGGTAGCGGGATTATGGATCATAATCATGCCTGTCGGTGCAATCAGCGTTTCATCACCAGCCATTGCAACCACAGAAGCCGCACTTGCCGCAATACCGTCAATTTTCACCGTAACCTTGCCTTTATGATTTTTCAGCATTGTATAAATCTGTGATGCTGCAAAGACATCACCACCGGGACTATTCAGCCATACAGTAAGGTTGCCGTTTACTTTTGAGAGTTCATTTCGGAACATGGCAGGTGTGATTTCATCACCGAACCAAGTATCCTCCGAAATTGCACCGTTGAACACAAGCTCCGTTTCGCCGGTGTCCTCATTTCTCACCCAGTTCCAGAATTTATTATTCTTCATGCGTTTCCTCCTTTTCAGCAAATGCACCTGCATCTGCAAGTTTTGTAAATGAACCATTAACCAGATACAGATTACCGCCATCTTCATCGGGTATCATATTCATATCTTCAAGCTCACGGATATCATTCGCCGACATCCACCCGTTCTGTCTTGCAGTCGCATAGCCACTCATACGGCTTGCATAATCACCACGGAGCAAACCTTCCACATTGAACTTAATAAAATACCGTCCCTTTTCCGAATCAGAAAGCAGAGCCTTCATCAACGACTGCTCCCAACGAATCAGCCATGGGTCAAGGGTGTATTTTACAAATTCAAGTGACAGATGCTCAATGTTGCTGAATGTGGCATGGTCAAGGTCACCGATCATGTGAAGCGGCACACGGTACAGCCTTGCAATCTCCTCAATCTGAAACTTCCTCGTTTCCAAGAACTGTGCTTCATTATTGGGAATGGAAATCGGCGTGTACTTCATGCCCTCCTCTAAAATTGCCGTTTTATGAGCGTTTCCGCTGCCGTATGCCCTGTGCCATGCTTCACGCACACGCTCCGGATTCTTAATCACACCCGGATGTTCCAACACCGCTGACGGTGATGCACCATTGGCAAAGAATGACGCACCGTATTCATCGCAGGCAACAGCAAGGCCTATTGCATTTTTTGCCATGGCAATGGGAGAATATCCGACCAGACCGTCAAAACCAAGTCCAGGAATATGCAATACCTGTTCCGCAGGCAGAATGATTTCACCTTGCTCACGGAAGTTGGGGTTCTGTTCATCATATCGGCTGTATTTGTAAATCAAGCGGTTACGCTCATCACGGTCTGCCTTAATCTTGTCCGGCATCAGCGGATACAGCCCCATCACATCACCTCTGCCATTGCGGATAATCTGTGCATAAGCGTTACCATAAATCAGCAGGTGGGACATCAGCGTTTCACGGAACACAAATGATGTCATTTCGGGGTTCGGTTGGTCGTGCAGCAAAAAGTAAAGCGGGTGCTTCGGCACTCGCTCTTTTCCCTTATCCGTGTATTCGTAGACGTGCAGCGGCAGCTGTGCAATCGCCTCGGACAGCACCCTCACGCAGGCGTAAACTGCGATCTGCTGCATCGCCGTGCGGTCGTTGACGCTCTTTCCAGCAGTACTTCTGCCGAAGAAGTAGGTGTAGCTGGGACTGTCATAACTATTGGTAGGCTTATCTCGGCTTTTGAAAAGTCCTTTGAAAATGCTCATGGGAATCACGCTCCTTTCAGAGGATTGATTTTTTAGGTAGAATGTGATATAATAGTGATTAAATACATATCAGAAAGTTTTTTATTGAATATGAATGGGCAACGGTCGCAAAGGTTTGCAGTGTCATCAATATCAACCCTTATGAAAAAATGCTAAGAGCGTAGTATTGATGTTGAGAAAAGGAGAATCACAATGACTTACGATGTCGAAAAACTGAAAGATATTTTGCAAGATGCAGGGTGGTATCAGGGGCGGAAAAATGATATGCAAAGTATTGTGGAGCACTATCGGACTGAAGGTACACCACTTTCGAATGAGCAAATTTCGTTTCTTGAGGAATATAGTGATATAGAAGGTATGAGTAATACCGGAGATACGTTCAAATTCTTTTCCGATCCATTGTTTTGGCACCGAATTAACCCAAGAATCCAACATGGTTCATTACTACAAACAGCAAAAACATTTGACGAAATAGGAATGTCATATTTAAATCCTCTTAATCTCCGAATGGTTCGAGAACATATTACAATGTTGGAAATCGGTTGGATTGATATGACACATATACCGTTGCATATCAGTTCAGATGGACGGTTGTTTCGTGATGACGGGCATGAATATGGAAAGATGTGCTTGGATACATTGGCGAAATTATTGATGCCTTGGGATATAAAGTAATAATCACCTTTCAGAACTGAATCTGTATGGAGGATTTATAAAACTCTTATGAGGAAAAGAAAACTAATTTATGCAATTCTGCATTTTTCTGTGGGATTGGCTTTTTTAATAATTACAATAATATTCCTTTTGCTTGGAAAAATACATAATATGTCTGATTGGATTTTTGCATTGATAATTGCACTTGCAGGTTTACTTGAAGGCATAATCGGATATGTTGAATACAAGAAAAAACAATAATACACATACTACAGCACCAATAGTTCGCGTTCGTCGTAAATACTGTCGCCGGTATCGTTTCCACACCTCACCGCACGGTCAAGTGCCATAATCAGGGCAACCGCACCGTCGATTTTCTCCGTGGATTTTTCCTTGTCGGGCTTGATGTTTCCGGCAGGGTCACGCTTGATGAAAATGTTATCCATCATCCACCGAAGAACAGGATGACCGCCGTGAGCAATCATCTTGTTGAGAGTAAGTCGCATAAGTTCCTTGGTCGGCGGTGACATATCCTTGTAGCCCTGACCGAACTGCACCATCGTGAAACCCAGCCCCTCAAGGTTCTGCGACATCTGCACCGCACCCCAACGGTCAAAGGCGATTTCACGGATATTGAAACGCTGCCCCAGTTCCTCGATGAAATTTTCGATGAAGCCGTAGTGAACAACATTTCCTTCGGTAGTTAGCAAATACCCTTGCCGTTCCCATACATCATATGGCACATGGTCACGGCGGACTCGCAGCGGCAGTGTATCTTCGGGCAGCCAGAAAAACGGTAGGATATAATATTTATCGTCCTCGTCAATCGGCGGAAACACAAGCACAAATGCCGTAATATCCGTAGTCGATGAAAGGTCAAGTCCGCCGTAGCAGACACGCCCCTCCAGTTCCGATTCATCAAAACTGAAATTACAAGCATCCCATTTCTCCATGGGCATCCAGCGGACAGCCTGCTTTACCCATTGATTCAGTCGCAGCTGACGGAATGCATTTTCTTCACCTGGGTTCTGCCTTGCGGATTCACAGGCAGCGACAACTTTCTCCATCCCGATGGTTTCACCGAGGGAAGGGTTCGCCTGTTTCCAGACTTTTGGGGAAGTCCAGTCTGCATCATCTTCCGCACCATAAATGACCGGATAAAACGTCCGGTCAATTTTTCTGCCCTCAAGAATATCCTTCGCTTTCTGATGCTGCTCGTAGCAGATGGAATTGGTATCCGTTCCGGCAGTTGTGATAAGAAAATACAGCGGCTGCATTCTTGCATCACCCGAACCCTTTGTCATAACATCAAACAGCTTTCGGTTAGGTTGTGTATGTAATTCATCAAACACAACACCGTGGATGTTGAAACCATGCTTGGAATAGGCTTCCGCTGAAAGCACCTGATAGAAAGAATTGGTCGGCATATAGACGATTCTTTTCTGCGATGCAAGAATTTTTACACGCTTATTCAGTGCCGGACACATACGCACCATATCGGCGGCAACCTCAAAAACGATGGATGCCTGCTGTCGGTCAGCGGCACAGCCGTAAACTTCGGCACGTTCCTCGCCGTCACCGCAGGTGAGCAGCAGGGCAATGGCAGCGGCAAGCTCTGACTTTCCGTTTTTCTTCGGGATTTCGATATATGCCGTGTTGAACTGGCGGTAACCATTCGGTTTCAGAACACCGAACAAATCACGGATGATACGCTCCTGCCAGTCCAGCAATTCAAATGGT
>JAFXCV010000040.1 GCA_017521325.1 Oscillospiraceae bacterium | reverse complement strand
CTGATGGGCATTTTTGTTTTGAAGAGAAGCAGCATAGGGGTTCGGGGACGAAGTCCCCGAACTATAGCCCCTCCCCTTGGGGAGGGGGCAGTTTTGACAGAACTGCCGTTTTTTCAAATAATACTTGACATTTTTGTCGGAACGTGCTATACTATACATGTTCCGATCGACAGGGATCACAAATGAATCATTTTAGGGGAGCTTTGACAGGCTGAGAGGAAGTTTTGACTTCGACCCATAACCTGATGCGGATAATGCCGCCGTAGGGAAGAAACGGGATATTTTTCAGCCATCGCTATGCGGTGGCTGTTTTTATTTTCAAGGGAATCGGAGTGTGCAGTCATGCTCCGAGGAGGTTTATTTATGCAGATCAAACATACATTGCGTCTTGTGGAAACGGGCATCCTGCTCGCACTTGCCACCGTGCTTTCCGTGATACAGCCGTTTCAGCTGCCGTTCGGCGGCGGCATCACCATCGTCAGCATGCTGCCCGTTGTGGTGCTTTCTTATCGCCATGGCGTGAAATGGGGGCTGTTCTCCGCCTTTGTCTACAGCCTTCTCCAGATGGCAACAGGATTTGCCACGGTCAAGGGCTTTTTTGTTCCGGAGGATTATGCCCTTCTGACAGGGCTTTGCATCGTGTTTCTCGATTATATTGCCGCCTATACCGTGCTGGGCTTCGGCGGTGTGTTTCGTAATCGCTGCAAACCTGCGCTTGCACTCTGCCTCGGCACTGTTCTTGCAATGCTTCTGCGGTATGCCGTGCATATTCTGTCGGGTGCCGTGTTCTTCGGCGCATGGGCAGAATGGTTCTTCACACAGGAGGGCTTCTACAGCATCGGCTCGACCATCGTGGAGAATTTCTCCGGCGCATCACTTGCAGTCATTTACTCGGTGTTCTATAATGGGCTTTATATGATCCCCGAGCTGATTCTGACGGCAGTTGCGGCACTGATCATCGGCAGGATTCCTTATGTTGTGAAAAAAGTATCATAAGAGGAGGGCTGTGTTCATCGGAACACAGCCCTCTATGCAACTATATATCATTAAGGGGAGAGAAGGGGATGGAAAGTCTTATTCAGCCTCACTCATGTCCTCGAACATGGAAGAAAACATCATGGCCATTGAAAGCGCACTGTCAACCTTCCATTCGCCGTTGACACGAAGTACCTCCATATCCATCTTGATGCTGCCGCCGGCGGATGAATAATTGAAAACGTATACACCGTCGATCTTGTAGTTTTCCGGCAGATTCAGCTGAACAGTTTCGCCGGCGTCGTTTGTGATTTCCTTGAACATGTCGCTTGCGAGGAAGTCGTTGTATTCCTGTATGAGTTCAGGAGCACAAACCGGAGCGCCGATCGTTGCGTTTTCATCGGCAACGCCTGTGTGGGTGGCGTATTCTTCCTTCAGCATTTCTGCAAGCTCTGCCTCGGATGCTTTCTCGCCCGTTGACATGTAGTAGGAAAGTTCCATATTATAGTACTTGGCCATGTTTGCATAGTCCTGCTCTCTGACTGCCTTGATGTAGCCGTCAATGACTGCCTGCACCTGTGCGACTTCATCGCCCTCGCTGACCGCAGCCTCTGTTTCAGCTTCTGTTGTAGCCTCTGTTTCAGCCTCTGTGGTTGCTTCCGTTGCAGCCTCTGTAGCCGCAGTTGTTGCTTTGGTTTCGGAAGGTGTGGAAGTATCGCCCGTCTTTTCTCCGCATGCTGTCAGCAGCATTGCCATGGAAAGTACACTTGCCCAGATCATCTTTTTTCTCATAATTCATTACCTCATTTTCTGATATTGTTTTACAGACCGCTGTGTCTGCAACGTAAATTTGATTTACGTTATGTATAGAGTATATCACAAATCATGGGTAATGTCAAGCGGCAGAATGCACAATTATTTTCAATAAAATGTACGCACAATTTACCAATGTTTTACAAAAGGAAATATAACTGACTAATAAGTGTTCGCTATTGCAGCATTTCGACAAGCTCGGAAGGCGTCGAGGCGATTTTCATCGCACCTGCCGCAAGGAGCTGCTGTCTGCTGCGGAAGCCCCAGTCCACGCTGATGCAGGAAATGCCTGCATTCTGTGCTGTCATGATGTCTACGTCGGAGTCTCCGATATAGACGGCATCCGCTTTGTCCGTGTCCAGACGCTCAAGGATTTCAAGCACCGCATCCGGCGCAGGCTTTCTGGGAATGCCCGCTCTTTCACCTAAGGCAAGGTCGAAAAGGTTCGGAAAGTACTGCGCAACAAGCGGCTGCACAGCAAAATCCGCCTTGTTGGAAAGCACCGCCGTTTTTACGCCTGCCATGCGAAGTTCCTGCAGCATCTGCGGCACACCGTTGTAGGGGTGGGTTTTGAGGTTGCAGTGTTCTTTATAATAATGTGCAAAGATTTCATGCACTCTGGAAATTTCAGTTTCGGCAGTGCCTTCAGGCAAGGCACGCTCAATGAGCTTGCGGATGCCGTTGCCGACAAAGCTGCGGATTTCCGCAATGGAACGCTTGGGATAGCCGCATTCTTTGAGTGCAAAATTGACCGCATCGGTCAGGTCTTCGAGTGTGTCAAGAATTGTCCCGTCAAGGTCGAAAATAGCAAGTCTGTATTTCATAAAAGCTCCTCCTGTCCTGTTATTGTAAAATCCTGATTCATTATAGTACATCCTTGCCGCAATGTCAAGAGCCTTTTGGAATTTTGCGGAAATTCCGTGAAAACCAATGAAAAATAAAGTGAAATTTGTGAAAAAGCCCTTGCAAAAGGGAAGTGGGTGTGCTATAATGGAAATATCCTACAGAAATCCATTGAAGCCTGCGGCAAAAAACGGCAGGCTTCCGCCATATCCGACCACAAAACACAGAAAGCAGGTGCAGACATGGATGAAAAGAAATTTTACCTGGATACTATCGAACAGATCGTTCCGGCGCAAAGAGAGCAGATCGTGACGGCGTTTTACGAGTTCCTTGAGCTTGAGCATCTGTACGAATCGGCTGCGGAGATTGTCAAGACGCAGCTGAACATCTACGACAACGAATTTAGCATGAAATTCCAGCGCAACCCCATTCACAGCATTGAGAGCCGCATCAAATCGCCGCAGAGCATTGTGGAAAAGCTTCAGAGAAAGGGCTATCCGGTATCTGCAAAATCCGCAGAGCAGCATCTGATGGACATTGCGGGCATCCGTGTGATTTGTTACTATATTGATGATATCTACGCCATTGCCGAGCTTCTGACACGGCATGATGAGATGCAGCTTGTGAAGGTGAAGGATTACATCAACAATCCCAAGCCAAGCGGCTACCGCAGTTTTCACATGGTGCTGACGGTTCCGGTGTACATGTCCACAGTGAAAAAACGTGTTCCCGTGGAGATCCAGATTCGTACGATTGCTATGGATTTCTGGGCTGCGCTTGAGCATCAGCTGCACTATAAGACCGGCTGCGTGGTTCCGCCTTCCCTCAAGGAGGAGCTGAAAGAGTGCGCCGAAACAATTGCCGAAACGGATCTGAAAATGCAGGATATTTACCGCCAGATTCATGAACTGGATTAAATTACATAGAGTTTGCCATGGGCTGTTCCGTTTTTTTGGAGCAGCCTTTGGTTTGTTTTGGGGAAAATGTTGAATTTTTCTTCCCAAGCCCTTGCATTCCGCATGGAATTATGTTATAATGTAGGATGAATGTAAAATTTCGGTTTGAAGAGGAGAAATCAACTATGGAAAATACATTGTTCCCCATCAGTATGGAAATGCACATCGGCTTTGCTCTCTTTGCGCTTTTCGTGTTCGGATTGCAGTTCATCCGTCTGCGTAAAAAGTACTATCTGGTGCTTGCCGCTGCCATTCCATGCTCGCTGCTTGCGTATGTGGTGGATAACACGACATTTTTCTATGCACTTGGTATTGCAGAGGGTGCGGCACTGGTTCTTGCATTCATCCTCGCAAAAACGGTTGACCGTGATAAGGAAGAGAAGAAAGCAGTGCAGGAGAATACACAGGAAAGTGAAGCTGTGCAGGAGTCTGCAGCGGTACAGGAGGATGCGGAGTAATGAAGATCGTCCTGCCCGACTGGGATACCGTATCTGCCAATGATGTCGGATTTTCGGTGTTTTCAAAATACGGCGAGGTCATCTGCTGCGGCCCGACGCTGCCGGAGGAAACCGCTGAGAAGATCGGAGATGCCGAGGTCGTTCTGTGCAACAAGACGCTCATTACCCGTGAGGTGATGGAACAATGCCCGAATCTCCGTTATATCGGACTTTTTGCAACGGGCTACAATAATATTGATTTAAAGGCTGCAAGTGAGCATGGAATTGTCGTGAGCAATGCTGGCGAATATTCTACACAGGCGGTGGTGCAGCATACCTTTGCACTGATGCTCTCGCTTGCCGGTAATCTGACGACCTATGACAACTCTGTCAAAAACGGCTGCTGGGAGCGCAGCGAAACCTTCTCGTGGTTTCCGCATCCCGTACATGAGCTGTGGGGCAAGACGCTTGCCATCATTGGCTTCGGCAGCATTGGCAGGGGCGTTGCAAAGGTTGCGGATGCGCTTGGCATGAAGGTGGTCGTTTCTACAAGAACGACGCCGCAGAATTGCCCGTATCCTGTTGTTTCAAAGGAAGATGCCTTCCGCATGGCGGATGTGCTGACGGTGCATTGTCCGCTCAATGAGCAGACGGCGCATCTGATAAGACAGGAAACCCTTGATTTGATGAAGCCTACGGCGTTTCTGATCAACACCGCAAGGGGCGGTATTGTCAGGGAGCAGGATCTGGCGGATGCACTCAATTCCGGCAGGCTCGCAGGCGCAGGTCTTGACGTTCTCGAAAAGGAACCGATGGATCCGCACACGCCTTTGAAACATGCAAAAAACTGCCTGATCACGCCGCATATTGCATGGTCACCCTTGGAAACAAGAGAACGGCTGATTGGAATTGTGGCGGATAATCTGGAGGGCTTCCTCGCAGGAACTCCCAGAAATCAGGTGAACTGAACATCGTCATTGTGCGATGAACATATAGAAAAGGAATAGGATTATGGTTGATTTTTCAAAGAAAAAACGAATCGTCATTAAGCTTGGCACGTCCACCCTTGCACATAAGACGGGAAAGCTCAATATCAGACGCATGAACAATCTCGTGCGTGTGCTGGCAGATTTGCAGAACAGCGGTCATGAACTGATCCTCGTATCTTCCGGTGCGGTGGGACTGGGTGTCGGCAAGCTCAACCTCAAGGAACGTCCGAAAACCACGCCCGGCAAGCAGGCTGCGGCGGCTGTCGGACAGTGCGAGCTGATGCACATCTATGATGAGATGTTTTCGAAATACAGCGTGACCGTGGCACAGATTCTGCTGACCAAGACCATCATCAGCAGCACGGAGCGTGTGGATAATGTACGCAATGCGATCGACGAGCTGACCGCAATGAGCGTGATTCCGATCGTCAATGAAAACGATACGGTCGCCATTGACGAGCTGGAACTGGAGATTGGCGAGAATGACTCCCTCTCCGCAGTGGTGGCATCCATCGCAGGTGCCGAGCTTCTGATCATCCTGTCGGATATTGACGGACTCTACTCCGAAGATCCGCACAAGAACGAAAATGCAAGAATCATTCCCGTGGTGGAATGTATTGACACCCATATTGAAGAAATTGCAGGCGGCGCAGGCAGCAGCCTTGGCTCCGGCGGAATGGCTACGAAAATCAACGCCGCAAAGATCGCAACTGCCGCAGGTGTGGATATGATCATCATGAACGGCAGGAATCCCGAAGATCTTTACAGACTTTTTGACGGTGAACAGCTGGGAACGTATTTTCCCGCAATCAGAAATTAACAGGGGGCATAATTATGACATACATGGAAACTCTGGGACAGCGTGCAAAAGCCGCAGCTCCCTTCGCAGCAAAGGCAGGCATGGTGCTGAAGAATCAGGCACTGACAGCGATTTCTGATGCTCTGCTGAAGAATACGGACAGAATCATTGCGGAAAACGCAAAGGATCTGGAAAATGCCGTACAGAACAATATGTCCGCAGCAATGCAGGACAGACTGCGCCTTGACGCAGGAAGAATCAGTGCAATTGCCAATGCTGTATGCAAGCTCATTGCACTCGAAGATCCGATCGGTACCGAGGACAGGGGATGGATTCGTCCGAATGGTCTGCGCATCCGTCAGGTGCGTGTGCCGCTGGGCGTGATCGGCATCATCTTTGAATCCCGTCCGAATGTGACCGTGGATGCAGCAGTGCTGTGCCTGAAAGCAGGCAATGCCGTGATCCTGCGAGGCGGCAAAGAGGCGATTTTCTCCAATTCCTGCCTTGTGTCCGTAATGCGTGAGGCGCTTGAAAGCGTCGGACTTCCGGCGGATCTTGTACAGCTCGTTGAAAAGACAGACCGTGAAACCGCAGCCGAAATGATGAAGCTCAACGGCTATCTTGATGTCCTCATTCCCAGAGGCGGTGCCGGACTGATTCAGGCGGTTGTCAAGCAGGCAACGGTACCGGTCATTGAAACAGGCGCAGGCAACTGCCATGTGTTTGTGGATGCATCCGCAGATCTGCAGATGGCAGTGGAAATCGCAGACAACGCCAAGACGCAGCGTCCGTCCGTGTGCAATGCAATTGAAACACTGCTGGTACATAAGGATATTGCGCCCGTATTTCTGCCCCATATCAAAACCGCATTTTCTGCGCATAACGTGGAAATCCACGGCTGCGAGAGAACACAGGCGATTCTTGGCAGCAGCGTGATTCCTGCAACAGAGGAAGATTATGCGACCGAGTATCTCGATTATAAAATTGCGATTCTTGTGGTGGATTCCGTCGAAGAAGCGGTTTCCCACATTCTCAAATACAGCACCCGTCATTCCGAATGCATCGTGACACAGTCGATGGAAAATGCAGAATATTTCCAGAACAGCGTGGATTCTGCGGCTGTGTATGTGAATGCCTCAACGAGATTTACAGACGGTGAGGAATTCGGCTTCGGTGCCGAGATCGGCATCTCCACCCAGAAGCTCCATGCAAGAGGGCCGATGGGTCTGCAGGCGCTGACGACCATTCAGTACCGCATTGTCGGAAACGGACAAATCCGTTAAGACGGGGGAGAAGCTATGAAATCGAACGAATTTGATTCGCTCCTCAGCGGTCTGCTCGGCAGCAAGCCCGATGCCCCGTCAGCAACGGAGCAGGAGAAGGAACAGAAATCCTCGGCAGCCAGCGAGCAGTCACGCCGTCGTGTGGAGGAGATCATGAAGCATGTGGAGCTGGAAACCGATCGGAAACGGGAACTGGAAAAACAGACCCCGAAGCCCCAGCCCCAGCCGCTGCCGAAGCGTGAGCCTGTGGTGGTTCCGCCGCCCATCAGCCATTTTTCGGAGGAGCCTTCGCAGAATCCCGCCGTGCGTATGCGTGACAGACTCGAAGAAACGGCACTGCCGATGATCGACAACGACCGCAAACCCAACCAGATTATTCCGCCCAAGCCCAAGGCAGAGGCGAAACCCAAGAAAAAGAAATCCCATGTCCGTACAGTGACTTCGACCGATATCCCCGCACCGCCCAGACCACCCAAGCGCACGGTGCCGCATATTGAGGTGCCCGACGAGCTTCCGCCGGATGTGCCGAGTCAGGAACAGGCGACAGCTGCGGAGGAAGAACGCCGCAAGAAGCTCGAGGCGATCCGACAGGCTGTCAGAGAACAGCGCAGTACCAGACCTGAAACCGGCGTGCAGCAGCCTGAGCCTGAATTTGACGACGCAGAGCCGACCCGTATCATGCGAGGAAAAGTCGAAGCTGAAATTCCGGTACAGATGCCGGAGGAGGAAACCGTTCCCGAAGAAATTTCCGCAGCAGTCAATGCGGAAATGCCGGTGCAGGAAATGACAGAGCAGCCTGCGGAAATTGCCGGGGAAGCTTCGGCTGCACAGGATGAATTCGAAGAAAAGCGCAGGCAGGAGCTTGCAGAAAAGCTAAAAAAGATCAAGCAGAAAATCCGCCTTGCAGCGGAAGAAGTGCAGGCGATCCCCGAGCCGGAGGAGCCTGCGCAAACGGAAGAACCCATTGCCGAGGAAGAACCCATTGCCGAGGAAGAACCCTCTGTGACAGAAGAAACCGTTTCTGAGGAAGAAATTCCTGTAGTGGAAGAAATTGTTTCTGAGGATGAACCCCTTGCAGAGGAGGAACCCATTGTCCTTGAAGAACCTGTGACAAGTGAGGCGCAGGAAGAATCCGAGGCAGTGGAGGAAATTGCAGCACCGCAGCAGGAAGAAATCGCAGAAACGCCGAGACTGCGTCACCTGAGTGTTCCTGCGGAGCCTGAGAAAAAGCGTGGCATTTTCTCTCCTTTCCGCAAAAAGCAGAAGGATGAGAAAGTCGAAAATTTGTCCGACAAAGTGCAGACACAGGAGCCTGTCCCGATGGAGGAACCTGAGGAAGCGGCTGTATTTGCAGAAGAAACCGAAGCTCCGACAGAGCCGGAAACGACGGATGAGCCGATAGAAGATGCAATTTCTGAAACGGAAACGGACGATACGCCCGAAATTTCCGAAGATATGCAGGATTCTGAAGAAACTGCCGTTCCCGAAGCGCAGGAGAAGCCTTCCATTGATGTTTCCCTGCCCGAGGCGGAACAGAAGGCACGCAAGCGCAGCACATTTTCTGCTGCGATCCGTGAGGCACTCGATGAGAATGCCAAGGAACTGGAGGATGTCAAGGCTGAGCAGCTGCCGCAGGACGACGGAATTGATGTTGCTGTCGGAAAATCCCGCAAAAACAAGCGTGGCTATTTCGTCGTAGGCGTTATCTGTACGATTTTTGCGGTGATCGGTCTTGTGGTGTGCGTGATGCAGGCGGTGCAGGCAATCCGCAGCTTTATGGGTAATTCTTCGCTCTCACGACAGATCGAGGATGTGCTGTATCCTGCGGTGATCATGGATCTTCCCGAATTTGACGATCCTGCCAAGACTGAGCCTGAGCTGCTTATGTCCGCAGCCGTGATGGATTTGCTGATGTACGGCGATCTTTCGGCATACAATGAGGTCTTTGACGTGATTTCCATCCCCGGACAGGATGTAAAAAAACGTGCAGAGGAGATGTTCGGGATAGCACTTCCCGAGGAATATACCACCCTCTTTGCCGCAGGTGAGCTGTTCTTCTACGATGAAAGTACACAGTGCTATAATGTACCTTCCTCCCCCGTGATCTTTTCCTACGCACCCGATGTGCAGGATATCAAGCGTGTGGAGAATGTGTACACCGTGACGGTGGCTTACCGTGCCGATTCCGCACAGTGGCAGCAGCGTTCCGTGAATTACAAGAAGCAGAGTGATAAAATCATGGAAATTACCCTGTTCAAGGACGGCGATACGTTCCGCATCATCCGTATTGCCAATGTATCCAAGCATACAAGCGGTATCTGATTACTAAACTGTTTTCCCCGACCATGATGTTTTTCGTGGTCGGGAAATTTATCAGGAGGATTCTATGAAAATTCTGGTTGTCGGACTTGGTCTTATCGGAGGTTCGGTCTGCAAGGCACTGCATACATTCACTGACCATGGCGTTTACGGATGCGATATCAACAGCGAAATTCTGGATAAAGCACTGGCGCAGCATGTGATTGATGGTGTTGTGACTGAGGATTGCAGCGGCTTTGATCTGATTGTTGTATCCCTCTATCCGAAACTGACACGCAAGTGGGTGCAGGAAAATTTGTCCACCATGGATGCAGGGACAATTGTCATCGACGTTGCAGGCGTAAAAGGGGAGATCCCCGAAATACTTGGCACGCTTTGTGCGGAAAAGGGTGTACATTATCTTGCCACACATCCCATGGCAGGAAAGGAACGCTTCGGATTTGATGCGTCCGATGAAAACCTTTTTCAGGGGGCGAATTTCATTCTCACACCCCTGACGGAAACACCGAAATCCGTTGTGGCACAGGTGAAGAATTTTGCCCACCAGATCGGATTCAGACGGTTTGTTACAACAACTCCGAAACTTCATGACCGTATGATTGCCTACACTTCACAGCTTGCGCATGTGGTGGCAAGCTCCTATGTGAAAAGCCCTGTGATCACGCTGGAAAGCGGATTTTCCGGCGGCAGCTTCCACGACATGACACGCATTGCCACGATGAATGAGGAGATGTGGACGATGCTGTTCATGGAAAATCGTGAAAGCCTTCTGGAAGAGCTGGATGTGCTGATCGGGAATTTACAGGATTACCGCACAGCTTTGGAAAATGCGGATGAGGAATCGCTCCGTCATCTGATTGCCGATGGCAGACATCGCAAGGAAGAAAACCTGCAAAGACGCAGAAATTCTCCCTCGGATATCGAACTTTTGCGGGAGATTTCGGAAAATTTCTGATTATTTGAAAAAACTTGAAAAAAGGGCTTGACAAATCCAAGGAAGTATGCTATACTATTAAAGTCGTATTCTAAAGACAGTCGGTGGCGAAAGCCGTAAATCCGACCGAGGAGTGCAGGCGGTAATAAAACTACCCCCTCTCTTTGTTGTGCTTTGGTATGACAAAGGGAGTTTTTGTATTCCCGATACGATACAGCGAAAGCTGATTTTCAAATCGGAGGTGAATGTAAATGCCGAGTGCAAAGGTTCTGGAATCCAAGAAGGCAAGAGTTGAGGAACTGACTGAGCTGCTCAAGAACAGCGTTTCCTGCGTTCTCGTTGACTACAAGGGCATCACTGTTGCAGACGATACAAAGCTGCGTCGTGAGCTGCGTGAAGCAAACGTGAACTACTTCGTTGAGAAGAATTCTATGCTGAAGTTTGCGTTCCACAACATCGGTATGGAGTGCTTTGATGATGTACTCAACGGTACAACAGCAATCGCAATTTCCAACGATGACCAGACAGCACCTGCAAGAATTCTGGGTGAATTCGCTGAGAAGAACGAGAATTTCGTTCTGAAGGCAGGCTGCGTTGAGGGTGAGTACTTTGATTCTGAAAAGGTCAAGGCACTGTCCAAGATTCCGTCCAGAGATGTTCTGCTCGCACAGCTCGTTGGTTCCCTGCAGGGTCCGATTCAGAAGCTGGCTGCTCTGCTGCAGGCTGTTGTGGACAAGGAAGGCGAGGCTGCATAAGTATTGCAGCGTAGCAGTACAATGGCAGTTTTTCCTGCCCGTATGGCATGGGCGATACGCATGACCAAAAATTAATTTAAAAGGAGATTATTATCATGGCATCTGAGAAGACAATGAAGTTTATTGAAGATATCAAGGCTCTCACAGTTCTGGAACTGGCTGAACTGGTTGAGGCAATCCAGGAAGAATTTGGCGTAACTGCAGCTGTAGCAGCAGCTCCGGCAGCAGGCGGCGCAGTAGCAGCTGCTGAAGAGAAGACCGAGTTCGATGTTGTTATGACATCCTTCGGTGACAAGAAGATGGGCGTTATCAAGGCTGTTAAGGACGTTCTGGGTCTGGGCCTGAAGGAAGCTAAGGAAGCTGTAGAAGGCGTTCCGAAGACTCTGAAGGAAGGCGTTTCCAAGGCAGAGGCTGAAGAGCTGAAGGCTAAGCTGGAAGAAGCTGGCGCTACAATCGAGCTCAAGTAAGTTTTACTTACAAAATGAAAAGCGGAGGAGTGATCCTCCGCTTTTTTGTTACCAAAACAGCTCTGCCAGATACAGCAGCACAACACCGGGGATTCCGAGCAGTGCTGAAATGATGAGGTTAAATGCACATAATGTCGGCGTAAATCCAATTACGCCGCCATAAAAGTGCAGAAGTACGAGTGCGGACAGACCGCTGATACAGCCTACCAGAAATGTACGGATCCGCTTGCGGCAGCGGATATAAAAAAGCAAAAGCAGAAGTCCTGCGCCGCTGTAGAGCAGCGTGCTGATGTTTTGTGTGATCCATTCCATCATGTTCTCCTTTGGTTTTATAGTATGATATAGGCAATTGCAAGCAGGAGCTTCACATCCGCCCCCTCTTTGTACAAAAAATAGAGCAATCCCAGAAGCGCAAGCCGTTCGCTATCCCATCCCGTCAGCAGATGCTGCAGCTCCTCTTGAAGCTGTGAGGTGTGATGCGTGGACGCTCCATCGGGTTTGCTTTGTATGTAGGGCGGTATATCCGCCTCTGCTGCGGCATTGATTGCATCACGCCGCTGCATATCCCGTGAACGACGCATCGCATCCTGCCGCATGGCGTTTGGATTCTGCTGCGGATTGTATGGCATTTTCTCACCGCCCCTTACAGGATATTTTCCAACATGCCGCTATCCTTGAGTGTCCCAAAGACCGTCATCAGGCGCAGGAGTCTGACCGCCCTGTCCACCCTTTCACGGCGATGCGACCGCAGATGCGGCCGCAGTGCCAGAAGCAATGCCGTGTTGTCATCGGGCTTTTGCGTGCTGCCGAACATTTCGCCGAGCTTCATGAGCATGATCGGGTCAAACGGAATTCCCCCGAATAAGGAATCCTCCGCTGTATCGGCATTTGCAGAACATCCCTCCGTATTGCCGCCGCCGGTTTCCTCCTGCAGCATCTGCGCAAGCTCGGAGAGCTGCTTCATGCTTTCTGGATCCGACATCAGCTCCTGCATTTTGCCGAACAGATCCTCCATCGCTATTTACCGCCGCCGAGCTTGCGGTAGAGTTCCTTTGCCTGCGGTGTACTCATGAGCTTTTCCACAAGCTGCGGGTTGCGGATCGCCTGCTGGAATTTCTGTGCTTCCGCACTGCTCATGTGCTGCAGTGCACTGTCAAATTTCCCCGATTCCAGCTCACGGCGCAGCTGTTCGGGAGGAATGCCCAGCTTTTTGCTGACAACACCCAGCAGACCGTTTAAGTTTTCTCCGCTGAATTGGGAAGTATTTTGTTCTTTCATGAAAAAAACACCTTTCTTTCTTCAAAACTGTATTGTAATTTTTTACAGTTTGTGTTATAATATAAAAGATTGGACATTTGTTCGTCCGGAAATGGAGGCGCAGGAATGAAAATCATCGTAATGTCGGATTCCCACGGCGACAGACGCAAGGTCGAAGCGATTCTCGCAAAGCATGCCGATGCGGATCTGTTTATCCATCTCGGAGATGGCGAACGGGAAATGCATGCGCTTCTTCTGAGCAACCCCTCGCTTAACGGCAGACTTCATTACTTGCAGGGTAACTGCGACAGCGGATTTCTCATTTCCGGAACACAGACCCAGCTTGTGCTGACACTTCCATACGGACATCGGATTTTAGCAGCACACGGTCACTACTATCAGGTGAAATTCGGCACCGCCCGTATTGTCCACGAAGCAAGGGAGCTTCATGCGGATATCGTTCTGTATGGGCATACCCATGTGCGGGAATGCCGCTACGACGATGGAGTTTATGTCATCAATCCCGGCAGTCTCGGCTGTCCGAGGGATGGCAAGGCACCGGGCTATGTGGTACTTGACGTTTCCGAAAGCGGCATCATGCCGAATCCCGTTATCTTGTGACGCATATCTGCGTTCATTGATAGTATATGCGGCAGCTTCCTGAAAGTTGCCGGTCGGAGGTTTGATTTCATGGGAAGATCGTTCCCCAAAATTCTTAATAATACTTCATCTGAAAAATATGGCTTCGCATTTAGAATGGGATTCTATTCCATGCTGATTGTTCTTTTGCCGCTGATGATCTATGACAATGGCTATTTCATCTACTACGGCGATTTTATTGCACAGCAGCTCCCGTTTTATGAGCTTGCCAATGATGCCGTGCGTGCAGGGCAATTCGGCTGGAACTGGTACACCGATCTTGGGTCGGATTTTCTGACTTCCTATTCCTTCTATCTGTCGGGAAGCCCGTTTTTCTGGCTTTCCACGCTTCTGCCGAGGGGATGGGTGCTGTATTCCATTCCGTGGCTGCTCTCTCTCAAGCACGGCGTCGCAACGGTAACGGCATATGCCTATATCCGCCGTTTTGTGCAGAATCGTGATGCGGCAGTGATCGGCGGACTTCTGTATGCATTTTCCGGCTTTCAGATGTTCAACATCTTCTTCAATCATTTTCAGGATGTCACAGCCCTCTTTCCTCTGATGCTCATTGCAATGGAGGAGCTTGTGAACAACAACCGCCGTGGCTGGTTTGCAGCCATTGTGGCGGTCATGGCGATCAACAACTACTTCTTCTTCACTGGACAGGTTGTATTTCTGATTCTCTATTTCTTTATACGCTTGTGCTGTAAGGATTTTCATATTACATGGAAAAAATTCTTCGCACTTGCCATTGAGGCAGTACTTGGCGTGCTGATTTCCTGCATTGTCCTTTTGCCCTCCGTGCTTGCGGTGCTTCAGAATACCCGTGTGGAATCCATGCTCTACGGGGAGGATGTGGTCATCTATTGGGATAAAACAAGAATCTGGCGCATTATCCAGAGCTTCTTTATGATTCCCGATGCACCCGCACGTCCGAACCTCTTTTCTTCCGCATCCGGCAAGTGGTCGTCCATCGGCGGTTATCTGCCCCTGTTCTCCATGGCAGGCGTGATCGCCTTTATGGGACAGAAACGGAAGCACTGGGCAACACGACTTGTCTGGATCTGCATCGTCTGCGCATTTGTGCCGATCCTCAACAGCATGTTCTACATGCTCAACAGCTCTTATTATGCAAGATGGTACTACATGCCAATCCTCATCATGGCGATGATGACTGCCTATGCGCTTGACAACAGGCAGCTCAACTGGAAGGGCGGCGTTATCAGCTGTGCCGTCATGCTCGCAGTTTTTGGACTCATGTTCTGCATCCCCACAAAGGGAGAGGAAGGAAAAACAGAGTTCTTCGCATTTGCGGCGATTCCTGTTTTCTTCTATGTGGTAATGGCAGTCTGCATTCTTTGCTGGATGGGGCTGTATTACCTCTATCTGCGGCGAGTACGCTGCAAGCCCTACATGGGGAAGGCGGTCGTACTTACCGCTGCAGCCTGCATTGTCTGCACGGCAACGATGGTCTATTTTGGAAAGGCATGCGGTTCGGACAGCACGGTCTACATGGATGCCGGTATCCACGGTGAGGAGCATCTCTCCATCTCCTATGAGAACGATGAGGACGACTACTTCCGTGTGGATATTTCCGAGAATTTTGATAACTACCCCATGTTCTGGGGATTGTCCAGTATGCGTGCATTCCAGAGTACTGTCAATGCTTCGATCATGGAATTCTACGACAGCATCGGCATCACCCGTGATGTGGCATCCCGTGCGGATACCAAATTCTACACGCTGCGAGGTCTCTTGTCGGTCAAGTATTATTTTGAAAGAATCGACGACATCGACGAGGAAAAGCCATTCCGTATTCCGGGATTTTCCCTGTATAAAGCGGAAAACGGCTTTAATATCTACCGCAACGAGTATTTCATTCCCATGGGCTTTACCTATGAGAATTACGTGACGGAAAAAATGATTGCAGGCAAGACGGAAATGACCAAGGAACGCATGCTCATCAACAACCTCGTTCTTACCGAGGAGCAGGCACAGACCTATGCGGATATCATCGCACCTGCGGATACTGCGGCGATGAATATCAATGAGGAGAAATATCTGCAGCTCTGCAAGGAAAAGGCATCGGAGGCGTGCGAAAATTTCGAATATGACGCAAAGCATTTTGCCGGTGATATCACGCTCACACAGCCAAAGCTCGTGTTCTTCAGCGTGCCCTATGACAAGGGCTGGACAGCGACGGTCAACGGAAATCCCGTCGCTGTAGAAAAGGTCAGCGGGGGCTTTATGGCGATCCGATGCGAGGCAGGGGAGAATAAGATCGTATTTTCCTATGAAACACCGGGTCTGAAATACGGAATTCTGCTCACTCTTGGCGGCATCCTGCTGCTTGCGGTGTATCTGCTGCTTTCAAAAAAGCTGTTTTGTGATGCAAAGCCTGCATTTTCCCACAGCTATGACTATACGCCGCAGTCGGGTGTTCGTGCGGCAAGTGCTTATATGCACAGCATGAAGCTTGCAATGCAGCGTTCCGAAAACGAATCGAGAAAGGATGGAACAGATGGCACATCTGAATGAAACAAGGCTCGATGGTGAGCTGATCTATGACGGAAAAATTATCCGTGTTGAAAAAGATACTGTCCGACTTGAGGACGGTACACAGGCATTCCGAGAGGTGGTGCGCCATCCGGGCGGTGTGTGTGTGCTGGCACTGACGGAGGATGACGAGGTGCTGTTTGTCAGACAGTTCCGCTATCCGCATGCGGCGGTGACGATGGAAATTCCTGCCGGCAAACTCGAATATGGAGAGGATCCCGAAAGCTGCGGCAGACGGGAGCTTCTGGAGGAATGCGGCTGCAGAGCAAAGGAATTTTCCTACCTCGGCAGACTCTTCCCCACGCCTGCTTATAATGCGGAGGTCATTCACATCTATCTTGCAAAGGGACTGGAATTTGACGCACAGCAGCTTGACGAGGGTGAATTCCTCGATGTTGAGCGCATTCCGCTTGCACAGGCGGTGCGCATGGCACTGACGGATGCACTCCCCGATGCAAAGACCCAGATCGCCATCCTGCGGTATTTTGCGCTTGACCACGTCAAGGGCGTTGTGAGATAAAAAAAGGAACGGCATCGCCGTTCCTGAAAAATTCATGTAGCAATTATTATGCCTCTGCTGCGGTTTCTGTATTCTGTGCAGCTGTTTCCTGAGCCTCCACTTCGGTAAGTGCAAGGTGCTTCTGATAAGCGTCCAGGATGCTTTCCTCGATCATCTTTCTGGCCTCGGGGAGGATCGGATGCACGATATCACGGAAGATACCGTTTTCGTCCTTTCTGCTCGGCATTGCAATGAACAGACGCTCATCGCCTTGTACGACCTTGATGTCGTGTACGGCGAGCATGTGATCCACGGTGATGGATACTACTGCACGGAGTCGGCCTTCTGTGATGGTCTTGCGGATTTTGATGTCTGTGATTTCCATGGTATGACCTCCTTGTGATGTTATGCCATGCATACAATTTTTCCTCTGTGATGATTAGTATGCCGCAAATTGGGAAACTTATTCACAGAGGATGCCAATGCATGCAAGCGGCATATCTTTAGTATAATGGTTATATATGTAAATAATGAGAAGAAATTAGGTGTATTTTATGAATAAATCAGTATTGGAAGGAAAACAGCACATTCACTTTATCGGCATCGGCGGCAGCGGCATGTATCCGCTGGCACAGATTCTGCACGCCAAGGGCTATTACCTGACAGGCTCGGATAATAACGAAACCGACACTTTGCAGGCAGTACGCAATATGGGCATTCCTGTAATGCTCGGACAGCGTGCGGAGAACATTGAGGGTGCGGATCTCATCGTGCATACGGCTGCAATTATGGCGGATAATCCCGAGCTGATCGCCGCAAGAGCGTCGGGTGTGCCGGTGCTGGAGAGAAGCGAGCTTCTGGGCATCGTCAGCAGCTGGTATGGTGACGCAGTCTGCGTATCCGGTACGCACGGCAAGACCACGACCACTTCCATGCTGGCGCAGATTCTGTACACGGCAAAGGTGGATCTGTCCGCTTTCATTGGCGGCAAGCTCCCCTGCATCGGCGGCAGCGGCTGCAGCGGCAGCAGCGATGTGTTCGTGTGCGAAGCCTGCGAATTTGTGGATACCTTCCTGAAGCTCTATCCCGATACGGCGGTGATTCTGAACATTGACGCCGACCATCTGGATTACTTCAAGACGGTGGAGAATATCATCCGTTCGTTCCACAAGTTCTGCGAACTGACGACGAAATCCATCATTTACAACGGCGATGATGAAAACACCTGCAAGGCAGTTGACGGAATCACAGGCAAGAAGCTTGTTTCCTTCGGCTACGGCGAGCAGAATGACTACCGTGCGGTGGATGTGGAGATCCTCAGCGGTTCCTCCATGTCGTATACAGCTGTGAAAAACGGCGAAGTCATGGGTAGAATTACCCTTCAGGTTCCCGGTACGCACAATGTGCTCAATTCTCTTGCAGCGGTTGCGGCATGTGACGGACTCGGTGTTCCTTTTGCGGCGATTGTACAGGGGCTTGCGGAATTCCGTGGTGCGGGCAGACGCTTTGAGGTGCTCGGACAGGTGGGAGGCATCACCATTGCCGATGACTACGCACACCATCCGACGGAGCTGACGGCAACGCTTGAAGCTGCAAAGAATATGCCCTACAAGCGTGTATGGGCGGTGTTCCAGCCGTTTACCTTCTCAAGAACCGCACAGCATCTGGATGAATTTGCAAAGTCCCTCAGCATTGCCGATATTCCCGTGCTGACCGATATCATGGGCTCCCGTGAAAAGAATACCTACCACATCTTTACACGCCACCTTGCGGAAAAGCTGGAGGGCTGTGTGTGGTTCCCGCAGGACGAGGAGGCGGAGTACACGGATGAGCGCAAGTACAGCAATTTCGAGAGCGTCTGCAATTACGTCTGCGAGCATGCGCAGGAGGGCGATCTTGTGCTGACGATGGGCTGCGGTGATGTTTATAAGGTTGCAAAGATGATCCTGCATCGCCTGCAGGGGGAGGAAAAATGACATGAAAACACGCAGAGCCGATGAAATTCTGGCATTCATCAAGGATTATATCCGAACGGAGAACATGTCCCCCTCCGTGCGTGAGATCTGTGAAGGGGTGGGCATCCGTTCCACCTCCACCGTACATCATTACCTGCATCTTCTCGATCAGGAGGGCAGAATCCGCATGGCGGACGGCAAGAACCGTGCCATTGTGGTGATGGACGAGGAAGAAACTCCCGGCATCCCCCTCGTGGGAACGGTTGCGGCAGGCATTCCGATCACAGCGATTGAGAATATCACGGATTATGTGACATTCGAGCCGCACAAATCCTATGAGAACCCCCTCTTTGCGCTGCGTGTGCGTGGAGAAAGCATGATCAATGCGGGAATCCTTGACGGCGACATCGTGATCGTCGAGCAGACGCCCTATGCGGAGAACGGTGACATCGTGGTTGCACTTGTAGATCACAGCGAGGCAACGGTCAAGACATTTTTCAAGGAAGACGGGCATTATCGACTGCAGCCCGAAAATGATTTTATGGAACCGATCATTGTGGAGGATGTGGAAATCCTCGGCAAGGTCGTTTCGCTCATCCGTTATTTCTGATGCCGTGTGGTGTCAAAAAATATAGAAATGTATTGTAGAAAGGAAAGTTGAGTATGCTGAACAAAGTAAAAGTAGTGATCTGCGGTAAGGACTATGTGATGCAGACAGCGGAAGCCCCGAATTATGTCTACGGTCTTGCAAGAACGCTGGAAAGCCGCATCAACGATATGACGGACAACCTGGGCGTTTCCCAGTATTCTGCGGCAATCATGACCGCACTGTCCATTCTCGATGACCTGAGCAAGGCGAATGCACGCCTTGACACGATCGCAGACCAGAGCAAGGAATATGTGGATGATGCAGGCCGTGCAAGAATTGAGCGTGATGCTGCCATCAAGGAAGTGGAAATGCTCAAGGCAAGAATCGCACAGCTTGAAAATGCCCAGAAGCTCAAGAAGCTTAAGGAAAGCATCGGATGATGCAGCCTGAAATACTCGCTCCTGCCGGAAGCATGGAAGCCCTCGTTGCCGCACTGCGGTGCGGTGCGGATGCTGTCTATGTGGGGGGAACTTTGTATTCTGCGAGAAGCAGTGCCGCAAATTTTGATCTGCCGCAGCTTTCCGAAGCGGTAAGGCTCTGCCATCTCTATGGAGCAAAGCTCTACCTTGCAGTCAATACGCTGCTTTCGGATAAGGAGCTGCCCTCGTTTGCCGATTATATCTGCAAGGCGGCAGAATGCGGCGTGGATGCCTGCATTGTGCAGGATCTGGGAGTTCTGCGGCTCATCCGCAGTATCGTTCCCGACATGCCCCTGCATGCCTCCACGCAGATGAGCGTTCATTCACCCGAAGGTGCGCTTGCCGCAAAGGAGCTTGGCTGCTGCCGTGTGGTTGCAGCAAGGGAAATGCATGCGCAGGATTTGACGAAACTTT
>JAFXCV010000039.1 GCA_017521325.1 Oscillospiraceae bacterium | reverse complement strand
GCCGCTGTCCAACCTCGACGCTAAGCTCCGTGCGCAGATGAGAACAGAGATCTCCAAGCTTCACAAGAAGCTGGGTACGACATTCATCTATGTAACCCATGACCAGACAGAGGCTATGACAATGGGCGACCGTATCGTAGTTATGAAGGATGGCTTCATCCAGCAGATCGATACTCCCCAGAACCTCTATGAGAATCCTGTAAACAAGTTCGTTGCAGGCTTCCTCGGTTCTCCGCAGATGAACTTCATCGACGCAGTCCTGAAGAAGAACGAGAACAAGCAGTACTATGTAGAATTCGGCTCTGAGGATACCAAGACCTCCAGAGGCGTGAAGTATCAGATCGTAATTCCTGAGGGCAAGGTTGTTCCGGAACTCGAAAAGTACGTTGACCGTGAGATTACTCTGGGCGTTCGTCCTGAGAGCGTACATGACGAGGAAATGGTAATTTCCGCAGCTACCACAGGCGTTATCGACTGTGACGTTGAAATCACTGAGCTGATGGGTGCTGAAACATTCCTGTATCTGGATTGCCAGGGTATTCCGATCACAGCAAGAGTTTCTCCTCGTACAACTGCAAAGCCGCAGGATAACATCAAGGTTGCAATTGATCCGAACAAGATTCACCTGTTCGACAAGGAAACTGAGAGAACTATCATTAACTAATGCATTTCGGGAGTCCGTTCCTTGTCGGGAATGGACTCCTTTTGTGTAATTGGGAGGGGTTATTATGAAAAAATGGCTATGGGCGATGCCGCTGTGTCTGCTGCTTTGCGGCTGCGGTGCCAAGGAAACGCCGGAACCGGAGTTCCATGTTGATATTGATGACACGCAGTATTTTGAAACTGTGCCGGATTTTCTGGCATCCGAATTCTGCAAGGAGATGCAGGAGGATGGCTTTGTCACCTATCTTCCGGCATATGATGCAGAGAAATATACGCTCTCTATGGTAAATGCCGTCCGCAAGGCGTATACTTTTGTGCTGAAGGAGGATGAAAAATCCGGAGCGACGACCATTCAGATCAGATATGACAGCTATGAAAAAACCGTGGATGAGCTTGCCGGAAACAAGCTGGATAGGTCGGGGGATTCCTATGCGGCAGTGGAAAAGGACGGCAGGAGCTATGAGCTGTATGTGTCCAAAACGCCGTATGTAAGCCATAATGAATACAATATCATGTGCATTCCTTTTGAAAAGTATAAGCTGTATATCGGCGCAAAAGCCGACTCACCGCAGGGGGCGATTGATGCGTTTCAGGAGTTCGACCTGCTGCCGTCGGATGAGTGGCTGAAGCTTTATGGGACGGAATGAGGCGATAATCAATGATGCCCCTTCTCATTTGGGAAGGGGCTTTGGCGTTTGTCAATAAGATTCAATTATAAAATTTGTTTACTATACCAATTGAAATTCCGTATACTGCATGCTAATATATAAGTAAGGATTTTGCCTCAGCAATTCTTAGTTCGGCGGCAGCAACAATAATCATTCTGAGGAGGGGTAACTATGAAAAAACAATGGGTAATTTGCTTTATGCTCGGCGCATTGGCGCTTGCATGCGGAGGATGCGGCGAGAAGGTGCAGGAAGAATCGCACGTCGATGAAAAAAACACGATCGACTACAAAGACATTCCTGCGTTTCTGGCATCCGATTTCTGTAAGGAGATGCAGAAAGAGGGGAAGAAGGTCTACCTGCCGACGTGGGATGCGGAGAAATTCGGGCTTGTGAATGTGTACACATCGAATGAAACCAGCGTCTTTACGTTCAAGGATGCACAGACGGGGAAGGTCGGTCACTACCAGATCTCCTATGATGACTACCGCAAATCCGTGGAGGATTTTGTAAAGGATAAGCCGGAAGCTGCAAAGGATCAGATCATAAAGGCAGAAAAGGATGGCACATCGTATGATGTCTACCTTTCTGCACTGCCTTATCAGGAGAATACAGAGTACAATCTCTATTATGTTCCGTATGAAAATGTAATGGTCTACATCGGCACGGCACGCTCCAAAACGGAGGAGATCCTTGCTGATTTCGATCAGTTTGATCTTGTTTCAGCCGACGAATGGAAGGCTGACTGACAAGAATATTAGAAAATAAGTAAGGGCAGTTTCCCGTTTTAAGCGGAAAACTGCCTTTAATAGTTTGTTGAACTCTCGATATATTGCAGAAAAGCGCTCCGCAGGAGGGCGGGTTTGAGGGTGACTCCCCACGGGGTGGGGAGATGTCGAACAAAGTGAGACAGAGGGGACGGGCTGTTCAGCGGCAGTACCCTCCGCTTTACCCCCTCCCCTTTGGGGAGGGGGTTAGGGGGAGGGGCAGCTATGAGAATGCTAATTCCACAAAAGGAATTTTTAGGTATGTTTATGGGCAGTTTCCCGTTTTAAGCGGAAAACTGCCCATAATTTTGTACAAAAGAGGGTATACCGCTGTGTGAATTTTAGAGCATCTTCCAAAAATATGGATAGCCCTTGACTTTTGGAGAAAATCGTGGTAGACTAAAATTAGCACTCAGGAATATAGAGTGCTAACACTCAGAAAGAGAAACTGCCAGAAAGGAGCGTATTCCTTTGAAAGACCGGAAGCTGAAGATCTTGGCTGCCGTGGTGGAGGAGTATGTGCGTACCGGTGAACCTGTCGGTTCAAAGGCGATTGCCATGCTGCCGGATATCGGCGTATCCGCCGCAACTGTCCGCAATGACATGGCAATGCTCGAGCAGCTGGGATATCTGGAACAGCCCCATACCTCCGCAGGCAGAGTACCCACCATCAATGGATATCGGCTTTATATTGACAAATTGATGACGCCGCCGAGCCTTTCGGGCGAGGAGCGTGAACGGCTTGACGACATGCTGGAAAGTCAAGGCCCCATGACCGAGGAGCTTCTGATTCAGAATGCAACCACGGCACTTGCGGAGCTGACGCAGTGTGCGGCAGTCGTGTCCGATTTTTCGCCGAAATTCTCCATTATCTCCAAGGTGGAGGTCATCCCGACGGGAAAGAGAATGTATGTGATACTTCTGATCACATCGGGCGGCAGCATTAAGAATAAGGCGTGCCGTCTGGAAATTGACCTGACGACTGAACAGCTGAAAATGTTTTCGAAATACCTTGCGGAAAACTTAGAGGGTGTTTCCGTGGGAGATCTGTCGGAGGAAATGATGGATCGCATCACCGCCGCAATGGGAGCTTACATGATGACCATGGCACCGCTGGTGCAGGGCATCTGCGAGCTGTCACGGGATCTGCGCCAGCATGCGCTGATGTTCAGCGGTGAGAGAAACCTGTTCTCCTACGAGGATCTGGACAAAATGGAAGTGGTTCGTTTCATCGAACACAAGGACGAGCTGCGGGAGCTGCTCGACGATTCCTTCAGTGGAATCCGTGTCCTGTTCGGTGAGAGCGATGACAGCTTTGTCATCGGCAACTCCAGCATGATCGTTTCTAAGTATCGGAAGGGCGAACGCAATGTCGGATCGCTGGGCGTGATTGGCCCGATGCGGCTTGACTATGCAAAGGTCATTCCGTATCTGGAATATTTCTCGCAGAAAATCACAGACCTGATCTCACAAGAGGATGAGGACGACGAAGAATACTAAAGAAAGGGTGAATTCCCATGGGCGAAGAAATTCGTGAAGACCTGCCGAAGGAAGAGGAGATCGTTGAAGACGAAGTCCTCGAAGCGGCGGAGGAAGAAACGGACGAAGCGGATGCAGCGGACGAAATGGCGGAAAAGCTTGCACAGATGCAGGAACAGTACGTCAGACTGTATGCGGAATTTGACAATTTCCGCAAGCGTACCGCAAAAGAAAAGCTGGAAACCTACACGGATGCTACGGCAAAGAGTGTGGAACAGCTGCTGCCGGTTCTGGATAATTTTGAACGTGCCATTGATGCACCCTGCACCGATGAGCAGTATAAAAACGGCATGGAGATGATCTTTACACAGCTCAAAACCATGCTGGAGAAGATGGGTGTGACGGAGATCGAATCACTGGGCGCAGAATTCAATCCGAACATCCACCAGGCAATCAAGCGATCGGAAGCAAACGAAGAATTTGCGGAAAACACCGTCTGCGAAGTGTTCCAGAAGGGCTACATGCTCAAGGACAGACTGGTCAGACCTGCAATGGTCGCTGTTGCCGGCTAAGAAAGCATACGTTAACAAAATCAAATAGAGGGGCGTGTCGGAGCAATTCGGCAAAGCTCCCGCAAGCGTAAGAAAGGAAGAATATTATGGGAAAGATTATCGGTATTGACCTCGGTACAACAAACTCCTGCGTCGCAGTCGTAGAGGGCGGCAACGCTGTTGTCATTGCAAACGCAGAGGGCGCAAGAACCACACCGTCCGTTGTGGCATTCTCCAAGACGGGCGAACGTCTGGTGGGTAAGGTTGCAAAGAATCAGGCAATCACAAACCCCGACAAGACCATCTCATCCATCAAGCGTCACATGGGTTCCAACTATAAGGTGGACATTGACGGCAAGAAGTACACACCGCAGGAAATTTCCGCTATGATCCTGCAGAAGCTCAAGGCTGATGCAGAGGCATACCTCGGTGAAACCGTAAACGAAGCAGTTATCACAGTTCCTGCATACTTCACAGACTCCCAGCGTCAGGCAACCAAGGACGCAGGTCAGATCGCAGGTCTGGTGGTAAAGAGAATCATCAACGAGCCGACAGCAGCTGCGCTGTCCTACGGTATCGACAAGGAAGAGGATCAGACTGTTATGGTATATGACCTCGGCGGCGGTACTTTCGACGTTTCCATCATCGAGATGGGCGAGGGCATGCAGCAGGTTCTGGCAACAGCCGGCAACAACCGTCTGGGCGGCGACGACTTTGACCAGAGAATCATCAACTGGATGGTTGAGGAATTCAAGAAGGAACAATGCATGGATCTGTCCGGCGACAAGATGGTAATGCAGAGACTGAAGGATGCTGCGGAGGCTGCAAAGATCGAGCTGTCCGCAACTCCCACAACCAACATCAACCTCCCGTTCATCACAGCTGACGCAAATGGCCCGAAGCACCTGAACCTGACACTGACACAGGCAAAGTTCAACGAGCTGACTGCGGATCTCGTACAGGCTACCATGGGCCCGGTTCGTCAGGCACTTGAGGACAGCAAGCTCAAGGCTTCCGATCTTGACAAGGTGCTGATGGTCGGCGGTTCTTCCAGAATTCCGGCTGTTCAGGAAGCAGTAAAGCAGCTCATCGGCAAGGAGCCGTTCAAGGGCATCAACCCCGACGAGTGTGTCGCACTGGGCGCTGCACTGCAGGGCGGTCTGCTTGCAGGTGATGTCAAGGAAGGTCTGATGCTGCTCGACGTAACTCCTCTGTCCCTCGGTATCGAAACAGCAGGCGGCGTCTGCACCAAGATGATCATGCGCAACACCACCATCCCGACCAAGAAAACAGAAGTATTCTCCACCTACGCTGACAACCAGCCGGCAGTTGATATCAACGTGCTGCAGGGTGAAAGAGAATTTGCAAGAGATAACAAGCAGCTGGGTACCTTCCGTCTGGACGGTATTGCACCGGCAATGAGAGGCGTTCCGAGAATCGAAGTAACCTTTGATATCGACAGAAACGGTATCGTACACGTTTCCGCAAAGGATCTCGGTACCGGCAAGGAGCAGAACATCTCCATCACAGCATCCACCAACATGTCCAAGGAGGACGTAGAGAAGGCTGTCAAGGAGGCAGAGGCTTACGCTGAGGAAGACAAGAAGCGCAGAGAAGAAGTGGATGCCAAGAATCAGGCTGAGAACCTCGTGTTCCAGTGCGAGAAGGCACTGACAGACTTCGGTGACAAGGTAAGCGATGCCGACAAGGCTCCGATTCAGGAGAAGATCGCAGCAGTAAAGGCTGCTCTGGAAGCAAACAATGCAGACGAGATCAAGGCAAAGAGCGATGAGCTGCAGCAGGCATTCTATGACCTGAGCGCAAAGGCTTATCAGCAGGCAGGCGGCGATCCGAACATGGCAGGCGGCTTTGATCCGAATGCAATGGGCGGCATGGCAGGCGGTCAGGAAGCACCGTCAGCGGATGACGACGTGATCGACGCAGACTTTACAGAGGCGTAAAATGAACAGCTTGTCAGGGCAGATTTCCATCTGCCCTACAGTTGCTGTAGAGTGTCTGTCGGATTTTCCGGTGTGATGGAGAAACGGTATCCGGCATGTTCCCTTGTCAAAGAGATGTCATCCCTTTGACAGGGGGTATGAGGAACCAATGTCAACAACTTAAGTAGGGTCAAGGGACGCAGTCCTTGGCGGTGTGGAGGGGTCGCAGACCCCCCATCTAATCCCCCACCCTCTGGGGGGGCAGGGGGCAACTCTGTACGCCCTACCCTTAAGTCGTTGACATAGTATGGGGGACAGTATTCCCCCATAGAAACACGGAACAATCCGACAGAAAACGTTTGAAAGGCGGACTAGTATGGCAGATAAACGTGATTATTATGAGATTCTCGGGATTCAGAAGGGCGCCGGCGAGGACGAAATCAAGAAGGCATATAAGAAGAAGGCAAGAGAGAACCATCCCGATCTTCATCCGGACAACGTAGAAGAATGCGAAGAAAAGATGAAGGAAATCAACGAGGCGTATGCCGTACTGTCCGATCCGGAAAGACGGCAGAGATACGACCAGTTCGGCCATGAGGGCGTCAGCGGTGCTGACGGCATGGGCGGCATGGGCGGTATGGGCGGCATGTACGGTGCCGACATGAGCGATATCTTCGACAGCCTGTTCGGCGGAATTTTTGGCGGCGGCGGAACCTCAAGGGCAAATGCAGCGAATGCCCCCAAGCGTGGCAAGGATATCAACATGACCATCAACATCAGCTTCATGGAGGCTTGCATGGGCAAGTCCCAGGAGATCAGTGTTGCACATATGGAAAGATGTACGTCGTGCGGCGGCAGCGGCGCAGAAAACGGCGAAGCAGCGGATGTATGTCCCGATTGCCACGGCAGAGGCTCAATTAAGGTAACGCAGCAGACGCCTCTCGGTGCATTTTCCTCCTCCAGACCCTGTCCGCACTGCAGCGGAAAGGGTACGATCATCCGCAATCCCTGTCAGAAGTGCAAGGGCGCAGGCAGAGTGCGTGTGCAGAAGAAGGTGTCCCTGACGATTCCGGCAGGCATCAACGACGGGCAGACGCTGCGAGTGACGGGCGAGGGCGACTGCGGTCAGAACGGGGGACCGACCGGCAATCTGAATGTCGGCGTGACCGTGCGTCCGCATCCGATCTTCACAAGGGATGGCTACGACATCCACTGCGAGATCCCGATCACCTATGCGCAGGCAGTTCTGGGCGATGAGATCACGGTGCCGACCATTGACGGCAATGTGAAATTCAACATCTCCGAGGGCACGCAGAACGGTGCAAGAACCCGACTCAAGGGCAAGGGCGTCAAGCACCTGCAGCGTGATATGCGTGGCGACCAGTATGTCAAGCTGTATATCGAGGTTCCCAAGAACCTGAGCAAGAAACAGAAGGAACTGCTCAAGGAATTTGAAAGCTCCATGTCCGACAAGAACTACGCAAAGCGCCGTGGATTCTTTGACAAGCTCAAGGATATTTTCAACTAAACAGAAATGACAAGGGCACTGCTCTCCGAATCGGAAGGCGGTGCCTTTTTGTGCGTTTTTTACAGATTTTTTTCAAAAAATGGGGCTTGTAATCTGCGTTTGAATGTGTTATAATAATAAAGAGCGTGCCGTGAAGCGGCATCAAAGGATTGCGCAAGCAGTCCGCAATAACCGACAGAGAGGATGGCAGAGATGTTATATATGGAAAACCATATCGGAAAAATTTCCATTTCCGATACCTACCTGCGTGAGCTGACCGAGCAGACTGTTGTACAGTGCTTCGGTGTTGCAGGGCTTGCAGATGTAAAACTCACGGACAGAATTTTCGAAGGCAGACAAAGCCCCGTGACAATTACAACGAAGGATCAGAAGCTGATCGTTTCCATTCATATCAAGGTGATGTACGGTGTGAATATCCCCGCAGTGGTGCACAGCCTGATTCACAAGGTTGAATTCGTCATTGAGGACGCCGTGCGCATTCCTGCATCCCTTGTTCAGGTGTATGTAGATGAAATTGTTGAGCCGTAAAAGGGCGTATACAGAAGGAGTTAGACACAGATGAATGGTAAACTTTTGAAGGATGCGCTCTGCAGCGCAGCAGTTACGATTGAAAAAAACAGAAAAGCAATTGATGAGCTGAACGTGTATCCCGTTCCGGACGGCGATACGGGTACAAATATGTCCATGACCATGTCCGCCGCAAGACGTGAGCTGATGGTCATGCCCGATACTTCCACGGTTTCTGAAATTGCCGACAAGGCGGCCTCTGCAATGCTGCGAGGTGCAAGAGGAAACTCCGGTGTCATCCTGTCCCTGCTCTTCCGTGGATTTTCCAAGGGTCTGGCAGGTCTGGAAACTGCCGAGGGTACGGATCTTGCCAATGCACTGGAAATCGGCGTGCAGGCAGCGTACAAATCCGTCATGAAGCCCACCGAGGGTACGATCCTGACGGTTGCAAGAATGGGCGCACAGCAGGCACAGCTGACGGCAAGAGAGAACAATGATCCCGTTGTTGTGTGGGAAGAAACCTGCAAGGCTGCTGCGGAAGCACTGGCGAAAACGCCTGAGCAGCTGCCGATTCTGAAGAAGGCAGGCGTAGTGGATGCAGGCGGTAAGGGTCTGCTCACGGTCTGGGAGGCAATGCTTGCAGTGATGCACGGTGAAGCCCCTGCCGAGGTGGAAGCACCTGCAAAGTCCGAAGCTCCGACGGTCACTGCGATCGGCAGAGTGGATATGGAAGAAGAGATCAACTTCACCTACTGCACGGAGTTCATCGTAGAGAAGCGCAAGGACTGCCCCGATGCATTCAAGCTGCGTGCTTATCTGGAAACCATCGGCGACTGTGTTGTCGTTGTGGATGATGATGAGATTATCAAGGTGCATGTGCATACGGATACCCCCGGTCTTGCACTGCAGAAGGCACTGGAATTCGGCTATTTCATCAACGATCCCAAGCCCAAGATCGAGAACATGCGCATTCAGCATGCAGGCAGAGTTCGTGAGGCAAAGAATGCCGCACAGGATGAAACCTATGTGCGTGCAGAGCCGGAAAAGCCGTTCGGCTTTGTTGCGGTTGCGGCAGGCGATGGTCTGGAGAACATGTTCAAGGATCTGGGTGTGGACTGCGTCGTAAGAGGCGGTCAGACGATGAATCCGTCCACCGATGACATTCTCCGTGCGGTGCATGCAACACCTGCAAAGAACGTATTTGTGCTGCCTAATAATAAGAATATCATCATGGCTGCCGAGCAGGCAGTATCTCTGGCGGACAGAAATGTCTGTGTTTTGCAGACAAGAACCATTCCGCAGGGCATGAGTGCAATGCTGGCATTTGATGACAGTCTGAGTCTGGATGAGAACCGCACAGCAATGACAAAGGCATTTGAGAAGGTTTCCACCGGTCAGATTACGTTTGCTGCCCGTGATTCGGAGCTGGACGGTACACCCATCAAGAAGGGTGAGGTAATGGCGCTTGACAACGGCAAGCTGTCGTTTGTGGATAAGGATCTGAACCATGCGGCATACCGTCTGACAAAGCGTCTGGTGAACAGTGATACCGGATTTGTTACGGTGATGCACGGTGCGGATGTGAGCGAAGAAACAGCAGAGCAGCTGGTTGCAAAGCTCCAGTCCAAATTCGGCGACCGAATCGAGATCATGCTGGTGAACGGTGGTCAGCCTGTGTACTATTATATCATTTCGGCTGAGTAAGTGCCGTTTATCACTGAAAGGTAGTTTTTGTGGGGCTTCGCCCCACACCCCCGAAACTGCATACATGCAGTTTCTCCGAACGGCGGTCAGCCTGTGCTATTATATCATTTCGGCTGAGTAAGTGCCGTTTATTACTGAAAGGCAGTTTTTGTGGGGCTTCGCCCCACACCCCAAAGTGTTGCCTGTATGCAGTACTCAGATTGTCGAAAAACTTTATGGTTTCAAAAGGCGATAGCCTTTGGCGGGTCGAGGGTACGCAGTACCCTCGTAATATAGCCCCTCCCCCTTTGGGGGAGGGGTTGGGGTAGGGGCGGATTTCGTGGCACCGACCTCAGAAAATACTTTTTGACAAGCTGAAAAGTACTGCCTACATCACTGCCTTCAGTGCGATATCATTTTCGCAGAATAATCAAATTAAAAACGCATGCCCTCTTTCCCAATCGGGAGTGAGGGCATTGCTGATAGAGGAGTAAATGATGACAAGATTATTCCTTTCCATCAGTCATCTCAAGGGCGTGGGCAAAAAACGCTTTGAGATCTATCAGAAAATCGGCATTTCCACGCCCTACGAGCTGCTGTATTATTTCCCCAGAGCCTATCGGGATTACCGTGACCCCGTCCCCGTGGCAGAAACGCCCCTTGACGAAGTTTCCGTCGTGCGTGTGACGATCACCGACAAGCACCGCCCCGTCTACGCAAGGGCGGGCATGCAGATTTTCCGTCTGGATGCCGTCGATGATGAGAGGACACCGCTGGATATCCGTATCTTTAATAATGTCTACAGCTACCGTGCGCTGGAAATCGGCAAGACCTATGCCATGTCGGGAAAAATCTGCGGTACCTTTCTGCAGCGTGAAATCCATAATCCGCAGGTGCTGCGTGATGATGAAAACCCCATCGAAGCTGTCTACCCCCAGACAACGGGGCTGACAAGTGCCATGGTGCGCACGAATATCAGGGAGTGTCTGGAAATCCTGTCACAGTCCCCTTTTGAAACACTTCCTGCCGAAATTCTGGAGCAGTTTGATCTCATGCCCTTGGAGCGTGCGCTGCGAGCTGTCCATATCCCCGAGGATATGGAGGAAACGGAAAAGGCACGCTATCGCCTTGCTTTTGAGGAGATGCTCCGCCTGCAGATCGGTCTGCGCCTTTTAAAGGAGCGTGGCGGCAAAAAAACGGAGTATCCGATGGACCCTGCAACTGACCTGAAGCCATATTATGACAGCCTGCCCTTTACGCTTACCACGGCACAGCAGCGTGCGGTGGAGGAAATCTGTGCCGACTTGTCGGGAGAATCCCCCATGAATCGCCTCCTGCAAGGCGATGTGGGCAGCGGCAAGACCGCCGTTGCAGCGGCGGCATGCTATTTCTGCGTGAAAAACGGCTGCCAGTGCGCCCTGATGGCACCAACGGAAATTCTTGCAGGACAGCACTTCAAAACACTGGAGGAATTTCTCAAGCCTCTTGGCGTGAACGTCTGCCTGCTGACGGGTTCCCTGACCGCAAAACAGAAACGGGAATGCCATGCGGCGATTGCCGATGGCACGGCGCAGGTCATCGTCGGCACGCACGCTGTCATGCAGAAGGCTGTGACGTATCAGAAGCTCGGACTTGTGATTACCGATGAACAGCACCGCTTCGGCGTTGCGCAGCGCACCGCACTTGCAGAAAAGGGCGGCGTGCCGCATAAGCTCGTCATGTCCGCAACCCCCATCCCCAGAACGCTGGCACTGATGGTCTACGGCGATCTGGATGTTTCGGTGCTGGACGTCAAGCCCTGCGGAAGAAAGCCTGTCAAGACCTATGCCGTGACGGGAAAGCTCCGTGCGAGAGCAATGCAGTTTCTCATCAGTGAGCTGAAAGAAGGCAGACAGGCGTATATTGTCTGCCCTGCTATCGAGGAGGGCGAGCTTGACCTGCGTGCCGTGACCGCCTATGCGCAGGAGATGCAGGAGGGCACGCTGAAGGATTGGCGTGTGGGAATCCTGCACGGACAGATGGATGCACAGGAAAAGGACGAAGCGATGGAGAAATTTCGCAGCCACGAAACGGATGTGCTGATCTGCACCACCGTTGTCGAGGTCGGCGTGGATGTGCCGAATGCAACGGTCATGGTGATCGAGGATGCCGAACGCTTCGGACTTTCTCAGCTGCATCAGCTGCGTGGACGTGTCGGCAGAAGCAGCCACCAGAGTCATTGTATCCTGATTACGGAGCATGCGAACGACGAGAGCAAGGAACGCCTGCGGCTGCTGAGCAGCACAACGGACGGCTTTGAGGTTGCCGAAGCGGATCTGCGGCTGCGTGGCCCCGGGGATTTCTTCGGCAGCATGCAGCACGGTCTGCCGCCCCTGAAGCTTGCGGATCTGACAAATGCCTTCATGCTGCGTGATGTGCAGACGGCGGCGGATCGGATTCTTGCGAAGGATCCTGCCCTGACGAGTGAGGAGCATCATGCACTGTACATGGATATCGTGCGATTGTTTGCGAAAAACGGGGAAAACGGCTTAAATTAGCCGTTTTCTTTCAAAACAAAAAGCGTATCAGAAAGGATAAATAGCAATAATCTGACAAATTTCAACATGGAAAAATGGGGTTAAGCAAACTTTTTTGACAAACTGAAATTTTTTTGAAAAAAGGTGTTGACATTTCTGCCGGGATGTGATATACTAATAAAGTCGCAGGGAGGAAGACCTCCTGAAAGACACGGCCACGGTGGGAGCTTAGCTCAGCTGGGAGAGCATCTGCCTTACAAGCAGAGGGTCACAGGTTCGAGCCCTGTAGCTCCCACCATGAATTTGGCCTGGTAGTTCAGTTGGTTAGAACGCCGCCCTGTCACGGCGGAGGTCGTGGGTTCGAGTCCCATCCAGGTCGCCAACTCTTTTAAAGAGTTTGTGCTTCTGTAGCTCAGTCGGTAGAGCAAGGGACTGAAAATCCCTGTGTCGACGGTTCGATTCCGCCCGGAAGCACCATTGCGGATTTAGCTCATCTGGTAGAGCGCCACCTTGCCAAGGTGGAGGTAGCGAGTTCGAGCCTCGTAATCCGCTCCAATCGTATCGGAGAAATATTTCCGGTATGCACAAAACACCTAAAGCGAATGCTTTGGGTGTTTTATTTTTTAAGGGGGATTTGGAGTGAGCGAATACTGCCCGTCATGTGGAACAGAACGCCGGGATGATAGTGATGAATGCACTTACTGCGGAGCGTATGTCAAGGAATGGCAGAGCGAATCAAAAAATGCGTTGGAGATGCCGGAAGTAAATCGTAAGATGGATGCAGGAGAACGATGGGTGCTGCGCCAGCTGATCAGGATTGCAATCGCTGCTGCGGTGGGCTTGATCGCAGCGATTGTGGCGCTGATGCGTTCGCTTTGACGAGGTGGTGAAAATGCACAAAACGCCATTTGAAATATGGACATCCTTCTACACCCAAAAGCATTGACAAAGGACAAGAACTGTGCTATAATAATAAAGCTGTCGAACGGAAACGAACGGAAGTTACGGAAGAGAAGGGAGATAGCAAAAACAAAAGGATACAGCATCTCAAAAAACTTTTGAAAAAACTTTCAAAAAAGGCTTGACAAAAGAGGACGAGATGTGGTATAATGAAGAAGTTGCGGCACTGAAGAGTGCAGCGATGGAAGAAAGCGAAAGCTTGCATCTTGAAAACTGAACAATGCTAAAAGAAAAAACTGGAACCCTAAGATTCCTGTTCTGTACGAGAGTATGGAATAAGAAGATATGAGAAGTCAGCAAAAAGACTATAACAG
>JAFXCV010000038.1 GCA_017521325.1 Oscillospiraceae bacterium | reverse complement strand
TCGCACTTGTAAGATACATTTACCGCCGTCCATGACCGCCAGTTCGTCCTGACTTTTCAGCTCTTTGCCGAGCTTCTGATAGTTCATACCGTAGCTTTCACTCTGACCTCTGTTCGTAGAGGTATTAAAGGAGTCGATTGTCTCTTTTCCGAGACTTTCACTGATTTCCTTTAATGTTGACTTCTCCTTGCCGCCCAAAAACAGCATCGTATCACAGTTGCCTTCGATCGTATCTGCCGAATCCTTGTATATAGCCTTTAGCTGGCTCTTAGCTTGCAAGATGATACTTGCCGATATTTCACGGCTTCGGATAGTCGCAATGAGCTTTTCAAACTGCGGTATTTCTCCAATATTGGCGAACTCGTCTAACAAACAGCGTACATGATAGGTCAGCTTTCCGCCCGGTGAATTATCTGCTTTGGTGCAGAGTAGGTTGAAAAGCTGGGAATACATGATAGCCACAAGGAAGTTAAATGTGGCATCTGTATCGGAGATGATGATGAAAAGCGCACTCAGCTCGTCACCGAGCTTGTCAAGGTGCAGCTCATCGTAGGAGGTGATCTCCAAGACCTCATCTATTGCAAAAGGCGCGAGTCGTGTCGAACAGCTAATTAGGATAGACTTAGCCGTTTTTCCGGCAGCGAGCTTATACGCCTTGAATTGTTTGAGTGCAAATGCACCCAAGCGCCGTTGTTCGGCATCGGGTTTCGTTTCAAAGATGTCACCGTAATCAGCCATGACTTCGGGATCTTCGTGTTTTGTGCCGTTCAGCCAGCACTCCACGATCTCAAACTCAATGTCTATCGCATTCTTGAACTCCTCATCGTCCTCACGGCACTCCGAATTGTTGATCATGTCGATCAGCGTTTCAAAATTCCATTGATCTTCGGGGTACATAGCAAATATCAGGGCGATATATGCCGTGTAAAGGAGCTTTTCAGCTTTAACCCAAAAGTCATCGCCGGACGGCTGCTGAGAGGAAGAAGTATTCTTGATAAGGACTTCCACGAATTTGAGAATGTCCTTCTCACGGTTTTTCTTTGAGATGTAAGCAAACGGATTGTAGTGCATCGACTTCGCAAAATCAATGGTGTTGAACACCTTGATCTTGTAAGGCTCATAAACAGGGATATATCTGCCATTTTTGTCTTTGAGATAGTTGCCCTTATCGTCCCTGCGGTACACAACTTTTCCGTCAACTCGTTTCGGGCGGCCCCTTTGGAGCATTCTTCCGCATTCGACTAATACCGTGCCTTTCGGATCGGTGACAACATAGCTGCTGTGCATCTGCATCAGGTTCGGTTTGACGAAAAATCGTGTCTTACCTGAGCCTGAACCACCGATAACGAGGATATTTTTATTTCTCGCAAACTTCGGTGCAGAGGGCTTGCCCATTGTAAGAGATTCCGTCCGTGTGAGGATCACATTGTTTTCGGGGCAGGATAAGTCCATATACGGCTCAATATCCTTTTCACCGCCCCATACGGCAGAACCGTATTCCTCGCCCTGGCGAAATTTCTTCTTGTTTTTCGACTTGACATAGAGGACTAACCTCATTACACCCGCTAAACCCAAGCCGAAAAGAAGATCAAACGGGTGTAAACTGGGGAAGATTCTTGCAAACGCCGCACCGAGATTGCTCATGAAGGGCAGGATCTTCTCCTGAAATCCGTCACCCTCAGCGGTTCGATACGCAAAGCCGATCAGGTTGCCCACATAAGAGAAAGCGACATAGGGAACAGCCTTGATGATCAGCTTTTTGAGTTTTCTCGTGTCGATCTGCAATTCGCAGACCTTTCCTTTCTGTTGGTATCGGCATCAAAAATCGCCGTAAAAATATCATCGCCCCTTGCCCGTGGAACGGGTGCAGGCTGGAAGTGGTTATAGATCACCGTCTGTTCTCCCTTGTTTTCTCTCTCTGTTTCTGTTTGCGAGGTTTGTTCCTGATCTTCTGAGCCTGCTGCTGCATCTGCTCACGGGTGAACTCACCACGCTTCTGTGTCTTGCCCTGTCCCTTGCCGACATACTCTGAAAATGCTCTCTTGAAATCCTCTGTCTTAGCAGCGGAAAAGAAAACATGATAGGTAGGCGGCGAGGTGCTTTTATCTCTTTTCAGAGCAAAATCCACATCGTATTTTCGTGCGGTTTTCAGGAAATCCCCGATATTCCGGTCTGAAACCTCAATGCTGTCGAGCTTTGACGGAGACTTTTCCTGCAACTGCTTGTAGGTCATTCGCCCCTTTTTCTCTGCCTTGCCCGACAAAAACTCCTGCAATGCCGATTTCAGCACATCGGCGGTCATTTTCTCCGCCTTGATCGAAATGTCGATGGTTTTCTTTGCACCGCTTTCGTAGTCGGACGGCATTACGCATCACCGCCTTCGTCTGCGGTCGGCATCTCAAAAGTGGAAAACGCTTCACTCTGGAGCCAATGGGTAATGTCACGCTGGACGCTCATCACCTTGTCATAGTCGGGCGAGTGATACAGCAGATTTTCCTTGTTGGTCACATCTGTGCCAATGATACAGTATTCATCTGCCGAATGCTCCTCATCGACACCGACGGCACGAAACTCAACACTGACTGCAATCAGATTGTCGTAGTTGACAAGGTCGCCCTCCGGTGTCAGGATAGACTTAGCCATGATTTTCACCTCTCTCCGTATCAGCTCATAGAGCTTGTTATGATCGTCCCCTTGAAGCTCGTCAAAGAAGAAAAACACGCTGTCATGCACTTTCTGCCTGTGTATCACTGAGAATATCCATGACGAATGCTTCAATTTGCCGCAAGGACTCGTTAAGAGCCGTCATCGGCTGCGGACTGTTCCGGCTCATCGGTACGCTCTGCCTTATCCTGCTTGTCAGGCGCAGGATTGAAATAGCCGAGCTTTTCCCAAACGAGCTTGTCAGGGCAGAAATAGCGGTACACATTTCCGCTTTCGGACTTCACAGCATAGCCGAAATCGAAAATGCCCTCACGCAGCCCACGCTTGAGAAACTCTGCTCCCTTGCCCGTAGCTTTTGCAATCTCGGAAATCGGAACATCTCTGCCCGTAAAGCACGGGAATACCGAAGTCTTGATGTTTGTCTCTGAGGCAACCATACGCACCACCTCCTTTCATGGACGGTCAGTCGCCGTACAGACCGCCGAAATCTCTCTTGACAGCATAATCCGCCCAACGATCAGTCGCATTTTCCTTGAAACGCTTTCCGTTGGCTTCGTTGAACAGGGTGCTGATCAGGTAACGCTCAAAGTTCTGCACACCGTCAGTATGCCTGATCTGTTCCAGTGCGTTTTGAAGAACGCTTACATCGACTTTCAGCATCGCAGACTTGACGATCTCCCTGGGGAAGTCCTCTCCGCAGATACGCTCTGTTTTCTTTCGGGAGCATATTTGCCGGACCATCATCTGAACGATCTCCTCAGCTTCTTCCTCATCACGAAGCCAAGCAGCGAAGTAGTCGAAGTCGATGTTTGCTTTCACCACTTCGGTATAAATTCTCTTTTCGCTGATATATCCATCAGTCGATCCGTCTGTCTGTCTTTCAACATTTTCAACAGTCGGTTCGCTGTCGGAGGGGGATTGATTGATAGATACTTGATCACTCAGTATTTGATTTCTCTGTATTTTGTCTTTAGTATTTAATTGCCCTTGATTTTCTACCGCTTGAATTTCTACGGGTAGAATTTCAAGGGGTAGAATTTCTATGCCTTGTTTTCCTGCCCCTTGTGGGGCTTTTTTTACGGAGGCTGTTGAAACATCTCCGTCCTCATCTTCTGTATCCTCGTCCTGGTCCGCATCAGGCTTGTCCTTTTCAGAATACTCATAGAAGTCATAGACATACTCAATGCGGCCGCTTTCGGTCTGATTCGGCATCAGCTTCGTGACCGTGAGATAACCCCACTCCTTCAGCTCGTCGAGAGCTGCCTTGATCGCAGTCTCTTTCTCCTTGCAGATCGAAGTCAGTCCAGCGATAGAGTAGTCCCAATTCTCCGGCAAAGAAAGCACTTTGCTGAGAAGTCCGATCGCTTTCAGGCTCAGATTGGTTGACCGCAGATGATAGTTGCTCATCACGGTATAGTTGGCATTTTTATTGACACGACACACCGATGAAGGTGCTGTCTTTGGTTTCCTCGGTTTCTTTGACATATTCCATTTCCTCCGTTCCCGCAGCTCAGGCGAGCTTCATCTGTGTGATCCTAAACTTGTTGACCATATAAGTCTCACCAATACGCCAGAGGTAGCCTGCATCATACAGCTCGTTCAGAGCGTTTCGGATAGTTTTCAGCGAGTCATTCTCGAAGAACGGACAAAGCTCCTCGGCAGTGTGGTAGTCTGTGTCAGGGAAATTGAGCATTCTCAGCAGGATAGCAGTCGCTTCGCAGGACAGCTTATCGTCGCTCATCGTGATCGTTGGGTGTTCAGACATAGAGATCCTCCTTTATATGGTAATTTATGGTAATCTATTGACTTCAAAGCACAAACATGGTATAATATTAGAAACTGAATATCGTTATCACTAACATAACGCAGTAGTGATGATATGTTGGTAAGAGTGAATAATAAAGTTGTTGTGCTGCTTGGATATTAGTTTTTGGGCAACAAAAAACGCCCCTCATTACTGAGGAGCGTTATCGGATTATTCAGTTTTCAGGCATAAAAATAGCGTATAGCGCTCCGTGATACTGATCACTTTACGCTACACGCTAAACATATAAAGGTGCGTTTTTGGAGGTGCAACTGCGCTTTCTACCAAGTTTTCGTTTCTACCATCTTTCTACCATCTTTTCAGCCTGAAAATAGTAAAATGCAGTTTTTTCTACCACTTTTCTACCAAATCGACCGTATTTTTGATTTTTTCGATTTTGGCTTGATTACGGTCGAAAGGGAAGTAACGGTCATAAAATGCTCGAAATTTCGTCGTTTTCGAGGGCATAAACTGCCGTGAATTGCCTTGAACTGCAACGAATTGCCGAGTTGACTGAAAAACTTAAAATCCCTCGGGAGTTAAATCCCGTACCGGTTCGACCCCGGTCAGCGGCACCAGCGCAGCGTCTGCATCGTCAGATGTATTTGAAAGTTCCTCTTTTCAGAGGAACTTTCTTTTTTAGATAGCGGCAAAATTACCATATCATGCAGGAAACGGTATATTTTTGAAAGCAGCTGCGTACACTTGCTATATATTCTATTTCAGGTGGTGCAGTATGAAGAAAATTCAATGGACGGAGCTTTTGATTTTTATTATCGGTACGGAGCTTGTCGGTGCGCTTTCGGGGTTACTTTCGGGGAATTTCTCATCCTTCTACAGCGAGCTTGTCAAGCCGCCGCTTTCTCCTCCGGGGATATTATTCCCGATTGTTTGGGCGATTTTGTATGCGATTATGGGGATATCGGCATATATGATTTACACTTCTGATGCAGGCGATATGAAAAAACGAAATGCACTTTCGCTTTATGCAGCGCAGCTGTTTTTCAACTTCCTCTGGAGTATTGTATTCTTCCGTTTTGAACAGCCCGCCGCAGCATTGGGAGTTCTGCTCCTGCTTGCAATTCTGATTGTTCTGATGATTTTGGCATTCCGAAAAATTCGTCCGCTTGCAGGATATCTGAATATCCCTTATCTGCTTTGGGTTTTATTTGCTATGTATCTGAACATTGGATTTGTCCTTCTTAACTAAATTTTTCGTATAGCAAAAGCCGCCCATAAGGGTGGCTTTGCTTGTCAAAAAAGTCTTTTTTTGGAGTCAGAACCCGAAAGCCTGCCCCCACCCCAACCCCTCCCCCAAAGGGGGAGGGGCTATATTGCGAGGGTACTGTGTACCCTCAAACCCGCCAAAGGACTTCGTCCTTTGAACCTGATAAGGTTTTTCGACAGACTGAGCCGCCCATAAGGGCGGCTTTTGCCTGTCATGATTCGGTTTTCGGAAAATTCAGTTTCACCTTAAAGAGGTCGCCGTCAATGTTCAGTTCCAGTGTACCACCCTGTAAATTCGTCAGGCTTTGCGCAATGGAAAGCCCCAGACCGCTGCCCTCCGTATTTCTCGAACGATCGCCCTGTACAAAACGTTCCATCAGTGCATCCGCTGAAATATGCAGCTGTACCGCCGAAATGTTCCGTATGGTCAGCTCCACTTGTCCGTCACGGATTCCGGCATCAAGGTATACACGGGTGTTTTGCATTGCGTACTTGCAGACATTTCCAAAGAGATTGTCCATCACATGCCACAGCAGCCGCCCGTCTGCCATAATTGGCAGTGTTTCCTCCGAATAGCTGCATACCATCTGCAGGGAACGTGCTTCGAGGCGTTCCTCGTATTCTCCGAGTATCTGTTCGAGCAGCACACGCAGATCCATCTTTTCAAGCTGTACTTTCATGTTTCCCGTCGTAGCCTTTGATGCTTCCAGAACATCCTCCGTCAGTTTTCTCAGACGTGCGGACTGGCGGGTGAGTACTTCAAGGTATTCCTTTGCCTGTGCATCCTCCAGTTCCAGTTTGGAAAGCAGATCGGTGTAGTTGATAATGGATGTCAGCGGTGTGCGGATATCGTGCGATACATTGGCAATCAGCTCCGTCTTGAACATTTCGCTTTTCATTCGTTCACTTACCGCACGATTCATGCCGTCACCGATGCTGTTGAGATGCTCACCATGTCTTTTGAACGGTCCCATCAGCTTATCAGTCGGAATCTTGTAGGAAAGATCACCGCCTGCGATCTTCTCTGCGCCTTCTTCAAGCAGGTGCAGATTTGCAACTGCCAGACAAACTACTATAATCATTGACGTATATGTCAGGATCATCAGCATAAGTCCGAGTACTTCGTTGTTGTTTCCAATCATAATCATTCCGAAGATAGTAAGGAGAAAGAATCCCAATGCGATCAGCGGAATCAACCAGAGGATCGGCAGTTCCTTTGTGATATTGCAGATCAAACCATAACATTTTTTCCAGATGATTACGATCAGATTATTGTGTACTATTGTCTTTGTGCGGATGCGTACCGCAAAACTGCAAAGCCACCACAGTACAATCAGACTGCAGAGAACCAGTGCGAAGCAGACAATGCCAATCTCTACAATTGTACCAAAACTTCCTAATAATTCATCTATGAACACAAGAACCATGAGTCCTGCGAATGCAAATGCAGCGGAGAAGACATCAAACGGAATCTTATCAAAAAAGCTTGCCTCGGGTTCTTCCTTGCCTTTGTGATATCCTGCCGCATGGATCAGGAAACTTAGGGAAATGATGAATACCAGCACGCTTACAGCGAGTACAATGATCGGAACATAGCGATAATTGTAAGCCATGTTCAGATACTTGTCAAGCTTTGCATATTTGTCATCCGCCGTCAGCTCACTGCGGACATAGCCTGTGATGTAATGCGTAACTGTGTTTTCCGGAATGCGGACGGTCACATCATAATAACAGATCATTTCTGCATCTTCTGTATCCTGTTCCTCATAGGTGATGTCAATTTCTTCAGACAGTGTCTGATCGCCCGTTTCTTCCTGCAGTGTTTCTTCCATAGGTTCGGATGTTGCTGCGATCGCTCCCGAATACTCAGGCTGTGTTTCTTTTGTGGGTTCGGGGGATGTCTCAACCGGCTTTTTTTCGTCCCAGGTTCCCAAATCTCATATACGCTTACATCAGCGTTTGCAGGAGCATGATAATTTTCATATTCCTCCTGTGTCATACGCAGCTTTTCGGTGCGGTAAACCGTGCTGTATACCGGTTCCGTTCTGCTGTAACGATAATCACTGTCCGTGAAACTCTGCAAGACGACATTTTCATCCTTATCCTTAAGGATAAACTCAAAATTGCTGACCGAAGGTGCATGTACAGCAATCAGATCATCATGCAGCTGTTTCTGATAGGGATCGGAAAGATCATAGGTATCAAACCCGTTATTTCGATAGATCATTTCTATATCACGGATATCCATGAGACAGTATTCTTCGATTCTCCAATCGTAAATGCTTTCGGGACTTTCCGTGTACATGCCGCCTTCTGCAAATTCAATCGTGAACATCGTTCCCACGACTGCCGCCGGAATACTGAGGATGTAAAGCAGTACCATCAGCAGCTTCATAATCACACTGCAGCGGATCCCACCGCCTTTTTTCTTATTTTTTGCACTCATTTTTCTGCCTCCATTTTATAGCCCTGTCCCCAAACTGCCTTGAGATAGCGTGGCTCTGCAGGATTGATTTCGATTTTTTCACGCAGGTGGCGGATATGTACCGCAATCGTACCTTCTGCGCCATAGGGTGCTTCATTTCGTACTGCCGTGTAGATTTCTTTCGGCGTGAACACCTTGTTGGGCGACTGCATCAGAAAATGCAGAATCGCATATTCCGTCGGTGTCAGGTTCACAGCATCGCCATCCACAAGCACTCGTTTTTCAGCGTCATTGAGCTGAATGTTCCCGATCGTCTTTACAGAGGAAGAAGGTGCAGCCACACTTCCGAGCTGCGTGAATCTTCGCAGCTGCGAGCGAACCCTTGCAAGCACCTCCATGGGGTTGAAGGGCTTTGTAATATAATCATCCGCACCGAGATTGAGTCCCAGAATTTTGTCCGTATCCTCGCTCTTAGCAGTGAGCAGGATGACGGGAAGATTGTAATTCTTGCGAAGCTCTACCATTGTCTGAATGCCGTCCATTTCGGGCATCATAATATCCAGAAGCAGCAGGTCAATGCTCTTGTCAGCGAGGAATGCCAGTGCCTCTTTTCCGTTGTATGCCTTGTGCAGAATATAATCCTCCTGCGAGAGATAAATCTCCAGCGCATTCACAATATCCTTTTCATCATCACAGATCAAAATCTGATAAGCCATTTCTGTTCTCCTTTGCATCATGATTCAAGCTTGAAGTGTGCCTTAGCACAGTTTTTATTATACAACATTTTCGGGGAAGATACAAGTACACAAACGATTAAGAATGATTAAGGAAAGTTTAAGACGGCTCTATGCACCGACGGTTGACAAACTTGGCGGAATGTAGTATGATAGAAATAGATACAACGGCTATTTTTGTCAGGTTACAGCAAAGGAGGGTCAGTATGCAGTTTACAGGACAGACAAATCTGCTCGGGTTCGGGCAGAGAACTTCTCCCGGTCAATTCCGCTTGCAGAGTAAATGCGGAAATGATGAATACTTTTTGTTCCTCATGCAGCGGAAAGGCATTTTTAATGTAAATGGCAAAGCCTATTCGCTCTCCTCCTTCTCTTTTCTGCTGCTTGCGGCTGAAGAGGCAAATCTGACCGTTCAGCATTCTGCACCGCTGCAGTGGCTGCAGTTTCAGATCTCACCGCAGCTTCTGCGTGAGATCGGTCTGAAGGTCGGAAAACCACATACCATGGCGCAGCCCGTAGCCGTCAAAGAGGTCTGGAGTATCCTGACGTCCTGCGAAATCAGCAATGAAAATCTGTGCAGTATGACGCACTCCTGTGCCATCGGACTCCTCCTGTGCCTGCTGCGGAAGGAAACCGCCGTCGATGCGGAAAAGGCAGTGAGTGTTCCACATTACGATAAGCTCGATGCACTGCGGCGGGATATCTATCTCAACCCATCCGCAAGCTGGAATATTCAGGATATCTGTGAGCAGCTCTGTATCAGCCGCCCGTATTTCCATAAAATTTATCTTGCAGCGTTCGGAACGACCTGCACGCAGGATGTCATCGAAAGCAGGATTGCCCACGCCAAAACACTGCTTGCCGCAACGGATGATGCAGTGTCCGTGGTTTCGCAGAAATGCGGCTTTGAAACGGATGTCTATTTCATGCGTCAGTTCAAACGTCATACGGGTATGACCCCCACTGCCTACAGACGCATCTGCCGTCAGGAGCATCCCTTGTCAAAATAACCAAAATGACGGACGGAATTATCGTATATGCGGGAAAATGCTGATTTGTGAGGCATTTACTTGACAATTTTCTGACAAACAGGTATAATAAGAGTAATACAACAATTCTTCGGGGTATGTGAAATTCATAATCGACGGTGATGGCAAACAGCCTTAGTCCGTGAGCCTGCAAGGGCTGATCCGGTGTAAATCCGGAACCGACGGTAAAGTCCGGATGGGAGAAGAATGCTTTGTGATTTTGCGATGCCCCGAAAGCAATTTCGGGGCATTTTTTCAATAACGGAGGTGAAGAATATGACCGATGAATCCTATATGCAAAGAGCCATCAACCTTGCAAAAAGGGGCGTGGGCTTTGTCAATCCCAATCCTCTTGTCGGTGCGGTCATTGTCAAGGATGGACGTATCATCGGGGAGGGCTTCCATGAATGCTACGGCAAGCCCCATGCCGAGCGCAATGCGCTGAAAAACTGCACCGAATCCCCCAAGGGTGCCGTGATGTATGTCACGCTTGAACCCTGCTGTCATCATGGAAAGAATCCACCCTGCACGGATGCCGTGATCGAAGCCGGAATCTCCAAGGTGTTCGTCGGCTCCAATGATCCGAATCCCTTGGTTGCAGGGCAGGGAATTGCAAAGCTGCGTGAATCGGGTATTAAGGTTGTAACGGAATTTTGCAAGGAGGAATGCGATGAGATAAACGACATCTTCTTTCACTATATCACAACCAAAACTCCCTACTGCGTTCTGAAAACTGCCATGACTGCCGACGGAAAGACCGCAACAAGAACCGGTCTTTCCAAATGGATCACGGGCGAAAAATCCCGACAGCATGTTCATGAAACACGAAAGCAAGTCGCCGCCATCATGGTCGGCATTGGCACAGTACTTGCAGATGATCCCATGCTCAATTGTCGTCTGGAGAATCCCAGCCACCCTATCCGTATTGTCTGTGATTCCAATCTGCGCATTCCCACCGATAGTCAGCTTGTCCGCACGGCAGGGGAGATTCCAACTTATGTAGCGGCGTGTTCTGCGGATGAACAGAAAATACAGCTCCTTGAAAGCATGGGCGTGCATGTCCTGCTGATTCCCGAAAAGGATTCACATGTGGATCTGCGCCTGCTCATGCAGAAACTCGGTGAAATGGGCATTGACAGCGTCCTTCTTGAAGGCGGCGCTGCACTGCATGAAGCAGCGCTCAGAAGCGGTATTGTGCAGCATGTGCAGGTGTATGTTGCCCCGAAAATCTTCGGCGGAGAAGCTGCTAAAACCGCAGTCGGAGGTCTTGGCGTTGCAAGCCCCGATGAAGCGTATCGTCTGACTTGTCCGAAAATTCGGCGCTTCGGAGATGATGTGCTTCTCGAATACGATGTGGAGGTGAATGCATGTTCACAGGAATCATAGAAGAAATCGGCACAATCCGTAGAATCGAATACGGCGCAAAATCCTGTGTTCTGACGATTTCCGCAAATAAAGTGCTTTCGGATGTCCGCATCGGTGACAGTATCGCCGTCAACGGCACCTGCCTGACAGTGTGCCGTTTTGACAAGGATTCTTTTTCCGCCGATGTCATGCCCGAAACCATGCGGCGTACAAATCTCGGTGCGCTGAAAAACGGAAGCAGCGTCAATCTTGAACGTGCCATGGCGGCAAATGGAAGATTCGGCGGACATATCGTATCGGGACATATCGACGGCACAGGGAAAATCCAATCCATGCGTCGTGAGGATAACGCAGTCTGGGTGACCATTGCAGCGAATTCCGCAATTCTGCGCTATATCGTAGAAAAGGGTTCCATTGCCATTGATGGCATCAGTTTGACGGTGGCTGCGGTGACAGCAGCGGATTTTTCCGTGTCCATCATTCCGCACACTGGTTCGGAAACTACACTTCTACAGAAAAATACAGGCGATGTCGTCAATCTCGAATGCGACATCGTTGCAAAATATATTGAAAAGCTCTGCGGCAGCGGAACATCCGGCGGCATCACCGAGGATTTTCTCGCAAAGCACGGCTTTATGTAAGGGAGGAAGCGTTTTATGAAATTCAATACCATTCCCGAAGCACTGGAAGCACTTCGTCATGGCAAGGTCATTCTTGTGACGGACGATCCCGACCGTGAAAATGAGGGTGATCTGATCTGTGCGGCGCAGTTTGCATCCACAGAAAATGTCAATTTTATGGCAAGTGCCGCAAAGGGTCTGATCTGTATGCCCATGAGCCGAGTCTATACAAACCGCCTCGGACTCAGACAGATGGTCACGAATAATACCGATAACCACTGTACCGCATTTACTGAATCCATTGACCATGTGGACACCACCACAGGCATTTCCGCAGAGGAACGAGGGTTTACCGCAAGAATGTGTGTTGCTCCCGATGCAAAGCCTTCCGATTTCCGCCGTCCCGGTCATATGTTTCCGCTGGAGGCAAAGGCAGGCGGCGTTCTCGAACGCAACGGACATACGGAGGCAACCGTTGATCTGATGCGCCTTGCAGGACTTGAGGAATGCGGCCTTTGCTGTGAGATCATGGCGCAGGATGGAACGATGATGCGTCTTACAGAGCTTCTGGAATTTGCAGAGGAACATGACCTTGTATTTGTTACCATCAAGGATCTCCAGAAATACCGCCGTCTGAACGATCCGTTCATGGAGTGCGTGTCCCACGCACAGCTCCCGACGAAGTACGGTGATTTTGAAATCTACGGCTACCGCAACACCATCACGGGCAGAGAGCATGTTGCACTTGTCATGGGTGATGTATCCGATGGTGAAGCTGTACTCTGCCGTGTGCACTCCGAATGCCTGACAGGCGATGTATTCGGTTCCTGCCGCTGCGACTGCGGTGAACAGCTCGACGCTGCCATGAAACGCATTGCCAAGGAGGGCAGGGGAATCCTTCTCTATCTCCGTCAGGAGGGCAGGGGAATCGGACTGCTCAACAAGATCAAGGCATACGACCTGCAAGAGCATGGACGTGATACGGTGGAAGCAAACGTGGAACTCGGTTTTGCTCCCGATCTGCGTGACTACAGCGAGGGCGCACAGATTTTGAAGAATCTCGGAGCCGTGAAACTTCGTATCATGACCAATAATCCGGAAAAAATCTCCGACCTGTCGGAATACGGCATTGAGATCACGACACGGGAATCCATTGAAATCCCCCCGAAAGCACAGAATCTCTTTTATCTGCGTACCAAGCAGGAGAAGATGGGGCATATGATTGATGTTACGGAGGATTAATAATGTTTTGGGCGATCGGTATTTTCTTCCTGCTGTTCCTCATCGTTGCAGCAATCTGTATTGCAGAACGGGATGGCTCGGAGGAAGAAAAGGATTATCCTCTTACACTCTCCGGGTTTGCTCGAATACGGTGGGAGCTGTACTCAGAATGGAACGAACGTATCAGACAATGGGCTGCTCGCCGAAAGAAAACCAATAAACATTCGCATAGCGTCAAAACCTATGATGAACTGTATACAACCAGAAAGGAAGATCATTATGAAAACAATTGAAGGAATCTACTGCGGACAGGGACTGAAAATCGCCATTGTGGCGTCCCGTTTCAACGAATTCATTACCTCCAAGCTCATCGGCGGCGCACAGGATTGTCTGGTACGCCACGGTGTTTCCGATGATGATATCACGCTTGCGTGGGTGCCGGGTGCCTATGAAATTCCGCTGGCAGCCAAGAAGCTTGCAAAGTCCGGAAATTACGATGCCATCATCTGCGTTGGTGCTGTCATCCGTGGCTCAACGTCCCATTATGACTATGTGTGTGCGGAGGTTTCCAAGGGAATCGCATCCGTTTCTCTAGAAACGGAAGTTCCCGTGTTGTTCGGCGTCCTGACAACGGACACCATCGAGCAGGCAATTGAGCGTGCAGGCACTAAGGCAGGCAACAAGGGTTACGACTGCGCAATGTCCGCACTCGAACTTGTGCATCTGTTCAAGCAGGTATAAGATGTCACGGAAAATCATGTTCTTTGACGTGGACGGCACGATCATGGAGGACAATGCCGGTCACTTTGTACCCGAAAGCACAAGGGAAGCCCTGCGCCTTGCCCATGCTGCCGGACATCTGCTTTATGTGAATACCGGCAGACCGCTTTGCAATGTCGATGCGGATGTACGTGAGCTTGGCTTTGACGGCTATATCTGCGGCTGCGGCACCTATATCGAATGCGAGGGGAAGGAACTTTTTTATCAAACAGTTACCCCCGATGTGGTGGAGAAGATGGTGGAGCTTGTCCGCCGTGTGAATGCCGCCCCCCTCTATGAGCATCGTGATGCATTCTTCTTTGACAGTCATACAAGGGAACTGCCGTTCATCACGGAGATCCGCAACACCTTTCGTATGCAGGAAAAGAATATCTACCGCAGTACAGAGGATGCGGATTTCGGATTTGATAAATTCGTCATCGGTTATGACGAAAAGACCGATCTTGATGCATTCAAGGCAGGAATTGCTCCCTATTTTGCGTATGTTGACAGGGGATGGGGCTTTGCGGAAATGCATCCCCTTGACTGCTCCAAGGGCAGCGGAATGGATTTTGTGCTGAACCGTTACGGCATCCCGAAATCCGACTCCTACGCCATCGGCGACAGCCTCAACGACCTTGCCATGCTGCAAAATGCAGGCACGGGCATTGCCATGGGTGACGGCGAAAAACTCATTCCCCATGCGGATTTTGTCACTGCAAAGCTGCGGGATGATGGGATATACAAGGCGATGGAACGATTCGGATTCTTTGATAAGGCATAAAAAATCTATGAAGCCAAAGTTCAATCGACATAAAGAAATAACTCCGGAGAAGAATGCAGTCTTCTCCGGAGTTTATCTTATTTATTGGAATTTGTCAGCTAATCAATGTTTCAGATCTTCTTTGTCTGTGGTGCCAGAAACTCCACTCACAACAATGTTACCGTCTTTCAATGTATAGTTGTAAACAGAAGTAGGTTCATCCTCATAAACAACATTGATAATCCATTCATTGTACGACAGGAGTATATTAGCAAATGAGTGTTTTACCTCAATGCTCTGTATGTCTGTTTCGATGTAATTCTCTTGTTTTAGATAGTCCCACATTTTGTTCTCAATGATGGTTTTTCCAATGCCAACATATGAAAAAACACCCGATATAAGAACTACCAAGAAAATGCAAATACCAATAATCACTTTCTTTTTCATACGATTACACTCCTGCATAAATTCAAGTTTATCTATCGGTTAATTATAATTCGATTGTCACAAAACGCAAAGCCACTTTTGACATAATATCAAAAGTGGCTTTTAAACATATATAATGATCGAAATAAAGCCACATGGGACTTCTTGTTATGCCAGCTTCATCATCGCACCCATATCATACAGCCCCGCATCCTGCTTTGCCAGGAATACCGCTGCATTCACCGCACCCACTGCAAAAACTTCCTTGGAAGCCGCAGAATGGGAGAGTGTGATCACTTCGTCATGTCCGGCAAAGATGATGTCGTGTTCGCCTACGATCGTGCCTCCACGGATGGCATGCATGCCGATTTCCTTCGGATCACGCTTCTGACGCTTGGAATGACGGTCATATACATAATGACACTTGTTCGTCATTTCCTCGTTGATCGCATCTGCCAGCATGATCGCTGTGCCGCTGGGGGCGTCGATCTTCTGGTTGTGGTGCTTCTCTACGATCTCAATGTCAAACTGTCCGCCCAGAATGGAAATAGCCTTCTTTGCAAGCTGTGCCAGCAGATTGATACCCAGTGACATGTTGAAGGAGAAGAATACGGGAATGGAATTTGCCGCCTTCTTGATCTTCGCAATCTGCTCCTCGCTGTAACCCGTGGTTGCCAGAACACAGGGGATTCCATTGACCATGCAGTAGTCGAGCAAATCATCAAGAATTGCAGGATTGGAAAAGTCAATCACAACATCGGGCTTTTCGGTAACATCGGAAAGCTTTTCGAAAATCGGAAAATCCGCATACTGCTTCGTGTACAGATCCACGCCGGCGCATACTGCGCAGTCCTCATGTCCTGCAATGGCAGATGCAACCGCATGACCCATTTTGCCGTTGGCACCGCTGATGAGAATTTTTACCTGCTCCATCATTTTGTACCTCCCGACAATTATTCGATCTCCAGCATGCCGAGCTTCTGCAGGGACGCCATCAGTCTTGCAACATTGTCGCTGCTCATCTTTGTCAGCGGCATACGGCATCCGCCTGCTGCATAGCCGAGCAGATTCATAGCTTCCTTGATCGGAATGGGATTTACCTCGCAGAACAGGGAATTGATCAGATCCAGATACTTGATCTGCATGTCAATTGCAGGCTGGAAATTGTTGTCCAGACAGTACTGGCACATATCATGTGTTTCCTGCGGCAGGATGTTGGAAAGTACGGAAATAACGCCCTTTGCGCCCAGTGCCATCATCGGAACGATCATATCGTCGTTGCCGCTGTAGATGTCGAGCTTGTCACCACAGGCAGCTGCAACCTGTGCTGTATAGCTGATGTTGCCGCTTGCTTCCTTGACAGCCACAATATTCTTGTGGTTAGACAGCTCCTTGAGGGATTCCACTGTAAAGCCCATGCCGGTACGGCCGGGGATGTTGTAGAGGATGATCGGAATATTCACGCTGTTAGCGATCATCGTAAAGTGTGCAACCAGACCTGCCTGTGTAGTCTTGTTGTAGTAGGGGGTTACCATCAGCAGCGCATCCGCACCGATCTTCTCAGCTTCCACAGAAAGCTCAATGGCTGTTCTTGTGTCATTGCTGCCCGTGCCAGCGATTACCGGAACACGGTGCGCTGTGCGCTCTACCGCATAGCGGATGCAGGACAGATGCTCTTCCTCGGTCATTGTGGAGGATTCGCCCGTTGTGCCGCAGATAATAATGGCATCAGTACCATTTTCGATCTGGTAATCAATCAATGTGCCAAGTCCGTCAAAATCAATGGAACCATCCGGGTTAAACGGAGTGATAATTGCAACGCCGGCACCTGTAAAAATTGTATTCTTCATAAGTTTCCCTCCGAAAATTCTATGGATCGGTCGTATTATATTTCCTCCCGATCAGATGATCGGGAGGAATTTATGTGCAATCAGTCAAAATAGCCCTTTGCTGCCAGCAGTTCAGCAAGCAGAACAGCACCACCTGCTGCACCTCTGAGGGTGTTGTGGGACAGACATACAAACTTGTAGTCATACTGTGTATCCTCACGCAGACGGCCTACAGAAACAGCCATACCCTTTTCCAGGTTTCTGTCAAGGTTTGCCTGCGGTCTGTTGTCCTCTGTGAAATAGTGCAGGAACTGCTTGGGTGCGGACGGCAGCTCCAGCTCCTGCGGAACGCCCTTGAATTCTTCCCAGAGCTTCAGAATCTCTTCCTTTGTGGGCTTCTGCTCAAAGGATACGAATACAGCAGCTGTGTGACCATCGGAAACCGGAACACGCAGGCACTGTGTCGTAATGGACGGAGATGCAGCCTTCACGATCTCGCCATTCTCAATGGTACCCCATACCTTCAGCGGCTCCTGTTCAGACTTTTCTTCCTCACCGCCGATGAACGGAATCAGGTTGTCAACCATTTCCGGCCATGTTTCAAAAGTCTTGCCTGCGCCGGAAATTGCCTGATAAGTACAAGCCAGCACATTCTTCAGACCGAACTTCTTCAGCGGATGCAGTGCCGGAACATAGCTCTGGATGGAGCAGTTGGACTTAACAGCCACAAAGCCTCTCTTAGTGCCAAGACGCTCTCTCTGGGACTTGATGATCTCAATATGCTCAGGGTTGATTTCCGGAACAACCATCGGAACATCGGGAGTAAAGCGATGTGCGGAGTTGTTGGATACAACCGGACACTCAGCCTTCGCATAAGCCTCTTCCAGTGCCTTGATCTCATCCTTTTTCATATCTACAGCGCAGAATACGAAATCTACCTCAGCAGCAATTGCCTCGATGTCCGTATTCAGATCACGGATGATCATATTTTTCATGCTCTCGGGCATGGGAGTCTTCATTGCCCAGCGGCTTCCGACAGCCTCCTCATATGTCTTGCCTGCGCTTCTCGGGGAAGCAGCGAGAACCTTAACATTAAACCACGGATGGTTTTCCAGCAGTGTAGCAAAACGCTGACCTACCATACCTGTTGCGCCGAGAATACCTACATTGTACTGTTTCATAAAACATACTCCTTACCTTGAACGATGCATCGTTCAAAAAAATTTTTTAAGATATTGAAAAAACCGGTTGAAAACCGGCTCATCATGCGTTATAATAGAATTACAGGTGTATTCACCGATAGCTCTCCATCATGCATGATGACAATGCGGCACTTATTCAGTGCAACACCAGCAGCAGGTAGCTCACGCCTGACAACTTCGGCGGCATTACCTTTTGCAGAAATTCAAGGGAATGAGCTTCCTCCAGACTGCTACTCATCGCTGCCGCACCTCTATCCTACATATATAATAGCATTTCT
>JAFXCV010000037.1 GCA_017521325.1 Oscillospiraceae bacterium | reverse complement strand
TATTAACGAGGTCTCCCTCGTTCATATCAGCTCTTTACGAATCACTCGCAATTACTGTTCGCTCTTTTATAGTCTTTTTGCTGACTTCTCATATCTTCTTATTCCATACTCTCGTACAGAACAGGAATCTTAGGGTTCCAGTTTTTTCTTTTAGCATTGTTCAGTTTTCAAGATGCAAGCTTTTCGCTTTCTTTCATCGCTGCACTCTTCAGTGCCGCAACTTCTTTATTATACCACATCTCGTCCTCTTTGTCAAGACCTTTTTAAAAGTTTTTTCAAAGTTTTTTGAGATGCTTTCGTCACGATTGATTTCTCATCCCTGACGACTTATTTATTATAACACAGGAGGAAACATTTGTCAATCCTTTTTTTCTTATTTTTTCGACTTTGTGCAAAGCATCTCTTTTCCCTTCAGAATTTGAGTCTTTCTATTCATTTTGCACATGTATTTTTTAAATTTTGCCATATAACGGATAAAAAGAGCATCCATCTTAGATGGATGCTCCTAAAATTATTCCTGTCCCATAAGCTTTACGAGGACAGCCTTCTGTGCATGCAGGCGGTTCTCCGCTTCATCAAAGATCGTATCCGCATGTGCTTCAAACACCTTTGCGGTAATTTCCTCCTCACGGTGTGCAGGGAGGCAATGCATTACAATTGCACCGGTATTGGCAGCAGCCATCACATCGTCATTAATCTGATAGCCCTTAAATGCGATCTTGCGCTTCTCGATTTCAGCTTCCATACCCATGGAGGACCATACGTCAGTAATCAAAACATCGGCATTTGCGGCAGCCTCAAGCGGCTTATCGGTAATGGAGAAGCAATCATAAGTATTGGCAAAGTCCATAACCTGCTTGTCGGGATGATAACCCTCGGGGCAAGCAACAGATACAGCCATGCCTACCTTCAGGCAGCCGACGATGAGGGAATTTGCCATATTATTGCCGTCGCCAATGTAGCACATTTTCAAACCATCGAAGCTTGCCTTCTTTTCACGGATGGTCAGAAGGTCTGCAAGCACCTGACAGGGATGCGCAAAATCAGTCAGACCGTTGATGATCGGAATATTACCGAAATTCGCAAGATCCTCTACTTCCTGCTGTGCAAACGTACGGATCATGATACCATCGAGGTAGCGTGACAGAACACGGGCAGTATCCTGCACAGGTTCCCCTCTGCCGATCTGCAGATCGTTTGCAGACAGGAACAGCGGATAGCCGCCGAGCTGGTACATACCGGTTTCAAAGGAAACACGGGTTCTTGTGGATGCCTTCTGGAAAATCATACCCAGCGTCTTTCCCTCAAGGATGGGATGTGGAATATTGTGCTTGGTCTGGTACTTGAGCTGATCGGCAAGATCCAGAATTTCAAAAATCTCCTGCTGGCTTAGATCCAGCATCTTCAGTAAATGTTTCATCTCAGTTCTTCCTCCAAAAATTACTTATTCATGCTGCTGAAGCATTTGTCAATGCAGACTGCAAACAGCGGGATAAAGTCATCGAAGCTCTTATCTTCCATATTGATGTAATATTTTGCCTCGTTGTTGGTCTGTTTTTCGGTATTCAGCGTACCGATCTTGGTTCCGTTTTTGAGTACTTCGAAATTCATACGATCATGGCTCTTGAGTACAAATTTCATGCCCTGTCCTTCGCATTCCAATGAAGGGTCAAGGTAAATGGATTTACAGGTCACGATCATGAAGGGAGCATCATTGAATTCAATTTTAAAGCTCGGCTTTTTGCCAACGCCGGTCTGCACCATGCTATAGAGCGCATAGTCGCTGGCATCATGAAGAATATAGTTCTTGGCGAACTTCTTTTTTGATATTTTATAAATTCTTCGTTCCTTTTTATCAAACACATTGTATTTTTCCGCATTTTTCGGCACTACATACAATTCCATAATTTATCCCTCCAATACTTTACACAGAATATCAAGGCCATCCTGCAATTCAGTTTCACTGATTGTCAGGGGCGGCAGAAGACGCACACGATCCTTTGCTGTCAGCACAAGCAAGCCATTTTCAAGGCATTGCTGCAGGACATCGGGCGCTTTTTTGGTTTTCAAAGCAATACCGATCATCATGCCCTTGCCGCTGATGTCGGATATTTCGGAAATTTCCGAAAGTCTGCTGCGGATCTGATCACTCTTGCGGGTGATACTTTCAAGCATGCCGTCCTGTGCCAGTCTTTCAAGCACTTTGACCGCACCTGCACAGGCAACGGGGTTTCCGCCGAATGTGGAACCATGCGCTCCTTTTCCGAGAACATCCGCACATTTTTCATTTGCAAGACATGCACCGATGGGAAGTCCGCCTGCAAGACCCTTTGCAAGCGTGGTCACATCTGCCATGCAGCCGAAATGCTCACCTGCCAGCAGCTTGCCGGTTCTGCCGATACCGGTCTGCACTTCGTCTGCGATCATCAGAATATCCTTTTCGTCACAGATCTTGCGGATTTCCTTTACAAATGCATCCTCCAGAGGCTTGACACCGCCCTCACCCTGGATATACTCAACCATAATTGCGCAAACCGTTTCATCAAGGTTTGCATGGAGATCTTCGATATCATTTGCCTTCACATAACGGAAGCCCTCAACAAACGGGAAGAAGAAATCGTGGAACACATCCTGTCCCGTCGCAGAAAGGGTTGCAAGTGTTCTGCCATGGAAGGAATTGACCAGTGTAATAATGGTATGTCTTCCCTTGCCGTATTTGTCAAAGCTGTATTTTCTTGCGAGCTTGATGGCGCATTCGTTTGCTTCTGCACCGCTGTTGCCATAGAACACCTTGCTGTAACCTGTCATTTCACAGAGCATTTTGGCAAGCTGCGCCTGCGGCTCGTGATAAAACAAATTAGAAGTATGCTGCAGCTTTCTGACCTGCGCACACACAGCGTCTGCCCATTCGGAATCAGAAAATCCGAGTGAGGTTGTGCCGATACCACTGCCAAAATCAATGTATTTTCGTTTTACTGTATCTTCACATGTCGCACCATTGCCGCTGTCAAGCACAACGTTGCTGCGGCCGTAGGTGGACATGATATGTTGTCCGGTTTCTTCAATGATGTTCATTATGTATCAGCTCCTCAAATTAATAATATTGTATCAATAACACAGCATATGCCACTAATATCGTTCCTGCAACACAGAAAAGCAGGTCGCTTTTCCATCTGTCTGACTGCTCATGGCATATCTGAAACTTTCCGTTATTTTCTTTCTCATAACAGATGCGGATGGTATCTCCGATCTTGTAGCGGTACTGCCAGTCCGGCACATATTTGCGATATGTCGCCGTTTTTTCTCCCTGCTCCGTATGGTAACGCAGTACGGGGGCACTCAGTTCCACAGTAGAATGGTTGTGATACCCCATCTGTGTCACCTTGGAAACGACGGTCGCATCGGTAAAAATAGGATGACGGATTCCCCTTTTCCTGCTGCATCGCAGAAGAATTGCTGCCACTGCAAGGCAAAGCGAAACCAGAACGGGCAGCAGTCTGATGAAAAGCATCATGCCCTGAACTGTGTGCCGATGCCTTCGCTGGAGAGAATCTCGATCAGAATCGAATGCGGTACTCTGCCGTCAATGATAACGGTTTTGCTCACGCCTCTTCGGATCGCTTCAACGCAGCAGTCGATCTTCGGAATCATACCGCCCGTAATGATGCCCTGCAGCTTCATGGAAGGCACCTCGCTGACATGCACATCGGGAATCAGCGTGGATGGATCATCCTTGTCACGCAGGAGACCTGCGATATCCGTCAGGAGAATCAGGTTCTCGGCACCGAGCTCTGCGGCAATTCTTGCAGCCGCTGTATCGGCATTGACATTATATGCCTGTCCGTCCTTGTCGCATGCCACAGTTGCGATAACGGGAATGACGCCGTTATCCAGTGCATCCATAATGGGCTTGGTATTGACCTCTACCACATTGCCGACAAAGCCCAGATCTTCGCCGTTTGCGCCGCAGGTCTTTTCTGCAATGAGCATCTGCTCATCCATGCCGCAAAGACCAATGGCGCTGCCGTTTTTCTGGCTGAGGAGCGTTACCAGCTCCTTGTTGACCTTACCTGCAAGCACCATCTTGACAACATCAACAGTCGCCTCGTCAGTATAACGCAGACCGCTGATGAATTTGCTCTTGATATTCAGACGGCGCAGCATATCGTTGATTTCGGGGCCGCCGCCATGTACGAGAACCACCTTGATTCCGACAAGGTGCAAAAGCACAATGTCACTCATAACAGCCTGTTTGAGGGTTTCGTTGGTCATGGCATTGCCGCCGTACTTGACGACTACAATTTTATTGTTATATTTCTGAATGTAGGGCAGTGCATCATTCAGCACTTTTGCCCGTGTTTCATTGGAAATCATATCCTGCATTTCCTGCATCTCCTTACATCCTGTAACTGTGGAATTTCACTTAGCTTCTGTAATCTCCGTTGATTCTGACATAATCATAGGTCAGGTCACAGCCCCATGCAATTGCAGAGCCTGTGCCGTCACCGACGGAAATCAGCACCTGGATCTCTTCCTCGGAAAGCACTTCCTTGGCGAAATCCTCGGAGAAATCAAGACCTGCACCATTCTTGCACACATCCAGCTTACCCTTGGCAGACGCAAAGCTGACATCCACACGATGGATATCGAAATCTGCCGGTGCATAGCCGACTGCACAAAGGATTCTTCCCCAGTTTGCGTCCTCGCCGAATACCGCTGCCTTGAAAAGGCTGGAGGTGATGACGGATTTTGCGATAATTTCCGCTGTTTTGTCATCATACGCACCCGTGCAGAAGCATTCCACAAGCTTGGTTGCGCCCTCGCCGTCCCTTGCCATCATTCTTGCAAGGTTCATGAGAACAGCATACAGTGCATCCTTAAAGCACTCATAATCTTCATTTTCTGATGTAATCACGGCATTTTCAGCCATGCCGTTTGCCATCACGCACACCATATCATTTGTGGAGGTATCGCCGTCCACGCTGACACGGTTGAGCGTGATATTCACGACCTCACGCAATGCCTGCTGCAGGAAGCCTGCAGCAATGGCGCAGTCAGTTGTGAGGAAAGTCAGTGTGGTTGCCATATTCGGGTGGATCATACCACTGCCCTTGAGCATGCCGCCGAGGGTACAGGTTTTTCCGCCGACAGTGAACTGCACTGCCACTTCCTTCGGGCAGGTATCGGTTGTCATAATTGCCTCGACAGCTGCGGTGTTGCCCTCGTGGGACAGACCCTCTGCAAGTGTCGGAATTCCTGCAAGGATGGGTTCGATCGGGAGGGGCTGACCGATGACGCCGGTGGAGGCAACGATGATATCGGACATGGAAAGTCCGAGTGCCTCTGCGGCTGCTTCGCACATTTTTTCTGCCTTTTCCAGACCGTCCGCATTGCAGGTATTGGCATTGACGGAATTGACAATGACTGCTTGTGCCATGCCGTTTTTCAGATTCTCCTTGGTCACGGCAATCGGCGCACCCTGCACCTTGTTGGTGGTATACATTGCCGCTGCTGTACAGGGTTTTTCTGCATAAATCATAGCAAGATCGTGTTTCTTCTTGCCTTCGGCAGGCAGATTTGCCTGCATGGTGGGATCCTCCGGCTTTTCCGCAAGTGCCTTACGGGAGATGCCGCAATGCACGCCGTTTGCCTTAAATCCCTTGGCAGCACAAACGCCGCCTTCTACAAATGTCACATTCTTAAACTCTTTGATTTCCAAAGCGATACACCTCTATATTATAGTATCATTCCTTACAGGAGTCCTGTTGTTTCATCAATGCCCATCATGATGTTCAGGCACTGCACTGCTGCACCGGATGCGCCCTTGCCGAGGTTATCCAGTCTTGCGCAGAGCAGAATCTGCTCATCGTTACCAAAGGTAAAGATCTCCAGCTTATTCTGTCCGCTGAGGGTGTTGGAGGCGAGGAAGAAGGACTTCTGCTCCTCTTCCATCATGGGCTTGACCTCAACGAGCTTTGCATCCGCATAATGCGCACGGAACATTTCGTTGACCTGCTGCAGTGTGATCTTCTTGTCAAGCATTCTTGTCTGAATCGGCACGGAAACCACCATACCACTATGATAATCACAAATGATGGGATTGAACATCGGGGTATGGGTCAGTCCCGAGAATTTCTGCATTTCGGGCAGGTGCTTATGCTGCTGGGAGAGTGCATACTGTCGGGGGCTGCCAAATTCGTAGGGCTTGTCCTCGGATTCGTACTGTGCAATGGCATTTTTACCTGCACCGCTGTAGCCGGATGTCGCATAGGCAAACACCGGAAAATCCGCCGGAAGCAAGCCATTTGTCACCATCGGGTAGAGCAGGGAGATGAAGCCGCTTGCATAGCAGCCGGGAACTGCCGTTTTATCGGAAGCCGCAAGTCTTTCACGGAATTCCTTCGAAAGCTCCGGAAAACCGTATGCCCATGCAGGATTGGTTCTGTGTGCGGTGGATGCATCCAGAATTCTGGTGCTGTCCCCTGCAAGCTTGACTGCTTCTCTTGCGGCATCATCGGGGAGGCACAGGAATGTGAAATCCGCCGCATGCATCATTTCCGCACGTTTTTCGGCGTTGTGTCTGTCCTCCTCTGCAATTTTCAGCAGTGTGATGTCCTCACGCTGTTCCAGACGATTTACAATCTTCAGACCGGTTGTACCTGCCTGACCATCAATATACACTTTTACGGACATGGTAGCTCTCCTTTATTCAATCTTCCTCATCATCAACTTTATCCACGTTCCACGGGCATTTCCACACGCTGTAGGCACAGCATGCAATCAGACAGAAAATGCCCCATATCACGGAAATCTTGTAGCTGTTGATAAATTCCGCAATGAGGAATTCTCCCACAGCCCAGACAAGCACGGAAAGTGTCGTCAGGGCAAGGATAAATTTTATTGCTCGTTTATTCATATTCAGGATTCCTTATGCAGGCGTTCACGCAGCTTTGCAAGCTGCACAGCAACTGCTTTCGGGGAAGGTCCGCCCTCGGAGGAACGTTCCTTCACGCAGGTATCCAGACTGATCGCATCGTAGACATCCTCTGTAAAGAGGTCGGTCATTTCCCTGTAAGCCGTAAGCGGCAGGGTTTCCAGTGTCAGCTCTTCTGCAATGCATCTTGCAACCAATGTTCCTGTGATCTTGTATGCATCACGGAAGGGCATGCCCTTCTTGACGAGATAATCGGCACAGTCGGTTGCGTTGATAAAGCCCTTGGCTGCTGCCTTTCTCATATTATCCTTCAGTACTCTCATCGTTGCGAGCATGGGAGTGAAGGTCTTGACGCAGAGTTTGACGTTGTCGATCGCATCGAAGATCGCTTCCTTGTCTTCCTGCATATCCTTATTATAAGCAAGGGGCAGTCCCTTGAGCATGGAGAGGAGCGTCATCAGATCGCCCACAACTCTGCCGGTCTTGCCACGGATCAGCTCTGTGACATCGGGATTTTTCTTCTGGGGCATGATGGACGAGCCTGTTGCATAGGCATCGTCAAGCTCAATGAACTTGAATTCCCACGAACACCAGAGGATGATTTCCTCGGAGAATCGGGAAAGATGTGTCATCAGAAGTGAAAGCGCACATGCCAGCTCCACGCAGAAATCACGGTCGGAAACACCGTCAAGGCTGTTTGCCACGGGACGGTCGAAGCCGAGCAGATCGGATGTCTGCTGACGGTTGATCGGATAGGTCGTACCTGCCAGCGCACCGCTGCCGAGGGGGCATTCGTTCATGCGCTTTGCGGTATCATCCAGACGCTCCAGATCTCTTGCAAGCATCTGTGCATAGGCAAGCAGATGATGCGCAAAGGTAATGGGCTGCGCTCTCTGAAGATGGGTATAGCCGGGCATGATGGTTTCGGTATGCTTTTCTGCCATATTGCAGAGTGTTTCTGCAAGCTCCAGAACCAGCGCTCTGATCTCTGCGATCTCATCACGCAGATACAGGCGGATATCCAGTGCCACCTGATCGTTTCTGGAACGAGCCGTATGCAGACGCTTTCCGGTGCTGCCAAGGCGCTTTGTCAGCTCTGCCTCGACAAACATGTGGATATCCTCGGCATTCGGATCGAACATGAGGCTGCCCTCCTGCAGATCTGCCAGAATTCCACGCAATCCCTCAATGATTGCTTCGCTTTCCGATTTTTCAATCACACCGCAGTCGCCGAGCATCGTTGCATGCGCAATGCTGCCTCGGATATCCTGCTCGTACATACGAGCGTCAAATGCAATTGAAGAATTGAAAGCGTTGACGGTTTCGTCCACTTCCTTTGAAAATCTACCGGCCCAAAGTGCCATTGGCTTTCCCTCCGTTTAAATGAAAATGAAACAGAAACGCCGGGGACTGCGGAAAGTCCCCGTGTTTCTTGAAAAACTGTTCTAAAATTCTTCGATACAGGCGCTTAGTTCTGCTCTGCACGCTTTCTGTCAAGCTGTGCCTTTACCTTGATCGGCAGACCGAACAGATTGATGAAGCCTGCGCTGTCCTTCTGGTCATAAACCTCGTCAGCGTCAAAGGTTGCAACCTCTTCATCATACAGAGTATAGGGAGAAGTAACACCTGCGTTGATGATGTTGCCCTTATAGAGCTTCAGACGAACGTCACCTGTAACAGTCTTCTGTGTTTCGGTAACAAATGCGCTCAGTGCTTCACGCAGAGGTGTGTACCACTGACCGTTGTATACGATATCTGCAAACTTGATGCCGATGTGCTGCTTCATGCGTGCAGTTTCCTTATCCAGTGTGATGGTTTCGAGAACCTCGTGTGCGTGGTACAGAATTGCACCGCCGGGAGTTTCGTATACGCCTCTGGACTTCATGCCGACCAGACGGTTTTCAACAAGGTCTGCAAGACCGATGCCGTTCTCGCCGCCGAGCTTGTTGAGTGTGGAAACCAGCTCTACTGCGCCCATTTCCTTGCCGTCAATGGCTGTCGGAACACCCTTCTCAAAGTGAATTGTCACATAGGTAGGCTTGTCCGGTGCCTGCAGCGGGGATACGCCCATCTCCAGGAAGCCTTCCTTCTCATACTGCGGCTCGTTTGCAGGATCCTCCAGATCCAGACCCTCGTGGGACAGATGCCAGATGTTCTTGTCCTTGGAATAGTTGGTCTCTCTGTTGATCTTCAGCGGAATATTGTGAGCCTCTGCATAGTCGATCTCCTCATCTCTGGACTTGATATCCCAGATTCTCCAGGGAGCGATGATCTGCATTTCAGGAGCAAATGCCTTGATTGCCAGTTCGAAACGAACCTGATCGTTGCCCTTGCCTGTGCAGCCATGGCAGATGGCATCTGCGCCCTCTGCCAGTGCGATCTCTGCAATTCTCTTTGCGATGATCGGACGTGCAAAGGATGTACCGAGCATGTAGCGATTCTCATAGATCGCACCTGCCTGTACAGTCGGGAATACATAATCTGTGATGAATTCCTCTGTCAGACGTTCAATGTACAGCTTGGATGCGCCTGTCTTGATTGCCTTCTCCTCCAGACCGTCAAGCTCCGTACCCTGACCTACGTCACCGGATACTGCGATTACCTCGCAGTTGTTATAGTTTTCCTTCAGCCACGGGATAATAATGGATGTATCCAGACCGCCGGAATAAGCAAGCACTACTTTTTTGATTTCTTTTGCCATGGGAAACTCCTCCTAAACATTATAATACATATATCATTATACACCAGATGCTATCTGCTTGTCAAGTGCTATTTGCATAAATATGCAGAAAAAATTTGAATTTTACTCCAGATTATACAATTTCAATGTAATATTACGTATATTTTGCATATGCAGAGAATTCTACATTTTTTGTTCAAATTTTATTTGCAAATTTTCTTCGAAAAACCCATTATGAAAAATGTACAAAAATTATTTATCGATAAGTTCTTAATGAAACAGAAAAAAATCAGCGAAAATACGAAACCTAAAAAACGGTGTTTGGGGTTCAGAGTTTGATACTTTACAAACATTTGCGAAAACTGACCATTTTTTTACATTTTTCGTTATTTCCTTTAATATTTCCTTTTTTAAAAATCGTCAGTTTTTCTGAGAAAAAATTCTTGAAATTTTGAATGAAATATGCTAAGATAGAATCGTAGAGCAAGGAGGATTGTTCGATGAAAAACTCTAAAAAAATTTTGATTGGTGACGACAGTGCCGAATATGGCATTACCACCGCAAGTGCATTACGCAGCTACGGTCTGTACGCCATCACAAGACGCAAGGACGGTAATGTACTTCTGAATACAATTCTTTCGGAAAAGCCGGATGTTGTCATTATTGACAGCACAATGCCGCATATGGACGCCATTGAGCTGATTAAGAAAACCAAGGCAGAGGCATCCTATTTTCCTGATTTTATAGTTACATCGGGCTATGACAATCCATTTGTAGAACATCAGATCATGGAACTGGGCGCAAAGTATTTTATGCTCAAGCCATTTGATATTTCGACACTCGCTGACAGAATCTGCTCGCTTATTGAGAAGAAGGAGGACGCAAAATCCGATTCACAGAATCTGGAGGTCATCGTGACCGAAGTCATCCACCAGCTTGGTGTGCCTGCCCACATCAAGGGCTATCACTATCTGCGTGCGGCAATTCTGGCATCCATTGACAATTCCGAGCTTCTCGAGAGCGTGACAAAGCAGCTGTATCCGACGGTGGCGACGAAATTCAATACGACATCGTCCCGTGTGGAGCGTGCGATCCGTCATGCAATTGAAATTGCGTGGGACAGAGGTGATATCGACATTCTCAACTCTTATTTCGGCTACACGGTGAACACCTGCAAGGGCAAGCCTACCAATTCCGAATTTATCGCACTGATTACGGACAAGCTCCGACTGAACCAGAACGCCTCACTGCTGAAGGTGAAATAAAAGAAAAGCCTGAGAAGAGATTCTTCTCAGGCTTATTGGTTATACAGGAAGCACCGGCTCAATCTGTTTGAAGCCTTCCACCACTGCCTGCGGATCAACAGATTCTTCACCATTCGTTTTTTCATAGACTCTGATGTACAGACCGCTGAAATCAAGATACAGTGTTGCAAGTGTTCCATTTCCGGAAACGTGCGGTTCTTGGGAATATGCATAAAGCTTGATTTCGCCGTATGAATTTGTAAAAGAAATAGCAAGACGCTCTCCCGTAAAGGACGGATCGGAAATATCACGCTCAATTGCCGCCTTGACATCCGTTGCCGAAAGCACATATTCATAACGCCGCCACGCACCATCGGGTGATTCCATCGTAACGTATACAACATCATATGTTTCTCCCGTATCTTCACTTACCCCGACACGATGATTGATCCATGTGATGTCATAGTTTTCCGGCACATTGACAGGCAAATCTCCGACCGTTTCGACAAAGCTTCTGATATCCTGACGAGTGAGTGAAGCGCCATTCTGAAGCCCGTCAAGGTATGCTTCAAATTCCTCATCGGAAAGTGTAAGGCTGCTGTACATCTCTGCAAGCTCGTCACGGCTGTACACGCTGATATCAATTTCGGTAATCGGTTCTTCGGGATCGGCATCCCCTGCCCCTGCAGATGCGGCATACACAAGGACATCCGCTGCATCCTTGGCATTGATGACACCGTCATTGTTGAAATCCGCACGGGAAAAATCAAGTTCCCCGGAACCTGTGAAGGATCCCGAACCGACTTGTGCAGCAAATACCAGAACATGCGCCGCATCCACAGCGTTCGTTACGCCGTCGCCGTTCACATCGCAAAGATTCAAGCCCGTTTCCGTAGGTTCTTCTATACCCGCAAAGCCATCTTCTGTGGGACATTGCGTTGCGTTCTCAATTATATCTCCCTCGGTTTCCATACCATTTGAAAGCTCCTGCACTTCTGCATGTACAGCCGCTTCTTTAATCTGTTCAACGGTCATCTGTGTAATAAAGAGAGGTGCATACTTACTGCACCAATAGGAGTCGCTCTCCAGACCAATCTCCTGCGCAATGCGTGCCGCCTTTTCAGTATTCAGTATTGCATAGATCTCAGGTGAAACATTCTGTTCGATCGGCTGGTACCAGACACCGACTTCGATCAGCGTTTCACCGGACTGCATCACTTCCTGAAGCTTTGGTGAAATTTTGGGATACTCCCCCGTCTGTGCATGGACTGCCAGTGCCGTCATGCTGACGCAAAGTGCCAGTGCCGTAAGACCCGCAACAAATTTTTTGATATTCATATACATTCCTCCTCTGTATTGCAATTCAGAAGCCGTGAAATACTTCTTACTTTTATAACAATCAGGACGCCAAAATATTGAGGATATTTTTTATCTTTGTTGCATTCACCAAAACAAAAAGCCTTTTTTTGTACAAAAAGGCAGTCCGTCGGAAAACGGACTGCCCGATTTCATCACACGGCATTCGGCAGCTTGTCACGCATCTCCGAAAGCTTGGAATCATTGAGTTTTGCGGCGTCGTTCACGAGATAATCCGTTGCACGGTAGGCACGGAAGCACAGCGGCGGATTGTAGGAGATATTCACATAGTCACCGTCAAGCTCAAGAATGATCTCCAGATCTTCGGGCAGTACCGTACCATACTTCTTTTTGGTATAGAAAATATATGCGTCGATTTCATGTTTGGGCAGTTCTCCGCCCCTTACGGTTACTTTAAACATAGCATATCTCCTTTCCGGCGTCAGCCGTTTACTTTGTTATATTATACCATAATTTCGTATAAAAATCAAGCGTTTTTCTACAATTCCATAAATTGTTTTTTGTGCTGTATCTGTGGTATACTAATAATGGCGAATATGAAACTCTCTGCCCTGCGGCAGGGAGTTTTCGTATGAAAAGCAACAGATACAAAGGAGTATGATTTATGATTACAGTATCCAATGTGAGCCTGTCGTTCGGCAGCGACACATTATTCAAAAACGTTGACCTGAAATTCACAGGCGGTAACTGCTACGGCGTGATCGGGGCAAACGGTGCAGGAAAATCCACATTTCTCAAAATTCTCTGCGGCGATTTGGAGCCGACCACAGGTGAAGTGACCATCGACAAGGGACTGCGCATGAGTATCCTCAAGCAGGATCACTTTGCATTTGATCAGTACACTGTCCTCGACACCATTCTGATGGGAAATGCAAGACTCTATGAGATCATGCAGCAGAAGGATGCGCTGTATGCAAAGGAGGATTTCTCCGAGGAGGACGGTGTGCTTGCGTCCGAGCTTGAGGGTGAATTTGCAGAACTCAATGGCTGGGAGGCGGAATCCGACGCTTCCAAGCTTTTGCAGGGGCTGGGACTTCCCGAGGAGCTTCTGTACATGCAGATGGATTCCCTTTCGGGTAACGAAAAGGTGAAGGTACTGCTTGCGCAGGCACTGTTTGGAAATCCCGATATCATCCTGCTCGACGAGCCGACAAACCATCTGGACATTGAGGCGATCCGCTGGCTGGAGGGATTCCTTGCGGAATATTTCGGTACGGTGATCGTGGTATCCCATGACCGTCACTTCCTCAATAACGTCTGCACGCATATCGTGGATATCGACTACACCAAGATCAAGATGTATGTCGGCAACTACGCATTCTGGTATGAATCCAGCCAGCTGATGCAGCGTCTGATCAAGCAGCAGAACAAGAAGGCGGAGGAGAAGATCAAGGAACTCAAATCCTTCATCGAGCGATTCTCCGCAAACAAATCCAAATCCGGACAGGCAACCGCACGCCGCAAGCTGATCGAAAAGCTGACGGTGGAGGAAATGCCGGCATCGAGCCGCCGCTATCCGTTCATCGGATTTGACGCTGACCGTGAGATCGGTAAGGATGTGCTGCAGGTCAGCGGAATTTCTAAGACCGTGGATGGCGTGAAGCTCCTCAATGACGTATCCTTCTCCATCGGCAGAACGGACAAGGTGGCATTCGTTGGTGAAAGTGAGCAGGCAATTACCATGCTCATGAAGATCCTCATGGAGGAGGAGCAGCCCGACGAGGGAAGCTTCAAGTGGGGCGTTTCCACATCTGTTTCCTATTTCCCCGTTGATCACTCGAAATACTTTGACGACTGTCCTCTGAACCTGATCGAATGGATGCGCCAGTATGCGGTCAAGGAAGAAACCGAAACCTATCTTCGTGGATTCCTTGGCAGAATGCTGTTCTCGGGTGATGATGTATACAAATCCGTGCAGGTACTCTCCGGCGGTGAGAAGGTGCGCTGCATGTTCTCCCGTATGATGCTGTTCGGCTCGAATGTCCTGCTGCTCGATCGTCCGACGAACCATCTCGACCTTGAAAGCATCTCCGCTGTCAACAACGGTCTGACATCGTTCAAGGGTGTCGTGCTGTTCTCGTCCCACGACCACGAAATGCTCGAAACCGTGGCAAACCGTATTATTGAGATCACGCCCGATGGCTGCATCGACCGTGCAGGATCGTATGAGGAATATCTCGACTGGAAGGCACAGCAGAAAAAGTAAATGACAGGGGGCGCTGCCCCCTGACCCCCGCCAAAGGGATATCATCCCTTTGGAATCCCATGCCGTTCTGCCATTGCCCCCGATGGGGACAATGGCAGAACGCTTGAATTGCAAGAAAACATTTCTTGGCAGGGTACAATGGACATCCCACTGTCATTATAGCTTTACAACAAATCCCCGATTTCCATTCAGAAATCGGGGATTTTCTGTTATCCGAAAATTTTTGCAAAATCCTCTGCCAATTCCTCCGTACAGCCGTCGGTGTAAATGGTGATGTCATCCTCCGTCGGAGGGATGAGTCCCTCGTAGGTGGTGTAGAGCCTTGTTTTCATGATGGCGGTGCCTTGGGCGTCCTTGGCAATCAGCGTCATGTCATTGTAGAGCATTTTGCGTTCCTTGTCATAACGAAGATCAAGAACACAGTCTTCAATCAGATAGCCCTTTTCATAGAATGCTGTCAGACTCTCTGTAACCTGTTCGTGGTACTTCGTCTGAAAACGCTCAACCACGAGGATCACTGCATCACTCAGTTCATTCCCCTTGATCGGTTCTTTGACTGTCAGAAATCTTTCAAACATACCGAACGGAGTAAGCTGATGCCCACCAATAAAGTTCATCGCCTTTTCAAATGCCTGTTCCGTTTCGCCCGCATAGGTATTGACAACATACGCTGCGTACAGACCGTCAATCTCTTTGTTAAAACTCATTGAAAGCATTCTGCCGTCATCAAATTCAATAAAAACATCCGAACAGACGATTGTGTTCTCCTCTGTATACATTCCGCCATACTGAGAAGTAACGTCGATATTTTTGATCTTTGCGTTTCCGTATGCAGCATCAAAGGTTTTTTTGAGATTCTCAGTGTCCTGCTCTCTGATTTCCATCATGTCATTCAATTGTACATACAGGGTATTGATATCATAATAATTACCCCAGGATGCTGTTTCCATGTATCCCTCGATATTACCGGAAAACAACTTCTTTACCTGCTGTCTGACCTCAATGGACTGCCAGACTGTTTCAAAGCTCTGGATTTCCGGCTGCTTTACAATCTGACCTACTGTCAGATAGCCCACCAGAATCACTACTGCCGCCAGTGCGACGGACATGCGCTTCATCTTTCTTCTCACCTTGCGGAATGCCTTGCCCTCGTCCGGCACGGGGCTTTCCGGTGTGGTATCCGTCGGAAGCGTTTCAAGCAGTTTGCGGCAGGAATCGCAGTTTTTTGTGTGTTCTTCAACGATTTTTTTGCTTTCATCGCTGCAAAGCTCTTCGCTGTAAAGCGGGATCAGATCACGGATCAATTCGCAGTTGTTGTTATTGTTGTTCATAAGTATCCTCCTCATTCTGTAACAGCTCCAGCATTTTTGCTTTTGCCCTGAAAAAAGTCACCCTTGCCCAGTTTTCCGACTTGCCGAACAGGCTGCCGATCTCGCTGAATTTGAGTTCTGCAAAAACACGGAGCATGAAAATTTCCTTGTACGGCTCGTCGAGGCGGTGGAGCATCCGATGAAGCTGCATTGCCTGCATTTTGTCGGAAATCCGATGCTCCAGAGGTTCGTCCGCTGCTGCATTCTGTGCAGCATCCAGCGGCAGATTGCGGTGATCCGCACGTTTGAGATGGTTGTAATATTCGTTGCGGGCAATGGTGCAAAGATAGGTTTTCATGGAGCATTCGCCCTTGAATTTGTCGATGGATGTGATTGCTTTGAGCATGGTATCCTGCAGTATATCCATGGCAAGTGTTTCGTCCTGCGACAGTTTCAGAATAAAATGGTAGACATCCGAAGCGTATAGACGGTAGATTTCATCGAGTTCCTTCTTCATCGGATCACCTCCTTTCCGTCCTCTGTTTATTTGACAACTGAGGGTTTCGGTTCGTTACAGAAATTTTGGAAATTTTAATAAAAATGTCCTGCCGATAAAACAGCAGGACATTCGGATGATTTATTTTGCAGCCTTTTTGTTGTAGTACAGACCAAAGGCGATGCCGCACATTCCGCCGAGAATATGCGTGAGCTGCGAAATATTGTCGGCAGAGAACACGCCGTTTACAATTTCCTTGCCGATGTAGATGATTACAACAAGAATCATCGTCAGCGGGATTTTTCCACTCTGCACACTCGTGAAAGAGCATAGCACAATGAACATGAACACAATCCCGCTTGCGCCACGCAGCGCCGTGGTTGCGATCAGGACATTGACAATGCCGCCTGCAAGCGCTGTCAGCAGCATCATGATAAACAATGCCTTGCTGCCGTATTTTTCTTCCAGCATAGGACCGAGCAGAATGATCAGGAAGAAATTCCCGACATAATGGCTCATATCGGAGTGTCCCATGACATAGGTCACCATACGCACCCACATCATCGGATCGGAGGATTCCGTCTTATAGCATGTGAAGAACAGGTTGGTGCTTTCATGATTGGTTGCAAAGCCGAACAGCAGCACCAGAAAGGAAAGCGCCGAAAACCACACGACGACCGGAGAATTGAATTCAATTTTTGGTATCTGGAGCTTCATGTATCAATCAGATCTTGGAATAGCCGAAGCTGTTGACAATAGCGTCAACCTTAGTGCCGTTTGCACAAAGCGGACATTCACTTGCAGCGGCAGACCAGTACTCGGGGAGATCCTTTGTGGTGAATGCTGCGTTCACCTTCAGATCGCCGTATGTATCAATTGCGCTGAAAATTGCGGAAATTCCTGCGAGATTGCCGCTGTAGTACTGCAGGCACTCGATGGAACGGTTGATGGTCTTGCCCGTAGATACGGATGCCATCAGCAGGAGAATTTCCTTATTGTAGATCTTCTTCTGAATATTGTCACGGAAGATCATCTGGTTGTTCATATTGGTTTCGGGTGTGATTACGGAAATTTCGTTGCCGCTGTTCACGCCTCTGCCTGTTTCGCACAGATCTCTTGCGAGGAATGCACCGATCATCTCGGTACCCTCAAGGCAGATGATGGTATCAATCTGCTTGCTGTGGGCATATGCCTTGGCAAGCTCTCTTGCGGTTTCTCTTGCAGCACGATACTGCGTCTTGATGGTGGTCATATCAACAAAATAGTTGACATGGGAGTGGTTGGTTGCAAAATGTCCGGGAATCAGCCCGAGCTTTACATTATTGTTAGACTTGGCGGTTACTTCAATTTTTCTGTTTTCCATATTGCGTTCCTGTGAAATTGTTTCACAGGCAACCTCCTTTCAGCTCCGCTTCTGCGGATTGGTATATTTTATTATAACAAATTACGCAGAAAATGTCAATGGGTTTGGAAGGAATCTCACATCCCCCTGACAGTCAGTTCCTCCGTCAATGCCGAAAGCGTCAGTCCGTCCTGTTTCGGAACCGTCACAGTTACGGGGATACCCCCATGCAGATCGAACCAGTTGTCGGAAAACTGAGCATCCATAGTTTTGCAGTCAAGACACACCGCCATCACATAGGCGTCGGCTGACAGGGTGATTGCAAAAGCATCCTGTGTTTCTGTAATTTTCGTGCGGATCTGAGGGCGGCGGAAAGAAAACTGCTTTGGCAGGACGAACAGTCTGCTGCCGGATGCAAGTGTTTCTCCCTCGTTTTCAAGGGTAAAGGTAAAATAATATTCCCTTGCACGCAGACGATCTGTCAGAACATCCGCATATTCACCGAAATCAGCAGTGCCGATATCTCTTGCAGAAAGCGCAGGACATGCAGCATCCATGCTGCCGGATCTGACGATTTCAGAGCGTGTATTGCGCAGCTGCCAGTGGATGGTGCCGCTGACTTCCGCCATCGTTTCGTTGGAAATATTAAACAGTGCCGCCTTATCCGCTGTCAGCAGTACGGGCGCATGGAACCGCTTTGCGAAGTGATGCAGTGCCTTCCATCTGCCGTAATAGTCAATGCTGCTCCACGAAATCACGGGATTCGTGTCATTGAGCTGCCAGTAAACCGAGCCCATGCATCTGCCCCTTGCACGGCGCATGTGTTCGACGCAGGTGCGGATATATTCCGCCTGCATCAGCTGTGTGCTGTAGATTAGCTCCTCAAAGCTTTCGGGATAGGGCATCATCTGTGCCAGATAAAACATGAGCTTTTCGTTGCCCTGCTCGCATTTCTGGTGTGCCTCCATCACGGGAGACATGAGATTGAGATCCCCCTGCTGTGGGTCGCAGACCGTCAGCAAGGTTTTCAGGCACGGAACGGATTCAAAGCCGTACTCTGAACAGAAGCGATAATAGAGTTCATTGAACACCGTAAAGGGCTTGAGCCCATGCCAGACATCCCAGTAATGCATATCGCCTGCATAAATGGAATCCGTATCCTTGCAGCCGCCGTATGCGGAGGGGGAGGATCTCCAGTAGAAGCGCTGGGGATCGAGTTCTTTGACGATGGCAGGAATTCTGCATTCAAACTGCTCCAGATAATGGGCTTGCGCCTCGGCATCCTCCGGCAGTCCCCAGGTTTCAAACGAAGTTTCAATTTCGTTATTGCCGCACCACATGCCGAGTGATGCGTGATTGCGCAGGCGCAGGATATTGTCACGAATTTCTGCTTCCGTTGTACTCCAGAAATCGTCCGTCAAGAGGTAGTTTGCGCACGCAAACATGAAATCCTGCCAGACGATCAGACCATGCTCGTCGCAGTAGTTATAGAAGGTTTCGTCCGGATAAACACCGCCGCCCCAGATACGGACAACGTTGAAATTCGCCTTTACACAGGCGGAAAGCAGCTCCTCGACGTATTCCTTCGTCACACGGGGAAGGATCTGGTCAAAGGGAATGAGATTTGCGCCCATGGCGAAAATATCCCTGCCGTTGAGATGCAGGCAGAAGGATTCTCCCCATTCGTCGGGCTCCTGCCGCACGGTCAGGGTACGCAGGCCAATGCGCTCAATCTTTTCGTCCGCAAGATTGCCGTCTTTATCATAAAGTATAATTTTTGCGGTATACAGCGGCTGTGCGCCGTATCCCCTCGCCCACCAGAGCTGCGGATTCTCAATGGTGCAGGTGCATTCCGCACGATTATCGGAAACGGCGATATTCTCCGATTCGTACAAAAGCACGCCATCGGGTGAAAGAATGCTGAGCATTGCAAAATGCTGCGCATCACAGGAAAATTCCATCTGCGCAGTCAGCTCCACAACGCCGTCATGGTGCTCCTGCCGATAGTAGGCATGCTCGATCCTGCCATCCCTGCGGCATTCGAGATACACATCACGCCAGATGCCCATATCCGGCAGCTGCGGACCCCAGTCCCAGCCGAACATATAATGCCCCTTGCGGATATGCGGAAATCCTGAAATTGTGGAATTCACGCCCCAAAGCGGCCGCTGCGCCTGTTTTTCGGCAATATATTTCAGGGGGGAATGAATAGCAACTGTCAGGGTATTCTCCTCTTGCAGGAGATGCTCCACGGGGAACCGCCAGCGGCGGTGCATATTGTTCGTATCGGCAATATGGGTGCCGTTCAAATAGATTTCCGCAATGGTATCAATTCCGTCAAAGCAAAGATCACAATGCATGCCGCCCTCCACGGCAGGCATCGGGAAGCTCTTGGAAAAAACAAAATCATCCTCCGAAATGGGGAGCATGACCATTTCGTTTTCACGATAATAGGGATCCTCGATCACACCATGCTTTTGCAGGGTATGATAAACAGAACAGGGCACCTTGCACGGAAAGCTCTGTTCTGCGTCTTTTTTACGCATACTCCATGCGTCATTGAGCAGTATTTGCTGCATCCTGCTAATCCTCCATTCATGGTACGTTCCAAAACGTACCGCATATTTTGATTATACCACATTGCCCTATTTCTGTCAATCATTCCTTGACAGCGCATCGGAAATCCAGTATAATAAGTATGGTATGAACTATCTCAAAAGGAGGCGGATACATGAAAAGGCTCTGCACGGCAACATTGCTGCTGACGATGTTGCTGTCATCGGGCTGTGAGAACAGACCGAAGCAATACGAACGCACACAGGAGCTTTTCGGGACCTTCGTTTCTGCCCGTATTTTTGCATCGGATGAAAAAACAGCGGAAGCTGCACTTGATGCTGCATTCCGGAGAGCCGCAGAACTTGAGCAGACGTTTTCGCCCACCATTGCAGACAGTGAACTCAATGCAGTGAATGCGGCGGCATTCTCACAAGAAACTGCGGTTTCCGAAGAATTTTCCGAACTTCTCGGACTCTCCCTTCGCTATTCGCAGCTCTCGGGCGGTGCATTCGATTGCAGCATCGGGCAGCTGATTGACCTCTGGGACATCGGAACAGAGCAAGCAACCATTCCGACGGATGAAGAACTCCACCGCACAATCCATCCTGCGGCACATGAGGTGATCTCGTTGCAGGATCGTTCGGTACGATTTACGGATGAACGGGTGCGGCTGCATTTCGGTGCGATTGCAAAGGGCTATATTGCGGATGAAATGAAGGAAGTATTGCAGGCGCACGGCATCGAAAGCGGAACGCTTTCCCTTGGTGGGAACATCCTGACGCTTGGCTGCAAAAACGAAGATGAGCCATGGGTGATCGGCATTACCGACCCTTTTGCACCGCAGGAGATCACGGCAACACTTGAGGTCAGAGATCTTTCGGTTGTGACATCGGGACGCTACGAACGCTATTTTGAAGAAAACGGCGTCACCTATCATCATATTCTCGACCCTTGGACGGGACTGCCGTCGGATGCGGGGCTTGCGAGTGCTACGATCATTTCGCAGTCCTCAGTGCAGTGCGATGCGCTTTCCACTGCCGTTTTTGTGCTTGGAGCACAGGAGGGGCTTGCACTGATCGAAGGGCTTGACGGCGCAGAATGCGTGCTCATCACGGATGACGGCACGCTGCTACAGTCCTCGGGCATGGATGCGTATCATGTAAAGCAGGTGGAGAAATGAAACAGAATCTGATGCTTGCGATCGTCACCGCCCTTTTGCTGCTGCTTGGCATCATCGGCTGTATTGCGGTGAACAATAAAAGCGGCGGCTGCATTGCAGTTATCCGCCAGAACGGAAATGAAGTGCAGCGGATTGATTTGTCCGCTGTCAGCGATCGCTATTCCATTACACTTCGGGGCGAAAACGGAGAGGAAAATATCATCTTAGTCGAACACGGGGCAATCTCCATGCAGTCGGCAAGCTGCCCTGACAAGCTCTGCGTAAAGCGTGGCACCATCCAATCAAGCGGCATTCCGCTGGTTTGCCTGCCCAATCACATCATCATTGAGATTGTCGGCGATACGCCGAAGCTCGACGGTGTTGCATATTAAGGGGGGCTATATGGATACGAACAAATCCCCGAAGAAAAAAAATCTGCGGCATCTGCTGCTTTTATCCATTCTCACGGCAATGGCACTGACGCTTTTCCTCGTAGAAGCACAGATTCCGCTGCCCATCGGCATTGCAGGCGTGAAGCTTGGACTTGCAAATCTCGTGACGCTTTTTCTGCTTGTGAAATTTTCCGCAAGGGATGCAGCAGCAGTGCTTGGCATGCGTATATTTCTTGGAAATCTATTCACAGGACAGGCGGTTTCCCTGCTCTATTCCCTTGCAGGAGGAATTCTGAGTCTGGTCGTGATGCTCCTGCTTTGCAGGATACTCAAAGGGAAATCAATCTGGTTTGTCAGTGTTATGGGAGGAATTTCCCATAATCTCGGACAGATTCTCATTGCCATGTGCCTGCTGGGCGTAGGCGGTGTACTCTATTATCTGCCTTTTCTCCTTGTCAGCGGTATTCTCATGGGTCTGCTGACGGGGCTTGTCACACAGGGCTTTCTTGCGGCATGGGACAGACTGCACATACAATAGCTTACATCAATCAGGGGCATCGTCCTTTTATTCGGAGGTAACAAATGAAAAGAGAACGTTTAGGCAGCCGTCTTGGGTTTATCCTGCTCAGCGCAGGCTGCGCAATCGGCATTGGAAATGTATGGAAATTCCCCTATATGGTCGGGCAGAACGGCGGCGGACTGTTCGTTCTGATCTATCTGTTTTTCCTCATCGTTCTGGGAGTTCCCGTCATGACGATGGAATTTTCACTCGGACGTGCCAGTCAGAAAAGCCCTGCCAAAATGTATCAGGCACTGGAAAATGAAGGGACAAAATGGCACTGGCACGGTTACCTTGCAGTGATCGGCAACTACATTCTGATGATGTTCTATACGACCGTCTGTGGCTGGATGCTGCGGTATTTTGTGGATACGGCGAATGGAAAATTCGTAGGGCTTGACTCAGCAGGCGTTGGTGCGCATTTTGATTCCATGCTCGGAGATGCGGGCATGCAGGTGCTGTATATGGGAATTACGGTTGCAGTCGGATTTCTCGTCTGCTCGATGGGGCTTCAGAAGGGACTTGAAAAGGTCACAAAATTCATGATGATCGCACTTTTGCTGATCATGATCATCCTTGCAGTCAACAGCATTTTCATGGACGGCGGACAGGAGGGACTTGCTTTCTATCTTCTGCCAAGTGTGGAGCGACTCAATGAAGTCGGTCTTGCCAAAGTCATTGTTGCCGCTATGAATCAGGCATTTTTCACACTCAGCCTCGGCATGGGTGCCATGGCGATTTTCGGCAGCTATATCGGCAAAGAGCGTGCGCTCATGGGCGAGGCAGTCAATGTAGCACTGCTCGACACATTTGTGGCACTTGCATCGGGACTGATCATCTTCCCTGCATGCTTTGCCTATGATGTGGAGGTGGGCAGCGGTCCTCCCCTGATCTTTATCACACTTCCGAATATCTTCAACCACATTCCGCTTGGCAGACTCTGGGGAAGCCTGTTCTTCATATTCATGAGCTTTGCCGCACTTTCCACGGTTCTGACGGTGTTTGAGGGAATTATCGCCTGCACGGTCGATCTGCTTGGCTGGAGCCGCAGAAAATCCTGCCTTGTCAACGGCATTCTCATGTTTGTACTGTCCCTCCCCTGTGCGCTCGGATTCAACGTGCTGAGTGGATTTCAGCCGTTCGGTGAAGGTTCAAGCGTCCTTGATTTTGAGGATTTCATCGTCAGCAATCTGATTCTCCCGATCGGCTCTTTGATGTTTATTCTCTTTTGCACACACAAAAAAGGCTGGGGCTGGGAGAAATTTACAGAGGAAGCCAACAGCGGCAAGGGGCTGAAGGTGCAAAAATGGATGCGCTTTTACATGACCTTCATCCTCCCTGTCATTGTTGCAATTCTGTTTGTAGTAGGTCTTTACAATTTCTTCCGTTAATGAAAATCATCCCACGCATCTGCGTGGGATGATTCAGCTTGTAGAAGAACTCCTTCTTCTGGGGTTAGCACCTCAAAACCTCCCCCCCCCCAACCCCACCCCGAGGGGAGGGGAATATGTGCGGGGTGTTGCACACCCCGCCCCCGCCAAAGGGCTGACGCCCTTTGAACCCGTCAGAGATCTGCACTCACTGTTCACCCATCGAGTCTGGGCTTTACAATCATTGCCTCCCAGTGGGGGGGTCTGGGGGGCAAGCGAAGCGTTGCCCCCCAGTCGGGGGAGGGGGACGAAGCCCCCT
>JAFXCV010000036.1 GCA_017521325.1 Oscillospiraceae bacterium | reverse complement strand
TATCTACATTGATTCCCCGCTAAGACTGCCGATAAACAGGCTGAAATAACAGGTAGTCCAAATACATTTCTAAGACATGGACGGGTCAAAGAAACGTTCACCACTCGTCGATGCCCTGTAAAGGCCGTGGTCCTCAATTACAGGACAGATGCTGACTTAGGCAGCAACCTGCAGGCTTCTGGAGCTTACAGTAATGTTGTTTTTAGCGTTTATATTTAAACGTGCCGCTGTTTAAAGAGATGCAGCAACCTCTACTCGCTTATCATAGTGCAAAGCCCCCGTCGAAACCGGTACGCCCCCATATATAAAATCACTGATTCTGTGATTTCAAGGCTCTGTCAATGCTGCGTTTTGCGTCACGCTTTGCGGCGTCATCACGCTTGTCATAGAGCTTCTTACCCTTACAAAGTCCGAGTTGTACCTTGACTTTTGCATCCTTGAAATAAAGGGAAAGGGGAATCAGCGTCAGACCATCCTGCTTCTGCTTGCCATATAACCGCATGATCTCCTTTTTGTGCATCAGCAGCTTTCGCACACGAAGAGGATCTCGGTTAAAAATATTGCCCTTTTCATAAGGTGAAATATGCATCTGTTTGATGAACAACTCGCCGTTCTCAATGCTGCACCAGCTGTCCTTGAGATTGACACTGCCTTGACGAATAGATTTGACCTCCGTTCCCGTCAGCGCAATGCCTGCTTCAAAATCCTCCAGTACGAAGTATTCGTGCCGTGCCTTGCGGTTTTCTGTAATCAGCTTTGTGCCCTTTGTACGCATATTTCCACCTCACTTTCTTTGTGTATGAATATGAGAATTATTCCATCATATCGTCGCCGAAATCATCCAGACCAAGTCCGTCCAGAATCTCCTTGAGCGCAACCAGTTCATCCGCAGTCATCGTCAGACCCTTGCCCATCTTGCTGTGGTCGGGGGACCAGTCACGAAGATCATATTTCGGTTCACGATCGTTCCAGCTGACCATGTTCAGCTCTCTTGACCAGCCACGGGCATTTTCGCCGATAACGCCAATGTGTTCCGTAATTTCAAATTTCAGTTCTGCCATAATATTTGCCTCTTTTCATTCAATAATGTCTTGATTTTCCAGATATTTCCGCAGTGCGGGCATTTGCTGCATGGTGCATGCATACCCTTGGGCATATAATGCCATGAGTTTGTCCACTCTTTTGTCAGTTCGTCCGACGCCGAGCGTATCCTCAGGTGCGATCACATATATGCCGCCGCTTTTTTCTTCTTCCGAAAGCTTGTCAATTGTTTCATTGTATTCCTCATGCCTGTGAAGCATCGCTTCTGCATATTCCGGATGCTTACGCTTCTGCCTTCCAGCCGCAAAACGCATCATCGATTCCTGTTCCTTTCGGTAACTGCGTTCCCTCGTCAGCACTACAATGATCCTGTCACAACCGTCCGCAATTGCCTTTTCAAATGGAATGGAATCTGCAACACCTCCATCCGCATATTTCTCCCCGTTAATCTCAATTGGTTGAAACAGCAGGGGAAGCGCACATGTTGCCTGTAACACCTTCCATTTGGTATCATCACCTGTAACGGGAAGATACCCCGCCTTGCCTGTACGGATATTGGTCACAGCGGCAAGCGCTTCACCTTCGAATGCGTTGAATGCAGCATAATCAAAGGGAAGGAGCTCGTTCGGAATCGTATCAAACAGAAAGCGCAGATTGTAATAGGCACGGTTGCGAGGATTGATCAGATGTCTGAATCCTGCATACTTCGGACTTCTTACAAATCTCCGCAGCATCTCACGGTTTCTTCCGTTCTGGCGGGAGATGTAGGAAATTGCATAAGTAATGCCGGCAGAAGAGCCGATCACATAATCCGCATGTATTCCGCTGTCAAGGAACGCATCCATCACGCCGCACGAGAAAACAGTGCGGTGCGCACCACCTTCCAGAACAAGACCGATTTTCATGCGTTGCCTCCTTTGTAAAATGGAATTATCGGATAGTGCAGAGTGATTGTCCTATGACATCACCATTCTATTATACACGATAATGAAGGATATTGCAAGAGGTTTTCAATATTTTTTCTGTAGTTTTTCGTCGAAACGCTCAAAAAGAGCATTTATTCGCTGTGTAACTCGCCAAAATTCAGAGATTTTCACAAAGCCCTTGCTTTTAATCTGCTTTTATGCTATAATGTAATTTGGATAAACATGACGTATCCTGGAGGGTATAAACGAATGAAATGGAATGAATTCTGCTCTTACAGGCTTTCCATGATGGGAAGGCAGTCTGTTAAGGCATATATTATATATGAGAAAAATTCGCTCGTACGCAAATTATGGCTGACAGTCATTCTGTTCGTGATCTCAGCGGCAGCTTTTGCGTATCTGTACTATGAGATTTTATTCGGAAATTCTGAATACATTGATCAGTTCAATGATTTGGCCGTTGTATTTGCACTGATCATCCTTCTGACATTGGTTTCTTTTTTCTGCCTGATGCGTTTCGGTTACAAAAGATGTCTTGGACGCAAATCCGACCTGCGCTGTATGAAGAAGGGCAACTACAGAGTGGATACCATTTATGTAGCGGGATCCTATCGTGCAAGCCGTTCGGGCAGCTATGCAGTGATGCGTACACTTTTTGAAGGCAGACGTGATTATGTCAACGGCTCGCTTGACGGATCGCCCGTTCATGCGGTGAATCTCATCGGCATTTATGAAAACGGCAGCTACCATCCCTGCGTGGTGCTTGACAACAATTCCGTTTACGCTCTTCCGAGAAGCTATGTATCAGCTCCCCGCAAGTGATCAAAGCAGGATAATACAAATCAAACAGCCTTTTCTGTTATTGCAGAAAAGGCTGTCAGTAAATCCGGAGAAAGGAGAGTAAGGCGATGCTAACATTCATTCTTGGTGGATGTGGTACCGGAAAATCCACAGATCTGATGAATCGCATGCAGAAGGATATCGAAAACGGCGTCGAAACGCTTGTGCTTGTACCCGAACAGTTTTCTTTTGAGGCAGAAAAGAAGCTCTATGCATTTTTAGGCGTAAAGAATTTCAACCGCATCCGTACCTTCAGCTTTGCTACGCTTTCACGGGAATTACTCGGACTCTACGGCAGCGATAATGGTGCAGAGCGCTACGCCTCTGATCACGAGAAGCTCGTGTTCCTTTATCAGTCGCTGCAAAATACACTCAGACGTGGGGATCTGAGAGTACTTGATAAAAAACGGGATTCTTCCGTATTTATTGAGGAACTGTATTCCCTTGTTGTGAAGCTTCGCCGTGCAGGCGTGACCTCCCGTCAACTTCTCGATGCCTCCGTCATGCTGCCCGACAGGCTTTCCGATAAAACTGCAGATGTTGCCATGCTTCTGCTTGAGTATGAACGCATTCTGCATGAACATTCCCTCTGTGACAGGCTCAACGACCTGACCGAGGCAGCGGCAGCTGCGAATATTCATGATTATTTCAAAGGAAAATCAGTTTATCTTGATGAATTTGATACATTCAGCGGCGACCAGTACGGTATGCTTGATGTCATTCTTTCACAGGCAGAGAATGTCTGTATTTCCATCCGTACCGATGAACCGGATGCGAAAATTTCCACGATTTTTGAAGGCGGAAACCGCACCTTCCGTTCGCTTTTGCATATTGCAAAGAATGATTACCGTATTCCTGTGGAAACCGTGTTCTGCAAGGAATACCGCCGTTCCTCCCATTCCGATCTGTATGCTGTCAGCACGCAGATTCTCCGACCGGGCAAGCACTGCGCTCCCTATAATGGGCATGTGCATCTTTTCGAAGCGTCCGATCCAGTCATGGAAGCCGAATACATCGGTTCCACGATATGCCGTATGCTCTCGGAGGATGATACTCTGCATTGCAGCGACATCGCTATAGCAGTTTCCTCTTTTGAAACCTATGCACCGATTTTGCAACGGGCATTTGACAGATTCAATCTTCCGTATCATCTGTCCGCCCCTGCGCCCATTCTCCATACAGAGCCGATTCGCTACTTTCTTTCCCTTCTTGCAATTCTCAGCGATCATCAGTGGGATACGGAAGCGCTGCTCTGTTATCTTAAAAATCCTTTTTCCGGCTATGATGCGATAAGGGTTTCCATGCTTGAGCATTATTGCTTTACATGGAGCATCGAAAAGAATGACTGGCTGCATCCCTTTTATGGGGAAGATCCGACGCTCTCTGAGCGTGCCGAACCGTTCGGCGGTCAGAAGCTTGAAGAACTGAGAAGCACCCTGATCGGGGAAATCAGAAAACTCAAACGTGAATGCAGGGAAAAAAGCGTGCGTGAAATCTGTCAGGCACTCTATCAGCATATGCTCAGACAACGCAAGCTTTTTGAAAAAACAAGGGATACGCAGGATATTCTCGAAAACCGAAGGCTGACGACCATCTGGAATCTCCTCATGGAAATTTTTGATACGATCGTTTCGTGCTGCGGTGATGAAGTGCTTGATTTGTCAGAGCTTCATGATCTGTTTCGTCTGATGATCACCGACAGCAGCTTTTCCACGCCTCCACAGACGCTTGATTCTATTCAGATAGTCGAAAGCTCGACAGTGCGTCTGAATGATCCCAAGATCGTTTTTGTTCCCGGTGTTGCAGAGAATAGCTTTCCGAGTGAGATTAAAATCGGCGGCATGTTCACCCGTCAGGAGCTGGAGCAGCTCAGCGACAATGGAATTACCATTTCCAAGCTCTTTTTTGAGCTGTATTCGGACGAGCGTCTGATTGTCCACAAAATTCTTTCTGCACCCACGCAGCAGCTCTTCCTTTCCTGCCCTGCAGTCAATGCAGCAGGGGAGGTGCAGTACCCGTCAACGGTCATCCATCAGATCAGAAAGCTGTTCCCGGATGCACAGGAACTGATTACAAAGGAATCGCAGCTTCCGCTGCATTATTTCGTCAGAACCCCTGCATCTGCGTACTTCCATTTTGTACGCAGCCTCAGATCCGGGAAAACTGAAATCTCTGCACTGCAGTCGATACTTGAAGCGGATCCGGTTTATTCCGTGAGAGTCAAAAAACTTGTAAAGCCTGTTTCTTCTGCCGATTATCGGGTTTCTCCCGAAACCATGCAGCAGCGACTCGGAGATTGTGTGCGACTTTCACCTTCGGGCATTGAACGTTTCTACAGCTGTCCGTTTCAGTATTTCTGTAAGGATTGTCTGCGCCTGTTTTCGCCTGAGAAGAATGCATTTTCCGATAATCATGTCGGAAATTTTGCGCATTTCTGCTTCGAGCAGATTCTCCGCAAATACAGCGTCGAGCAGTTCACGGAACTTACCGCTGCACAGCTCACGCAGGAAATTCATACCCTTTCCGATCAATTTTCCGAGGCAGTTTTCTCCGATGCCGTAAAGCGTGATGTAAGATTCCGCCTGAACTATCGTATGGCAGGCGGCGGACTTCTGAAAATTTTGCAGCACATGCAGAGAGAAATGCAGCATACCGATTTTGTCCCCCTCGGATTTGAAGTGCCGGTCGGTTCTTCACAGGAAGACGGAACAATTCCTCCGCTTGTACTGCGTGAAGGAAGCGTCCTGTGCGGCGGTAAGATCGACAGAGTCGATCTGTGTGAAAAGGATGGAAAGTCCATCCTGCGTGTGATTGACTATAAAACGGGCAACCGTGTTTTTGAGCCGGAAAAGCTCGATAGAGGGCTTGACATGCAGATGCTCATCTACCTTAAAGCAGTTAAGGACAGCGGCGTCTACGAGAATCCCGTGGCAGGCGGCGTTCTTTATATGCCAAGCGGTCAGCTCAAACTCAAGCACTACCATGACCGTGATAAAAATGCCGATGCTGCGGAGATATTTGATGAATATTACCGCATGAAAGGTTTGCTCCTTGAAGATACGGCACACCTGATGGAACCTGAAGTCACAGAAAACGGAGCGCCGGTTCTTTCATCGGCGAAATCCGAACTCTATACCGTGGATGCACAGCAGATGGAACGACTTGACAGGCATGTGACGCAGAAAATCTGCGGTATGGCGGATGCCCTCTATCAGGGGCAGATCGCTCCCGATCCCTATCTGAACCTCCCTTGCGGTTATTGCGGTTACCATGATCTTTGTGATACCGAACGGCAGCCTCCACGCACGCTGCGTAAAGCCGAGCGACTTGAAGCCATAGAAGCGGTGTTCGGAGAACCGCAGGAGAATTCTGATAATACAGAGGAAAAGGAGGAGAGTGCAATATGAAATGGACGCAGCAGCAGGAAACTGCAATCACCGAGCGAGGCAGAAGCATCATCGTTTCCGCAGCAGCGGGCAGCGGAAAAACCGCTGTCCTCGTAGAACGTCTGCTTCGAATTCTTTCCTCCCGTGAAAATGGGGTGCGTTCGGAGAATATTGTTGTCGTAACATTTACTAATGATGCTGCCGCACAGATGAAACAAAGGCTGTATCAGGCACTAAGTGAACTGATCAGCTCGCTTGATGATACAGCGGATGAAGAGGACTACCTCTGGCTGATTGAACAGCAGTCAGGATTGAGCAGTGCAAAAATTTCTACGATCAATGCCTTTTGCTTTGATTTAATTCGTGAAAATGCAGAGCTGTGCGGTGTATCCTCTCAGTTTCGTATTGCTGAGCCTTCAGAGGAAGCCATTTATGTACGGCACGCACTGCAAAGTGTGCTTGAAAACTGGAACAAAACAAGGCTTGCGGATATTGAAACACTCTTTTCATTCTTCTGCACAAGGAATGATTCGGAAATGGAAGGTATCATTCTTGCTATTGCCGAATATATGAAATCCCTTGCTTTTGCTGAGCATTGGATGGAAAAGGTAATTTCTGCCTGCACGGATAAAACCATGCTGCTTGAAACGATTCGCTGTACTATTTGCCAAGAACTGACGGAAATTCTCGCATTCCTCGAAAGGAGCGAGCCGTATGCACAAAATGTAATGACAGCGGGAAATGTCAACCGCTTCTATGAGCTGTATTGTGAGGATCGCACCAACATCCTGTTCCATCTCAATTACCTGAAAAACGTTGAACCGGAGAAACTTCTCGAAGCACCGCTGAAGCATGAAGCCTGTTTTTCGGATTTTTCAAGAGTGAGTAAGAACACGGATCCTGAGAACAAAAACATTTTCAGACAGTTCCGTGAAATCTATAAAGCACGCTATAAGGCGGCAGTTAAAACCTATCTGAATCCCTTGCAGTATTTTGAAGAGGATCTTGCGGTGCAGGGGAAGATCATTCCGCTGCTGCTTGCACTGACACAGGATTTCCGCACTGAGCTTTTCGAGGAGAAAAAACGCAGAAACGTCCTTGCCTTTGATGACGGCGAACGTCTTGCACTGTCACTGCTTGGGGAAGTGCAGGAGGACGGCAGCATTGTCCGTACCTCCACCGGAGATCAGCTTGCAGCGCAGTATAGTCTTGTGATGGTCGATGAATACCAGGACTGCAACAACAAGCAGGACTGCCTGTTCAAGCTTTTGTCTAAGGGCTGCACCTGCACAGAAAACGGGTTATCCTACGGTAATAATGCCTTTCTTGTCGGCGATGTCAAGCAGTCCATCTACAGCTTCCGACAGGCAAATCCTCGCAATTTTATGCAGGCTCTCACCGACAGCACACCCCTTGATGCGTGCATCAGTCAGGAAACCGCCAGAATTTACCTGAATCAGAATTTCCGCAGCTCCGAGGGTGTGATTACATTTGTCAATTCCCTGTGCAGCATGCTTATGAGCGAAAAATGCGGCGAAGTGAATTATGACAAGAATGAGTTTCTTTATTTTGGTGCAGAGCATTATACCGATGCGCCGCATACACGCACCAAACTCCTTTTGACAGATGGAGAGGTGTGCGAAGAAGATGCGGACACACAGGCAGAGTGCGTTGCTGCACATATTGCGGAAATGCTTGCGGAGAAAATAACCGTCACAGAGCGTGACGGAACCGTTCGCCCGTGCAGACCATCGGATTTCTGCATCCTTCTGCGTTCTGTTAAGGCGGATGGAAACGCTGTCATTGCAGCACTCAAAAAACGGAATATTCCTGTTTCCGGTGAGGAATCGTTTGATTTTCTCGAACGTCCCGAGATCCGCATCGCTTATCATTTCCTTCGGATCATCGACAATCCTCTGACGGATATTTCCATGGCTGCCGTGCTGCTTTCACCTGTGTACGGCTTTACGGTACAGGATCTGATGGAGCTGAAAAATGCTTCACGCAGTAATCGAATCTACCTGCAATTACTTTTCTATGCAGAAAATCAAACTGGTGATGGAAACGGACTTCAGACAAGGTGTGCAGAATTTCTTGCACAATTTGAAAAACTCCGTGTGCAAGCCGACGCATTACCGCTGGAGGAGTTTGTACAGTATCTGTATGACGAAACTGACCTGCCCTCCCTGCAGATTCTATATGAGGATGCACCGCTGCGCTGCGCTGACCTCAGTGCATTCCAGAAGCTTGCGAAGGATTACCGTGTGCATGCAGAAGGAACGATCGGCGACTTTCTGCGCTATATTGACAGTATGGCAGAAAGAGGACTTGAAATCGGCGGTACACCGCAGACGGCTGAAAACTGCGTATCCATCAAGACCATCCATAAATCCAAGGGTCTGGAATACCCCTTTGTGCTGCTCGTTCATCCCGAGCATCCGTTCAGCACGAAGCCAAGGGATGCACTGTTTCATACCAATGATGCAGGACTTCTCGGACTGCGATTGATTGACAGGGAGAACTATTCCAAATCGGCAACGTCGATCTATCATTATCTGCTTGCAGATGTATTCCGCAGACAACGAAGCGAGGAAATGCGGCTTTTCTATGTTGCTCTGACAAGAGCAAGACAGCAGCTGATCATTGCTGCCGACCGCAGTGACTGCTATCGCTATTGCCTCGGTGCGTATAAACCAAAAGCAGGGAAGGATGATGAGCTGTATATGGCGCAGCTTTTGCAGCATTGTCCGTCCGCAGCTGCCGATCTTGCAGCAAATGCCGATTCCATGCTTGAATGGATCCTTCTGTATCTCCTCTCGGGCGAGGAAGCACCGTATTTTCTGTCCGCAGTGACAGGGGAGAGCGATATTTCCTCACCGCAGCTTGATTATAGCATATGCAGGACTTCAGAAGAAGGGATTGAGTCCGAGCCTGAATGTATTGAAACCGATCCGACGGTTGATCTGAAAATACTTGCGCTCATGCAGGAGCAGCTTGCATTTCGTTATGAATCCGATCAAAAAGATCTGATCGCAAAATACAGTGTAACCTCACTTGCGCATTCCGATGATGAGACAGAACAGAGTTATTCCACCCCTGCATTTCTGCGGGAGAGCAAGGAACAAAAATCTACTGCACTTCAAGGTGCAAGGCGTGGAACGGCAGTGCATAAGATCCTGCAGCTGATGGACTTTAATGAAGCAGTGAAGGATGTGCAGACCGAGCTTGACCGCCTGGAACACGAAGGAAAGCTCACAGCTCAGGAAGTCGGAGCGATTCCCACGAAAAAATTGCAGGCATTCTTTTCATCGTCCCTTTACGATAGAATTGCAGCTTCCGATAACGTGCAAAAGGAAAAGCAGTTCTTTGTCCGTATTGGTGAGCTTGCACTTCCGCAGGATTCGCAGCTCTATCAAAATTATGCAGATACCGACGGAATCCTCATCGGCACCATGGATCTTCTATTTCATGAGGAGGATGGCTGGGTGCTGGTTGATTACAAAACAGATGCCAATAAAACAGCCGAGGAACTGATCGAGCATTATCAGATGCAGCTTGCACTTTATCAGAAAGCCGCAGAGCTGATCTTTGGTGAAAGGATAAAACAGGCATATATTTATTCATTTACCCATGATACTGCAATTGCAGTTGATACAGAACAAGTGGACAGCCTTTGAGATACTGAAGGGGTTGCCCTGTAGAATACAATTGGAGTGATATCAGATGAAAGATGTTATGAAAAAGAGAATTGATGAGATGATCATGCGTGATCTCCACCGTGGTGCATTTGTCGGTGCAAATGCAGCCGTATTCCGTGACGGAGAATGCCTCTATGGAGGTTCCTTCGGTATGGCGGACAGGGAGGTGGGAATTCCCATGCGTCCCATATCCATTTTCCGTATTTATTCGATGACAAAACCTGTGACGGCAGCAGCAGTAATGCAGCTCGTGGAGCGAGGCTTTTTTGACACACAGACGCCTGTTTCGGCGTTTATTCCCGAATTTGCGAGCACCAAGGTCTATGAAGCGGACGGCACGACACGTCCTTCCGCCCGTGAGATCACGATTCAGGATCTTCTGACCATGCGTTCGGGTCTGACCTATCCGAATCATGGCACGTTCACGCAGAAGGATACTGCATCCTTATTCGGAGAAATGGCAATCCGCCGTGACGGTGATACTCCCATGGATACGATGGAATTCTGTCGCCGCATTGCAAAAATTCCGCTTAGCTTTGATCCCGGCAAGGACTGGGATTACGGCGTATCAGCCGATGTACTGGGCGGCGTTGTGCAGGCGGCAACCGGTATGAACTACCGTGATTATCTCAAAAAGTATATATTCGAACCTCTCGATATGAAAAATACGGATTTTTATGTACCTGAGGAGCATCTTGATCATTTCACGGCATCCTATACCCTTGATTCCAACGGTAAGCTGCAGCGTGATGATGCCTGCTATCTTGGACTGAATGATTACCGTACAGTTCCGGCGTTTGTGTCCGGCGGTGCCGGTCTTTGTTCGACGATTCCCGATTACGCAAGATTTGCAGAGGCACTTGTGAACGGCGGCGAAACCAAGGACGGCGTGCGCATCCTCAGCCGAAAGTCCGTTGATTACATCCGTACACCACAGGTCAGCCGTGAGGTGCTCGCTCCCAAGAACTGGGATTCCCTTAAGGGCTATGCATACGGCAGCCTTGTGCGGGTTCTGGAGGATCGTTCGGAATTCGGCACAATTGCAACCCCCGGAGAATTTGGCTGGGACGGCTGGACGGGAACGTATTTCTGCGTGGATCCTGCCGAAAAGCTTTCCATCTTCTTCTGGATCCAGCTTGCAAATGCAGGTACCTGTGATACAGCAAAGCGGATGAGGAATATCGTCTATGGCTGCATATGAGGGTTATCCTGAAATTAAAGGAAAAACATTCCTAAAAATTGCCTGGGGACTGCATGACCTGATCCTCCTGCCTTCGATTCTCCAGACGATTGAAATCTATACGGATATCGTGATTGAACCGCCGCAGTTTGTGATGGCGCTGCTTGCCCCATTTGTTGCCGCCATGATTCTGGCTGAGATGACGTTTCTGACCTATATTGTCAGCGCAGCACTGATTGTCGGAACAATATATTGTCTGCTTCGTGAGAAGCAAGCAGGGCAACCGATTCTTTCTGATGGCATCCAATTTTCTTTATTTCTGATCCTATGCATTCTCGGGCTGCTTTCATCCCGTCTATTCTTTGACGGTGCAATGGGTGTCTGATGCACCGCACATTTACGAATGGCATAATATGACAGGGGAGACCTTCCCATTATTGATTAAGGAGAACCTGTCATGCCAAAAGTATTTTTGAGTCCCTCCACACAGGAGTTTAACCCATATATCGGCGGCGGCAATGAAGAATACTACATGAATCTCGTTGCTGACCGCATGGAACCCTATCTGCGTGCAAGCGGTATTACCTATGTGCGAAATGATCCTGCCCGTGGTGCAGCCGGTGCAATTGCAGATTCCAATTCAGCGTATTACGATGTGCATCTTGCACTGCACAGCAACGCCTCGCCCCCCAATCTCGCAGGCAGACTGCGGGGGATTGACATCTATTATGCCCCCTCAAGCGCCGAGAGCGAACGGCTTGCCACCATTATTGCCAACAATTTTAAAAGCATCTATCCGCTTCCCGACCGAGTCACCGCACGTCCGACCACGACACTTGGGGAAGTAACGAGAACAAGGGCGGTTGCTGTACTTTGTGAGATCGGCTATCACGATAATCCCGAGGATGCCGCATGGATCCGCAATAACCTCACGCCCATTGCCGCAAATCTGACCGAATCACTCTGCGACTATTTCGGCATTCCCTTTGTTACGCCCCAGGCTGTCCGCAGGGGAATGGTCGTGACGGATGGTTCCACACTGCATCTGCGCAGCATGCCGAGTACCAATTCCCGCATTCTTGCTGCCATTCCGAATGGTGCTACCGTTACGATTTACGGTACAACAGGAAACTGGTATGTTGTTTCGTGGAACGGTCAGACCGGCTATGTGTATTCAGATTTTGTTGTTGTGGGATAGAGATAAAAAAGAACCTGAGAAAAATTCTCAGGTTCTTTTTGTTATAGTGCTACATTTACAATTCTCGTGTATCTTCGCAATGCATATTCACCATCATGTGCTTCGCCCAGAAAAGCGTCGGACATCGAACCTGCACGCATCACACGGTTGACGCCGCAGCGGATGAGCAGCTCCGTGAGCCGTTCACGCCTTGATGCCGTGGTGATCAGTCCTGCTGTCTGTAAATAGCCCTTGCTGCGGCGCAGGCAGTTCATCATCTGTTCCTCCGGCAGCCGTTTGACAATGCAGTTGCCATACATGTAGGAAAGCTCCAGCTCGCTGTCAAAGCTTGCCGTCAGGCTACAGTGCTTACCTTGAAATACCTGACCATCCATATTTTTTGTAGGATTGAGTGTGCATTCGAGCATGTCCGAATACCGCCGCAGCGTCATTTCCGCAACAGCACCGACATCCTCCACAGGATATTTCTCTGCAGCACGTTCCAGATAGGGAAGGAAGGTTTTGCAGAAATCTGCCACCTCATCCATATTTGACGTGTCCAGATAAATCACCTGACAGGAACTGCAAAGCAGCTGTTTTGTGAGCATAATATGCTCCGCAAGCTCCGTCAGCTCCTGTTCCTTGTTTTCATATCCCGAAATATAGGCAAATCCGAGCCTGTGCCCCCATTCGATCAGCCTGCATCCTGTGGGTGCAAACCTTCTGACAGCGGAAACCGCTTCTTCGCCGCCCCAGACCGCAATACCGTCAGCAACCGCAGCCATACGTCTGATTGCAGCAATGTCATCGGAAGGCGTGTCGAAAATATACACATAATCACGGAGCCTTGGTTCTATGGTGAGCAGAAGTTCAAACAAAGCAACCGTGATGCCATTATCGACGCTCGGAAGCTTCAGAATATTGATGTTTCCGGTAAGAAGTCCCTCTGCAACACTGTAGGCAGGCAGAATGTCCATGTTTCCTGCCGCAATGTGCAGAAGCGTTCCAAGAGGCCGTGGATCAATTTGTACTCTCGGAAAACCAAGCGGCGGTCCTGTCAGCTTTGGCATGAAGAAACGTGAGCCAAGTTCAGCCTTTATTTTATATTCCAAGCAGTCCCTTCTGAACATACGCAATGCATGTTCGATGGCATCATCTGCATGCAATGTGTGGATTCTTTCAGAGAACTCGGGAAAATCATCATTTCCGATACTTCTGCTGAGCGTATCAAAAGCGGATATGACGATTTCAGGATCAAGCTGCGCCTTCATTCTTGTTTCGTTGATGCGTGTTTCCAACGTGGAAAGAATCATTTCCTGCTGCGAGGAATCATACACCATACCGTTTGCAACAATCATATTTCGTCCTCCACCTTGCTCAGAAGTTCCTCAGCACCTGCCGCACAGGTTTTGATGTCACGAAGACCAACCCGTCCGATGATCTCCAGATAAGGAGAAGTCAGACCGCAGCCGCAAGTTTCCCCATCATGCAGTACGCCCAGATCATCCGTCATAACGCTGAGAATGGGCGTTGCTTTTACCATGGGCGTAATGAGATTGACAAGTCCTGCCGTGCCGTTTGAAACAGGTGCAAGTGTGTGAACATTGCGGATGATTATACGGCTGTACGCAGGTACATGGAAGTGATGGTTCGGGCAGTCACAGTAGAGAATCGGATGCTCCGCAGCACCGAAAAATTCAATGATATTTTCCTCATCGACATCAAGAGTTTTCTTAATCAGCGTATAAAGTGTCTGTTTATCGACCTTTTCTGCATAAAACTGCTTCCATCCGCCGCCGAGCATGATTTTTGAATGCTGCGGCAGAGAAACCCGAAGTCCACGTTCTTCCATTTTCTTTAACAGAAAATAAGTGTAGGACGGAAATCCCATAAAACGCACTGGTACGCTGCCCTCAGCGAATTTCTGGATCTTGTCCATGATCATTTCAAGGTCGGGCTTGTATTCGCCGTTTTCATATTGCAGAGCGTAGCTTCGGCTCAGCGCTGGTGTGAAAAATGTTGAACCGAACGCCGTTTTTGTCACTGCCATATCATTGCCTTTGTGCGGCTTGTAGCCGAGAATGATATAGTGCGTAGGTCTTAACGAAAGAAGTCCACGCCAGCGAGCGATCTTTATTACCATGCGCAGACCGCAGAGCAGGCTTCCGAAATCCAGACCGATTCTGCTTTTTCTTCCCTGTGTGCCGGAGGAGGTCGCCTTGATCGGCATTTTCCATTCGGGGCAGGAAAACAGGCGATGCTTTTTAAAGAGGACAGTCGGCAGAAATGGCAGCTTATCCAGATCCTGATACTGCATGAGCATATCGGGGGAGAACTGCAGTTTTTCAAGGATTGTTCGGTATTTTTGGCAATGCTCCATCTGATAGGCGCAGTTTTCACGGACTGCCTCCAAAAAAATCCTGTCCGTTGAATGCGTATCGAACGGATCCTTTGTCCTGAATAACTTCTTTCGGAATTTCATACTGTCACTCCTTTACTGACTGATGGGGTAGGGGATTATTTCTTAGGCAAATATTTCCCCATAATATCGCAGAAATCAAAGGTTGCGAAATAATCCGCAGGTGTCTGCGCACGGCGGATCATCTTGACAGAGCCATCCTCGCAGTAGAGAAGCTCGGCACTGTGCAGCTTTCCGTTATAGTTGTAGCCCATTGCAGAGCCGTGCGCACCTGTGTCATGGATGACAAGGATGTCGCCGATCTCCACAGGGGGGAGCATGCGGTCAATTGCAAATTTGTCGTTGTTTTCGCAAAGTCCGCCCGTGACATCGCAAAGATAGGTGCACTCCTCCTGTTCCTTGCCAAGCACTGTAATATGATGGTAGGAACCATACATTGCAGGACGCATGAGGTTTGCGGCACATGCGTCAACACCCACATATTCCTTGTAGATGTGCTTCTTGTGCAGAACCTTTGTCACCAGATGACCGTAGGGCGCCATCATGAAACGTCCCATTTCGGTGAAAATAGAAACATCACCCATTCCAGCAGGAACGAGGATTTCCTCATATACCTTTCGTACACCTTCACCAATGGCAAGGATATCGTTCGGCTCTTGATCGGGATGATAAGCAACGCCCACGCCGCCGGAAAGGTTGATGAACTTGATTTCGGCACCTGTCTGCTCGTGCAGCTCGACTGCAAGCTCAAAGAGCTGCTTTGCAAGCGTCGGATAATAGTCGTTTGTTACTGTGTTAGACGCAAGGAAGGAGTGGATACCGAAATACTTTGCACCCTTTTCACGGAGCTTTCGGAATGCCTCAAACATCTGCTCACGGGTCAGACCGAACTTTGCATCCTGGGGGCTGTCCATGATATGTGTGGAGATCTGAAACTTTCCGCCTGCATTAAAACGGCAGGAAATGGTTTCGGGAATGCCCACCAGACTATCAAGATAGTCCACGTGCGTCAGATCGTCCAGATTGATGTAAGCGTTCAGCTTGTGGGCAAAGCGGTAATCCTCTTCGGGTGTCACATTCGAGGAAAACATAATATCGCTGCCCGAAAAACCGCATGCATCTGCCATCATCAGCTCCGTCAGAGAGGAGCAGTCCACGCCGCATCCTTCTTCCTGCAAAATTTTGAGCAGGAAGGGATTGGGGGTTGCCTTTACTGCAAAATATTCTCTGAAGCCCTTGTTCCATGAAAACGCCTTCTGTACAAGACGAGCATTTTCACGGATGCCCTTTTCATCATAGATGTGGAACGGTGTGGGGTAGGTTTTTGCAATTTCCTCCGCCTTTTCCTTTGTAATAAACGGAATTTTATTCATAAAAATTACTCCTTTAAATCAGTTTATGGAAAGCTCCCTTTTATGTGCAAGGGGACTTTCGAGAAATATTATACCATATTTTACAGAAATCGTCAATCCTGCCTCCCAAAAATCTTTGTGAGTATTTCGGCATCCGCTCTCTGCACCGGTGAGAATCGCTCGGATGATACGTAGCGCAGAATGCTTCTGGCAAACTGTGCTGCTTCCGTCCTCTCAGAAATTTCGGAAAGCCTTGCAGTACAAACAAGCAGTGCACCATTACCGACTGTGCATTCAAAGAGGATGCCGAGTTTGTGATTTCGTTCAAAATTGTCGATCATCTGTACAATCGGACGAATTTCTGTGCCGTCGAGAATCGCACAGTCAGAATGCATCACAATATCGTACCATTCGGGGGTTGTCCATTCCCTGCATGGGAAATTCGCAAGTGCAGGGTGACTGTTATCTATGCAAAGTCCGAGTGTACCGATAGGAACGGGTCTTTCCAGAGTTTCGGAAATACTCCGGAACATCGGGTAGCACCAGAAATCCGTGCAGTAAAATCCTTCAATGGAATCTGGGATAGTATACGGCAGATACAGGACTCTCTCTCCGTTTTCAAGTGCTGTTCTTGCCTTTGTCCAGTCAGTGGTTACGCATACATTTTTTTCAGAAAGTGCAGGGAAATCCTGCTTCGGGAAAATTTCAAGCTCGTAGCTGTTGCAGATATCGCCCAGCTCCAATGTGAGAGTAACACGCTGCGGAGTTGTAAATTCCGGCATCCGGTAGGAAATTTTTCCAAGACGGAATAATCCCTGTCCGTCAATATCGACACGAACAGATAACTCAGCAAGTACTTCTGTTTCCGTGCTGAAACGGCACAGTACATCACCGCATATCTCTTCGGGCGCATAATAGCGCAGTGCAATGTCCGCAGTAAATTCCTCGCCCGATTCCAGCACATAGGATGTAAATTGCGCAAGAAGTACGCTGTCAGAGCAGAATCCACGCCATTTTTCGGGCGTAATAAAGCCTTTATTGTCCATGAATGCATCCAGAATACCGACAAGAGCCGTACCTTGACCTGAAAAGTCCTGTATATCCAGAATCTGAAAACCTGCAATCGTTTCCGAGCGCATGGCAGCTTCCAGTTCCTCCTTGTAGCACTGCACAGCAAGCTGTCCGGAACAGCGGAAGAACTTGTCCGCCATGTCCTGCATGCCCTTTTCTTCCAGACGTTTATGAAATACTTCAAAATTCCGTGCCTTCAATACTCCTGTGTACTTTTCAATTTCCTTAAAATTCGGGTAGCTGCAATACTGCCCGATTTCATGAGTAATGACAGGTTTTTCGGGGATCAGAAATTCCGTGTCCTGCGTTAGCTCCACTTTCTTGACCCCAGTTTCATACTGGATCTCGATCTCCCGCACCGTATCCTCCATATCCTGCATCATTGCAGCATCGGGACGAAGCATGTTATCGTAGCAGTGCATTGTGGACGGACGCTGCGTCTGCACTTGACCAAGCGGCATGTCGCATGTCGCATAGGAACCACGAATCCGACGTTCTTTGTCAAGTCGCACGCCGACAAAAAAATCATCCTCCGGCAGAATGCACGGAAAGAACTGATAATTGTTGCAGCCCTGTGTAAAGAGAATGCGTTTCTCATCCTGTTTGTAATACTGTAGAATCTCACGGATTCTCTCCTTGCTGCCCCAAAGCTCATTGCCGAGGGAAAACATTGCAAAGGATGGATGATTGCCGAATTCTTCCAGAATTCGCTTGCCCTCTGCAATCAGGTAGCCCTGCTCCTGTGCATTGTATTTCTCATCATCCGGTGCATGAAGATTACCCCAGAACGGAATCTCAGGTTCCATGTAGATACCAAGCAGATCGGCAGCGATAAATGCAGCTTCGGGCGGACAGCAGGTGTGGAAACGGTAATGGTTGATGCCGTAAGATTCAGCAATTTTCATGACCCTCATCCAGCCATCGACATCCATCGGTGCTGCGCCCTCAATCGGGAAGATCATGCCGTCGTGCTTGCCACGCAGGAACACGGGCTTTCCGTGGTTTCTGAACTGTAAACCATCTGCCTTGAGATCTGTCAGACCAAATACGACTTCCTGTTCGTCGCAGCCATCAATCAGGACTTTCATGCGGCAGATGACGGGATGGTATTCATCCCAGAGGGGAGCATCCGCACCAAGCGGAATATCAGCGTAACAGATGCCGTCATCTCTGCGGTCAAACGTGAATTCCTGTTCTTCCATGACGGAAAGAATACCATCTGCATTCTCCCAGCGTCCGTTGATCCATCCGAAATTACAGTGACTATTTGTGCGAAATTCAAGACGGACTTTGCGCTTTGCTGCATCGGGAATTGCTTTAATTCTGCTGATTATATGAAGATGGTCGGATAATTTTAGATAGAATCTGCCCAGAATGCCGTTCCAGTTGGTCTGTGTGTCGGGGGAGGTCATATGTCCGCCCTTTGTCGGGTAATCGCTGTTGTCCACACGGATGCAGATGTCAAGACTTTCACAGGCAGAAAAATCGGAGAGATCATATCGGTGCGGCGTGCAGAGGCTGTTGTTTGTACCGATTCTGATACCATTGACAAAGACCTCCGAAATTCGGGTACGTTCCATATACAATAGGATACAGCTTCTTTGTTCCTGCGGCAGTTCAATTACAGTGCGGTACCATGCATTTCCCTTGTAGGGATATAATTCCGTGAGAAATCCCTCCTCACGCTTTTCATTCGGAATGCCCTTCTTTGCCTGTGCGGTTGTGGAAGGGAGGGTAATGGTATCATTGAAATCCTCTGCCTTCGGGGGGAATCCCATAAATCGCTTCTGCTGATCGTCAAGGAATTCCCAGACACCACCAAGCGGAATATATGAAGTCATAGCGTTATCCTTTCCATAAAACAGCCATAGCCCGACTCCGCAGAAGCGGAATCAGGCTAACAGCATTTATGACATGATTATGCGTTGCAGCTTGCGAAATAGCGGTTCAGCGCACTGAACAGAGCATAAACGGAAGAATCGGAAATATCCTGCTTCTGACCAACGCCCCAGTAAACCTTGCCATCCGGCATTTCAATGCCAACATAGGATACGGCATCCGACTTGGAAGAAACCGTCAGCGCATGTTCTGTGTAAGTCTTAATGGTATATTCCAGATTCAGGAACTTCTTGACTGCATTGCTCACAGCGTCAAGTCTGCCGTTGCCGGATGCATGCACGGTCTGTTCCTCACCGTTCATTGCACAGGTTACGAGAGCCTGAATGCCATCCTTCTGCACATAATGTGTTTCCTTGTATTCCAGAGGAGAAGCAATGTTGACGTATGTTTCACGGAAGATATCGTGAACCTCAGCAGGCTGCAGCTCTCTGTGACCACGGTCGGAGATGCCCTTTACGATGTAGCCGAATTCCTCACGCATTGCCTTGGGCAGATCCAGACCGAACTGCGTTTCGAGCAGATAACCGATACCGCCCTTGCCGGACTGGCTGTTGATGCGGATAACGTCAGCCTCATAAACTCTGCCGACATCCGTCGGATCGATCGGCAGATAGGGAACTGTCCAATGCTCGCAGTTCTTTTCTTCACGCCAGTGCATGCCCTTTGCGATCGCATCCTGATGGGATCCGCTGAATGCAGCAAATACCAGCTGACCGCTGTAGGGCTGACGCTCGTAGACATGCATTCTTGTCACACGCTCATAAACTTCTGTAATTGCAGGCAGGTTTGTGAAATCCAGTTCGGGATCCACACCCTGTGAGAACATGTTCATACCCAGTGTTACGATATCCACATTGCCCGTGCGCTCGCCGTTGCCGAACAGTGTGCCTTCGATTCTGTCGGCACCTGCCAGCAGACCCATTTCACTGTCAGCCACTGCGCAGCCACGGTCATTATGCGGATGCAGAGAAATCAGAACATTCTCTCTGTTGTTCAGATGGTCGCACATGTATTCCACTTGATTTGCATAAACATGGGGCATGGAGTGGGAAACCGTTACCGGCAGATTGATGATGACCTTATCCTCCGGTGTCGGCTGCCAGATATCAATGACTCTGTTGCAGATCTCAGCTGCAAATTCGGGTTCTGTACCTGTGAAGCTTTCGGGGGAGTATTCAAACTGGAAATATCCCGGAGTCTTTTCACGGTATTCCTTGCACAGCTTTGCACCGAATTCGGCGATTTCAATAATCTCCTCCTTGCTTCTGCGGAACACCTGCTCACGCTGTGCCAGAGAAGTGGAATTATACAGATGCACAATGGCGTGCTTGCAGCCACGCAGAGCCTCAAAGGTCTTAGCAATGATATGCTCACGGGACTGTGTCAGCACCTGGATCTTTACATCATCCGGAATCAGATTCTGCTCGATCAGCGCACGGCAGAATTCGTACTCCGTGTCGGATGCAGCAGGAAAGCCAACTTCAATTTCTTTGAATCCGACTTTGACCAGCAGCTTAAAGAATTCCAGCTTTTCTTCCAGACTCATCGGAATGATCAGTGCCTGGTTGCCGTCACGCAGATCAACGCTGCACCACTGAGGTGCCTTTTCAATATAGGTTTTCTGTGTCCAGCGCATCGGAGGATTCTGGACATCAAAATACTGTCTTGTGTACTTCTGATAATTTTTCATAATAAAACCGCCTTTCAAATGAAGATTTTTTAAACGGCATAAAAAAACTCTTTCATGCCGCATCGACATAAAAGAGACGAAGGTAAACTCCGTGGTACCACTCTTTTTGACGCTGAAAAGCGCCCACTCTGCTGCATCCGTAAACGAATACATTTCTCTGTAACGGGAGTACCCGTATGCCTCAACTAAAAGTTCAAGACATCTGCTCAGGGAGGAGCTATCACACGGACCTGACACCGTTTTGCACCAACCAACGGCTCTCTGAAGTACGGATTCCGTTTCTTTTATCCCATCATCGCATTTATTGTATACAATTATACATCATTTTGAAAACTTTGTCAAGCGTTTTTCCGACAATAAAAACAATTTTTTCGATTTTCTTACGAATCACCTTTGCTCATATGGAAATTTGTAGGATGCAAGATGTCTGCTCATCATAAAAACACAAATTACAGTGTTGAAAATTGTCAAAATTATCAAAAATCAATTGCCCCCTTGATTTTAATATTATGAAGTGCTATAATTATGAATAGGCATTGTTTCCAGCTGTATTACAGCGGAACCGGTGAGCGGAAAGGATATGCGCTGACAAGCATTATCCTTGAAAACCGAGGCTCCGGCAATGCAAAATCTACGAGAAAGGAATGAAAACATGAAATTAACAGGTGCAGAAATTGTTGTGGAAACTCTGATTGAGCAGGGTACCGATGTCGTCTTTGGCTATCCCGGCGGTCAGGTTATTCACCTGTATGATGCTTTGTACACCAGAAGCGACCGAATTAAGCATGTTCTGACAGCACACGAGCAGGGTGCTTCCCACGCTGCGGACGGATATGCCCGTACCAGCGGAAAGGTCGGCGTCGTCATTGCAACATCAGGTCCCGGCGCAACAAATCTGGTTACCGGCATTGCAACGGCGCATCTTGATTCGATTCCATTGGTTGCAATCACCGGCAACGTTCCGAACAGCCTGATTGGTCGTGACAGCTTCCAGGAGGTGGACATCACAGGTATTACACTGCCCATTACAAAGCACAATTTCTTTGTAAAGAGCGTAGACCAGCTTGCAGATACCATCAGAGAAGCGTTTGCCATTGCAAAATCCGGCAGACCCGGTCCCGTTCTCGTGGATGTTCCGAAGGACGTACAGGTAGCAGCATATGAATATGCAGTCGGTCAGATTGCTGAAAAGACCCTGCCCCGCAAGGCAAAGGATGAAAAGCTTCAGAAAGCAGCTGCAATGATTGCGGCTTCTGAAAAACCGTACATCTATTTTGGCGGCGGTGTTGTAACTGCCGGTGCTTCCGAAGAAATTATGGCACTTGCTGATGCAATTGACTGCCCGATCGGCTGTACGATGATGGGCCTTTCCGGCGTTCCGGACAATAACCCGAGATTCCTTGGCATGGAAGGTATGCATGGTCATTATGCGTCTTCCGTAGGTCAGGATGAAGCAGATCTGATTATTACCGTCGGTGCACGTTTCAGTGATCGTGGTACAGGCAATGTAGCAAAATATGCACGCAGAGCAAAGATCGTACACCTTGATGCGGATGGTGCGGAGCTGAACAAGAATGTTACAGCAGCACTGAGCATCGAATGTGATATCAAGGATGCACTTTCCAGACTGCTTGCGATGGTTGAGAAGAAACAGCGTCCCGAATGGATGGCTCGTATTGCTGAGCTTAAGGCAGAAGAGGAAAAACAGCTCAAGGAGATCGCTCCCGAGAATAAGCTCACTCCCTATGCGCTTATCCGAGAGGTAAGCAAATATACAAATCCCGATACTCCCATTGTAACGGATGTCGGACAGCATCAGATGTGGGTAGCACAGTACTATCCTTTTGCAAATCCCCGTACATTTGTATCCAGCGGCGGACTTGGTACAATGGGCTTTGGTCTTGGCGCAGCAATCGGTTCTGCGATGGCAACCGGAAAGAAAACCGTTCTCTTTACAGGTGACGGCAGCTTCGGTATGAACCTCAACGAGCTTGCAACTGCTGTTTCCAATCAGGTTCCCGTTGTGATTGTTGTTTTGAACAACGGTGTATTGGGCATGGTTCGCCAGTGGCAGACACTGTTCTTTAACAAGCATTATTCCAATACGATTCTTCAGAGAAAAACTGATTTCGTCAAGCTCGCAGAAGCCTTCGGACTTCCGGCATTCCGTATCGGCTCTATTCCGGGAATCACCTGTCCGAGTGAATGTGGTGCTTGTCTGAATATGGAAAACTGTATCGGAACAGTTGATGAAATGAAGGAAGTCATCAGAAAGGCGTTCGAAGTGGATGGACCTGTTCTGGTTGACTGCACGATCAACTGTGATGAATTTGTACTCCCCATGCTTCCGCCCGGCGGCTGCATTGAGGATATCATTGTGAAGGTGGAGGGCGAATAATGGAAAAGAAATTTGTAATCGCCATTCTGGTTGAAAACCAGCCCAGCGTACTGACACGTGTATCCGGCATGTTTACACGCAGAGCCTTCAACATTGATACTCTCACGGTAGGAGAAACAGAGGATCCGAGATATTCCAGAATCACAATTTTTGCAAGCGGTGATGATTCCACCCGCAAGCAGGTGATGAAGCAGCTCAAGAAGCTGTACAATGTAAAGGAAGTCAAGGTCATGGAGCGTGACAAGTCCGTTTACCGTGAGCTTGCCCTGATCAAGCTGAAGAACGATCCCCAGACAAGACAGGAAGTTTTGTCTGCGTGTGACATCTTCCGTTCCAAGATCGTCGATTTTTCTCCCAATACGCTCTGTGTAGAAATTACCGGCGAGACTTCCAAAATTGAGGCATTTATCGCTCTTGTCAAGCATGTTGGTATTCTTGAAATGTGCCGTACTGGTGTTGTGGCACTCGAAAGAGGCTGCAACTATCTCAACAGCGATTCATGTGATAAATAAGCAAACCAAAATTATCATAAAAGGAGTTTTTTAAAATGGCAAAGATTTTCTATCAGCAGGACTGCGATCTGCACAAGCTCGACGGTAAGACCGTTGCAATCATCGGTTATGGCTCCCAGGGTCATGCACATGCTCTGAACCTCCAGGACAGCGGCGTTAATGTAGTTGTTGGTCTCTACGAGGGAAGCAAGAGCTGGGCAAAGGCTGAGGCACAGGGTCTGAAGGTTATGACAACAGCAGAGGCTGCAAAGGCAGCTGATCTGATCATGATCCTGATCCCCGATGAAAAGCAGAAGGCTCTGTATGAGTCCGACATCCTGCCCTACCTGACAGAGGGCAAGACTCTGGCATTTGCACACGGCTTTAATATCCACTTTGGATGCATCGTTCCCCCTGCAAATGTAAACGTTATCATGATCGCTCCCAAGGGCCCGGGTCACACTGTAAGATCTGAATACCAGGCTGAAAAGGGTGTACCTTGCCTGATCGCTGTACATCAGGATGCTACAGGCGATGCACAGGATATCGGTCTTGCATATGCAGCAGGTATTGGCGGCAGCCGTGCAGGCGTTCTGGAAACCACATTCCGTACAGAGACTGAAACTGACCTGTTCGGTGAGCAGGCTGTTCTCTGCGGCGGTGTTTGCGCTCTGATGCAGTGCGGTTTTGAGACACTGGTTGAAGCTGGTTACGACCCCAGAAATGCATACTTTGAATGCATCCACGAGATGAAGCTCATCGTTGATCTGATCTATCAGTCCGGTTTCGCTGGTATGAGATATTCCATCTCCAATACTGCTGAATACGGTGACTACATCACAGGCCCGAAGGTAATTACAGAAGAGACCAAGAAGGCAATGAAGAAGGTTCTCGCTGACATCCAGGATGGTTCCTTTGCTAAGGAATTCCTGCTTGACATGTCCGATGCAGGCAACCAGGTTCACTTCAAGGCTATGAGAAAGCTCGCTGCTGAGCATCCGGCAGAGGTAGTTGGTGAGGAGATCCGTAAGCTGTACAGCTGGAATGGCGAAGATAAGCTGATCAACAACTGATTCTGTGAAAAACATATCCGATAATCCCGCAATGCGGGATTATCGTTGTATATGGAGATACTGAAAATTAATAGATTCCGAATTGGAAAAGAGGTAAATTTTATGGCAAGTGAAGCAATTACCAAGGGTTTCCACTGCGCTCCGCAGCGTTCACTGCTCCATGCGCTCGGTCTGACTGAGGAAGAAATGCAGCGTCCGCTGGTTGGTATTGTAAGCTCTTATAATGAGATCGTACCGGGTCATATGAATCTTGATAAGATCGTTGATGCAGTAAAAACGGGTGTTGCAATGGCAGGCGGTACACCGATCGTGTTCCCGGCAATTGCAGTTTGCGATGGTATCGCAATGGGACACAAGGGAATGAAGTACTCCCTCGTTACCCGTGATCTGATCGCAGATTCCACTGAGGCAATGGCTCTGGCGCATGCATTTGATGCACTCGTTATGGTTCCCAACTGTGACAAGAACGTTCCCGGTTTGCTCATGGCTGCAGCTCGTGTTAACGTTCCCACAATTTTCGTCAGCGGCGGCCCGATGCTTGCTGGCTGCGTGGATGGAAAGAAGACCAGCCTTTCGAGTATGTTTGAGGCTGTCGGTTCCTATAAGGCAGGCAAGATGGATGAAGAAAAGCTCATGGATTACGAGCTGAATGCATGTCCTACCTGCGGCAGCTGCTCGGGTATGTATACTGCAAATTCCCATAACTGCCTGACTGAGGTACTGGGTATGGGTCTGCGTGGAAATGGTACGATTCCGGCTGTCTACAGTAAGAGAATTGAGCTTGCAAAGCACGCAGGTATGCAGGTTATGGAACTCTACCGCAAGAATATCCGTCCTCTGGATATTATGACGGAAAAGGCATTCCAGAATGCACTGACTGCTGACATGGCACTTGGATGCTCCACAAACAGCATGCTCCACCTGCCGGCAATTGCACATGAATGCGGTGTTAAGCTGAATCTTGACATTGCAAATGAAATCAGTGCAAAGACCCCGAACCTCTGCCACCTTGCACCTGCAGGTCATACTTACATGGAACAGCTTGATGCTGCAGGCGGTGTGTATGCAGTACTTAATGAGCTTCGCAAGAAGAATCTGATTCACACCGATGTAATGACCGTTACCGGCAAGACACTGGGTGAGAATCTGGATGGCTGCGTAAACCGTGATCCCGAAGTAATTCGTCCTGTTGAGAATCCCTACAGCGAAACAGGCGGAATTGCCGTGCTGCGTGGTAATCTTGCACCCGACGGCTGTGTTGTCAAGAGAAGCGCCGTTGCTCCTGAAATGCTCAAGCATGAAGGTCCTGCAAAGGTATTTGACAGTGAGGAAGAAACCATTGCTGCGATTTATGCAGGCAAAATTCAGGCAGGCGATGTGGTTGTCATCCGTTATGAAGGTCCTGCAGGCGGTCCCGGCATGAGAGAAATGCTCTCTCCGACATCCGCAATTGCTGGCATGGGTCTGGATAAGGAGGTTGCGCTCATTACAGATGGAAGATTCTCCGGCGCAACAAGAGGCGCCTCCATCGGTCATGTTTCCCCGGAAGCAGTTCGTGGCGGCATGATTGCCTATGTTCGTGACGGTGACAGAATTGCCATTGATATCCCGAATTACAGCATTCAGCTTCTGGTTTCCGATGAGGAAATTGAAAAACGTAAGGCAGAAACCACATTGAAGATCAAAACCGATGTAACAGGCTATCTCAAGCGCTACGCTAAGATGGTTTCCTCTGCCGATAAGGGCGCAATTATTGAATAACAGAAAGGAAGATGTTCCATGGCAATGACCATGACACAGAAGATCCTTGCAGCACATGCAGGTCTTGACAGCGTAGAAGCAGGACAGCTGATTCTTGTAAATCTCGACCTTGTGCTTGGCAATGATATTACTTCTCCCGTAGCCATCAAGGCATTCAATCAGATGGGCAAGGAGAGTGTTTTTGATAAAGAAAAGGTAACAATGGTAATGGACCATTTTGCCCCGAATAAGGACATCAAGGCTGCACAGCAGTGCATGATGTGCCGTAATTTCTGCGGTGCGCAGGAAATCACCAACTTCTATGACGTTGGACAGATGGGTATTGAGCATGCCCTCCTGCCCGAAAAAGGACTGGTAGTTTCCGGTGACGCTGTCATCGGTGCAGACTCCCATACCTGTACATACGGCGCACTCGGTGCATTTTCCACAGGTGTCGGCTCCACAGACATGGCTTGCGGTATGGCAATCGGCAAGGCATGGTTCAAGGTGCCTTCCGCAATCAAATTTGAACTGAAAGGCAAGCTTCAGCCCTATGTTTCCGGAAAGGATGTCATCCTCCACATCATCGGCATGATCGGTGTGGACGGCGCACTCTACAAGTCCATGGAATTCATGGGTGAAGGACTTGCAAGCCTTTCCATGGCGGACAGACTCTGCATGGCGAATATGGCAATTGAAGCCGGTGCAAAGAACGGCATTTTTGCAGTAGACGAGATTACTAAAGCATATGTTAAGGAACACTCCGACCGTGAGCCTGTATTCTATGCTGCGGATGAAGATGCAGTTTATGAGCAGACCTATGTGATCGACCTGTCCGAAATCAAGCATACAGTTGCATTCCCGCATCTGCCGGAGAATACCCATACTGTAGATGAGATTGATGAGATCAAGATCGATCAGGTTGTCATTGGCTCCTGCACAAACGGCAGACTCGAAGATATGGCTGCTGCTGCAGCCATCATGGAAGGCAAGAAGGTTGCAAAGAATGTTCGCTGCATCGTGATTCCAGCAACACAGAAGATCTATCTGGAAGCAATGGAAAAGGGCTATCTCAAGACCTTTATCGAAGCCGGCGCAGTGGTTTCCACACCTACTTGCGGCCCGTGCCTTGGCGGTCATATGGGTATCCTTGCTGAGGGTGAAAAGGCAGTTGCCACCACAAACCGTAACTTTGTCGGCAGAATGGGTCACACTGAGTCCGAAATTTATCTGGCAAGCCCCGAGGTTGCCGCTGCAAGTGCAATTGCAGGCAAAATCGCTGCACCGAAGGAGGTACTGTAAATGAAAATGACAGGAACAGTCATCAAGTACGGTGACAATGTTGATACGGACGTAATTATCCCCGCACGTTATCTGAATACCAGTGACCACAAGGAGCTGGCATCCCACTGCATGGAGGATCTGGACACTACCTTCGCATCCCGTGTCAAGGACGGCGACATCATGGTCGCAGGTTGGAATTTCGGCTGCGGTTCCTCCCGTGAGCATGCCCCCATCGCCATCAAGGCAAGCGGTATTTCTTTGGTAATCGCAAAGAGCTTTGCAAGAATCTTCTACCGCAATGCTATCAATATCGGCCTTGCAATCGTTGAATCCGAAGCTGCTGCCGATGCCATCGCTGAGGGAAATGTGATCACTGCAGATCTCGACAACGGTGTCCTGCACAACGAAACAACAGGCGAGGATTACGCAGTAGAGCCCTTCCCGGCATTCATTCAGACGATCATTGAAAACGGGGGTCTTGTAGAATCCATTAAGAACGGCAGTATCAAGTAATATCGGAGGAATTACATATGAATTTTACAGTTGCTCTGCTCAGAGGCGACGGTATCGGTCCCGAGATCGTGGACAGTGCAGTTCGTGTTCTGGATGTCATTGCAGAAAAATACGGTCATACATTTGATTTTAAACCCTATCTCATCGGCGGCGCAGCAATTGATGCAACAGGCGCACCCCTGCCGCAGGAAACCGTTGACGGCTGTCTTGCAAGCGACAGTGTTCTGCTCGGTGCAGTCGGCGGTCCGAAGTGGGATACACTGCCCGGTGACAAGCGCCCTGAAAAGGCACTGCTGGGCATTCGTGCAGCACTCGAACTTTTCACAAATCTGCGTCCCGCTAAACTCTATCCTGCGCTCAAGGGCGCAAGCCCCCTGCGTGCGGATATCGTAGAAAAGGGCTTCGACATGATGATCGTTCGTGAGCTGACAGGCGGTATTTATTTCGGTGAGCGTGGCAGACGTGACGGCAAGTATGGTCCGGAGGCGTATGACACAGAGGCTTACAGCGTAATGGAAATCGAGAGAATCGCAAAGGTTGCTTTCGAAACCGCTCAGAAGCGCAACAAGAATGTTATCAGCATCGACAAGGCAAATGTACTGGAAAGCTCCAGACTCTGGAGAGAAACCGTACACCGCATTGCAGCGGATTATCCGGATGTGACCTGCACCGATATGCTTGTTGACAACGCAGCAATGCAGATCGTAAAGAACCCCCGTCAGTTTGATGTTGTGGTAACATCCAACATGTTCGGCGATATTCTCTCTGATGAGGCATCTCAGATCACAGGTTCCATCGGTATGCTCGCATCCGCATCCCTCGGTTCTACCAAGCGTGGCATGTATGAGCCGATCCACGGCTCTGCACCGGATATCGCAGGCAAGGGCATTGCAAACCCGATTGCAACCATTCTCTCTGCTGCTATGATGCTTCGCTATTCCTTCGATCTGGATACTGAAGCGCAGGCAATTGAGGACGCTGTGGATAAGGTGCTTGAAGCTGGCTTCAGAACTGCCGATCTCGTCGGCGACAGCGGCGTGACTGCTCTGTCCACAACAGAAATTACAGATAAGATCATCGAGGCGATTGCTTAATGGATAATCTTGAACGTCTATATCAGAAAACCCTCGTGTTTTCTGTATTTGACAGACTGCAGAAGGATCCCGTTGTACATGCATTTATTGCTCTCATGAAATCCTGCGATGATGAGTCGCAGGATCATGAGGATTTTCTCAGATGCTATGCAGGATTTGTTTCTGCACTCTATCATCATAATACCCAGAACTGGACGCAGTATCTGACGAATGCGGTTCTTTCCCTTGAAACCTGCTGCATCCGTTTTGCGGCAAAGGGACAAGAAATTCCTGCGCTGATGCAGGAAACGGCACGCTTTGAGCTGTCCGTTCTGTCAAAAATTGCGGCGATGTCGCCGCAGGATTTTGCTGATTATGCAGGCTGCATTCCGCTTCCGAAGTGGGAGGCGTCCTCTATCAATCTGCAAAGCTTGTATTTTGAACGGCTCAACAAGATTGACCGTTTTGGCTATGGTGTCTATGCAAGCTACAGGATGTTCCGACTGCAGCCCGATGAGGAAGATGAAAACGGCTTTTCCCTTAAACCTGTTGAGTATCCCGATGCAGTTTCACTTGATGATCTGATCGGATATTCCCTGCAGAGGGGACAGGTGATCGAAAATACAAAGGTGCTTCTTCGTGGAAAGAAAGCGTCCAATGTGCTTTTGTACGGCGATGCAGGTACAGGAAAATCTGCAACTGTTAAGGCAATTGCCAATACCTTCTCAGAGGATGGTCTGCGTCTGATCGAGCTTGGCAAGGATGAATTGCATCTGCTGCCGAAGCTCCTGGATGTACTCAGCGGAAATCCCTTGAAGTTCATTCTCTTCATCGACGATTTGTCCTTCCAAGACAACGACGATGATTTCAGCGCACTCAAGGCTGTGCTGGAGGGCAGCATTGCCGCAAGATCCCATAATACGGTGATCTATGCAACCAGCAACCGCCGCCATATTGTGCGTGAAACCTTTTCTGCAAGGGAAGGGGATGAGGTGCATCGTCAGGATACCCTGCAGGAAACCATCTCTCTTTCCGAGAGATTCGGAATCAAGGTTTATTTCGAAAAACCGAAAAAAGATTTATATTTGGAAATCGTATACGGATTGGCACAGCAGTACGGACTGTCCATGGACCATGAAACGCTTGCACTGGAAGCTGAACGCTTCGCTCTGCGCAAGAGCGGAAGATCCGCAAGAGCCGCACGCCAGCTGATCGAACAGCTCAGTGCGTCCGTAGAGGATAAGGAGTGATACTATGCTGACGCTTGATAAAATTTACCATGCAAGCTATGTGCTGAAAAATGTCATCCGACAGACGGATATGATCCATGCACCGAAGATCTGTACGAATGCCAATGTTTACCTCAAAACCGAGAATCTGCAGATTACAGGTTCCTTTAAGGTCAGAGGTGCGTACTATAAGATTTCCCAGCTCAGTGACGAAGAAAAGGCGAAGGGCGTTGTTGCGTGTTCTGCGGGTAACCATGCGCAGGGTGTTGCGCTTGCCGCACAGAAAAACGGCATCAAGGCTACCATCTGTCTGCCCGACGGTGCGCCCATCTCCAAGGTGGAGGCAACCAGAAGCTACGGTGCGGAAATCTGCCTCGTTCCCGGTGTTTATGACGATGCCTACCAGAAGGCACTTTCCCTGCGTGATGAGACGGGATATACTATGATTCATCCGTTTGACGATGAGTATGTCATCGCAGGTCAGGGCTCCATCGGTCTGGAGATCATTGACCAGCTTCCGAATCTTGATGCAGTTGTTGTTCCCGTCGGCGGCGGCGGACTGATTTCCGGTGTTGCTTTTGCGCTCAAGCACCTCAACCCCAATATCAAGGTGTATGGCGTGCAGGCAAGCGGCGCACCTTCCATGGTACAGTCGCTCGAGCAGGATGAGATCATCTGTCTTGATAAAGTCGGAACCATTGCGGACGGCATCAAGGTAAAAGAACCCGGTGTAAACACCTTCGAGTATTGCCGTCAGTATGTCGATCAGATTGTAACAGTCACAGATGACGAGGTGTCCTCCGCAATTCTTGCGCTGATCGAGCAGCATAAGCTGATTGCCGAGGGTGCAGGTGCAGTTGCTGTGGCAGCTGTTATGTTCGATAAACTCCCCATCGAGGGCAAGAATGTTGTTTGTCTTGTATCCGGCGGCAATATCGACGTAACCATTCTTTCCAGAGTCATCAAGAGAGGTCTGCTCAAGTCCGGCAGATCCGATACGATGACCATTCAGCTTGAGGACAAGCCCGGTCAGCTCAAGGGCGTTGCATCCATTCTTGCCGATATGGGCGGCAATGTTATCTCTATCCACCATGAACGTGCAAGCGAGGACAGCGATATTACCGACTGTCTGCTGCGCATTGTCATGGAAACCAGAAATCGTGAGCATATCCAGCAGATCCGCAAGGCTCTGACGGATGCGGGATTTAAAATCGTAGGTTAAAAGGAGTGTTTCACATGGCAGAAAGAATTTATACAGAAAATGCACCGGCAGCAATTGGTCCGTATTCCCAGGCAGTTGTTGTAAATGGCATGGTGTATTCCTCCGGTCAGATCGCAATTGTTCCGTCAACCGGAAATATCGAAGCAGCTGACATCAAGGGTCAGACCACACAGGTTATGGAGAATCTCAAGGCAGTTTTGACTGCAGCAGGTACCTCCATGGATAAGATCGTAAAGACCACATGTTTCCTTGCTGATATTGCAGATTTTGCAGCTTTCAACGAGGTTTATGGTCAGTACATCACCGAGAAGCCTGCAAGAAGCTGTGTGGCTGTCAAGGATCTGCCCAAGGCAGCACTTGTAGAAGTGGAAGTCATTGCGACAGTTGACTAAGATCATGGAATAAGCCGATATCCGGCAGATTGTATGAAAAGAATAGAAAGCAGCCTGTAAGGAGCAGTAATACCAGAAGCCCCGGCAGACTGCTTTTTTTCTGCCGTGATGCTCTCTTGTTGACATAAATCGTTAGTATAAGACTGCAAAGATAAAAGAGTACGATGTCAATCAGAAAATGGTGTGTGCCAAGTATGCCCGAATAGGTGTAAAAGCCCGATACCATCACTGTAATTGCAATGAGAATTGCCTCTGCAAATGTCGTGAGAATTCCATGCTGGAGTTTTCCGAGGGAAAGCCTGCGCATAATTGCCACACCTGCCGCCGGATAGAACAGGAGTTTCAGATGCTCCCAGATGCTTTCATTGATTGGTAAAAATCCCTTCAGAATGGGAAACGTAACGAGTGAGGGGGCAGCATAATGAAGCAGGGGACCGAGCAAGCCGAGTAGGATAAACAGCAGAATATCCCAGAGGATCGTCTTTTTAAAAAGATGCTTTTTATGTGCGGCACGATCAAGGATTTCCTTTTCTCGTTCGGTAGGATTGTTCTTTCTGTAATAAATGATCTGCATAATAAGCCTCCGAAAATAATAGGATGGTATCGGATTATATGCCGACGAATCGGAGAAGATGCGGTGAGTTTTCCATGTTTCCTGAATTATGAAAGTATTCTTACGGAAAAAGTACAAAAAAAATAATATTTTTTTCAAAATAGGCTTTACAGAATTGAATTTTTAGTGTAAAATAGAAGTAGTATATTTTAATGTGAGGTGTCAACCATGGAATTAAAATACAAAAGAATTCTCCTGAAGCTCAGCGGCGAAGCACTTGCCGGCGATAAGAAATTCGGACTTGACTATGCAGTCATCGGAAATATCTGCGAGAGCATCAAAAAGTGCGTAGATATCGGCGTAGAAGTGGGCATCGTTGTCGGCGGCGGTAACTTCCTGCGTGGCAGAATGTGCGGCGGTCTTGACAGAACCCGTGCAGACCACATGGGCATGCTTGCAACCACAATCAACGCACTTGCCATTGCTGATGTTTTGGAATCTCTCGGTCTTGAGGTTCGTGTACAGACAGCAATCACCATGCAGCAGATCGCAGAGCCGTACATCCGTAATAAGGCAATTAACCACTTCAAGAAGGGCAGAGTTGTGATTTTCGGATGTGGAACAGGCAACCCCTTCTTCTCTACCGATACAGCAGCTGCGCTGCGTGGCGTAGAGATTGAGGCAGAAATCTTCATGAAGGCAACGCTTGTTGACGGTGTTTATGATAAGGATCCCCATAAGTATGAGGATGCTGTGAGATACGATACATTGACCTTCAGCGAAGTGCTGGCAAAGGAGCTTGCGGTTATGGACAGCACAGCTGCTACCATGTGCCGTGACAATAAGCTGAAAATGCTCGTGTTTGATCTGAGCAGACCGGATAATATTCTGGATGCTGTTCTTGGTAAGCAGGTCGGCACAGTGATTTACGAGGACTAAAACTACTACATTTATAGAAAGGAGTACGCTCCCGAAATGAAGGGAAGCGGACAAGAATTATGAAAGAACAGTTGAGAATTGCAGAAGAAAAAATGACAAAGACATTGGATCGCCTCAAGAGTGATTTTGCAGCACTGCGTGCAGGCAGAGCAAACCCCGCAGTGCTTGACAAGGTGATGGTAGATTATTATGGTGCGCCGACACCGGTTCAGCAGATGGCTGCAATTTCCGTTGCAGAGGCAAGAATCCTGCTGATCCAGCCCTGGGACGTTACTTCCCTCAAGGCAATTGAGAAGGCAATCCTTGCTTCCGATATCGGCATTACACCCAACAATGACGGCAAGGTGATCCGCCTGGCTTTCCCGCAGCTGACAGAGGAGCGCAGAAAGGATCTTTGCAAGACCGTTAAGAAGTCCGGAGAAGATGCAAAGGTTAGCGTTCGCAACATTCGTCGTGACAGCATTGAAAAGTTCAAGACCATGAAGAAGAACAGCGAGATCACTGAGGATGATCAGAAGGAAGCAGAGAAGAAGGTACAGAAGCTGACTGATCGTTTCTGTGAGGAAGTAGATAAGGCTGTTGCCGAAAAGGAAAAGGAAATTATGAGCATCTGATTTTCCGGCAATCAACTTTATTTGTTAGGAGTATGACATGGCATTTTTTAAGAAAACAACGGCAGCGGATAACGGTTCGCTGCCGGAAGTTCTGCCGACGCATATCGGTTTCATCATGGACGGAAATGGCAGATGGGCGAAGAAGCGAGGACTTCCCAGAAGTCTCGGTCACGTCGAGGGCGGCAAGAATTTCAAGCGTATTATGCAGTATTGTAAGGATATCGGCATTCCCTATATTTCCTTCTATGTGTTTTCCACTGAGAACTGGAAACGTCCGAAGGAAGAAATTGACGGTATCCTTGCGATCATGCGTGAATACCTCGACGAGGTGCAGAAGCATCTCGGTGATGGCGTGCGTGCGATCTTTCTTGGTGACAAGAGTGTATATCCCGAGGATATCCGTACAAAGATGATCAAGCTTGAAGAAGATACAGCACACCACAGACAGCTCACAGTACTGCTTGCCACCAATTACGGCGGCAGGGATGAAATTGCACGCTCCGCACGACTGATCGCTGAAAAGGTGCAGAAGGGTGAGCTTTCGGTTGATGACATTTCTGAGCAGACTGTTGCTGATCATCTGTACACGGCAGGCATGCCCGATGTGGATCTTGTCATTCGTCCAAGCGGTGAACTGCGTCTTTCTAATTATCTCATCTGGCAGTGTGCATATGCGGAATATTATTTCACAGATATCATGTGGCCTGATTTTTCACCGGATGAGCTGAACAAGGCTTTGATTGATTTTGCAGGCAGAGGCAGGCGATTTGGAGGTGTCTGATTCATGGCAGTTCGTCTGATTTCAGCCTTTATCGGAATTGCAGTGGCACTTGCCGTGCTGTTTCTGAATACGACATTTCTTTATCCTCTGGCACTTGCAATTGTCATTGGCATCATTCTTACAGAGCTTGCACAAGCAGTTGATGCGACGAAATTCCGTCTTGCTTATGCAGGTATGCTTCTTTACGGTGCATCTACGCCGTTTCTGGAATTTTATGGATGTTGGGATTATTTGCCGGCTGCGCAGTTTGTATGTCTGCTTCTCATTTTCGTTGAGCTGATTCGTAATTCCCAGAAGTTTCATGTGGAACAGATCGCCTTTATGACAATGTCGGCGATTCTTGTGACAAAGTCCCTGACCTTCCTTATCCCCATCAAGAATGCGGATGAGCATGGTATTATTTATGTGGTTCTTGCTTTGTGCGGTGCATGGATTGCTGATTCCGGTGCGTATTTTGCAGGTGTGACACTCGGAAAGCATAAGCTTTGTCCGACCATCAGCCCGAAGAAGACTGTTGAAGGTTTCTGGGGCGGTGTGATCTCCAATGCAGTTGTGTTCGGTGCAATCTGCTTTGTCTATGCGCTGATTCAGCGTCATAATGGCAATGATCTGCAGGTCAATTATCTTGCAGTATGCCTGCTCGGTGCAGTGTGTGCAGTGATTTCTGTGCTCGGTGATCTCTGTGCATCTGTCGTCAAGCGTCAGAAGGGTATCAAGGATTACGGTTCCATTATGCCCGGACATGGCGGTATGATGGATCGCTTTGACAGCGTATTGTTTGTCGTACCGGCAATGTATGTATTTTTAACTCTGTTTTCCATTTTTAAGTGAAATCAGCAATAAACCTATCTGTATCACAGATGGGTTTATTGTGTTATTCTGGCAATGAAAGGAAATTCAATATGAAACGTGTATCCATCCTCGGTTCCACCGGTTCCATAGGAACACAGGCACTTGAAGTTGCAAAAATGCATGGCATGCAGGTCACTGCCCTTGCCGCACACAGCAGGGCTGAACTGCTTGCACAGCAGGCAAAGGAGTTCCATCCGTCATGCGTCTGCATTTTTGATGAATCCAAGAAGGAACTTCTCACCGAGCTTCTTTCAGGAGAAAAAATCGAAATTCTCAGCGGCATGGAAGGACTTTGCAAAATTGCCGCATCCCGTGAAGCAGACATCGTCCTCAACAGTGTTGTAGGCATGGTCGGTCTTCTTCCGACATTGACTGCCATTGAAGCCGGAACAGATGTTGCACTTGCGAACAAAGAAACTCTGGTCGCAGGCGGTTCCCTCGTGATGCGTGCAGCAGCCGAAAAGGGCGTGAACATCTTTCCTGTGGACAGCGAGCATTCTGCGATTTTTCAGTGCCTGCAGGGAAATTCCATGAATCCCGTCCGCAAAATCATTCTGACAGCCTCCGGTGGTCCGTTTTTCGGTAAAACCACAGAACAGCTGACGCAGGTACGTGCTGCAGATGCGCTTAAGCATCCCAACTGGGATATGGGAAACAAGATCACCATAGATTCCGCAACCTTGATGAATAAAGGACTGGAATTTATCGAAGCCAAATGGCTCTTTGATCTCAAGCCCTCCCAGATCGAAATCGTGGTGCATCGTCAGAGTGTCCTTCATTCTGCTGTGGAATTTGAGGATTACGCCGTCATCGGACAGATGGGTGTCCCGGATATGAAAATTCCGATTCAGTATGCCTTGCTCTATCCCGAGCGTAAGGCATGCCCGACCCGTCCGCTGTCGCTGACGGAATATGGAACATTGACCTTTGAGCAGCCGGATTATGAAACCTTCGGCTGTCTTCGTGCAGCAATTGATGCGATCACCGAGGGGGGTCTTCGCCCCTGCATTGTCAATGCAGCCAATGAGGAAGCAGTAGCATGGTTCCTGCGTGATGAGATCGGATTCCTGCAGATCGGTGAGCTTGTACGTGCAGCAATGGAATCCGTTCGTGGCGGTGATGTGACCTGCTATGAGGATGTGCTTGAAGCAGATAAAGCAGCAAGAGCGTATGTACGCAGCCGTATTCTTAATAAATGACAGATACAGACTTGTTTGATCAGAAAGGATTTATGAGTTATGACCACAATTATTATTGCGCTTCTTGTTTTCGGTGTCATTATTGCAATTCATGAGTTCGGTCATTTTGCCGTTGCCAAACTTTGCGGTATCAAAGTCAATAAATTCGCCATCGGCATGGGACCTGTGATTTTCAAGAAACAGGGCAAGGAAACAGAATACTCCCTCCGTTTGCTCCCTGTCGGCGGATTCTGTGCAATGGAGGGGGAGGATGCGGAAAGTACCGATCCGAGAGCCTTCAGCAGAAAAAGCGTACCCAAACGAATGGCAGTTGTCGTTGCAGGTGCAGTTATGAATATTATCCTCGGTTTTCTGCTCATCTGTACCACAACACTCTTGTATCAGGATGTCGTGACGCTTCAGATTGCAGGCTTTACCTACACCGAGGATGCACAGACGGGGGAGAAGATTTCCACTTCTACAAGTGAATCCTGCGGTCTTCAGGTGGGGGATACCATACTCTCTATTGATGGAATGCGACTTCTGACGGATATGGATCTTTCCTATAAGCTCCAGTCCACCGAAACAGAAGAAATGACCGTTGTGGTAAAACGTAATGGTGAAAAGGTTACTCTCAATAATGTACGTTTCTATAATACCAAAACCGAAGGCAGACTCGATTTTTATGTGAAAGCGGAAAAGTGTAATTTCCTGAATGTCGTCAGATACAGTGCGCTCAATACCGTATCCACTGCAAGACTCATCTGGGCATCCTTGATCGACCTTGTGACAGGAAAATACGGTTTCCATGATCTGTCAGGTCCCGTTGGTATTATCGGCACGATCGGAGAAGCCGCAAGTGTGGGTGAAACCATCATCGAAAAGCTCATTTCCGTCCTTTCTCTTGCATCGTTCATCACCATTAACGTGGGCATGTTTAATCTTCTTCCCATTCCCGCACTTGATGGTGCAAGACTGGTATTCCTGCTGATCGAGGGAATCCGCCGCAAACCTATTAACCCCGAACACGAGGGACTGGTGCATTTCATCGGTCTTGCAGTGCTGCTGCTGATCATGGTTCTTGTGACATTCCAGGATATTATGAAGATAGTAAAAAGTAACGATCCTCCTGACAGCAGTACTGTCAGTGCGAGTGATGATGCAAATACAAAATAAGTGCGAGGTAGTAACTATGAGAAACGTAAAACCCGTCAATGTCGGAAACTGCACACTGGACGGCAGTCATATCTACATCCAGTCCATGCTCAATGTTCCGGCTGAAAATGTGGAGGGAACTGTTGCCCAGGCAGTCGCTCTGGAACAGGCAGGCTGTGAAATCATCCGTGCAGCGATCCCGACACTCGATGCCGTCAGACTGATACCTGCAATCAAAGAGAAAATTTCGATTCCGCTTGTTGCGGACATTCATTTTGACTACCGCATTGCTTTGGAATCCGCCGCAGCCGGTGTGGATAAGATCCGCATTAACCCCGGTAATATCGGCGATATGGACAGAGTGCGCCAGGTTGCAGAGGCTTGCAAGTTGAGGAATATTCCTATTCGTATCGGTGTCAATTCCGGTTCTTTAGAAAAAGAAATCCTTGCAAAATACGGCTCTCCTACTCCGGAAGCTCTGGTGGAAAGTGCGATGCAACATGCGGCGATGCTGGAAAAGTTCGATTTTGAGGATATTGTTATTTCTATTAAATCCTCCGATGTCAACCGCATGATCGACAGCTATCGTCTTGCCGCAGAGAAGTGTTCCTATCCGCTGCATCTGGGCGTGACGGAAGCAGGTACGGAACGTATGGGACTGATCAAATCCGCCATCGGTATCGGCTCTCTCCTGCATGATGGCATCGGGGAAACCATCCGTGTTTCCTTGACAGACGACCCGATCCGTGAAATTGCCGCTGCAAAGGATATTCTCAAAAGCATCGGCAAGCGTGGTGGCGTGCAGATCGTATCGTGTCCCACCTGCGGCAGAACAAAAATTGACCTTGTTTCCCTTGCAAAGCAGGTGGAAGAGGCGGTTGCTGATATCGAAAAGGATGTCAAAATTGCAGTGATGGGCTGTGTTGTCAACGGACCCGGAGAAGCAAGAGAAGCCGATCTCGGAGTCGCAGGCGGTGACGGAATCGGTCTGCTGTTCCGCCATGGAGAGATTCTCCGAAAGGTTCCCGAGCAGGATATCGTGCCTGCACTTCTTGAGGAACTTTCTAAACTATAAAAAAGGTGAGTGAAACCATGGCAAATGCAACTTTGCTGGAGTTTTTAAATGAATATATCAGTGATTTGCCTGTTTCCGTACATCAGGGCGTTATTCAGGACATCCGTTATGATGAAAAGACTCTGAATGAAATCACATTTGTCGTACAGTTTCCGCATATCGTTCCTGCTGCGGATATTCTGGAGTTTGAAGCGAAAACAGGAAATGCGCTTCAAGTAAAAACAGTACGCCTTGACTGCCGCTATGAGCCGTCCATGTTTACGAAGGATATCTATCCTGTACTTGTTGAAATGCTCAAACGTGAACTTCCCATCATCAACGGTTTTTTAAATAAAGCGGATGTGACATGGAATGACGACAGAATCCACATTGAACTGCTCAACGGCGGATATCCGATTCTTGAAAAATTTCAATTTACAAAGGTTGTCACACAGTTCATCGAAACGCATTTTTCCAAAAATGTGAAAATTACACTGCACGGCCCCGATACCCTTTCAAGTGAGCAGCTTGAGCGTGTGATTGAAGAAGCACCGCCGGAATACATTCCGCCTCCGATTATGGTACAGCCCGAAGAAATTGCACCTCCGCCGCCCCCTGTTCCGCAGGGACCGCAGTCCGTTTCGCTTGAGCATCTGAATCTTGATGCAGAGCCGGACAGCGGAACTCTCATCAAGGGAAGAACCATCCGAGATAATCCCATTTCCATTCCCGCAGCCCTTGAAACAAGAGGAAACCGAGTAACGGTGTTCGGCGATATTTTTGCGTCCGAATCCCGTGATATTCGTGGCGGTAAACGTGTGATGACCTACCAGATCACGGATTTTTCGGGTTCTATCACGCTGAAATTCTTTGATTCCATCGAAAAGCTTGAAAAGCTTCCGCTTGGAGAGCTGAAAAAAGGAGCTGCAATCCTTGTCAGCGGTAAAATTGAGGATGATCCCTTCATGCATGAACCCGTCCTCCGACCTGATTCCATTGTGAAGATGAAACGTAAGCAGCGAAAGGATACTGCACAGCGAAAGCGTGTGGAACTTCACTGTCATACCAATATGTCGGCAATGGATGCCGTCAGTGAAGCCAAGGCACTGATCAATCGTGCGCATGAATGGGGACACCCCGGCATTGCCATCACCGACCACGGCGTGGTGCAGGCGTTCCCCGATGCGATGAAAGCGGTCGGTGGGTTGAAAGATCCTAATTTTAAGGTGATCTACGGCTGCGAAGCGTACATGGTCGATGATATGAACCGTCCGATGATCCTCAAAGGCAAGGACGGGCGCAGTATCAATGACGAAATCATCGTATTTGACGTTGAAACAACGGGACTGAGTCCTGAACGTGACCGCCTGACTGAAATCGGTGCGGTACGTCTGCGTAATATGCAGGTCGTGGAAAGCTTTAATACCATGGTCAATCCCGAACGACCTATTCCGCAGAATATTGTGGAACTGACCGGTATTACCCAGGAAATGGTGCAGGATGCGCCAAAAGAAGCAGAAGCGCTGCGCATGTTTATGGAATTTTGCGGAAAGAGCCCCGTGCTTGCCGCACATAATGCGACATTTGATACATCTTTTATCAATGCTGTCTGCAAACGTCAGAACATCGATTTTGACTATAACTGGATCGATACCCTGATTCTCTGTCAGTCGATGCTGCCCGAGCTTGCAAAGCACAAGCTGAATCTGGTTGCAAAGCACCTCAAGCTCGGAAAATTTGATCATCACAGAGCGTCCGATGATGCGCTCATGCTTGCGAAAATTTATATCAATCTTGTCGGACGTGCCATTAAGGAAAACGGCATTGAAACACTCGACGACCTCAACACCAAGACAAAGGCAATTGATGTCAAGAAGCTTAAATCCTACCATCATATCATCCTTGTCAGAAATCAGGTCGGCCTGAAAAATCTCTATCGTCTTGTTTCCTACGGTCATCTGAATTATTTTTACCGCCATCCGCTTCTCCCGAAATCCGTTCTGGAGCAGCACCGTGATGGTCTGATCTTTGGCAGTGCCTGTGAATCGGGAGAGTTGTTTTCAGCCATTGTCGATGGAAAATCCGACAAGGAACTGGAAGCTATCGCAAAATTCTACGATTATCTTGAAATCCAGCCCATTGCCAACAATGCTTTTATGATTCGCAAGGGAATTGCGCAGGACGAGGAACAGCTTCGCAACTACAACAGACGAATTGTCGCCCTTGGTGAAAAACTCGGCATCCCCGTTGTTGCAACGTGTGACGTGCATTTCCTCGATCAGAAGGACAGCGTATTCCGTAAGATTCTTATGTCCGGACAGGGCTTTTCCGATGCCGGACAACAGCCGCCGCTGTATCTGCGTACCACGGATGAAATGCTTGCGGAATTCTCCTATCTTGGCGAAGAAAAGGCAGAGGAGATCGTCATCGACAATCCCTGCCGTATCATGGATGCCTGCGAGCATGTGCATCCCATCCCCAAGGGAACCTTTACTCCCACTATTGAAGGTGCAGAAGAGGATCTCAAACGCATTACTCATGAGCGAGCAAGGGAAATTTATGGCGATCCCTTGCCGGAAATTGTTGAAAAACGCCTTGACCGAGAGCTTGCCTCCATCATCAAGCACGGCTTCTCTGTTCTGTACATGATCGCACAGAAGCTTGTGTATAATTCAGAGCAGCATGGTTACCTCGTTGGTTCCCGTGGATCCGTAGGCTCTTCTTTTGTAGCTTCCATGGCAGGTATTTCCGAGGTAAACCCCCTGATGCCGCATTATGTTTGCAAAAAATGTAAGTACAGCGAATTTATCACGGACGGAACCTATGGCTCTGGCTTTGACTTACCGCCAAAGAACTGTCCCAAATGCGGTGAACCCCTGATCTGTGACGGGCATGATATTCCGTTCGAAACCTTTCTTGGTTTTGACGGTGATAAAGCGCCTGATATCGACCTGAATTTCTCAGGCGAATACCAGTCGAGCGCCCACCGTTATACAGAGGAACTGTTTGGACGTGATAATGTGTTCAAAGCCGGAACCATCGGTACGATTGCCGATAAGACCGCATACGGCTTTGTCAAGAAATATCTGGAGGAGCAGGGAACTGTCCTAAATTCCGCCGAGGAAAACAGACTTTCCATCGGATGCACAGGAATCAAACGTACCACCGGTCAGCATCCCGGCGGCATGGTTGTTGTGCCTTCCGATTATGAAGTGTATGATTTTACTCCCGTACAGCATCCTGCCGATTCTACGGATTCCGATGTGATTACCACGCACTTCGACTTCCATTCTATTCACGACACCATCCTCAAGCTTGACGAGCTTGGACATGTGGTACCTACTCTTTATAAACATCTCGAAGACCTGACGGGACTCAAAATTAAGGATATTCCCGGTTATGATCCCGATGTAATCCGCATGTGTACGGACTGCTCCGTGCTGGGAGTTACCCCTGAAGAAATTTACTGTCCGACCGGAAGTCTTGGCATCCCTGAAATGGGTACGGGCTTTACAATCGGCATGCTGATGGATGCAAAACCCACAAAATTCAGTGACTTTCTCCAGATTTCGGGACTTTCCCACGGTACGGACGTTTGGCTCGGAAATGCAAAGGACCTGATCGACCAGAATGTCTGCACTATTTCAGAGGTAATCGGAACCCGAGACAGTATCATGACCACACTGCTTTACAAGGGTGTGGAACCTAAGATGGCGTTCACCATCATGGAATGGACGAGAAAGGGACAGGCACCCAAGAATTTCACTCCCGAAATTATCCAGATGCTCAAAGATAACAACGTAGAGGACTGGTACATTGAAAGCTGTCTGAAGATCAAATACATGTTCCCGAAGGCTCACGCCGCTGCGTATGTTATTGCAGCGATGAAGCTCGGATGGTTCAAGCTCTATAAGCCGCTGGAATTCTACGCCACCTACCTCACGGTAAGAGGCGGTGACTTTGATGTGGAGCTTGCGGTTTCCGGTATTGGTGCCGTTCGTGCAAAAATCAATGAGCTGAAAGAAAAAGGAAATGAGAAATCCAAAAAAGAAACCGACCTTTATGATATCCTGCTGATCGTCAATGAAATGATGAGTCGTGGGTTTACGTTCCTGCCGGTTGATCTGAAAAAATCCCACGCCTATAAATTTTTGATGGAGGATGGAAAGATCCGTATTCCGTTTTCCGCTATGCCGGGATGCGGCGAAGCCGCTGCAAAGGGGATTTATGATGCGGCACAGAACGGCGATTATATGTCTGTAGAGGAATTCCAGACGCAGAGCGGTGCGTCAAAAACCATAATTGAAATGCTTGATAGTTTAGGTGCATTTGGCGATTTGCCGAAATCCACACAAATGTCATTCTTCTAACTTGACATTACGGTGATAATATGTTACTATAGTATCATGGTAATAGACTAAAGCGGATGCTGAAACGAGAATATAGAAAAGAGGATAACTATGCGTCGATATGATTTGATTACTCCCGAGGGAACAAGGGACTATCTGTTTGATGAATGTTATGCAAAGCGTGAAACGGAGAAGAAGATTCATTCTATTTTCAAAAGAATGGGCTATGCAGAGCTGATTACACCAGGTCTTGAATTTTATGATGTATTCAATCTCAATTCCCGTTATTTTCCGCAGGAGGAGCTTTATAAGCTGACGGACAACAAGGGCAGACTGCTTGTACTGCGTCCCGATTCCACAATGCCCATTGCAAGAGTGGTTGCAACTCGTCTGAAGGATGCAATGCTGCCGCTGCGCTTGTTCTACAACCAGACGGTCTACCGCTTTGAGCCCTCTTTAAAGGGCAGAAGCGATGAGATCGTGCAGACGGGTATCGAACTTCTTGGTTCATCTTCAAGAATGGCGGATATGGAAATCATCTCCGCTGCGGTATCTGTGCTGTCATCTGTGGGTGCGGATTACTCTCTGGAGCTTGGCGATGTGGGAATTTTCCGTGAGCTGATGCACCGCCTTAATGCTACACCTGCACAGAAGGAAGAAATTCGCAGTCTGATTGAGGAAAAGAATTATCCTGCACTCAATGACCTGCTTGACAGGATGGGCGATAACAAAATTACAAATGCACTCAAAAAGCTTCCCACATTGTTCGGTGGTGTTGAGGTATTCGAAAAGGCGTCTGCACTGTTCCAAGATGCAAGAATTGAAATGCTGCTCGATCATCTCAAGGAGCTGTATCTTGAGGTATGCGAGCTTAATCAGAACGGCAGAATTACGGTGGATCTTGGACTCGTCAACAAGACGGATTACTACACGGGTCTTGTGATGAAGGGGTATCTTGCAGGCTGCGGCGAGGAAGTACTTGCCGGCGGTCGTTATGATAAGCTTCTGTCTGAATTTGGTTATGATATTCCTGCTGTCGGCATGGCTGTCAATGTGGATGCAGTTGCAGGCGTTTCTGCTAAGCTTGAAAAGCCGCAGCTTCGAATTCCCGATGTTTTGATTTCTGCGGCAGAAGGTTGCGAAGCACAGGCAATAGCCGTTGCGGAGGAACTGCGCAGTGAGGGCAAGGTCGTAGAGCATGCCCTGTTCTCGGATCTTGAACTCGTGCGTGAATATGCCCGTGACAGAAAGATCGGAAAGATTATCTTTGTTTCCGAAGAAGGTATGGAGGTGGATGCAAATGAATAAGCCGCTTCGTATTGCTCTGACAAAGGGCAGACTGGAAAAGGATACTGTTAAGCTGCTGGAAAGTCTTGGCTACGATTGTACACAGCTTCATGAAAAAGGCAGAAAGCTGATTCTGTATGTGCCGGATGCAAATCTGGAGGTCGTACTTGCCAAGGCAGCCGATGTTATTACTTATGTAGAGCATGGCGTCTGTGATATGGGTGTTGTCGGAAAGGATACGCTCATGGAAATGAACGGCAAACTGTTCGAACTTGTAAATCTCGGCTTCGGAAAATGCAAATTTGCACTTGCTACCAAGAAGGACTATCCTTTCTATGATGGCTTCGGCGTCAAGACGATTGCATCTAAATATCCGAATGTAACCAGAAATTTCTTTGAAAGCAAAAACATGGACGTGGATATCGTCAAGATCGAAGGCTCCGTAGAGCTTGCACCGCTTCTGGAGCTTGCGGATGGTATCGTAGATATTGTAGAAACAGGAACCACACTGAAGGAAAACGGACTGGAAGTTGTGGAGGATATTGCACAGATTTCTGCAAGACTGATTGTCAACACGGTCAGCCTGAAAATGCGTCAGCAGGAAATCGAGAGCTTTGTGCAGAAAGTGGAGGGAAAACTCAATGATCAGAAGAATTGTATGTGATGGTACGCAGGAATATGCGTTTCTGAAGGAACTTGAACGCCGCAGCGGTGAAACGGATCGCCGTGTGACACAGATTGTGACCGAAATCATTGATACTGTCAGAGAGGGCGGCGATGAAGCGGTCAAGGCATATACCCAAAAATTTGACGGCAACCTGCCGCAGTATTATGAAGTGCCCCGTGAGATCATCAACGATGCATTGACCGATGTGGACCCCGAATTCGTCAATGCGCTTCTGAATGCGCAGGAAAATATTGCCGATTTCCACAATCGTCAGAAGGCACAGAGTTTTATTGATGCTAAGGATAACGGTGTAATTCTCGGACAGAGAGTCCGTGGGCTGGAAAGAGTAGGTCTGTATGTACCCGGTGGTACGGCAGCCTATCCGTCGAGCGTACTGATGAACGCGATTCCTGCGAAAATTGCAGGTGTGAAGGAAATCATCATGGTAACGCCCCCCTGCAAGGACGGTACACCGAATAAGGATATTCTGGTGGCAGCTGCCATCTGCGGCGTTGACAGAGTGTTCCTCTCGGGCGGCGCACAGGCAATTGCCGCACTCGCTTACGGTACGGAGGAAATCCCGAAGGTGGATAAGATCGTAGGCCCCGGCAATATCTATGTGGCTACTGCAAAGAAGCTGCTCTACGGTGTTGTCGATATCGACATGATCGCAGGTCCGAGCGAAATTCTGGTCATGGCAGACAAGACGGCAGACCCGAAATTCGTTGCAGCCGATCTCATGTCGCAGGCGGAACATGACGTTCTTGCTTCATCCATTCTTGTAACCACCGATCCGACACTCGCTGACAGGGTAGAAGCTGAGGTGGAACGTCAGATGGCATACCTTTCCAGAAAGGAAATCATCGAAAAATCCCTGCGTGACTATGCAGCAGTTCTCATCTGCCGTGATCGTGAAGAAGCTGTGGAGCTTGCAAATGCGATTGCTCCCGAGCATCTGGAAGTTCTCATGGAAAATCCGCTGGAACTCATCGGCGTACTGGATAATGCAGGTTCCGTATTCCTCGGCGCCTACGCATCCGAGCCGCTTGGTGATTATTATGCAGGTCCGAACCACGTTCTTCCGACAAGCGGAACAGCAAGATTCTTCTCTCCGCTTGGTGTCAACAGCTTTATCAAGCGTTCGAGCTACATCTATTATACAGAAGATGCCCTGCGTGAAGCAAAAGATGATATCGTTCTGATTGCTGAGCGTGAGGGACTGACGGCACATGCAAATGCCATCAAGGTTCGTTTCGAGGAGGAATAAGCATGAGCTGGGAATCCAATATCCGGCGTGTCATTCCCTATACGCCCGGTGAACAGCCGAAGATTTCCGATGTCATTAAGCTGAACACCAATGAAAACCCCTATCCGCCGACGCCCCGTGTGATGGAAATTCTCAATTCCTATGAGTGTGGCAGAATGCGTCTGTACCCTGATACCAACTCTGAGGTACTGGTGAATGCCCTTGCGGATTTCTACAAAGTGAAGTCCTCACAGGTATTTGTCGGTGTAGGCTCGGATGACGTCATTTCCATGGCGTTTCTGACATTTTTTAACTCCGACAAGCCCATTCTGTTCCCCGACATTACCTATTCTTTCTACGATGTCTGGGCGGATGTGTACCGCATTCCGTACAAGACGATTCCCTTGACAGAGGATTTCCGCATTGATCCTGCGGATTATACGATCCCGAACGGCGGTATTATTTTCCCGAATCCCAACGCCCCCACAGGCGTTCTGGAATCGCTTGATACCATCGAGGAAATTCTGAAGGCGAACCCCGATTCCGTTGTGATGGTCGATGAGGCATATATTGATTTTGGCGGAAAATCCGTACTCCCGCTGCTTGACAAATATGAGAATCTGCTGGTCATTCAGACCTTTTCCAAGTCACGTTCCATGGCAGGCATGCGAATCGGCTTTGCCATCGGCAGTGAGAAGATGATCAAGTATCTCAACGATGTAAAATTCTCCATCAATTCTTATACAATGAATCCCCTGACACAGCTGTCCGGTGCGGAAGCTGTGAAGGATGCGGAATACTTCTATGAAACAACGAAAAAAATCATGGAAACGAGAGAGGATGCAAAGAAGCGTCTTACTGCGCTTGGATTTACGTTCCCCGATGCCATGAGCAACTTTATTTTCGCAACCCATCCCGATTATGATGCGGCAGAGATTTTCACTGCACTCAAAGAACGCAAAATCTTTGTTCGCCATTGGAATAAACCCCGTATCAGCCAATATCTGAGAATTACGATCGGTACGCCGGAGGAAATGGATTCCTTCTTTGCCGCACTTGAAGAGATTCTCGGAACACTGACGAAAAGAGGTAATGCATGAATACTGCAACAGTTACCAGAACTTCAAAAGAAACTGATATTACCGTGACCATCCTGCCCGAAAACGGAGCGACGGAAATTTCCACGGGTGTAGGCTTCTTCGACCATATGCTGACTGCACTTTCCGTGCACAGCAGAATCCCGATGCAGATCAAGGCAGTGGGGGACATCCATGTTGATTCCCACCACCTTGTGGAGGATACCGGCATTGTTCTCGGACAGGCGCTTGCAAAGGCACTCGGCGATAAAAGCGGCATTGCAAGATACGGAACTGCCTATATCCCGATGGACGAAGCTTTGGCTTTTTGCAGCCTTGACATCAGCAATCGTCCGTTCCTTGTATTTATGGGAGAATTCACAAATCCCATGTGCGGTGCTTATGACTGCTGTCTGACAGAGGAATTTTTCCGTGCATTTGCATTCAATGCAGGCATCACGCTCCATGTGAACATGATGTACGGCAAGAATGACCATCATAAAATTGAAGCCGCCTACAAGGCAGTTGCCCATGCACTTCGCATGGCAGTTGCTCCCACACAGAACGGCGAGAGCTTGTCCACGAAAGGAATGTTAGGATGATTGCAATTGTAGATTACGGCGCAGGAAATATTTTCAGCGTCAAGAATGCACTGGATTATCTCGGACTTGAAAGCAAGCTGACTGATGATATTGCAGAAATTGAAGCTGCCGATAAAATTATTCTCCCCGGCGTTGGCGCATTTCCGGCAGCAATGAAAATGCTCAAATCCAAAGGACTTGACAAAGTGCTTTGTGAACAGGCACAGAAAAAGCCTCTTCTGGGCATTTGTCTTGGTATGCAGATGCTGCTTTCCAAAAGCTATGAATTTGAAGAATGCGAGGGGCTGAACCTCATCAAAGGAGAAGTAGATCGAATTAACGCTCCGGGGCTTATCATTCCCCATATGGGCTGGAACAAGTTGGAGATTGAGAATGACTGTCCGCTTTTGCAGAATCTTGGCGATGAACCGTTCGTGTATTTTGTCCATTCATTTGCGGCAAAGTGTGCGGACAAGGATCTTGCCGCATGGTGTGAATACGGCGGCAGAGTCCCTGCCATGGTCTGGGATGGAAAGAACGTCTACGGCGCACAGTTCCATCCGGAGAAGAGTGGGGAAGTAGGCTTACGGATTCTGCGAAATTTCGGGAATCTGTAATTTGCCAGCAATTTTTCAGGAGGTCATTTTTATGGAATTCATCAAATCCGATACCATTAAAAGTCTTGCTAACCCCGGTGTTGTATCCCGACAATTGCTCAACCCCGATAATTCCGAAAGTAAACGTGTGACCATCACGGAAGTGCATCTGGAAGTCGGTGCATCTCAGCCACGACATATGCATGAAGCCTCCGAACAGATCTGGTATGCTCTGAAAGGAAATGGCACACTCCTCCTTGCAGAGGACGCAGAACAGGCATTTACTGCTGGGGATGTCGTGCGTTTTGCCGACACGGACATCCATGGTCTGCGCAATGACGGCGATTCCGAATTTGTCTATCTTTCTGTTACCGCACCGCCCATTCATTTTGGGTATGCGTATGGGGAGGAGAAGTAAACTTTAAAATGAGGACATATTATGAAAAAATCAGCAAAATTTATTGCACAGCTATTGGTCGGTTATACCTCCAAAGATGTTTATGATATTTGGGAAGATATGGGTATTGTCTTTAAGGACAAAATGGGATCTTGGAAAATAACAGATTTGGGTAGAAGCATTGGTGGTTCAATGTCGAAAAGTGATTATTCTCAGCCAGTATTCGAAGAAGATATTATAATAGATAAAATGATTGAATTCTACAACAAAACAAAAGGGAGTAAAGGGTAAAGTGTGAACCCTCCTATTCCCTGCATCTGTGAATGTTGCACACTTACGCAGAAATGTGAGTTTTCCATTTCCAAAAATGTTATTAGGAAAGAATACAATGAGTAAAGGAAAATAAACTATGATTATTTTACCCGCAATTGACATCAAGGACGGCAACTGTGTCCGTCTTGTCCGTGGTGACTACGGCACTGCCCATAAGGTCGCAGAGGACTATATGCAGACTGCAAAAAGCTTCATCGAAGCCGGTGCAGAATGGATTCACATGGTAGACCTTGACGGTGCTAGGGACGCAAAGCCCGTCAATACCGATATTTTTCTGGATGTAGCAAAAAATACTTCCCTGAAAGTGGAAGTCGGCGGCGGCATCCGTACCATGGAAACCATGGAATACTACCTTGCAAATGGCGTATCCAGAGTCATTCTCGGTTCGGTTGCGCTCAAAAATCCTGCGCTTGTTGAAGAAGCAGTCAAGGCTTACGGTGAGCGTGTTGCAGTTGGGATCGACGCTATGAATGGCTTCGTCGCAGTCGAGGGATGGCTCGATTCCTCCACTGTGGACTATATTTCCCTTGCAAAGGAAATGGAAAAGATGGGTGTAAAAACCATTATCTTTACCGATATTTCCAAAGACGGTACGCTCAGCGGCGTGAACCGGGAACAGCTCTCGGCACTTCATGATGCAGTTGGCTGTAATATTATAGCAAGCGGCGGTGTACATACCATGGATGATATCATTGCATGCAGCAAGATGGGACTCTATGGAACAATCTGCGGTAAGTCCATCTATCAGGGAACACTGTCACTTGCAGAGGCGGTCGCTTATACAAAGGAGGGCTAATATGCTTGCAAAACGAATCATTCCTTGTCTTGACGTGCGTAATGGTAAGGTTGTAAAGGGCGTAAATTTCGAGGGAATCCGAGAGGTCGGTGATCCTGTGGAATGCGCTGCGGAATACAACAAACAGGGTGCGGACGAAATCGTGTTCTATGATATCACTGCTTCCCATGAAGGAAGAGGCGTTATGCTCGATGTCGTTCGTGAAACCGCAAAGCGTGTGTTTGTTCCGCTGACAGTCGGCGGCGGCATCAAAACCGTAGATGACATCCGTGAAACACTCCGTGCAGGTGCGGACAAGGTTTCCGTTAATTCTCAGGCGGTGCAGAATCCGCAGCTCATCAAGGACGGTGCCGATATTTTCGGCAGCCAGTGCATCTGTGTCGGCATTGACGCAAAGAAAACCACAGCAGGTAACTGGACTGTCTACATCAATGGCGGCAGAATCGACATGCAGATGGATCTGCTTGACTGGGTGAAAACCGTTGAACAGCTTGGTGCAGGCGAGATTTGCCTTAATTCCATCGACACCGACGGCGTAAAAGGCGGATTTGATCTTCCCATGCTTAAGGCTGTGGTCGATGCTGTGAATATCCCTGTTATTGCAAGCGGCGGTGCAGGAAAGCTCGGCGATTTTGCAGAGGCTTTCCAGAAAACAGACTGCTCCGCAGCACTTGCCGCATCTCTGTTCCATTTCAAGGAACTCACTGTTGGTCAGGTGAAGGATGACTGCCGCATCAAGGGGATTATTGTAAGATGATTGCCTTAGTCGTATAAAAGGAGTATACTATGAAATTAAATGAAAAAACTTCAAAATTAATTTGTTTGCTTGAGTATAATATTGGAAATCAGTGTTATAACCCCAACTCATATGATGGATGGGCTGATACAGAAGGCTGTGAATTTCGTTATCCAGTTTGTGCTTTAGATAAGCCAGAGGATACTGAGTTGAAAAAATTTAGAGGTAACGTGTCGAAAAATGCTACCTATATTTCAGAAAATACTGTAAAATCAATGATGTATCGTTTTGGTTCAAATCATCTTTATATTGGTCTTGGAATTCGAGATTTACTTAATGCTCTTGAGGAAAGATATGGGATTGATTTTGAAAAACTTGAAAATGAATTTCTTGAAAGAGAAAATTTATGATTAGAATGAAAGTAGGGAAAATATGGTGCCAGTAAATTTTAACGATCTCGACAAATACTTTGTGAAAGCAGATCTCATCCCTGCCATTGCAGTAGATGCGGATAACAAGGATGTGCTGATGCTTGCTTACATGAACCGTGAGAGTCTGAAAAAAACACTGGAAACAGGCTATACATGGTACTGGAGCCGTTCCCGTCAGGAACTCTGGAACAAGGGCGCAACAAGTGGTCACCTCCAGAAAGTTGTATCCATTTTCAGTGACTGCGATGACGATACACTGTTGGTTTTCGTGAATCAGACAGGCCCTGCCTGCCATACCGGTTCCCGTACCTGCTTCTTTAAGCAGATTTACGGAGAAGAAGCATAAATAGGATTCCTGCCATAGCAGAAGCTGCGGCAGGAATTTTTGCATTTCTGTTAAAATTTGAAAAAATGTTTGCTATCTTCCTGCAAATGTGCTATAATATAAGGTAGTGTACATTTTTCAATCAGGAGGATATCTTGCATGGATAGAGCAAATGCTGCCGAACGAATTCGTGAACTGTCCGAACAGCTTGAACGGTTCAATTATGAATACTATGTACAGGACAATCCCAGTGTGGATGATTACACCTATGATACAATGATGCGTGAGCTTCGTAAGTTGGAAGAGCAGTTTCCGGATCTTCTGTCGCCGCATTCTCCGTCGCAGCGTGTCGGGGGTGTGGCATCGGGAGATTTCGGCAAGGTCACACATGCAGTCCAGATGCAGAGTCTGCAGGATGTATTCGAATTTGAACAGGTCGCTGCATTTGTTGCACGCTGTCGTGCAATGTTTCCACAGGTGCAGTTCAGCGTCGAGCCGAAGATTGACGGTCTGTCAGTATCCCTGGAATACCGTGACGGTAAATTTGAGAGGGGTTCCACTCGTGGCGACGGCTTTATCGGTGAAAACGTCACAGCCAATCTCAGAACCATCCGTTCTATTCCGCTGACGCTACAGGAGAATGTTCCTTTCGTGGAGGTCAGGGGAGAAGTATATATGCCGAGAGAGCAGTTCTTTGCATTGATTAAAGAACAGGAGGAAGCGGACGAGCAGCCATTCAAGAATCCGAGAAACGCTGCTGCAGGTTCTCTGCGCCAGAAGGATTCCTCTGTCACTGCGAAACGTAAGCTTGACATCTTTGTATTCAACCTCCAGCAATGCGAAGGCAGGGAATTCGCTACACATAATGAAACACTGCAATTTATTGAAAATGCAGGCTTCCGTGTGGTTCCCGGACGTAAGATTTGCAGTAATACTGACGAAATTCTTGAAGTAATTGAACAAATCGGCAATTCCCGAAACGATCTACCCTATGATATTGACGGTGTTGTCATCAAGGTCAACGATCTTTCTCAGCGTGAGGAAATGGGTGCAACGGCAAAGACACCCAAATGGGCAGTTGCCTATAAATTTCCTCCCGAAGAAAAGGAAACGGTACTGCGTTCCATTGAAGTGAATGTCGGTAGAACGGGTGCGCTGACTCCTGTTGCAATTTTTGATACGATTCTTCTTGCAGGAACAAGCGTGTCTCGTGCAGTCCTGCATAATCAGGATTTTATCGACGAGAAGGATATCCGTATCGGCGATACCATTCTTGTGCGCAAGGCAGGCGAGATTATTCCGGAAGTACTCAGAAGTACGGCGCATGCAGAAGATTCTGTTCCTTACGAGCTGCCGACCAGCTGCCCTGTCTGCGGTACACTGACAGTTCGGGATGAAGCGGAAAGTGTGCTTCGTTGTCCGAATATCAGCTGTCCGGCACAGCTTCACAAGCAGCTCGTGCATTTTGCGTCCCGTGACGCTATGAATATCGAAGGTCTTGGACCGGCGATCATCACGTCACTAATCGATGCAAACCTCATTCATGATGCCGCCGATCTCTATTCACTTACAAAGCAACAGCTGCTGACGCTTGAGGGATTTAAGGATAAGTCTGCTGAGAATCTTCTCACAGCAATTGCAGCTTCCAAAAATAATCCCCTTGATCGTGTGATTTTTGCGCTCGGCATCCGTAACATCGGACAGAAGGCCGCAAGTCTGCTCTGTGCGCATTTTGGCTCACTTGAAGCGATTGAACAGGCAAAGCATGAAGAGATTGCTGCAATTGAGGGCTTCGGCGATGTAATGGCTGCAAATCTTTATGCAGCATTGCATGATTCCAATGTACAAAAGCTGCTTCTTCGTATGAAAGAGGCGGGACTTACCTTGGAATATGAAAAGCCCGAAGTCAATGAAAATGCATTCTTCAGTGGAAAGTTTTTTGTACTCACCGGTACACTTTCCCAGATGAAACGCAGTGAAGCGAAAAAAGCAATTGAAGCCGCCGGCGGTACAGTTACAGGTTCCGTTTCAAAGAAAACGGACTGTGTCATTGCAGGCGAGGAAGCAGGCAGCAAATTGACCAAGGCACAGGAATTGGGAATTATGATTCTTTCCGAAACAGAATTTCTTGAAAAATTATCATAATAACCAGATGGAGGACATCTATGAAATTTCAATTCAATTCCAAGTATAATACCATAGCGGCATATGCGGTGATTGTATTTGCGATCTGTCTTTTATTGGTCATGGTCGCATTCCGTATCGAAATTTTTTCAACCGCATTTTCCAAAATTATCGGCGTCAGCTCACCCATCATCTGGGGTTTTGTGATTGCCTATCTGCTCAACCCTTTGGTAAAAAAGTGTGAAATTCTCCTTGGCAAGGTAATCAACCGCAAAAAGGAACACAAGCATCTTGTTCGTGGTCTTTCCGTTGGCATCTGTGTGCTTCTTCTTCTGTCTGCATTGGCAGCTTTGATTGCCACCATTATTCCGGAAATTATCACCAATATCCAGAGCATTAGTGAACGTGTGCAGGATCCTGAATTCCTGCATCAGATGGAACTGAAGATCCGTTCAGTATTTGATCTGATTTCCGAAAAAACTGCATTTCTCGGTAAAGATATTCTGCCAAGCTTTGAAAATCTGGAGGTTATGCTTCTTGGCATGCTCGAACGGTTTGAACTGAATCTTGATAAACTATTCTCACAGGATGGATTACTTGCAAATCTTACCAATGGACTGATGAGCGTACTCAATGCCGTTAAAAATGCATTTCTCGGTGTGATTGTATCCATTTATCTGCTCTACAGCAAGGAAATTTTCCTTGCGCAGTCCAGAAAGCTTGTCTGCGCTGTTTGTTCTGCAAGTATGGCAAAGCGTGTTTTCAAATTTGTATCAAACGTTAATAAGAAATTCATTGGATATTTCACGGGAGTAGCACTTGACTGCACACTTATCGGCATTGTTTCTTTCATTTTCCTGCAAGTGACGGGCATGCCCTACGCACTGCTCATCAGTGTCGTGCTTGCCTTGACCAATGCGATCCCGATTTTTGGTCCTTATATCGGTTCCATTCCGTCATTCCTTCTGGTGCTGTTGTTCTCACCGGGCAAAGCATTGATTTTTTTGATTTTTGTCATCGTTCTCCAGCAGATCGACGGTAACATCATCGCTCCGAAGATTCTGGGCGATCAGCTCGGACTTTCCGCATTCTGGATTATGTCTGCGGTATTTATCGGCGGTGGTCTGTTCGGTCTGTTCGGCATGATTATTGCATCGCCCATGTTTGCCGTGATCTACTCTATCTGCAGTGAATTTGTCAGCGTCAGACTGGAAGCAAAGGGAATGTCGGCAGATACCGCTTCCTATATGGAGCCTGTCGATTCCGATAAACCGAAAAAACCAGAGCAAACAGCTCCCGAATCAGTAGAAGCCTCTCAATCGCAAAAATCCGCCAAGAAATAAAAATAATGCCGGAAGTAATATTCCGGCATTGCAATGAAGACTTGGTTGTATTTTAAAGCTTTGTATTGGGGAAATATTTTCCTGCAAAATCAGGCAGCTCACATCGGATTTCTTTGCCATCAAGATGGGAAAGAGCTGTGTTTGAAAAACCCGTAAATCTGAGCATGTAAGCACAAAGGCACTGGTTTTCTTCATTGCTGCGATGTTTTGCACCATATTTCGGATCCCCAAGCAAGGGAGCGCCCAGATATGCCAGATGCGCACGAATCTGGTGCGTACGTCCCGTCAGTAAATCAATGTGAACCAGCTGATATCTGCCGTTCTGTGCAAGGACATGATAGCGTGTGCAGATTTTCTGCCAGTTTTTGTCGGGACATTTGACTCTGATTTCTACCATGTTCTGGCCGCTTTCTTTCTTCAGCCATGCCGTGCATGTGTCCAACTTCTTCGGCAGGGGAGCGCTTGTGACAGCAAGGTAGGATTTATCTACCTTTCTGTCCCTGATGGCTTCATTCATGGTACGCAGTGCCTGTGCATTTTTTGCAGCGATGACAAGCCCCTCCGTGTTGCGGTCAATTCTGTTGCAAAGGGCAGGGGAGAAAGTCTGCTCCAGATCAGGCTGATATTCTCCTTTGTCAAACAGATATTTCTGAATTTCGGCAATCAGCGAAACGGCATGCCTGTCGTTTCCGCCATGTGCATACATCCCCTTGGGTTTGTAAACAATGAGAATGTCACTGTCCTCATAGATGACACGGATTTTACCGCTTGCCCGAAAAAATGTATGCGATGTTTCTGATTTGAAAAATTCATCCTTGATATAAAGCGTCAGGACATCATCCTTCTGTAGAATTTCCGTTCCCTTGCAGCGTGTGCCGTTGCAGCGGATATCCTTTTTGCGGATAAGTTTATACAGCAGGCTTTTGGGCATATCGGGAAGAAGCTTCATCAGAAACTTGTCAAGCCTCTGACCTGCGTCATTGATTCCGATGGTGATCGTTCGCATAGCGGTTCCTTTCTTTGTTCGGAGTTGTTATGTATTATTATAGCATACTTTTCCCTTTTTGAAAAGAGGAAATCAAATATTTTCAAATCAAGGAGGTGATAATGTGTCCGAAAAGAAGATGAATCCCCATGCCGGTCACAGAGAACGAATGCGTGAACGGTTCCATAAAAATGGATTGGAAGGGTTTTCAGATCATGAGATTTTGGAGTTTCTTTTGTTTTATGTGTATGCGCAGAAGAACACCAATGATCTCGGGCATCTTCTCCTGCAGCGTTTCGGCACGCTCAGTGCGGTATTTGACGCTGAATATGAGGAACTGATACAAGTTAACGGCATTGGTGAACGTGCAGCGATGCTGATCAAGCTCATGCCTGAAATTGCAAGAAAATACTATGGTAACGATCGTATAAGTGTGTCCTTGAAAAAGTCAGAAGCACGATGCAGCTATTTCCTAAAGGAACTGGGTACACGCTCAGAGGAAGTGATACTTCTCGGTTGTCTTACCGATCATTGGCGCCTGCACAGTCTATATACACTTGCAACAGGAAGCCCCGATCAGGTACAGATTGATCCCCAGAAGCTCATGCGTATCGCACTGGCATCCGGCTGTACCACGTTTGTTCTGGCACATAATCACCCAAAAGGAATTGCGGTCGCATCCTATGAGGATATCAGAGTCACAGAATCCATCCGTCGTCTGCTTGAAAATGTGAGGATGCATCTCGTGGACCACATTATTGTCGCAGACGGCAAGAGTATTTCCATGCTTGAATGTGGCTGCACGTTCAGCGGAGCATAAACTTATACAGATTTACTGAAAGGAGCAAAGCATATGGACAGTTTTAAGCTGCATGCACCATACCAGCCTGCAGGCGATCAGCCCAAGGCGATTGATGCATTGACAAAGGGAATACTGAACGGCGACAGAGTTCAGACGCTGCTGGGCGTTACCGGTTCCGGTAAGACATACACCATGGCAAATGTCATTGCCAATGTCAATAAACCAACGCTGGTGCTTGCGCATAATAAAATTCTTGCTGCACAGCTCTGCTCTGAATTCAAAGCGTTTTTCCCTGAAAATGCAGTAGAATATTTTGTAAGCTACTATGATTACTATCAGCCCGAGGCTTACGTTCCGAGCACGGACAGCTATATCGAAAAGGATTCTTCCATCAATGATGAAATCGACAAGCTGCGGCATTCTGCTACAACTGCGCTTGCGGAACGGCGTGATGTCATCATCGTTGCGAGTGTATCCTGCATCTATTCTCTCGGTAGTCCTGAGGAATATCGTAATATGGTTGTTTCCATCCGCATGGGCATGGAGAAGCCCATGGAGCAGCTGATGCGTGAGCTGGTGAATATTCAGTTTGAAAGAAATGATATTGATTTTTCCCGTAATAAATTCCGTGTCAGAGGAGACACGATCGAGATATTCCCCTCAAATGCAAGTGAAACTGCCATCCGTGTAGAATATTTCGGTGATGAGATTGAACGAATCTGCGAAATCAATACCCTGACCGGAAAGGTCGAAGCGGTTTTGCAGCATGCAGCCATTTTTCCGGCATCCCATTATGTGGTCGGTGATGAAAAAATGGAGGCGGCAATTGCAGATATCGAAGAGGAGCTTGCGCAGAGAGTTGCCTATTTCACTGAAAATCATAAGCTTATTGAAGCACAGCGTATTTCACAACGAACGCATTATGACATTGAGATGCTTCGTGAAATCGGATTTTGCAGCGGAATTGAGAATTATTCCCGTGTTCTTGCAAGACGTGCTCCGGGAAGTGTGCCTTATACACTGCTTGATCATTTTCCCGAGGATTTTCTGCTCATCGTCGATGAAAGTCATGTGACTCTGCCGCAGGTGCGTGCAATGAGTGCGGGTGACCGTGCAAGAAAAACGACACTCGTTGAATATGGTTTCCGTCTGCCGAGTGCATACGATAACCGTCCGCTGGTATTTTCAGAATTTGAAAAGCATGTCCATCAGGCGATTTTTGTCAGTGCAACGCCGGGTGAATTTGAAAAGGAACAGTCCACTCATGTTGTCGAACAGGTTATCCGTCCGACAGGACTTGTGGATCCTGAAATACTTGTCAAGCCCGTTGACGGACAGATGGACGACCTTCTCTCGGAAATCCGAATCCGTGCAGAAAAAAATGAAAGAGTGCTTGTCACGACGCTTACGAAGAAAATGGCGGAAAACCTGACGAAGTTTCTTGAAGAAATGGGTGTACGTGTCCGTTATCTCCATCATGATATTGATACGATCGAACGTATGGAAATCATTCGTGACCTGCGTCTTGGAGAGTTCGACGTCCTTGTCGGCATCAACCTGTTGCGTGAGGGACTTGATATTCCCGAGGTTTCTCTTGTTGCAATTCTTGATGCAGACAAGGAGGGTTTCCTCAGAAGTGAAACCTCCATGATCCAGACCATCGGCCGTGCGGCGAGAAATGCCGAGGGACAGGTCATCATGTATGCGGATACTGTAACAGGTTCAATGGAACGTGCAATCCGTGAAACAAACCGCCGTCGTGCCCTGCAGATGGCATACAACGAAGAACATGGCATTATTCCGCAGACCATCCGCAAGGATGTACACGAGATCATCGAAATCACCAGCAAGGAAGATGTAGAGAAGAAAACAGCAAAGAAGAAACTGTCTGCTAAGGAACGTCAGGAACTGATCGAAACACTCACAGCACAAATGAAGGAAGCTGCGAAAATGCTGGAATTTGAGCATGCTGCATTCCTGCGAGATGAAATCGCAAAGCTTAAGGAATCATAAATTTCCGTCATGTTATGTGTGAAAGGATGTGGAGTATATGATAAGAAATGAAATTGTAATCAAGGGCGCAAGAGTCCATAATCTGAAAAATATAGATATTACCATTCCTCGTGATCAGCTTGTGGTGATGACAGGACTATCGGGATCGGGAAAATCCTCGCTTGCATTCGATACGCTCTATGCTGACGGACAGCGCCGCTATGTGGAAAGCCTTTCTTCCTATGCAAGGCAGTTCCTCGGTCAAATGGAAAAGCCCGATGTGGACAGCATTGAGGGCTTGTCACCTGCAATTTCCATTGATCAGAAAACAACCTCAAAAAATCCCCGTTCCACCGTCGGAACAGTCACGGAGATCTACGATTATCTGCGTCTGCTTTACGCACGAATCGGAATTCCCCACTGCCCCGTCTGTGGCAAACAGATCCGACAGCAGACCATTGATGAAATTGTCGATCAGATTCTGTCGCTTGAGGACGGCACGAGAATTCAGCTGCTCGCCCCCATTATCCGTGGAAAAAAGGGACAGCATCTCAAGGAACTGGAACGTGCAAGAAAAAGCGGCTATGTCCGTGTGCGTATCGACGGCATTCAGTATGATCTTTCTGAGGATATCAAGCTTGAAAAGAATAACAAGCATACCATAGAAATCATTGTTGATCGTCTTGTCATCAAAGAGGGGATTACTTCCCGATTGACGGATAGTCTGGAAACCGTATCTTCGCTGACGGGCGGCATCATCCATGTGGATGTGATTGGCGGGGAAATGCTGTCATTTTCTCAGAATTATGCTTGCCCTGAGCATAACATCAGCATGGAAGAACTGACACCCCGTATGTTTTCGTTCAATAACCCTTACGCAGCCTGTGAGGAATGTACGGGACTGGGAATATTCCAGCGCATTGATCCTGATATCATTCTCCCAAATCCGGAACTTAGCATCAAAGGCGGCGCCATCCACGCATCTGGATGGAATAATCTGGAGGAAGATTCGATTGCGATGATGTATTATAACGCCATCGCAGAGAAATACAAGATTTCGCTGGATACTCCTGTTAATCAGCTCCCTGAAAATGTTCTGAACGTCTTTCTTTATGGCACAAAGGGAGAAAAGCTTCTTCTGCACCGCAACAAGCACCTTGGCGGCGGAATCTATTACGCAGAATTTGAAGGCGTGATTCCCAATCTTGAACGACGTTACAAGGAAACAACCGGTATTTATGCACGGGCAGATCTTGAAACCTATATGGGAGAAGTGATCTGTCACAAATGCAATGGCGCAAGACTTCGCCCCGAAATTCTGTCTGTTACGGTTGGCGGTGTGAATATTCATGAACTGACAGAAATGCCTGTTAAACGTTCTTTGGAATTCCTGCAAAACCTTTCCCTGACCGAGCAGGAACGCTTTATCGGCGAAAGAATTATTAAAGAAATCTGCGATCGTCTTGGTTTTCTGACAAGCGTAGGTCTGGAATATCTGACCCTGTCACGCTCCTCCGGCACACTTTCGGGTGGTGAGAGCCAGAGAATCCGCCTTGCCACACAGATTGGATCCTCCCTCGTGGGCGTACTCTATATTCTCGATGAGCCGAGTATTGGTCTGCACCAGCGTGACAATGACATGCTCATTGCAACGATGAAACGTCTTCGTGACCTTGGAAATACACTGATTGTTGTAGAGCATGACGATGATACCATGCTTGCGGCAGATTATATTGTGGATATCGGTCCCGGTGCCGGTGTGAACGGCGGAAATATCGTATTTGCCGGAACACCACAGAAGCTGCTTGAATGTAAGGATTCCATCACAGGGCAATACTTGAGCGGCAGAAAGCGGATTCCTCTTCCTGAAGCACATCGGCAGGGAAGTGGTGAAGTACTGCGTGTGGTTGGCGCATCCGAGCATAACCTGCGTGATCTTGACGTGGAATTTCCCCTTGGAAAGCTCGTCTGCGTGACAGGTGTTTCGGGTTCGGGAAAATCCTCCCTTGTTAACGAAATCCTCTACAAGCATCTTGCTGCGAAATTGAACCGTGCAAAAATCAAGGGCGGTCGCTGCAAACGAATTGAAGGGACGGAACATCTTGATAAGGTGATTTGTATTGACCAGTCTCCCATCGGACGTACGCCCCGCTCAAATCCTGCGACCTATACGGGCGTATTTACGGATATCCGCACGCTGTTTGCACAGACGAGCAGTGCAAAGGCACATGGTTACAGTGCAGGAAGATTCTCGTTCAACATCAAAGGCGGCAGATGTGAAGCATGCGAGGGTGATGGTATTCTCAAAATAGAGATGCACTTTCTGCCAGACGTTTATGTACCATGCGAAGTCTGCAAGGGTAAGCGCTATAACCGTGAAACTCTGGAAGTGCATTATAAAGGAAAATCCATCCACGATGTTTTGGAAATGACTGTGGATGAGGGCGTGTTGTTCTTTGAGCATATACCGAAGATCGCACGCAAACTGCAGACATTGCAGGAAGTTGGTCTTGGTTATATTAAGATCGGACAGCCTGCCACGACGCTTTCCGGCGGCGAAGCGCAAAGAGTGAAGCTTTCCACCGAGCTTTCAAAGCGTGCAACGGGCCGAACTGTCTATATTCTTGATGAACCGACAACGGGACTGCATACTGCCGATGTCCATCGGCTGATCGAAGTATTGCAAAAGCTTGCAGATGCCGGAAATACTGTGATTGTCATCGAGCATAACCTTCATGTGATTAAGGTGGCAGATCATATCATCGACCTCGGTCCCGAGGGCGGTGACGGCGGAGGTACAATTGTTGCACAGGGAACTCCGGAAGAAGTTGCAAAGGTTCCTGCCTCCTACACCGGAAAATACCTCCGCCCCTATCTCGAACACGAATGAGGAGGCGGTGAAATTGCGTAAGCTTATCAAATTCCTGTTCAGCCGCAATTCTCTGATTATTCTCCTGCTTCTTGTGCAGATTGTTTTCCTGGTGACAACAGTCTTTCTGCTCAGTGAGCATTTCCTGTTTGTCTATCTGTTTCTGATGTTGCTTGACACGGTACTAATTGTGTATATCACCAACACATCGGAAAACCCATCCTATAAACTTCCTTGGATTATGGCATTGCTTGTCTTTCCGTTGTTCAGCGGTCTTGCCTATGTTCTGATTAAAACAGATCTTGGACACCGAATTTTCAAAAAGAATTATTCCGAGAAAATCAAGGAATCCAAATCCAGTCTGCCGCAGGATCCCTATGTTCTGCAGCAACTCTGTGAATGCAGCAAAGGACATTACAATCTGGCAAATTACCTTCTGCAGCATGGCGGATATCCCGTCTATCATAATTCCTTTTCGGAATACTTCTCCGATGGCGAGCTGATGTTTGCTGCTATGAAACGTGAGATTATGAAGGCGAAACGTTATATCTTTCTTGAGTTCTTCATCATTGCCAAAGGCGAAATGTGGAACGAAACGCTCCGGATTTTAAAAGAAAAAGCGTCCGAAGGAGTCGATGTCCGTCTGTTTTATGACGGCTTCGGAACGCAAATGCAAATGCCGCACAGGTATTTTCAAGAGCTTGAAAAATTCGGTATCCACTGCAAGGTTTTCAACGGATTCAAGCCATTTCTTTCCAACTCCCAAAATAACAGGGATCACCGTAAGATTCTCGTCATAGACGGTCATACAGCTTTTACGGGCGGCATCAATCTTGCGGATGAATACATCAACAGGATCGAACGCTTCGGACATTGGAAGGATGGCGGCATGCTATGCAGAGGGGATGCGGCGTGGAGTTTCACCGTCATGTTCCTGCAGCTCTGGGAGATGGACAGCAGGAGTACGGGTTCTATCAATTCCTATCGTCCTCCGAGTCGACCAACTGGGAATTTCGATGGGTATATCCAGCCCTACAGCGATTCTCCAACTGACAAGGAATATGTCGGAAAATGCGTCTATATGGATATCATCAATAATGCAAAAAATTATGTTTATATCATGACGCCGTATCTCATTCTTGATCATGAGATGATTACGGCACTCGGACTTGCAGCAAAAAAAGGCGTGGATGTCAGATTGCTCCTTCCGCATATTCCCGATAAATGGTATGCCTACAGCACCGCATGGAGCTATTATCGTGAGCTGCTTGAATCGGGAGTCCGAATCTTTGAGTATACTCCGGGATTTATCCATGCCAAAAATTTTGTATCCGATGATGAAATATGCGTAGTCGGAACCATCAATCTCGACTATCGCAGCCTTTATCTTCATTTTGAATGTGCAGCTGTCATGTACGGCTGCAGCATTGCCGAGGAAATGCGTGAGGATTTCGATGAAACACTGCGCAAATCCATAGAAATCACCACAGATGACTGCATCACGCGGCCGCTTTATAAGAGAATCGTCAGCTGGGTGCTGCGCATCTTTGCACCGCTGCTATAAGCAGCATTATTTTGTCAACACCTCCGGAACTTTTCCCGTTCCGGTTGTGATCATAGAAAGGAAGTATTGAATTATGAGTGAATGTACACATGATTGCAGCACATGCGCAAGCAGCTGCAGCTCCAGAAAAGAACCCCAGAGTCTGCTGGAAAAACCCAATGAACTGAGTAAAATCGGAAAAGTAATCGGCATTGTCAGCGGTAAGGGCGGCGTCGGCAAGTCCCTCGTTTCCTCCATGCTTGCAGTTGGCGTACAGCGTGCAGGCAAGCACGCTGGCATCCTCGACGCCGATATCACAGGTCCGTCCATTCCGAAGGCATTCGGCATCAAGGAACGTGTGGCTGCGACAGAAATGGGAATGATTCCCGTGAAAACCAAAATGGGCATTGACATTATGTCCGTCAACCTCATGCTCGAAAGTGATACCGATCCCGTTGTATGGAGAGGTCCTGTTATTGCAGGCGTTGTCAAGCAGTTCTGGACGGATGTGATCTGGAATGACGTTGACTGCCTGTTTGTGGATATGCCCCCCGGAACAGGCGATGTTCCGCTGACAGTTTTCCAGAGCATTCCCGTGGATGGCATTATCATTGTAACCTCTCCGCAAGAGCTTGTTTCCATGATCGTTCAGAAGGCTGTCAAGATGGCAAATATGATGAATATCCCGATCCTCGGTATTGTAGAGAATATGAGCTATGCAGTGTGTCCCGACTGCGGCAAGAAAATTTATGTATACGGCGAAAGCCACACAGCTGAGGTTGCAAAGGAATATGGAATTCCGCTGCTGGCACAGATTCCGTTCAATCCCGAGCTTGCAAAGCAGGTGGATCTCGGTGTCATTGAGCTGCATGAATGCGACGAGCTTAACTGTGCGGTTGCTACGATTCTTGGAGAATAACCGCAGGATGCATAGAAGAGTCTGAATCAAGATATACTATATTACCGCCCTGTTTGTGGGGCGGTAATTTGTATATTGTGAGGTTTTTAATATGATCAGCTACCGTTATGACAAAAGCTTTACAAAAAAACAGGCAGAGGAATTATTTCTGGCAGTTGACTGGGAGTCGGGTAATTATCCAGACGCACTTTTCAAGGCGCTGCATAATTCCGAAACTGTAATCTCTGCGCATACTCCGGAGGTACCGCTTGCAGGGCTGATGACCGGTGTATCCGATGGGGGAATGAATGTATATTTTCCGTATCTTTTGGTGCATCCGCAGATGCAGCATCGTGAAATCGGCAGAACACTCGTAAAGCTGATGCTTGCACATTATCGAGATTGTTATCGAAAAATACTTGTTTGTCCCGATCGGAAAATTCCTTTTTATCGCTCTGTCGGTCTTGCAGAGGCGAAAGAACAGACAGCGATGATTCGCATTTCTTTGCTGTAATACGAAAATAAACGTAATATCGCACAAACCAAATCAAACGAATGAAATTTGTGAAATATCACGAAACAATTGTTGAAAAAATATTGGCGAAATTTGGGCATAATCTGTTCACACAAATTCTCATGAGGAAATTTCCCGAAATACTTGCGAAAAACCTCTTGCATTATTTCCAAATATGTAGTATCATAATAATGTATTGGTATGTTCAAAGGAGGATTCTTTCATGAGTTTGTTGTCAATCATTGTTCCATGTTACAATGAGGAAGCGGTGCTTCCGCTGTTTTATGAAGAAATCCAGAAGGTCATGCAGCAGATGAAGGACGAGCATTCTCATCTGACGTTTGAGCTTTTGTTTATTGATGACGGTTCCAAGGATAAAACGCTTCAAATTCTGCGGGAAATGTCACTGCATGATGAAAAGGTGCGTTTTATTTCCTTTTCGAGAAATTTCGGCAAGGAAGCAGGCATGTATGCCGGACTTGAAAATTGCAAGGGTGATTATGTTGTTGTCATGGACGCTGACCTCCAGCATCCGCCCGCATTCTTGCCGCAGATGTATAACTATGTCAAGGACGGCGAATATGACTGTGCAACGACAAGAAGAATCAGTCGTAAAGGTGAGTCCAAGATCCGTTCTGCCTTTGCACGCACGTTCTATAAGCTTATGAATAAGATCTCTCATACAGAGATCGTTGACGGTGCACAGGATTTCCGTTTCATGACAAGACAGATGGTAGACGGTATTCTTTCTATGAAGGAATACAACCGTTTTTCAAAAGGTATTTTTAGCTGGGTTGGCTTTAAGGTACGCTATATCGAATATGAGAATGTTGAGCGTGCAGCCGGCACGACCGCTTGGTCTTTCTGGGGACTGTTCCGTTATTCGCTTGAAGGCATTTTCGCATTTTCCACCGCACCGCTTGCACTTGCCTCGCTTCTGGGCATTTTCAGCTGTCTGGTTGCTTTCATCATGTGCATTGTGATTATTGTAAAAACGCTTGTGTTCGGAGAGCCGGTTGCAGGCTTCCCAACGATCATGTGTGTGATTTTCCTGCTCGGCGGTCTGCAGCTTTTCTGCATCGGTATTCTTGGGCAGTACCTTTCCAAAACCTATCTTGAATGTAAGCAGCGTCCGATTTATCTGATGCGGGAGAATGAGGAAATCTATCGAAACCGTAACAAGCACAACAGCTGATGGAGGAAGAATGTGAGTAATCAAGCGAAATTTCTCGTTTCCCTTCTTTTTATTGCTATCATTATACTCTGTACGGGTCTGACAAGATTTTACTTTGATGCTACCAAAGATACCTATGATACTGAAGAACAGGAAAACATAGCTTCGATCATCAAAAGTTTTGACAACGGCATGCAGGTATTTGAAAGTAAAAACGGGTATCACGGTCTGCTCGACAGCGAAGGTGCGGTGATCATTGAACCTGAATGGATGGAGATTCTGACAGTGACCGATCGCATGGCATTGGTTTCGAGAAGAATTCAGGATAAAGTGCTGATCGGCGGCGTGGATTTTGAGGAGAATATTATTTTTCCAATTGTATTTCATTCGATGGAGTGTGTAGCGGATCGTTACTACATCGGCACAGTCGCAGAGGATGAGAGCTGCATTGTCTACAATGAAAAATTCGAGCCTATGTTTCAGAACAGCTGGGAAAATGTGGAGTATAAGAATGACCTTCTCCTGCTAAAAAAAGAAAACAGCCGTTTCAGCTACTATATCGCTGGTGAAACTCCGATTTTCCGAAAAGCAGAGATGACATGTCCTATCGGCAATCAGATGCTTACTTGGAGTATTACCAACCGCATCTATCTTTCCACACTGCGCCCTGAGGACTATGTACGCATCAATTCGAGCGTATCCTCATATATGGACATGCTGATTCATAATAATTTTGAAAACCTGTCTGCTATTTCCTCGACCGAATATTTTGGTGGTCTGCGAAAAAGCGATCTTTTCAAAAATATGCTTTTCGATGAGGTCACGGATTTTTCCTTTATGGCAGATCGTGGAGAAGAAACGATCTATAAATTCTCCTTTACAATCCGTTATCATAAGGATCCGGAAGGACAGGAGGAAACAGTTGATCCCGAAACGGAAATTCAACCTGTTGAGAACAATGATCTTGAAGGCACTGCACAGGTAAAGCTCTATTTCAAGAAAAATGCTTCCAATCAGCTGATACTGACCTCCATGAATCTCGATTATCAGCACACACAGGCATATCAGCCTGTTCCCTGATTTGTAAATTACTGCGTCAGCAGTGATGTGAAAATATCCCATTTGATATGTAAATGAGGACATTTTCAGAATATAACACTCTGCAGTATGATCACCGTGCAACCAGCTGCAGTGAAATGATCCGCACGGAGAAATGAGGCGTCTTATGTCAAAAAAAGTGGCAGTAATTATGGGTAGTGACAGTGATTTTCCTGTTGTCAAGGCTGCTGTCGAAAAGCTGAAATCCTTTGGAGTTCCTTATGAAGTGCATGTTATGTCTGCACATCGTACTCCTGATGAGGCGGCTGAATTTTCAAAGAATGCGGCTGCAAATGGTTTTGGTGTCATCATTGCGGCGGCTGGAATGGCTGCACATCTCGGCGGTGTACTCGCTGCACATACAACACTCCCGGTAATCGGTATCCCGATCAAATCCACTGCACTTGACGGTATGGATGCATTGCTTGCAACCGTTCAGATGCCCCCCGGAGTTCCGGTAGCAACTGTCGGTATCAATAATGCTGCAAATGCCGGAATTCTTGCGGTTCAGATACTTGCGCTGTCCGATGCACAGCTTGCACAGGCACTGCAGAAGATGAAGGATGATATGGCAGAAGGCGTCAGAAAAAAGGATGCTGCACTTGCAGAAATGGTAAAAGCTCTGTAATAAGAGTGAAATAACATGTCAAATAACAGGATGGTGAGAAACTAATATGGGTGGATTTTTCGGAGTTGCATCCCGAAATGACTGCATTATGGATGTCTTTTTCGGAACGGATTACCATTCACATCTCGGTACCCGCAGAGGCGGTATGACTTCTTATTCCGCAGATCTTGGATTCCAGCGGAATATTCACAGCATTGAAAATTCTCCGTTCAGAACCAAGTTTGAAAACGATGTTGTCGGAATGCGAGGTAAGCTCTGCATCGGCTGTATCAGCGATGCCGATCCCCAGCCGATTCTCGTAAGATCAAAGCTGGGACTGTATGCGATCAGCAATATTGGTATTATTCGTAATGCCGCACAGCTTGTCGATGAACTGCTTGAGGGTGGTTGTGCGAATTTTGAAGCAATGAGCAGCGGCAAAATCAATTCCGGTGACCTGATTGCTGCATTGATCGCACAGAAATCTACATTTACAGAGGGAATCTGCTATGCACAGGATAAAATTGAGGGGTCCATGTCCCTGATGATCCTGACAGAGGATGGCATTATTGCAGCAAGGGATAAACGAGGCAGACTGCCGATCGTAATCGGCAAACGCAGTGACGGATACTGCCTTTCCTTGGAGTCTTTTGCATTCCAGAAACTCGGTTATGAAATTTACCGTGAAATGGAGCCTGGTGAAATTATTAAAATCACACCAAATTACTGCGAGGTTCTTAAGCCCGGTAATGGTGATCTGAAAATATGCTCCTTCATGTGGACATATTATGGATATCCCAATGCCGTGTATGAGGGTGTGACGGTTGAGACTATGCGTACCAGAAACGGCGAGATCATGGCAGAAAATGATATCGCTGCAGGACGTGTTCCGGATGTAGATTATATCTGCGGTGTTCCGGATTCCGGTATTCCTCATGCGATCGGATATGCAAACCGCAGCGGAATTCCGTTTGCACGTCCCTTCATTAAGTACACCCCCACATGGCCGAGAAGCTTTATGCCCCGTAATCAAACGATGCGAAACCATGTTGCAAGAATGAAGCTGATTCCGGTTCATGAACTGATTGAGGGAAAAAAGCTTCTGCTTGTGGATGACAGCATTGTCAGAGGCACGCAGATGCGTGAAACCGTCGAATTCCTCTACGAAAACGGCGCTAAGGAAGTACACATGCGTTCGGCTTGTCCGCCGATTATGTTCGGCTGCAAGTACCTGAATTTTTCACGCAGCAACTCGGAACTTGAACTGATTGCCCGACAAATTATCAATGAATTTGAAGGTGAAGAGGGCATCAAGTATATTATGGAGTACAGCGATTCCTCGACCGAACGTGGAACACGACTTCGTGATGAAATTTGCCGTCGGCTTCGTCTGACGTCACTGGATTTCCAGTCGCTCAACGGTACCGTGAAGGCGATCGGCAAGCCCGAATGCAATCTTTGCACCTACTGCTGGTCGGGTAAGGAATAATTCAAAGCATTTCTTCAGGGAATTGTTCTCTCATTCCTTGAGGTATTTAATAAAATTATATAATGGATGCTCTGCATCACAGGAGGTTACTCATGAAAAGTTTTTCTGAAAGCTACAAGGAAGCCGGCGTTGATGTGACTGCCGGTTATGAAGCAGTCAAGCTCATGCGTGAGCATATTGCAAAGACCAACACTCCCGGTGTACTTTCCGGTATTGGTGGTTTTGGCGGTCTGTTTGAACCGGATCTGACAGGAATTGAAAAGCCCGTTTTTGTTTCCGGTACCGATGGCGTCGGCACTAAGCTGAAGATCGCATTCCTGCTTGATAAGCATGATACTGTAGGTATCGACTGCGTGGCAATGTGTGTTAACGACATCATCTGCTGCGGTGCAAAGCCCCTGTTCTTCCTCGACTATATTGCAGTTGGCAAGAACTATCCCGATAAGGTAGCAACCATTGTTTCGGGTATCGCAGATGGCTGCGTACAGTCCGGATGCGCACTTATTGGCGGCGAAACCGCAGAAATGCCCGGTTTTTATCCCATTGACGAATACGACCTTGCAGGCTTCTCTGTAGGTGTTGTGGATAAGAAGAAGATTGTCAATCCCGATACTCAGAAGGCAGGCGATGTACTGATTGCTCTGAAGTCCAGCGGTGTGCATTCCAACGGCTTCTCCCTCGTTCGTAAGGTATTTGATGTAAACCAGGCAAATCTGATGACCTATTTTGATGAACTTGGTATGACACTCGGCGAGTGTCTGCTGACACCTACAAAGATTTATGTGAAGTCCGTCCTCAAGCTGATGGAATCCGTAACTGTCAAGGCTGTTTCTCATATTACAGGCGGCGGCTTCTACGAGAATATTCCGAGATCCCTGCCCAAGGGTCTGAGTGCGAAGATTGAGAAGAGCAATATTCAGGTTCTCCCGATTTTTGAACTGCTTGCAAGAACCGGTCATATTCCGGAACGTGATATGTTCAACACCTTCAATATGGGTGTTGGTATGATCGTTTCCGTTGCCAAGGAAGACGCAGATCGTGCGGTTGAGATCCTCAGAGCAGCAGGCGAGGACGCATACATTCTCGGCGAGCTGGTTGAATCCGATGAGGGCGTTATCCTTTGTTGATAGGATCCAAATTATGGAGATAAAAATCATTGGAAATATCTTCATTGTTGGGGGTGCTGCCGCAACATTCATTTGTGCAGTGTATTTGGCGATTCGGGTATTCATGTTTCGGAAGTTTCATCGGACGACCGCTGAAATAATTTCCTTGAACAAGGGAGCAATGAAAGTGAGTAGTATTTATCCGATGAATACTGAAACACCAGTACTTCGGTATTCGGCAGAAGGAAAGGTGATTGAATCTGCGTGTTTGCCACCCTCTTTGGAAGGAACAGGGATGTATGTGGTCGGTCAGAACATTGATATACTCTACAATCCTTCCAAACCTCAAAAACATTACAATGCGGATTCTTTCCGTGCAAGACACTTCGGCTCTATCAGCGGTATTGTTTTAGGGCTGTGTTTCATTGGAATTGGAATTTATTTCTGTACCCTAACAATTTAAAATGTATTGAAGAATTTGAAGGGAGATGAAAAAATGAAAAATATAGTTGTTCTGGTATCCGGCGGCGGTACAAATCTGCAGGCACTGATTGATGCGCAGAAACGAGGCGAACTGCGTGGCGGAAAAATCAGCTGCGTCATTTCCTCCCGTCCCGATGCCTATGCGCTTGTCCGAGCAAGGGAAAATGACATCCCCACAAGAGTCATTCCACGCAAGGAGTATCACGATAACGCTTCCTACAGCAAGGCTCTCCACGAGGCACTGTATCAGGAATATGCCGATCTGATCGTTCTGGCAGGTTTCATGACTATCCTTGATAAGAGCATCATCAATGCCTATCGTAATCGCATCATCAATGTTCACCCCTCGCTCATTCCGTCCTTCTGCGGCGACGGCTTCTATGGTCTGCACGTGCATGAAAAGGCACTGGAGAAGGGCGTAAAGCTTACGGGTGCTACCGTGCATTTCGTTAACGAAATCTGTGACGGAGGTCCGATCATCCTGCAAAAGGCTGTGGAAGTGAAAAACGGGGATACCCCCGAAATTCTGCAAAAACGTGTGATGGAGCAGGCGGAATGGAAAATTCTCCCTGAAGCTGTTTCTCTCTTCTGTCAGGACAGGATCAAGGTGACAAACGGCATCGCCTACATCACTGAATAGGTAAAATGCCATGAAGTTTGACATCATTAAGGAAAAACAACAGATTCAGAAGCTTTTCATCTGCTTCGTGATGTACGCCGTTCTTGGCTGGATCTATGAAGTGGTGCTTGAAACTTTCATTTATCGCTGGGGATTCACAAACAGGGGAGTACTATTCGGCCCCTATTGCCCGGTGTATGGCGTCGGTGCGCTTTCCTTTTTGCTTTGCCTGAATTGGCTGATGCAAAAGAAAGACGTAAAATGGCTCAATTTCGTGAAACCGGTTCTGATTTTTATCGGCTGCATGACGATAGCCACAGTGATAGAGCTTCTTGCAAGCTACATACTGGAGTTTTTCACCGGTGCATGGCCTTGGCAGACGTATGCCGACTATAAATATAATTTTCAGGCACGAATTGCACTTTCCACATCCATTCGATTCGGACTTGGCGGTACGGCTTTTCTGTATCTTGTACAGCCCTTCTTTGATTGGATGCTCACAAAACCCAAGCGAAAAACAATCAATATGATCGCCTGCATTCTGGCGATCATTATGGCAGCAGACTGTGTTTATACATTTTTCTTAAAATGATCACATGATAGTTTCGCAAGTTTGAAAGTAACTTTATTTCCGAAAGGAGTATATTATTATGATTACACTTGATATTATGCAAGAACTCAAGGGAAATGATTATCCCGGCAGAGGCATCATCATCGGTAAGTCCGAGGATGGCAAATCCGCTGTAACTGCTTACTTCATCATGGGCAGAAGCGTGAATTCCCGTAACCGTGTCTTCACGGAAACCGCTGACGGCATCAAGACAGAGGCTGCTGATCCTTCCAAGCTGACTGATCCGCACCTGATCATTTACTCTCCCGTCAGAGTACTTGGCAACAAGACGATTGTTACCAATGGCGACCAGACCGATACCATCTATGAGCTGATGGACAAGCAACAGACTTTTGAGCAGGCGCTGCGCACCCGTGAGTATGAGGATGATGCGCCGAACTACACACCTCGTATTTCCGGTATCATGCATGTAGAGAACGGTACATACAACTATGCAATGTCCATTCTGAAGTCCGCAGACGGCAACCCGGACTGCTGCGAGAGATTCACCTATTCCTACACAAATCCGATCAATGGCTTCGGTCATTTCATCCACACCTACATGGGCGACGGTAATCCGCTGCCGAGCTTTGAGGGTGAGCCGAAGAAAATCTCCATTCCGAACGACATGGAGCAGTTTGCTGCTGACCTCTGGGACGCACTGAACGAGGACAACAAGGTTTCCCTGTTTGTACGTTATATTGATATTGAAACAGGCAAGGCTGTTTCTAAGGTGATCAACAAGTATACAAAGTAATTTTAAAAAATGCTTTAGGAGGAAAAAATAATGTCTAATGAAATGCTTTTAAAATACGGCTGCAACCCGAATCAGAAGCCGTCCAGAGTATACATGGCTGACGGCACAGAGCTGCCGATCGAGGTACTCTGCGGCAAGCCTGGCTACATCAATCTGCTCGATGCCCTTAACGGCTGGCAGCTCGTCAAAGAACTCAAGGCTGCAACCGGCATGTGTGCAGCAACATCCTTCAAGCATGTATCTCCCGCAGGTGCAGCCATCGGCAGACCGCTGTCCGATGATCTCAAGAAGATTTACTGGGTGGATGATCTGGGCGAACTCACACCTTTGGCAAGTGCTTATGCAAGAGCAAGAGGTGCGGACAGAATGTCCTCCTACGGTGATTTCATCGCACTCTCCGACAAGGTTGACGTTTGCACCGCAAAGATGATCCAGCGTGAAGTTTCCGACGGTGTTATTGCTCCCGATTATGATGACGAGGCTCTGGAGATCCTTAAGTCCAAGAGAAAGGGCACCTACTGCATTCTGAAGATCGACGAAAACTACAAGCCGGCACCGATCGAAACAAAGCAGGTTTACGGCGTAAACTTTGAACAGGGCAGAAACGAACTCGATATCAACAAGGAACTCCTGTCCAACATCGTAACAGAAAATAAGGAAATCCCTGCTGACAAGATGGATGATCTGCTGATTTCTCTGATCACTCTGAAGTACACACAGTCCAACTCCGTTTGCTATGTCAAGGATGGTCAGGCAATCGGCATCGGCGCAGGCCAGCAGTCCAGAATCCACTGCACAAGACTTGCAGGTCAGAAGGCTGACAACTGGTGGCTGCGTCAGTCTCCGCAGGTAATGGGACTGCAGTTTGTAGATGACATCCGCCGTGCAGACCGTGACAATGCAATTGATGTATACATCGGTGACGAGTACGAAGATGTACTGCGTGAGGGCGAATGGCAGAGAATCTTCAAGGTAAAGCCCGCTGTATTCACCGCAGAAGAAAAGAAGGCATGGCTTGCACAGAATACCGACGTATGCCTTGGTTCTGACGCATTTTTCCCGTTCGGCGACAACATCGAGCGTGCAAAGAAGTCCGGTGTTGCATACATCGCAGAACCCGGTGGTTCCATCCGTGATGATAATGTCATTGAAACCTGCAATAAGTACGGCATTGCAATGGCGTTCACAGGCATCAGATTGTTCCACCACTAATCTAAGACAAAGCTAATTGAACGAGGTGAATCCTGTGTATCAGAAAACCGAGCTTATCCTTGCACACCAGAATTGCCGCTACAACCGCACACAGCTGCGGAAAAGCGACATGTGCGGATGCTTCCAGTGCGGCAAGATTTTCAAGCCCTCACATCTTCTTTCCGAGGACTGGACGGACGGCGGAGAAACGGCATTGTGCCCGTTCTGCGGCATGGACAGTGTGATCGGCGATGCGGCAGGATTCCCCATTTCGGATAAATTTCTGGATGAGATGAAAGTGCATCGGTTCAGTTTGTGAGGTAAATTCCATGAAAAAACGCAAAATGCTCCGGAAAATTCCGATTTGTATTTTAGTTTTTTGCCTTGTATTCCCTCTGTTCTGCGGTGCCTTAACGCTGATTGATTACCACCGCTTCAAGAATGCAAATGGTATCATCAAGCCCATCATTACGATAGCGGACTGCGAATGCAAATGCGGCATGGACAGGCAGATTGACGGGCTGGTTTATTCTTTCACTTATAGCCGTAGTTCCGAGGGGGAATGGGAGGAAAGCGTGACATCCGGTTCGTTCCATTTTCCGTTGGATACAGAAGTTCTAATTCACAAAGAATATCAATAAGGAGGACACATCCCCCATGAAGATTTTAGTAGTTGGCGGCGGCGGCAGAGAGCACGCTATTATCATGAAGCTTGCTGAAAGCTCCCGTACCACCGAAATTTACTGCGCACCCGGCAACGGCGGTATTTCCCGCTATGCCAAGTGCTGCGATGTCAAGGCAACCGATATTGACGGTATGGTTGCACTTGCAAAGGAGATCAAACCCGACCTCGTTGTTGTTGCCCCTGATGATCCGCTGGTACTCGGCATGGTCGATGCGATGCAGGCGGAGGGCTTCATGACCTTCGGTCCGAAGAAGAATGCAGCCATTATCGAAGGCAGCAAGATCTTCTCCAAGGATCTGATGAAAAAATACAACATTCCCACAGGTGGATATGAAGTGTTCACGGATAGTGCGTCTGCAATTGCATATATCAAGGCACAGAACACCTATCCGACAGTCATCAAGGCGGATGGACTGGCGCTGGGCAAGGGCGTTATCCTTGCACAGAATGAGCAGGAAGCCGTGGATGCTGTTGTATCCATGATCGACGAAAAGCAATTCGGCGACAGCAGCACACGCATTGTTGTGGAAGAATTCCTCACTGGTCCTGAGGTTTCCGTTCTGTCCTTTACGGACGGTAAGACCGTTGTTCCGATGATCTCTTCCATGGATCACAAGCGTGCGCTCGATGGCGATGAGGGCCTGAACACCGGTGGTATGGGTACGGTTGCTCCGAATCCTTACTATACACAGGAAATTGCAGATATCTGCATGGAAACCATCTTTAAGCCCACCATTGCAGCAATGGCAGCTGAGGGCAGAGCATTTACAGGATGCCTGTATTTCGGTCTGATGTTGACTCCCAATGGTCCGAAGGTGATCGAATACAACTGCCGTTTCGGTGATCCCGAAACACAGGTTGTTCTGCCTCTGCTGGATACTGATCTGGTGGACATTATGGAAGCTACCTACAAGGGTAATCTTTCCGATCTCGATATCGTATGGAAGCAGGAAAGTGCAGCATGCGTTGTTATGGCAAGCGGCGGTTATCCTGTGAAGTATGAAAGCGGTAAGGTTATTTCCGGTATGGATGACAAGGGTCAGACAGACGGTGCATTCGTGTACCATGCAGGAACTAAATATGCCGACGGTGAATTTCTCACCGCTGGTGGCAGAGTGCTCGGTATAACTGCGACAGCTGACACTCTTGAAAATGCTCTCAAGCAGGCATACAAGAGTGTGGAACAGATTTCCTTCGAGAAGGTTCATTACCGCAAGGATATCGGTCAGCGTGCATTGCAGGCAAAGTAAAGAAGGTGCGCTATGCATCCGAAGCTAAAGCGTTGTTTTCATTTCGGACAATATGCCAACATCCTATTTTTAGTGTTTGCATTTGTCAGTGTATTGTATTATTGGCTGATCAAAAGACACAATATAGAAGTGGTTGCACTGGAAATCGCCGCTTATACAATTGAAACCGGCGGTTTTGTTCTGATGCTGCTCTCACTGATCAATTTCTGGAAAATCGTCCGTCATCGGTATATTATGAAAGCAGCAATGCTGATCTACCTGATTACGGAAGTCGTTATCATGATCATGGACTTCAATGCGGAAAGACTGGAGTTCTATCAGTCCAATTCTATGGCACTGAACATCGGACATTCCATCTTTTCAGCTGCAATCTGTTTTACCTATCTCTCTCTTGAACCGAAAAACACGGCTCTGGAGGTTTCGATCGTTGTCACTATTACAATTATTCTGTGCGGTATGATCGGTACGGTATTCCAGATGAATGTCTATCTCAGCCTGTTTGCAAATTCCATTGCCTATGTGGTGTTTTTCTCCATACTTCGTTTTCTCCATTCGCAGGAACGTATCATGATTGACTGTCACGGAGATCGTGCAAGGGTGACGGAATACAAGAGTTCATTCTTCGATGATTAATATCAGTTCTATGTTAGGTAACGTTATGAATGAAAGATTGCCCTACTTGCGTGAAAAAACCGCACAGCTTACAGCTTCGCCCGGTGTATACCTGATGAAGGATGAAAAGGGCGGCATCATTTATATCGGAAAAGCCAAAAATCTGAAAAACAGGGTCAGCAGTTACTTCCGTGTATCTGCTGACCATACTCCGAAGGTAGCGAAAATGGTTTCCCATGTGTGGGATTACGATTTCATTGTCACTGATTCGGAATATGAGGCGCTGCTTCTTGAATGCAGCCTCATCAAACAGCATAAGCCCCATTATAATATCCTGCTCAAGGATGACAAGGGCTATCACTATATCAGGATTTCGGATGATCCCTATCCTCGCATCACCGCTGAAAAACAAAAAAGCGGGGGAGGACAGTATATTGGTCCGTATACCGGCAGTTTTGTGACCAAATCCACAGTTGAGGAGGTCAATGCGGTATTCAGACTTCCGACCTGTACAAAAAAATTTCCGCAAATGTTCCGCAAGGGAAGACCCTGTCTGAATTACCATATCAAACGCTGTATGGGAGTTTGCCGAGGAAATATTCCGCAGAAGCAATATTGCGACATCGTGGAACAGGCAGTGGACTATATCCGCAGCGGCAGCAGCGCATCCATCGAACGTATGGAACAGGAAATGGAACGTGCAGCTGAAATGCTCGATTTTGAGCGTGCAGCAATGCTTCGTGACAGGATCCGTGCTATTCAGAAAGCAGGAGAGTCGCAGAAAATCATTGACAATCAGTTCAAAGATGCCGATGTCATTGCATCTGCTGAAAGTCAGGATGAGGTTTGTATTTCGGTGCTGATGTATCGTGACGGCAGGCTGCATGATAAACAGACCTTCCATTTTTCCGATCATGCGGATGATATGGAATTTGAGGCGTTTGTCACGCAGTTTTATCATGGAAGATCTGATCTTCCGAAAATGATTTTACTTGAAAAACCAATTTCAGAAATGGACATGCTGATCGAGATGTTTTCTGAACAGACCGGCTTCAAGGTGAAAATGTATGTTCCGCAGCGTGGAAATGGTTTGCAGCTGATTCAGATGTCCAAACAGAATGCCGTGGAACAAATTGCAGTGCATACCAATCGTACAGGCAAAGAACTGCTTGCAGTAGAAGCTCTCGGAAAGCTTCTTGGAATGCAGCAGATCCCGAAATATATCGAGGCGTATGATATCTCAAATCTTGCATCCGAATCCATGGTCGCAGGTATGGTCGTTTTTGAAAACGGCAGACCTCTCAAACGAGCGTATAAACGTTTCACTATCAAGGAATCCTACATGCAGAACGATTATGCGTGTATGCAGGAGGTGATTCGTCGTCGTTTGCTGCATCTTCACGATGAAACGGATGAGGGATTTTCAAAAATGCCTGATCTGATTCTTCTTGACGGCGGCAAAGGACACGTGAATGCGGTTGCGCCCATCATTGCGGAGCTTGCACCGGATATTGCATTGTTCGGCATGGTCAAGGACAGCAAGCACCGCACAAGAGCGATTGCAACGGGCGGCGGAGAAATCAGCGTTTCCGGAACACAGAGTGCATTTCATCTGCTTACCCGCATACAGGACGAGGTGCATCGGTATTCGGTTGCATTCATGCATAGCAAGCATAAAAAACGCAGCTTTGCATCGGAGCTGACGCAGGTAGAGGGTATTGGTGAAAAACTTGCCAAAAAACTGATGCTGCATTTTAAAACGAAGGACGCACTTATGACTGCTTCTGAAAAAATGCTTGCTAATGCCGGCATTCCAAAAAAGACTGCACAGCGTCTGTACGAATACCTGCATAAAGACTAACGGAGGGAATTTTATGAGAGTCATTACAGGAAGCGCAAAGGGAACACATCTGAAAACCCTTGAAGGACTTGATGTCCGTCCGACAACGGATCGGGTCAAGGAAGGTATGTTTTCTTCTATTCAGTTTGATCTCGCAGGTTCCACTGTACTTGATTTGTTTGCAGGCAGCGGACAGCTTGGTATCGAAGCACTCAGTCGTGGTGCGAAGCAGGCAGTGTTTGTTGACCATTCCCCACAAGCGATCAAAGTGATCAAGGAAAATCTTGAAAAAACCGGTTTTACTTCTAAAGCACAGGTATACCAGAAGGAATCGGAACAGTTTTTTGCGTATTGCCCCGATCGTTTCTTTGATTTTATTTTTCTGGATCCTCCGTACAGAAAGGATATTTTGCAGGAAATTCTGCCGAATCTGGCGAAAAAAATAAAAGAATCAGGTAAAATGATCTGTGAACATGAAAAAGATTTGGAAATGCCGGAAAAAATTTTCAATTTAAGGTTGAAAAAAGAATATTTCTATGGTAAAATAGTAGTGTCAGTATATGCGTTTGAAGAGGAGGAATCTGAGTGAGAAGAATTGCAGTTTGTCCCGGAAGCTTTGATCCGGTCACATTGGGACATCTGGATATCATCACACGAGCTTCCACACTGTTTGACAAGGTCATTGTACTGATCTCGACGAATGCGAGTAAAAATGCGCCGAGCTTCACAGCGACAGAGCGTATGATGATGATTGCAAAAGCCACAGCACATCTTGACAATGTTGTAATTGACATTCTCGATGGCCTGCTTGTGGACTATGTAAAAAATGTAAAAGCGGTTGCAATTGTAAAAGGTCTTCGGGCTGTCACCGATTTTGAATATGAATTTCAGATGGCACTGACAAATAAAGTGCTGTATGAAAACGCAGAAACGGTGTTCCTTACGACCAGTAAGGAAAATATGTACCTCAGTTCCAGCGTGGTAAAACAGGTTGCATATTTCGGGGGAGATATCAGCCCCTTTGTTCCGGAATGTATTCTTGAAACAATTCAAAGCCGACTTGTAAAGGAGGAGCACAACAATGAGTATTGATGAAATTCTTGATGACATGGATGATCTTCTGGACAAATCCGCAGGAGTTCCGTTTGCGTCCCACAAAGCAATTATTGACGGTGAAAGACTCAGAGAGCTGATCAATGATGTGCGTCTGAATGTGCCGCAGGAGATCAAGCACGCAAAGATGGTAGAGTATGATCGTGACCGTATCATCAGAGAGGCAGAAGCCAAGGCAGAACAGATCGTTCGTCAGGCTGAGGAACGTGCAAAGGTGATCGTTTCTGAGGAGGCAATTCTCCGTGAAGCGAAGAAGCGTGCATACGATCTGATTACAAAGGCAAAGACCGAGGCTGAAGCTGTCAAGCACGCAACGGATACCTATGTAAACAAGAGATTCAAGGAAGCGGAAGACTTCTTTAATACAGGTCTGCAGGATGTGCAGCAGAGAAAAGCAAAGCTTGAAAGACTCAAGAAAAACAAGCAGGCTGCACAGCAGAATGCAAATAATCCTGAAATGTAACATAAAAATTGAGGCTTATGCCATTCGGTATATGCCTCAATCTTTTTTATTTTTACGAAGTTTGATACGAGTTTCTTCTGCAAGAGGGGAGTGATCCATTGCCTCCTGCATCGCAATATCCGATAAATGGGTGTAGATTTCCGTGGTGGAAATGCTTTCATGCCCGAGAATGCTCTTTAAAGTGAGCAGATCTACATGACCGTGCTGGTACATGAGGGTAGCCGCTGTGTGGCGAAGCTTATGTGTGGATAATCCACGTCCTTCAAGACCGGCGGCAGCGAGTGCATTTTCCACAACCTGCTGTACACGGCGTCGGCTAATGCGTTTTTTCTGATTGCTCAGAAACAGAGCGGGCTCGGAACATTCCATCTCATTGCGTGCAAAAAGATACTCACGTATTGCGGACATGCATGCCTGATTCAGATAAACGATGCGTTCTTTGTTGCCCTTACCAAGTACACGCATTCTGGCTTCCTTCAGATCCAGAGAAGAAAGATTCAGTCCGACAAGCTCACTCAGACGGATGCCGCAGTTAAGAAAAAGCGTAAGAATGCAGTAATCACGCACATGTGATCTGCTGTTTTCCTGTTGCGTCAGTGACCGAAGCAGCGTCAGGCTTTCATCAAGATTCATATACTTAGGAAGCGCACGCTTGGGTGATGCAAGCTCAAGATTTGCTGTCGGATCATGCTCCAAAAGTCTTGCCTGTTTTGTCAGATAACCGAAAAAACTGCGCAGAGAAGACGCCTTGCGTGAACGGATCTTGTCGTGATTGTTGCATTCCATCGCAATATAATTATAATAGTCATAAATATCCCTGAGCGTGATGGCTTTGAGATCATCCACCGTCATTTCTCTGATTGAAACCAATTCCATAGTTTCCTGCGTTCTTGCAGAATGCTCACGCCCCAGCATGTAGAAACGCAGAAACTGACGAACATCACGGAAATAACCCTGTACAGTTCCTTTGGACAGGCATTTGACAACAGAAAGATGCGTGACATAATCGTTCAGAAAAAACGGATATTCGTTACGATCTATGGACATAACACACCGCCTTTTTTACCGCCGTGCTGAAGACGGAACTGCTTGGGAGTGATGCCACGATATTTTTTAAAGCTGCGGATCATGTGGCTGCAATCAGAGAATCCTGTTTCCTGACTGATGAAATTAAGATCGAAATCTGTAAACAGCAGATAATCCTCGACCTTGAAAATTCTGATCTTGGCAATGTATTCTTTGCAGGACATACCATAGATAGAATGGAATTTCTTTGCAAAGCAGGAGTAGCTCATACCGCATTTCTGGGCGATATCATTGACTTGAATGGAATCTTTGATGTGTGTTTCGATATATTCCGTTATAGAATCTATATCGTACGAAATACTCGTCTGGAAAGCCTCGTTTTCAACGGAAAATCCTGCCGTTTGCCATTGACGAACAATCTGCATGTTCAGATTGTATAAATGCGACTGAATCATCAGATCATAACCGTAGTTCTTCTCCGTGACTTCATTGATGCAGTTCATAAATAAGGTTTTACACCCCATTTTGGATGCAATGGAACTTGGAAAATATACGGGCATTTTTTTCTGCTCCGCAATCTTAAATAGATCTTTGAGTTTCGGCGCATAAGTAGGCTTGATATTGAGCTGATTCAGGTCGTATTTCAGAACTGCATAGCGCAGCGGAGAATTATCAACAGAGAAAATAGAATGGATCGATTTCGGATGAAACAAGATGAAATCTCCGCTTCTGAGGATGTAACGATTTCCACCATCATACATCTCAGCTGTACCCTCAATCATGTAAATCATTTCCATGAAATAATGCCAATGCGGACGAACAGGGAAGTTTTCAACTCTCGTATCAAAGATAAAACACTCAAATGGCATATTGAGCGAATCGCTCGCTTCGAATAAAGAATGCATAGAAACCTCCTATATAGATTTTTTCAATTTTCTGATATTTCTATTATAGCATAATTCTACGAAAAATGCTACAATAAAATTGAAATCTTTGTAAAAAAATTTCGTATTTATTTGTGCAAAACAGATAACAAAAATAGAATCGGAGTGTGATAAGTATGGATAATTTTCAGTTTTGGAGCCCTACAGAGTTTGTATTCGGAAAGAATACAGAATCGGAATGTGGCAGATATGTAAAAAAATATGGCGGTACAAAGGTGTTGGTGCATTATGGCAGCAGTTCTGCAGTTAAAAGCGGACTTCTTGATAGAGTGACTGACTCACTGAAAAATGAAGGAATTGATTTTGTTCTGCTCGGCGGTGTACAGCCTAATCCCCGTGATATAAGGTATATGAAGGAATTGAGCTGTGCCGCAAGGAGGGCGTGGATTTCATTCTTTCCGTTGGCGGAGGATCCTGCATCGACTCGGCTAAGGGAATTGCTCTGGGCGTTCCCTATGATGGAGATTTCTGGGATTTTTACGGCACAGGAAAGCCGGTTGAAAAGGCACTCCCCATCGGAACTGTTCTGACAATTGCCGCAGCAGGAAGTGAAGGCTCGGGTGCATCCGTTGTAACCAAGGAAGAAGGAATGCTCAAGCGTGATACGGGTTCGGATCTTCTGCGCCCCCGTTTTTCCATTCTCAATCCCGAACTGACCTGTACGCTGCCTGCCTACCAGACAGCATGTGGTGCAACGGATATCATGGCACATGTGTTTGAAAGATATTTCACAAATACAAAGGAAGTCGAAATCACCGATCGCCTTTGTGAGGCTGTACTTCTGACGATGATCAAGGAAACACCGAGAGTTATTGCAGATCCTTACAATTATGAGGCAAGAGCCAATATTATGTGGGCAGGTACTGTAGCGCACAATGATATTGTTGGTGTTGGAAGAAGTCAGGACTGGAACAGCCATGGCATTGAGCATGAGCTTTCGGGACTCTATGACTGTGCGCACGGCGCCGGACTTGCAGTCATTATGCCTGCATGGATGGAATTTGTATGCTCCCACAATGTGATGCGTTTTGCACAGATGGCGGTGCGTATCTGGGGCTGTGAGATGAATTTCGAAAATCCCGAAGCTACCGCAAAGCAGGGAATTTATGCGTTCCGCAGGTTCCTTTCCTCCATCGGCATGCCCATCAATTTTGAACAGCTTGGTGCAAAGGAAGAGGATATTCCCGTTCTGGTAGATAAATTCGGTCTTGGTGAGGATGGCAGAACCGGAGGTTTTGTATCCCTCTCCTCGGAGGACGTTGCAGAGATCTACCGCATCGCAGCTAAAGCAGAATTGTAAGAGGTGGTTTCTATGAAGGCTTTGCTTATTGGAGGAACCGGTATTATCAGCATGGCAATCACCGAGCTTCTTGTCAAGAAAAACTGGGAGGTTTACCTTCTGAATCGTGGTAATCGTTCGGGTGAGCTTCCGCAGGGCGTGAATGTGATTACGGCTGATATCAATGATGAAGCTGACGTTTCCGCAAAGATAAAGGACATGCAGTTTGATTGTGTTGCCGAGTTTATTGGATTTGTTCCTTGCCAGCTTGAACGTGATGTAAGACTTTTTAAGGGCAGAACACGACAGTATCTGTATATCAGTTCTGCATCCGCATACCATAAACCCTTGTCCGATTATGTGATCAATGAGGGAACGACGCTTGCCAACCCCTACTGGGAATATTCACGCAATAAAATTGCCTGCGAGGAATATCTCATGAAAGAATACCGTGAGAATGGATTCCCCGTTACCATCATTCGCCCGAGTCATACCTATGACAAGCGTTCCGTACCGCTGGGTGTTCATGGAAACAACGGCAGTTGGCAGGTGATCCGCCGCATGCTTGACGGAAAACCGGTCATCATTCATGGCGATGGAACCTCACTCTGGACAATGACACATAACAGCGACTTTGCAAAGGGCTTTGTGGGACTAATGGGAAATCCCCATGCGATCGGCGAAGCATTCCAGATTACATCCGATGAATCGCTGACATGGAATCAGATTTATCAGGCAATTGCTGATGCCCTTGGTGTAAAGCTGCATGCATACCATGTATCCTCCGAATTTCTTGCAGCAGTCAGTGATTACGATCTGACGGGAAGTCTGACAGGGGACAAGTCTAATTCCGTTGTGTTTGATAACACAAAGCTGAAACGTGCAGTTCCCGATTTCAGAGCTACGATACGGTTTGAAGAAGGAATCCGCCAGACAATTGAATATGTTCTAAGCCATCCTGAATTCCAGAAAGAGGATCTCGAATTTGACGCATGGTGTGACCGTGTGATCAATGTACTTGAAAATGCAAAAAAGGAGATAAACAAATCATGATTGATATTAGAGGAAAATGGGCACTGGTTACTGGTGCAAGCCGAGGGATCGGCAGACTCGCCGCACTCTGTCTTGCAAAACAGGGCTGCAATATCGTTGCGCAGAGCCGTGAGCTTGCACATACCGATACACTGCTTTCAGAGTTGAAGGAAATGGGCGTAGAAGCTTACGCTGTTGCGGCAGAGCTTTCTGATATTACCGCCGTGAATCGTATGCTGCAGGAAATTGAAGCAAACGGCACGCAGATTGATATTGTTCTGAACAATGCAGCTGTACAGATTGCTTATCGAACCAATTATTTTGAAACTCCCGTTGAGGATTACACAACCAGCTTTCAGATCAATACTATCGCTCCCATGATCATCTGCTACCACTATCTTCCGAAAATGATGGAGCGTGGCTTTGGCAGAATTGTCAATACCACCAGCGGCATCCGCCTTGAACCCGAGCAGGCAGGCTATTCTGCAAGTAAAGCAGCACTTGATAAGGTGACAATTGATATTGGTTCTAAGCTTGAAGGGACAGATGTGATCATCAGCCTTGCAGATCCCGGCTGGTGCAGAACGGATCTTGGCGGTCCGAATGCACCGAATGCCCCCGAAAGTGCAATCCCCGGCGTTGTTGTCGGAGCATTTATCAATGACGGAAAATCCGGCAGACTGTTCAGTGCAGGAGAATTTGCAGGAATGACGCTTGAAGAGGCAGTTACAAAGGCTGAAACTATGCCGTCACTTTATAATTAAAAGCGAGTAAGGCGTTATCCGATATGACGGATAACGCTTTTTTCTATTGCAAATGCAGTGTCGGCATTGACGAAAAATGTTTTTTGTGATATAATATTTATAATCTTTAGGAGAACGCCTCTCAAAAATCGTGCAAAGAAAAGAGGAACCAATTATGAGAAAATATTTTAAACGGAGTCTGGCGGTTCTGACAGCATTTTGTGCATTCCTGTCAGCAACTGCATATTTTCCCGAAAATGTAAATCAAGTGACAGAAGCGGCAGCTGTTCTTCCGGCATTTCCGGGTGCAAAGGGCGGCGGAAGTCTTGCAACGGGCGGACGAGGAGGTAAGGTCATTCACGTCACTAATCTCAATGACAGCGGTGAAGGGTCGTTCCGTGAAGCAGTCGGTACCTCAAACAGCATTGTTGTATTCGATGTCGGCGGCACGATCGAGCTGAAAGGCGATGTCGTTGTTGCATCCAATGTAACGATTGCCGGTCAGACTGCACCGGGCGGTGCCGGTGTCACGCTGAAAAACTACAAGCTTGGATTTGGCGGTGACAATATCATCTGTCGCTTTATCAGTTCCCGACCGGGTGAACGTGGCACCAATACCGATTACGATGCATGGGGCGGCGCAAAGGGTGCAAACTCCATCGTTGATCATTGCTCGATCGGATGGGCAAATGATGAACAGTGGGGACTCTATTCTGCCAATGATAACGTCACGGTACAGTACACCGTGCTTGGCCCCTCCAATTCCTTCTCCTATCACAGTAAAGGTATCCATGGCTTTGGTATCATGCTCGGCAGAACCAATGTCACATGGGATCATAATCTGATCGTGCATAATGTATCCCGTAATTTCCGAGGAAAAGTTCCGGGAACAGGTGTTGTGGATTTTACTAACAACGTCATTTATAACTGGGCTTCCCAGACTGCATACGGTACGATCGGGCATGTCAATTATGTCGGCAATACCCTGAAAAAGGGTGTTTCCACAGTCGGCGGTCACAATTACGTCAGCGTCGGCGATAGTGGAACTGCACCGGAAAATTACAGCATCTATTTGATGGGCAATCGTTTCCTTAACAAGGATAATTCCCAGTATAACAATTATTCGGACAACAACTGGGCAGGCATTAAATACGGCGATGGAAAGAACGAAAGCAATACTCGTTCCAACAGTCCCTTTACAATGACTGTGAATGGTGTGAACGTATCCTCGATGCAAACCATAGAAAGTTCAAATGTCGCCTACGAAAATGTACTTAACTACGCAGGCAATGGTATAGCACCCGATAAGAGAATTGCCATTGACCAGCAGGTTGCGTATGAAACAAGAACCGGAACAGGTACTCTGACGGGCGCAAGACCCTACAATGAAGCAACGGCAGATCAGAAAGCGACCATCGACAAGTATTCCATGCAGTGCGGCGTTACCTATCAATATCCTGCTCCCGTACTTCAAAAGGAAATCACTGATGCCGACAATGATGGTATGGCGGATGATTGGGAAATTGCAAGAGGTCTTGATCCGAATGATCCGACCGATACAAACAGTGACTACTGTGGACTTGGCTATACCAATATTGAGTATTATATCAATGATCTGACAGTCAATGCATTCCCGAAGGGCGTTGTCGAGCTTTCTCCGACCAATGTCACGATTGAAAAAGTTTCCGCATTTTCTCAGATCGAAGCGGAGAATTATTCCGATCAGTCCGGTGTTACCGTTGAGGATCTTGATGACGGTGGAAAATGCGTGGGATATATCGAAAACGGCGATTACATCCTGTTCAGACGAGTAGATTTTGAGAATGGAGCAAAGAGTTTTTCTGCAAGGGTTGCGGGAAATGCCGCAAAAATTGAACTTTATCTCGATTCCCTCAACGGCAGACCTTTTGCAGTCTGTGATTTTGAAGGAACTGGCGGATGGCAGGATTGGAAAGATGTCATTGTCAATATGAAATCTGTTTCCGGTACGCATAATCTGTATGTGAAATTTACCGGCGGCGAAAGTTATCTTCTGAATATTGATCATTTTTCTTTCAGCAAGGAACCTGTATTAATTACGGACAGACTGATTACGAGCTTGTTCGTCAATGACGATTCCAATGCAGATAACTGGATTGTTTCAGATGATCTGCAGCTTGGTGCAAACGTATTCGGTGACCGTGATTTTACCTATGCCTCTGTTCCCGATGAATTGATCGGCGCCGAATATATCAAGACCGCCTGTGAATCCAAATACTATTCTGCCGACCTTGCGGAATTTACAGCAGGCAAAAACCTGATTGCTTACGTCGGATACGATAACAGAATTGCAAATGTCCCGGCATGGCTTTCCGAGTGGGAGAAAACAGGGCAGACAACGGTTGACAACAACGGTGTTACATTAGATTTGTATAAAAAATCCTTCAAACAGGGCGAAACTGTGTTCCTCGGTTCGAACAATGAATCCTACCAGTGCGTCAGCTACACAGTGTATGCCGTGCAGGATGGTGAGAGTATCCCGGAACCGATCGAAGGCGATGTCAATCAAGATGGTGAAAGAAGTGTTCTCGATATCATTCTGTTCCAGAAATATCTTCTTGATCTCGAAAATCTGAACGCAGAACAAGCAAATGCCGCCGATCTGAATGCGGACGGCAGACTCAATGCATTTGACCTTGCAGCTCTGAAGCGGTTATATCTTAGTAATTAGTGAATATATCCTCCCACACACCTGTGGGAGGATTTTTTTCATATTGTATGCATAAATATGTAATTGCTATTGACAGATTTTCAGAAGTGTGATATAATAAGATTATGCAAATAAACGCCCCAACTTATATGCGTGAAAGGAGTAAAATTTTATGGGACTTATTCAAAATGCAGTGGATAATGTAGGTAATGCAGTAGGCACAGTAGGCAATTCTTTAGGCGGTGCTTTGGGTACTGCCATCAGCAGTACATTGTCAGATCAGTGGAAAGAATACTTTTACTGTGATGCTATGCCTGATGATCTGTTAATGGTCAAAGCGAAAAAGCGTACTTCCTCTCGTTCCTCCAATAAGGGTAATGATGAGATTATCACAAACGGCAGTGTATTTGCCGTTGCAGACGGACAGTGCGCAATCATTGTAGATCAGGGTAAGATCGTTGAGATCTGCGCAATTCCCGGCGAGTACACCTATGATATGTCTACCGAACCGAGCGTTTTCTCTGGCAATCTTGGTTCCAGTATTATTGATACTTTCAAAACCATCGGTAAGCGTTTCACTTTTGGTGGTGATACTCCTACAATACAGAGATTGTATTACATCAACACCAAGCCCATCAAGAACAATCTTTTCGGCACAAGATCTCCCATCATGTTCCGTATTGTAGATAAGAATATCGGTCTGGATATTGATACAAAAATCAAGTGTAACGGCAGCTACGACTACATTATTGCAGATCCGATTCTGTTCTATACAAGTCTTGCAGGTAATATCACGCATGAATACAGAAGAAGCGAAATTGATGCAAGTCTCAAGGCTGCATTTATTGACGCTCTTCAGACAGGTCTCAGTAAGGTTTCCAAGCAGGGCATCCGTTACAGTGAAATCACGGATCATAAGGATGCCATCGTTGATGCGATGAATGAAGTGCTTGCAGCAAAGTGGGGAGAAGCCAAGGGCATTAAGATCACGAATGTGTACATGAATCCCTTCACCTTTGACGAAAAGATCGAGCAGAGAATCAATGACGCACAGATGCGTGCAATTGATCGTGATCCCGGCATGGCTGCTACAGTAATGCTCAATGCACAGGCAGAGGCAATGAAGCTTGCAGCAGGAAATACCGCTACAGGTCCCATGATGGGCTTTATGAATATGAATATGGCACAGCAGATGGGCGGTATGAACTCTCAGGCACTCTATCAGATGTCGGCGCAGCAGCAGGCAATGCAGCAGCAAGCTATGCAGCAACAGCAGGCAGCAGCACAGAATGCGAATGCATGGACATGTTCCTGCGGTACATCTAACACAAGCAAATTCTGCATGAATTGCGGCACGCCTAAGCCTGCACCGGCAGGTGAGTGGAAGTGTAACTGCGGTGCATCCAATACAAGCAAATTCTGCATGAATTGCGGCGCTCCCAAGCCCAATAACGACGGATGGTCCTGCAAGTGCGGTGCAGTCAACAAGGGCAAGTTCTGTATGGAATGCGGCGCCCCCAAGCCCGCAGGCGCACCTCTTTATCGCTGTGATAAGTGCGGTTGGGAACCGGAAGATCCTACACATCCTCCGAAGTTCTGTCCCGAATGCGCAGATCCCTTTGATGAAAACGACGTCAAGTAATTGAGCAGAATGACAGCGAATCTGGAGTTTTCCGCATTCGCTGTCGTTTTTCAAGATTTTTATTTTAATCTACTAACAGTTAAAAGAGGTGTGATAATGGCAGATTTATTGAATTTTGATTGCCCATGCTGTGGCGGTAAGCTGCAATTCAATAGCGAATTGCAGAATATGCAGTGTCCATTCTGTGATACAGTATTTGAAACACAAACACTGGTGTCCTACGAGGAAGAGGTCAGCCAAGAAAAACCGGACGAAATGAACTGGAATACACAGGCAGGCAGCGAATGGGAAGAAGGCGAACAAGCGGGTATGAATTCCTATACCTGTCAGTCCTGCGGCGGTCAGATCGTTACAGATTCATCCACCGCTGCATCCTCCTGCCCGTATTGTGACAACCCCGTTATCATGACAGGACAGCTCTCCGGTGAACTGCGTCCGGATTTTGTCATCCCCTTTAAGTTCGATAAGGAAGCTGCAAAAAAAGCTCTGAACGACCACATGAAGGGTAAAAAATTCCTGCCGGATGTATTCAAGGATCAGAATCACATTGACGAAATCAAGGGTGTCTATGTTCCCATCTGGCTGTTTGATACGGATGTCAATGCAAGAATCCGTTATAAGGCTGAAAAATATCATTATTGGGAAGATAGCCGCTATGAATACAAGGAAATCGAATATTATGCGCTCATCCGCAGTGGCAGAATCGGTTTTCAGCATGTTCCTGTAGATGGCTCTACCAAGATGGATGATACGCTGATGGAATCCATAGAACCCTATGATTTCAAGGACGCTGTCAGCTTCCAGTCGGCATTTCTTTCGGGCTATCTTGCTGATAAATATGATGTCGATGCGGAAACAAGTATTTCCCGAGCAAATGAACGAATCAAAAGCAGCACCGAGGATGCCTTTAAAAGTACAACGAGTGACTACAACTATGTAAAAACCGAACAAAGCAGCATTCAGCTTTCAAATGGTGAAGCGAAATATGCGCTGTATCCTGTGTGGATTCTGAATACTTCCTGGAATGACCGGAAGTTCACATTTGCAATGAACGGGCAGACAGGCAAATTTGTCGGCGATCTTCCTGCTGATAAATCCAAGGCTGTAGGTTACTTTGCAAAGCTTGCTGCTGTTGCAGCTGCAATTACGCTGGCAGGTACCTACCTGTTCTGGTGGCTGTAAGGAGGTGCCGAAATGAAACTGAAAAACTTGATTATCTGTGGCTTTGCTGCATTGTTTGCACTGGCTCCTTTAAGCACTTCGGCACATTCAGCAGTATTGGTAGACAACGCAGGACTTGTCAGCTCATCTGATTTCGAAGAGGTCGATGATGTTTTATGGGATACATCGGTCGAACATGATGTCGATATCTGGGTACATACCACGAAATCCCTGAATAATATGTCAATTTCCAATTATGCGGATCAGTGGTATGATGAGTGTGCTGCCAGAGAAGACGGAATTGTGCTCGTTGTCTGCACATCTCCCCGTCAATACTACATCATGACCTCCGGCAGCTGTATCTATGCCTTTACGGATGCAGGGCTTGATTATATTGAGGCACAGATTGTTCCTAAAATGAGTAAGGGTAATTACGCAGATGCATTTATCACATTCGCAGAGCTTTGTGATGATTACATGGTGCAGGCTGAAAAGGGCAAACCTTATGATGATAATAAAATGCCCAAGAAGCCGTATAATCTTCTTTTGTCTCTTCTGATCGCAATCGGTGCGGGTTCTGTTTTTGGCGGAATCGGCGTCGTTAGACAGTTCTCTCTTCTCAAGTCCGTACATAAGAAGCAAGGTGCAGCGGATTACAAGAAGCCTGACAGCTTCCAATTAGATTCTCATCGTGACATCTATCTATATCGAAAGGTAGAACGCAAGGAGAAGCCTCGGGATGATACTAACCGCAGCGCCGGCGGAAGCACCACGAGAACCGGTTCTTCCGGTCAGACTCGTGGCGGCAGCGGCGGAACATTCTGATAAAGTTTCCTGTAAGTCAGAATCCCTAAAAAATGGGATTCTGACTTTTTTCTATTTTTTTCAAAAAAACTATTGACAAATAGATACAGCTGTGTTATACTGTATATAACGTATATACACAGTAATAACAGAGGTGCACTATGGATATTATTCTGAGCAATTCATCGGATGAACCGATCTACGCACAGATTACAACGCAGATCAAGGCGCTCATTATGAATGGTACGCTGAAATCAGGGGACGCCCTGCCTTCGATGCGTATGCTTGCATCACAGCTGAGGATCAGCGTCATCACGACAAAGAGAGCCTATGAAGAACTGGAACGGGATGGATTCATCGAAACCGTCGCAGGTAAGGGCTGTTTTGTCAAGGCACAGAATACAGATTTTCTGCGTGAAGAACAAATGCGGCAGATTGAAACACTTCTCGAAAAAGTATGCGAACAGGCAAAAATCGCTGATCTTTCACTTGAGGATCTTCGTGAAATGCTGGATTTAATGTACGGAGGTTAAGATTATGGGAAACTATGAAAATGCAATTGAGATCAAAGGGCTGACAAAAAAGTATGACGGCTTTACACTCGACAATATCAGCTTCAATGTCCCGAAGGGGAGCATTATGGGTTTTATCGGACAGAATGGTGCAGGTAAGACAACCACCATCCGTGCATTGCTTGGTATCATCAAGTATGACTCCGGCTCGATCAATATGCTCGGACTTGACAACAGGAAACACGAATACGAAATCAAGGAACAGATCGCTGCGGTATTTGATGAACTGCCGTTTCAGGAGATGTTCACTGTAAAGCAGCTGAGTATCATGATGGGTGGCATCTACAGGGATTGGGATAAGGTGACGTTTGAAAAGTATCTTGACCGTTTTCAGCTTCCTGCGAAGAAAAAATGTGGCAAATTTTCAAAAGGTATGAAGATGAAGCTGCAAATTGCGGCGGCGCTTTCCCACAATGCAAAGCTTCTCATCATGGACGAAGCCACCACGGGACTTGACCCCGTTGTACGTAATGAGATTCTCGATATTTTCCGTGAGTACTTGCAGGATGAAGAACGCAGTATCCTCATGTCCTCGCATATTACTTCCGACCTTGAAAAAATTGCCGACAGCGTGACATTCATTGACAGGGGAAAGCTCCTGATCACGGGCTACAAGGATGATATTCTGGATTCTCACGGTATGATCCGCTGCTCGAAAGCAGATTATGCAGGAATTGACAAGGCGGATTTCATCAGTGCGAGAATGTGCGAATTCGGTGTGGAAGCATTGGTTGCAGACAGAGCTGCCGCAAAACAAAAATACAGCGGTGCCCTGATTGAAAAGACCACCCTTGAAGAAATCATGTTGTTCTATGTCAATGCTGCCAAGAAGGAGTGGAACTGATGGAAAAGAGAAAATCCGCCCCCATCTGGGGACTGTTCTATCGGGAACTGTATCCGACACTGAAAGAAGTTATTCTCTGCTATGTGCTGGGCATTGTGCTTTGCATCGTTTTCTATCTGATCAAGCTAAGCATGGAAATCGGCAATCTTGCGGATATGAACGGCGATGATCTGTCCATGCTGAAAATGATGCTCCCCGGTTATGCCATCTATCTGCCGGGTATATTGTTCATGGCAGAAGTCAATGGTTCACTTTCCGCATTTCAGTTTGAAATGCAGCCGAAATTCCGCTGCTTTACGGCATCCATTCCGGTGAGTGAATGGAAATTTGTCGGCGTGAAATTCCTCACATCCGCCTCCATTCTGGTTGTCGGCATTCTGGCAGCCATCCTCAATGCCGCTATCATGTGCAGTGTGTTTGATACCGCATTTGACCAAACCATCATCGCAAATCTCATGCTCTGTGCGGTTGGCTTGTCAATCGTCTGTGCAGGTCTCTACCTCTTCAACTATCTGTTCCGCAATCCTATGGTGGCAATCATCACAGCACTGGTGATCCTATATGCTGCTGTGATCATCTGGATGGTTCCGCATTTCGATCTGATCGAACAGCTTTCCACAGAAAACGAAACGAATGCAATGTCGATTATCTTAGATAAGATCACGGGCTTCTCGGCCGCATTCCTGCCGTTCTCCGTCCCCTGCATCATCGGCAGTCTGGGGCTTGGCTGGGTGCTTTGCGCACTGCTTGCAAAAAGGAGGGAAAAATAATGTACGGATTTCTCTACCGTAATATTCGGATGGCACGTCCGATGCTGATTGCAACATGCGTTATGCTGTTTTACACCATTGCTGCTCCGATTTTCGCAGCTCTGAACCTGATCAGTGATCTGGACGCTTCATCCTATAATTTTCTTTGTATGATCTGCTATAGTATGAACTTGTTCTATGCCTTCTTTGTTCAGAATGAATTCCATAAGGCGGATGAAAAGAGACTGCCTGTATGCTTTGCAATTTCTTCCCCCGCAGGCGTCAGTGGCTATGTGAAATCCAAGTATCTCTCAAATCTCATCGTTCCTTTCGTACTCATGTGTATCAGTCTGGTCACTGACACGATTGCCTGTGCTATTATAGATGTCGGTACGGACGAAATTCAACCCACATCATTTATGAGTCTGTCGATGCTGCTGTTTCAGATGATCATTTTCCTCAATTCCATTGAACTGCCCTTCATGTTCCGTTTCGGCGTAAAAAAGGGTTCCACGCTGAAAGCAGTTATTTTTCTCACCATCATAGCTGCGGCAGGTATTTATTTCCTGTTCGGTGATATTTCCATGTTCGGCTCCATGGACGATTTTATGCAGTTCCTCATTGATGTGATGAACGGTGAGCGTGGCGGTACGACAAAGATGGCGATCTCTGCACTCATGCCGCTTGCAACTCTGGCACTTTACTATCTTTCCTACCTGCTTTCCTGCAAACTCTATCTGAAAGGAGTGGAACAGCTTGAACAGTAAAAAAATGACGATAATTCGGCTTGTAATCTTCTATACGCTTGCAATTCTGCCGTTGATCATCGTAACGCCCATCTTCAGCGATCTTCTCGGTGAGCCGCTATATACAGGAAAAGCGGCAGGCAATGCGCTGAATACAATGTGGGGAATAATCGGCATGTGCTGTCCTGCCATTGCCAATGTCCTGACACGCATCATCACCCGTGAGGGGTTAAAGGATTCCTATCTGAAGCTCGATATGCAGAAGGGGAGATGGAAATACTATCTGTTGGCATTCGTTATTCCGCTGTGCTACATGATAATCAGCGCATTTCTAATACTTCAGATCTTCTACAGCGATGTAGAACCTTGGTTCACAACAGAAGACGTAGCAATGAAATTCTGGGCATATTTTTCACAGATCGGCACAACGCTCCTCCTGCTTCTGCCTTTCTTCGGTGAAGAATTTGGCTGGAGAGCCTATCTGACACCAAAGCTTGAAGAACTGATGCCAACACCTGCTGCATTGATCGTCAGCGGTATCCTCTGGGGTCTCTGGCACGCACCGCTGACTGTGCAAGGACATAATTTCGGAATTGATTATCCAGGATTTCCGTATCTCGGCATCCTGCTCATGTGTGTAATGTGCATATCGTTAGGCACAATTCTGACGTTCCTTACCAAACGCACACAATCCGTATTTCCAGCCGCAATCATGCATGGAATCAATAACCAGATGGGCCTTGGAATTTTTCTGATGTTATTTGGTTCAGAACAGCTTATTGCACAGATAGAATCCATTAATCACCCAAAATACTTTTCCCCCTTGCTTGTTACGATCGCTCTGTTTGGGGCAGTATGCTTTATCATTCTGACGAGGGATTATCTCAAAGAGAAAAAAATCAAATCCGAATAAGTAAAAACACGCTGCAGATCATTTTCTGCAGCGTGGAGTTTTTGATAAAATAAATAATCCTGAACAGCATAACACCATTCAGGATTATTTGGTGACCCGTACGGGAATTGAAAAAATTTTATAAGTTTTGGCAGTTTATGGTAATATGCGGTATTTGACGGAATATAGCCGTAAAACCTTGATTATTTTTTAGTAGCTTAATGTGATTTTTAGCGTTTTTTGAGAACAATAATGGACAAACAATGGACAAGCTTGCGGACTGTAAAATATTTACATTAGCTAATAAATGGATAGGATTTAAAATATATAATATAACATTAGAACTATGGATGGGTTGAAAAAAGTGAAAAATGTCATTGTACAAATAACATTTGTCTATTGAAACGTCCCAAAAAATGCAATATAATAAAACATATCACAAATATTGTACGATATTTTAATAGGTTCAGTCTTGAAAACTGCTTTATCAGTATGGCGAGAAAAACGGTGTTTGATTATATGGTTTATATTTGAGGAGCAACGGCTGTATCTTCGGGTGCAGCCGATATTATATATCACGTACAAAAGCTATCAATGTTTTACTATTACCACTTTAATATCGTCTTTAGCATTTTCTATATCTCGCTTGAATTCGATTTCATCTCGTATTACACCAAGATCATATACAACGAATAGCTGACGCTTATATTCTTTATCATAAGCTGTTATATCGGCATTTATTTCTTCAATTATTTTTGATTTTCTTCCTTCTTTCAATAGCTTCACTTCGATACATAAATTTAGTTTGGGTACTATAAAATCAGGAATATACTCTTTGCCTGAAAACGTAAATTTACCAGTTTCTCTATCATAATCTATGCCTTTATTCCAACCTTTACCGACAAATAGAGTTTCAATAGCGTTTTGTACTTCTTTCTCTTTATCAGGTGGCGTAAAGATTGTATTTCGCAATCTATTTTTTATGAAGTTTTCCAAATTGGTATACTCATCATCTATAAAATCGATTTCTTTTTCCAAAAGAGCAATCAACGTATCTGTGTATACAACCAAACTATCAATTATTTGCTTTTGATGAGGCCAAACAGTATCTGCCCAACCTTTCATTTTGCTTGTATCATAAAATGGAATCCTTACAGTGTTTAAGTCTAAATCCAAAGTTTTACATACTTCACAAGCTAAAACGCTATGTTCCTCAGCGTATGCTTTAAATGGCGAGTATCTTCCTGCTTCATTTGTGGAGCTATCATTAAGTGTCCTGACCATGTTTTCCTTTAAGGATTTACATCTTAACAGAAGAAACTTAATTTGTTTTTTTCTTTCAATATCCAAATCAATACCTCCTTTACTATTGTCTCCAATTATCAACTATTGCCTGAATATCAAGATCAAGCCACTCCTTTTTCCACAATTCTAAATACGGAATATCATTGGATGAAGGTTTGGGATTGCATTCTCCTATTTTAACAATTGAAGGCACGACAACTGCATCGCCAATAAGTAGACATTCACCAGATTTAAGAGTAGGCATTTTATCTATAAGTTGTCCCATAGTATCAGGAAGTAGCCTTTTTACATAATTCTGATCATTAGGATTTGTTAATCTCATTGTTATGAAGTTATTACACTGAGAGAAAATTGTCTCAGAAATCTCTGATGGACGCTGACTTGCAAGCATCAGAGTTATTCCATATTTTCGACCTTCTTTTGCAATTCTTTCAATTGATTCCTTTGAAGCTCTATACTTTGCCAAATCACTATTAGGAACATATTTATGTGCTTCTTCGTATACCAGCAGAAAAGGCGTGTTATTGTTTGTTTTCTCTTGTGGATCATTCGAGTGGCGAAGCCTTGTATAATAATATCCAAATTCAAATAACAGCCTTGAAATCAAAGATACAGTTATACTTAATACCTCAAATGGAACTCCGCTTAAATCAATAATAGTAACATTTGAGTTATTTTCTCCATAACCGAGGAACTGAGATAAAGTAACTTCATGAGAATTCGGAATATTATTCTGTGGAAACATAAACGATAATCGTCTATCATTTAGCTTATTCTCCAAACGATTTATAAAATTACCGAAACTACCGTTATTTGTTCCTGATCCAGAAGTTCCGCTGTATTCCACTTCATCAAAAAACAAATTTGATTTAGTATTATCTGCGAAAATGTATTCCGTTCCATCTTTTGTTTTAAAAGGAATGTTATTGGATTTATCTTTTTTTTCGTTATTTCTATTTTTGATATAACACAGAACTTCATTGATATCAAAGTATATAGGGGTATCATAACCAATTCTTTCGCAGTAAGAACCAGTACAATGATACTTTTTGTTTTCAATTATTGCCTCTTTGAAAACATTTCTCTGATTGTGATCGTTGGATTCTGTATCAAGAAATAGTTCTTGTAATTCTTCACTATCAATAACCAATAGGGCAATACAATATCTGCTACATCAAGATAATTTGCATCTGGAAAAGCTGTTTTATACTCTGAATGAATGTCAAATATTATAATGTGCGAATTGTTCAGCCCATCATATGTACCTTCTTTAATTTCCGTTGCTGATTGTATTATTTTAGCAACTGTATGCGACTTTCCGGAGCCAGTTGAGCCAACTATAGCTATATGTTTATTGAAGAATCTGTTTCCGTTGACTGGTACGGAAATATCAGGATTTGAAGAAAGATGCGAAAATATAAACTGCTCTTGTTCTGCTATGGATTGTGAGTAAATAGCATTAATGTCTTCTATTGTAGCAGGTTTAACATCTTTAGGAGGAATTGCTATAGTGTCTCCCCCTCGTTCAAATATGCCATTTCTTACTATTCCTAATGGAGTTGCTTCTAAAATGTATCTCCGCTCAGATTCGTTTTCTTTATTGTCAACCATCTCAATTGAATAGTTTTCAATAATTGCCAGCATAACAGCATCTTCACTGTCAGATATTCTCACATATGAACCGACCTTTAACTTTTCAGTAGGTAACTGAAAATCCTCTAATTTATCCACCACGATTTTAACTTTATGTGGTAAAACAGAAATTACTTCTGCATTCATTTTTTCTCTTTCAACAGCCATGATATCCTCCTATAATTATATCATCTGAACAATATCATTTATTTTTTCAAATGGTATTTTGACATGCTTATGGTCTGAGTTTTCATACAAACTTATCGTTCTGTAGAATTGGTAAATCTCGATAGTAGATTCACATAATTCATAGACACTCTCCAAAAAGTCTACATTATCAACAATCCTTAACATAATTGGATGTTCATTACTAGGTTTTTTTACGATGGAAGGAGCGTCAAATTCTGCACCTCTAAAGTTGTACCCATCTGTAAAAACAACTCTATCTCTTGAAAGCTGCTTTTTTAATTCAATTAAGTTAGCATCATTAATTCCACAAAAGCAAAAGAATGGGCTGAATTTCGGAGTGTCACGTTTGCGTATCTTGCTGTATTTCTTTGCAATATGCAGTATTGCTGTTTTTAGCTCAGTAATAGATATCTTATTATCTACTTCAATGATAAAGAATCGGCTATATGGTGAGATATTATAGTCACTAAAATACTTTTTCTTTATAGCCTTGGCGAATTTATCCACACCATTCTTATGCAGTAGCCACATTTCAAATTGAGCATCAACAGTCTTTATGGCATTTATGAATTCGGCTTTGCTTATTGTTCTATCGCTTTCGTTATTTTGAGTTGCCAACTGCTTGATCTGGTATAATGCATTACAATAATATAGATTTGCCTCTTGAATATTACATCCAAGAACAGAACATATTGTATCAATTACCTTTTTTTCTTGTTCAAGATAACTTTCAGCGTTCACGTCAATTGTTAAGTGAGCAATAAAATCGTTTAGATCATTATCATTTAATGAAAGTTCATCATGTAGCACATGATGAACTTTCTTTTCTGTATAGGTACAAACATTGTTTTTTATGAAAGAAAGCGAAACACCGGTGAATTTTTTTTGGCCAGACTGGAATGTACCGTACAGATGATAATAATATCCTTTTGATTTATTACTTGCATAATGACGTATCATTTGACGTATAGCTGGCGTGATTTTTGAGTGTACATAATCTGAACTCTCATAGCATTTACACTGGTGAAAAGCAACATTGCTTTCATCAGTAATATCTACATCTTCAATACCCTCAATACAAATTGTATCACTATCATTATTTAATTCCAGAACCTTTATAATGGAATAATCAAACTGATAATAGTAGCCTTTTATTGTTTTTTCAGCACTTCTCCCGTTATTAGCCATCTTATCCCCTTCCTAATCTCCGCTTCTGCATCTTCTTCCAAATCTGACGGCAGGAAGTGCAGATATTCTTATCAACACCCAAAATCTCAACAAGTAGTTTCTGATCCACAAGTTCAAGAGCCTTCTCAATATCTTCATCATTACGAACGATATAATCTATCTTCTCTAAAAGCTCGTTATTTAAGGCTTCATCAATATCCGTAATGATAGGCAGCATTATATTCCCGACTTCTCCTGGGAGAATTTCAAGCACTCCACCGCCATAACTTCTGCCGCATATTTCTGTAAAAGCAAAGGATATGCTGTTATAATATGACAGAAGAATATTTTCAGCATTTACTCCTTCATTGAACTTAATACGATGCATTGTATCTGTTGATACTGCATTGCATCGGTTCAGCACAAACTTAGGATAGAGGTTATTTCTTCTGAGGAAGAAAGCATCGGGACTCCATACCGACGGAACGATGTACCATCTATCACGGATAGAACACTTGTAGCCCTTATTTTCTCCGTTTTTCTCTCCAAGTTCGATGTATTCTTTATGTTTTGCAGGATATGCTTCATACGGTGTATCAGGGAAACTTATGAGCATTGCTCTTTTATTGTCCTGTATGTTCTCCTGCCAATCAATATCTGTAAAATAGATGCCATGTGCGTGAGAGCTTCTTCCAATAAGCGGAAGCGCTACAGAAGATAGGTCATATCTCTCATTTGTTGCTTTATCAATAGAAAAATAAGTATTGTTTCCTGTGGTAATGCCCACATTAATAAGAGCCAAATCAGAGAATTTAGTAAATCGCTTATCATCACGAATAGACTGGATTACTTTTATTTCTTCTGCTGACACAAAATACTTTGTCCACTTTTCCTTGACGTGATTTAGCTTTTGAAAGCCGTTAGAGTTAAGGTCAAGTTTTTTGAAGCCTTCAAGGTTATTTAGTTCTATGATTCTGATACCTTTTTCTTCTTTACCTTTTTCTCCTATGAAAACAAGGATTTCTTGTTCTATATCAGGAAAAACGAGCTGTTCAAATGTCAGCAGTGTGATTTTTGAGAGCTGATTGGAGAGAAAAAGACGTAAATCTTCGGCATATGCTACTTGAAGTATCTCCGCAGGAATAACAAACGCTATTTTTCCGTTCTCAGAGAGCAATTGAACACAAGCCACAAGGAAGGCTACCCACGCATTTATCAGCTTATTGGACTTCATTCCGTGAGAGGTAAGTATGCTGGACTGTATTTCGCGCTGTTCCTCGGTGAGATACTGGTAGCGAATGTAGGGCGGATTGCCCAGAATCAGATCATAGGTCTCCTTTCCATATACTTGCTGATAAAAGTCCAAGAAATCCTCATTAAGAACATGAACATTTGCATTGTTTTTATAAGTGTTGCTGACTTTTTCTGCCTCGTCAGGTTCTATTTCAACAGCAGTAATGTTCGGAATATCATTTATGAGGTTCAATGATGCAAGGCTATCAAGGAATACACCGTCTCCGCAGCTTGGCTCTAAGACATTAGTGATGTTTTTGGACGCAACAAGGCTCACCATTGCATTGGCAAGCTGCAATGGTGTATAGTATGCTCCTCTTAATTTCTGTTCGGAACTATCCTTTTTGAGTCTCATAATAATTACCTTCTTTAAAACTCTAATCTATAGACACGAGAAATAAGTTCATCTATCTCCTTGATCAGAGCGGTTTTCTTGCGTATAAGAGTAGTTTCAACTTGCTTTGATGGCTTGCTACCAAGTTTGTCGTTGATAGAATACACTTCACGAGAAGCTTCAACTACACGGTCATATAATGCTTTTTGTTTTGGATCATCGAAGTTCAGCATTACAAACGGAAGCGATGATAATACGAATGTACCTCTTGAAATGAAGCCGCCTTCAAAATCACTGCCGACGATATTGAAAATCTTCTCGGTGTAGGAATTTGCAAGCCAAGCCTGTATATATTCAAGATCATAACAGCTATCAGCTTTCTTAGCAATAGCACAGTATCCTGCTGTTCCTCCAGATGCGATAAGCATATCAGCATTATCCATAGCATACATAGGATTATCTTTTGCCATAACTTTGACAATGAGCTTAGGAGTATCAATAAATGCTGTTAATGCCTGTGTTCTGCCATATTGATGCCACGTATCAGCCGTGGCATTAGGAACATCTCTTATTCCTTCTTTTGATACACATTTTGGCACTAATCTATCATAGTAATCCAAAAGATATGTGTATGTTCCAGGGTAATCAGTCTTCATTGTTTCAATAGGAATCAGGTGACCTTCGCTGTCATAAGGGAAGATGATCTTTTTATCTGTTGATAAACGGTTATACGTTGTAAGTCCCTTTTCAGCTTTTTTAGTAGGCTTGAAATACGGTTTGAGTATTTTCTTCTCGATAGAGTAAACCTTTTCTTCTTTTTTAACCGTTATTGAATCATCATCTTCACTGATTATTTCTTCGCCTGCAAACCAATAAATAGGCTGTGGTCTTTCAGCACTTGTTTGGATACCATTAAATATCTCTGCAAAACGATTAAGCGGAGCAGATACAGGTTCAATCTTTTTGAGTATCTCTAAAAGCTCAAAGTCTGATGTGAGCTTCCATGGCAGTTCGTTAAGCAATGAGCTGTTCATCTCTATGCTGTCTGTTGGCTTGCCAAGCCACAAATTATTAGCAGAATCAACATTTGTGTATTTGAAGGTTTCTTGTGCTTTTTTCTGCATAAGGATAATGGAGCTGTATATAGTCTTATCTTCAAATAACTGTGCTGCACCAAAATCGTCCAAGCTGACGAGGTATTTCGCTTTAGCAATATAATCACGGAGTTTAGCGCCTGCACCTATCTTGAAAAACTTGTTAGGAACTATATAACATACATAGCCACTTTTTTTGATTTTCTGCAAAGCTCTTTCAATGAAGATGAAGTATTTATCAAATTGCTTATGGGCAGTTTGATATTTCTTCTTGTAAATATCAAATTCGGGTGCAGGAATAAGAGAATGAATATCCTCAGTGGTTACATAAGGCGGATTACCCACGATCGCATCGAAGCTGTTTATATGAAGTTCATCCCAATTAAGAGGAACGATCTCAACAAGCTGTTCATCAGTACATTTAATACCTTTCAGTTCCGTATCACTTACCAATGAATTACCGTGAAGTATATTTGTGCTAAGATCAGGCAATATAGGAGTTACAGCCTTTACTGAGGGTGCAGTTTCATTCTCTATCAACTTTATAAGTAATGAGAACTTAGCGACCTCAACGGCGTGAATATCAATATCCACACCATAAATGCAGGAACATAGTAGTTTCTTCTTTTCTTCAAGAGGAAGTTTATATCCTCCGTTATCTATCTCAATCAAATGTGATTTATCGTTTTCAAGATACCACTCTATGCAATATGACTGTAAATACTGGAATACTTCTTCCAAGAATACACCTGAACCACAAGCAATGTCAGCTATGTTAAGCTCACAAATCTCGTCAGGTGTTTTTTTATCACAAAGGCGAGAAAGTGTTTTCTCTACCATATACTTCACAATTTCGGTAGGAGTAGTAACAACAGAACGATTAAGACAATCTTTTTTCTGAGCCAGTCCAATTTTGCCATTATCAAGTATAGTAAGTTGCTCTGTAAGGAACATTTCATATATCTTACCGAGCATATTGGGCTCTATGATATTAAACAGATACGGACTTTGAGGATAGTACAGTCCTTTTATCATGTCTGCGATAACACTGTTGTTAAGGTCAAAAATGATATAATCCCCAGAGAACATACCTGAGTTATATCTTTTATCTGCATCACGGAAAAGAGCTTCTAACTCTTTATGAAGCGTAGCAGGATCTGTAATAGTGTCTTTCAGTTTGTGGTAGAGAGGAAGGTTCTTGTCTTCGCATATTCTGATAAATACGATCTGGTTGATGAATTCCTGAACAACATCATTCAAAACATCAAGAGAGGTATAGCGTCCGCCTTTGGCGTACAATTCGTTACTTAATGCAATACGCCAATTATTAATCTGCTTTAAGAAAATGACATCTACCTGCTGCTTTTGACTTCCTGCACCCGCAAATGTCTCACTAAAATACTTATCGAACTCACCGCTGTAAACTGAGTCTCTCGATACAAGTTTGGTGATTTCATCGAGCTTCTCTACATATTCAGTGTACTTATAAATGCGGTAACGTGAAACAGAGCTTTTATCATTATCGTTTGGAACCGTAGTAGTATCATAAATAATGAAATACTCAAAGTTTGTGAGAATAGATATCTTATGCTTTGCATTCCAACCATACTTTCTTGCCTGAACAGCAGGAGAAGGATCTTTGCTGATGTCAACATGAGGCTTCTTAGCCTCAACAAAGAACTTGGATACACCTCTCAGTGTAAGAGAGTAGTCAGGACGATCACTTGAACTTGCGTGATACTCAGCGATTACCTCCCTATACTGCGGAGCTAATCCTTTGCTGTTGGTAACATCCCAGCCGAGAATCTCCAGAAAAGGATTTATAAACTCATCACGGCAGGAATGCTCATTGTAACTATCTTTTTTATATTCTTTTATATTATCGGCAAAACGCTGTACAAGTTTTTGCAAAGCATCAAGTTTATTCATGGTTCACCTCGTTTAACGCACACTTTATCAGATTAATTATATCACATTGCGTTAATATTGTCAATTATTGATCTTTTATTATTTACGAAAACAAGCTGTAAATAGAAAGGTGCTCTCACAGTTTAAGACACTGCTGTTTCAATCATACAAAAAACAGACTTGACAAAACGAAACGAATGTTCTATAATTAAGGTAGACCAACATACAGAGCAGGTCAACAAATCAAGAATGCACATCAATTACATAGGAAACCACAACCGCCAATTGTGAAAGGATGATGTGCATGAGAGTTTGTGATTATCACAAGCAGGATAACAAAAGCGTTCTTGATTTGCCTACGCCATTGGAGTTGTTCAAAGAAGAACATACCGCCGAAGAATATGATGAACTCGTTTCTTTCTATTCATCTGATGAATGGAAAGAGGTAGAACGAGAACATCTTAATTCTGACAGACGGTATTATGAAAAACGCAAGGCACTTATTGATCCGGAAGAAAAGGAAGTTGCGACCAAGAAGAAATATTATGAACCCGAACCATTTCAGCTTCGTGCTGAAGAAAAGTTCTCAAACGGATTTGATGATCTGTTTGACGATCCTGTACTTCAAAGCTGTTATCGGGAACTTACCGAGCGACAGCAGGAAGTCATCAGAATGTTCTTCTGCAACGGAATGGACACTTCCGAAATCGCTGAAGTGCTTGGCACAGGTGTGCGTAACATACAAAAGATTAAAAAATGCGCACTTGAAAAACTTAAAACTCTGTATGTAGAAACAACAATCCTCGCAAGTCAGTATGGCTATTCGAAAATGGTTCCGAATAATTATCGGATGATATATCCTATA
>JAFXCV010000035.1 GCA_017521325.1 Oscillospiraceae bacterium | reverse complement strand
CTTCTCCGGCTTCTCCGGCTTTACGATCTCTTCGCCTTCTTCAACAACAGGCGGAGCAGGGGGAGTGGGCTTTTCGGGCTTCTCCGGCTTTACGATCTCTTCGCCTTCTTCAACAACAGGCGGAGCAGGGGGAGTGGGCTTTTCGGGCTTCTCCGGCTTTACGATCTCTTCGCCTTCTTCAACAACAGGCGGAGTGGGAGGAGTGGGCTTTTCGGGCTTCTCGGGCTTTACGGGCTTTTCAGGCTTCACCGGCTTCTCAGGCTTTTCAGCCTCAGTAGCATCCTCGCTCTCCTCGGTAGACTCTTCTTCAGTCTCTTCCTCGGTTTCTTCCTCGGCAGCGTCGGTTGTTTCTTCTGTTACAACCTCGTCAGCTACGGAATTGTCGTTTTTCAGTGTAGTTGCAGCGAAAGCGGTTGCACTTGTTACAACAGAAAGTGCGCAGATCACTGCGATGATGGATGCAATCTTCTTACGATTCATGATGAACACTCCTTTTCTTTGCGGTCATGCCGCTGATATTATTTTGCAGGCGGATTTCCGTGCCTTACATCCATAGAATACGCAGCAGAATTTGTAAAAACGGGGTAGCATGAATTATTTTTGAAATTTTTTATTGCATGGCTTTTTGGTTTTGCTATATATAATGTATATATAATAGCAAGGCTGCACCGGGGGGATGCAGCCTTGCCTTACAATTATTCAGAAAAATGCTTTGCCCTGCGGAAATCCAGAACGTCTGAAAATGCGTCAAACAGAATTTCCCTGTTCCCTGCGGTCGCCACAAGATAGGTATTCTTGTAGAACAGCGGAATAAATGTGTGCGTGTCAAGAATCGCCTGCTCGGCAGCGGTATACAGCGGTACGGAATCAGCAATTCTGCTGCTTGTCGCAAGCTTCGACATGATACTCGAATACGCACTGCTTTCAAAGCCCATCAGTGACGCATCCTTTGTAAATACACGCAGCACCTCATAACAGCTGTTGCGGCTGCCCTGAACACCGTACAGTGCGATGGAGAAATCGCCGCTTTGCAGTCTGCGTTCATATTCGGTGGGCGTGACCGCTTCGATGCCGATGTACTGCCCGAACAGTGTCTGCCATTCCTGACAGAGCGTGAGCAGGGCGTCCGTATCCGTGATGGTGTTCGGCATCAGAATGCGGATGCTGTTGAGGGAATTGAGCTGCAGCTCGTCTTCGGCACGTTCGAAAAGCGCCGCTGCCTTCTGCGGATCATAGGGAAGTGCCAGCGGCTCGTCCGCACAGATCTCACGATAGGAGCTGTCAAGCAGCGTTGCCGCTGGCGGAATCACGCCATATGCCGCCTTCATGTCATCACTCAGGACGGGCGCATATGCCGCACGGTTGATGCCCTTGGCAATGGCAAGCCGCAGGTTTTCGTTCTGCAGGATCTCGTTTTCCGGATTAAAAATCAGACCAAGGGTCGTGGCACGCTGGGGATACACATGGTATTCCTTTCGTCCGAGGTAGCTTACAGGGCTGCTTTCCGTGATCATCATGTCACAGCCACCCTCGGAAAAGAGCTTTTCCACAGCTGCCTGCGACCGCAGGATCGTAAGCTGTACGCTGCTCGGTGCGGTATTGTCCGCATCATAGTGCAGCTTGTTTTTCTTGAGCGTGATGAAATTATCGTTGCCATAGGTGTCGTAATTCCATTTGGAAATGTAGAACGGACCGTTGCAGATGACCGTTTGCGCATCCAGTCCGTATCTGCCGTTAGTTGAGAGGAAGAAATCCTCGCTGCAGGGAACCGCACAGGGCATTGTCAGAAGCTGTAAAAATTCCGCATTGGTGTATTCCAGCTGGAACAGCACCGTGCTGTCGTCGGGCGCAGTAACGCCGAGGGACTCGGGAGGAAGCGTGCCTGCCATGACGGAATTGGCATTTTTGATGCATGAAAAATACGATGCGTGGGGGGACTGCGTCACGGGATCGAGAAGCCTGCGGAATGCATACACATAGTCGCTTGCCGTCACGGGGATCTCTTCGCCCTCTTTCATACCGCTGCGATACCATACGCAGCCCTCACGGAGGTTGAACATGTAATACAATCCGTCGTCGGTGATGCTGTAGCTTTCGGCACCTGCCTCCACAGGGGTGCCGTTCTCGTCCGCACGCATCAGCCCCTCCATGATGTTGGCGATGACCACATCCGCATACTCGCTGTCCGAATACTGGGGATCAAGGCATGCTGGGTTTGCGGGGAGCGCACAGTGGAACATAAATCCCATGCCGCTTTCTTCTTCTTTCTCACAGCCGCAGACGGATGCGAGCAGACTGATGAGTAAAAACACGCATATGATGCGATAAATCCGTTTGTACATAGTTTCTCCTTTGCTGCTTTGCACACCATTTTCCAATAATAGCCTGTCGCAAAGCAGAGCGTTTCTGAATTTCAGTGCTACTTTATTATTATACCATCGAATTCGTCGGATGGCAACTGTTTTTCAAAAAATCCGTCTAAAATTTTGATTTCTGCACTGTTATGACAGTTTTTCGGAGTAAAATTCATACCAGCATGCTTTTGTGAAAACTGCTTAAATATTTGTTCATAATTTTGTTGAATCTGTTTCGGAGGAAATCAGCAAAAGTGGTTGACATTTCCTTCATAAAATGTTATAATTTTTGTAAGTAATGCTATCAGTACGCATTTCCTTCCAGAAACAGAGGTGTGATATTATGAATATGAAAAAACGAATCAAAGGTTTTACCTTGACAGAATTGATCGTAGTATTGGCAATCATCGGTATTCTCGCAGCAATTCTTGCGCCGACCATGATCAATTACTACAGAAGGTCTCGAGTAAAGGACGCAAACACAGACGCAAGAATGGTGTATAATGCGGTGCAGACAGAGCTGCAGCGTTATTCGATTATCGACCGTCAGCGTGAGGAAGATGACAAGAGCCTGTTTAATGGAAAAATTATGATTGCCTACGACAGTGTGACACATTCGGTTACCTACACAACGGAGGTTGCAAGCGGATTTATTCCACCTGAAGTCGATCAGCCTTCAGAAGAAGCCTGCGATGCAATTGAAGCTGCGGTAAACAGAATCGTTTCCGAATCGGAGAATTATAACTGGGCTGTATATATTGACAAATACATCGTCAAGGGCTGTGTCAGCGCTCCGAATGGTAATTCTCGCTTTATTGGTCAGTATTCTGCGAATAGCACGATTTCTTCAAACATGTCTGAATTCACATATGATACTGCAATTTCCCCTGGTGCGACCAACATGCTTGTTCAGTTGGCAGCAGCATATGACGCAGAGACTGAGGACGAAAACTAAAACAGAAAGCCGGTGTTTTTACCGGCTTTTTTTGCGTATACTGAATTGGATGAACAGGATAAAAGGAGATATGATATGAAAAGACTGACCGCTGTATTATGCATGCTTTCCGTGATGATCGCCGCCGCAGGATGCGGAAGAGAAAAAGAAATCATCGGCACGGAGGAAACCACTACGGCATCCATATCCACCACGGCTTCTGCCGAGGAGGAAACGGAAGGTACGACAACAGCAGCACATTCCGAAACACAAACGGAATCTGCACAGACCACCGCATCTTCATCAGCGGACTCGACTACGGCATCGGCAGATACCTCACAGACCGAAACCTCCGCTTTGCAGCCCGTCGGGACAAAGCCCGTTGTGACGGGAACAGCGGCAACCAAAAATTCCACAACCCGTCCTTCCACATCCCGAACCGCTACGACATCCAAGACGACGCAGACTACCCGTGTGACGGGAACGCAGACTGCGCCCATTGTCACGCAGGAACCGACGGGTACCCACACCGGCATCCCGATTCCCGAGCAGCCGCAGACGGATGTCCAGACAAACACTGAACCCGTGCTTGGTACCGTGAAGATCGTCAACGGCGTAATGGTCGTTGACAGCGGAACCTCGCAGGCGAGGGCTCTGGAAATCTTTTCGGGCAGCTTCAAGACGGGTACCCGTTATGCGCAGGCGCTCAACCGCTACAAGGCGGCGCTTGGCGAAAACGTCAACGTGTACTGCATGGTCGTGCCGACATCCGCAGCCTACTATATGCCCGATTCCCATGCGTCGAAATACGGCAGTCAGCTTAACAACTACAACAATATTGCTGCAAGTCTTGACGGCGTAATCGGTGTTCCGGTGTATTCTGCCATTGAGGCGCATACTTCGGAGTATCTCTACTCCCGTACCGACTACCACTGGCAGCCCCTTGCCGCATACTATGCAGGCGAGCAGTTCGCCATGACCGCAGGTGTCCCCTATGCAACGCTTGACACCTACACCCCCGTTGTCCGTGAGGGCTATGTGGGCGCATTCTATGCAGTCAACAAGGTCAGGGAGCTTGCCAATGCCCCCGATACCTTTACCTATTATAAGCCCGCAAACCTCGACCGCATTTCCTGTACTTATTATAATACGAGCTTTGGCAATGCAAGAAAGGGAAAACTGTTCTTCGAAAACAACAGCATCGGCGCAAGCTATACCGTCTTTGTCGGAACCGACAACTGCATTTTGCAGGTGGATACCGATGTGGACAACGGCAGAGTGCTTGTCATTTTCAAGGACAGCTACGGAAATGCACTGGTTCCGTTTTTAACACAGTCCTTCTCAAAGATCTATCTGTGCGATTTCCGCTACTTTGACCGCAATGCCATCGCCTTTGCACAGCAGGTGGGTGCAACAGACATGCTTTTTGCCATGTCCACGGTTGCCTGCACGACCTCAAGCAAGGTTGGACTTGTGGAGAAAAACCTCGTAAAATAGCGAAAAATGAAGTTTCTTCCGAAAGCTGGAAAAGCACGAAAACTACATTTTGTAAATGCTTGTCACATAAGTTTCAACATGGTCGAAAAGTGGCTTGGACACGTTTGTTTTCCACCGTTTCAACAGAATTTTCAACAAATACGGTTTGAAAAAAACGTGGAATCCACATTCTTTTCCACATCTCTGTTGAAAACTCAGTGGAAAAATTTGAATACAGCTTGTATATTACGTTCAGCAAAGGGGAATCTTAACAGTGAAGTACTCACATGGAAAGGGGTTCTCCTGATGATCAAGGGCGTCAACAAAAAAGTGATCGAGATCAATCGTCCCGACAGCATTTATTTTGAACGAGCCGTGCTGTATTTAAGGCCGGATGTTTCGGAAGTGCCGCTGTATGCAGCAGAGGCGGAAACGGATGACTATTTCAGCGATCTCTCGCATCTCAAACGAGGCAGAGGCGGCATGCGCAGCGTCCTGCTGTTCCTGACAGGGGCATTGTCCTCGGCAGGGGTCTGCCTGCTGCTCCTATGGCTGATCAGATAAGAAACACACCGCACGGGATTTCATCAAGAAATTCCGTGCGGTATGCTTGTCGTGGATACGGAATTTATCGGAAAAGGGCAATTCGGGAAGATTTGTTCCCTTAATTTACATTGGAAATGAAAAAAATTTTTTAAGGTGTCCAAAAACACTTGTAATTTTTCTGTAACCATGTTATAATATTTACGGAAATGTCAACACAGAGGAATTTTTCACATAAGAAGGGTGATAACATGCAGAAAAAGGAACAAACCTTTTCTGAAAAGGAAAATATGATTATCGGACGTAATCCTGTTCGTGAGGCACTGCTGAGCGGACAGACAATTGATACAGTATATGTCAGCGGCGGCACCGGACTGCACGAGATCCGCACGCTTGCACAGGAAAAGGGTGCCGTGGTAAAAACCGTCAG
>JAFXCV010000034.1 GCA_017521325.1 Oscillospiraceae bacterium | reverse complement strand
TGGTGAGTGGATCATCGGTACAGCAGAGGTTGAGCCCGGCGCAACAGTAACAATTCCTGTAACCGTAAAGGGCGACAAGAATGGTATCAACAGCTACATCCTCGACATGGCAGCAGCTGAAGTTGACGGTGCAGCTCCGACCGCTGGCGATGCAGCATCCGGTAATGCATATGCAGGTCTTGACTTCGTATTCAACAAGGATGCACTGACATTTGCTGGTACAAACTACACACTCAAGGAGAACGTAAAGCTCTCTGAAGATGGTGCGGTTGTATTTGAAGTAACATTTACAGTTCCTGAGGATGCAAAGCCCGGCACAGTATATGACCTGACATTTGAGAGCCTGTCCGTTTATGACATTGACATGAACGAACTCAAGCCCGATCAGACACCTGGCTGGATCAAGATCAAGGATGTTGAGCAGACTGATGAGCCTACAGAGACTGAGCCTACAGAGACTGAGCCTACAGAGACTGAACCTACAGAGACTGAACCTACAGAGACTGAACCTACTGAGACTGAGCCTACAGAGACTGAGCCTACAGAGACTGAGCCCACAGAGACTGAGCCTACAGAGACTGAGCCTACAGAGACTGAGCCTACAGAGACTGAGCCTACAGAGACTGAACCTACAGAGACTGAACCTACTGAGACTGAGCCTACAGAGACTGAGCCTACAGAGACTGAGCCCACAGAGACTGAGCCTACTGAGACTGAGCCTACTGAGACTGAGCCTACTGAGACTGAGCCCACAGAGACTGAGCCTACAGAGCCGACAGATCCCGACAACCCTGTAGTTGGTTGTGAGTATGAGATGACAGGTACATACCAGTTCTACTTCTCTCATGATCCGAGAAACTTCAAGGCAGAAGATCTGGTTGACACACTCGTTCGTTATGACATCTACAAGGATGGCACAAAGAGCGAAGCAATCCCGGTAACTGACCTGAGCATTGTGAAGTTCGACGTTGAAGGCTGGACCAGCCCGAAGGAAGTATTTGATAATGAAGTTCTTGACGAAAATGGTTTCGTGAAGGAAGAAGCAAACTACTTCGCATGCTACACAGGCAGCATTCCGGCAACAATCACAGACGAATTCGGCAAGAAGCACGAGTTCAAGGATACCGTAACTGCTTACATCGCAGTGAAGGGTGACGCAAACCTCGACGGTGAAGCTAACTCCATCGACTCCGCACTGATCCTGGTATACGCAGCTGAAAGAGGCGCAGGCAACGAAGCTTATATCTACTCTGCAGAAGAGGAGATGCTCGATATGTTTGCATACTTCCTGGCTGATGTAACAGGTGAGTCTGAGGATCGTGGTGCAACCGATTCTCTGGGCAACGAAGGTTCTTCACTTGACGCTATTGACGCTGCAAATATCCTGGTATATGCAGCTGAGAAGGGTGCAGGCAACGAGCCTAAGTGGCACAACACATTGTCCGTAGATCCGCTTCCGAAGTATACAGCAGAAATTGCTGCAGCTGAGAAGTAAGACAACGGTCTAATCAAAAAGCCCTCCATTTGGAGGGCTTTTTTGTATGTGAAGTGCGATAAATTACGGTGTTACAAGAAAGTCCCCATGCATCTGCATGGGGACTTGTTTAGTTATCCGACAGGTCAACCGGAACTGCCTCATTCTGCATTGCCGATTGCAAGACATTGTTGTAGAATTCCGAAGGATTGGAAAGAATCCGTTCGCCCAGAAGCTTTGCCTGCTTCATATCTGGCGTGTAGAGTGTCAGCTCCAGCAGCAATAACTCATGATCCATAATGCGTACACGTAGGTGGCAGCCCTGCTTGAGGGGAATATACTCCACCTTGACCGCATCTTCATTCTTTCTGCGTTCAATTGCACGCTTGGCAGCCAGAACAATGTGGTCACGGTAGGATTTCGCTGCAAAGGTCTTGAGTTTCTTTGCACAGTCAATACCATTTTCGGTCAGGGAATAAAGCTTCTCGCCTTTTTCGTTGATATTACAAGTGACAGAACCATTCTGCAGCAGAGTTTCCACCGAATCCTGATAGGTAAAGTAATTGATGATGCCCTCTGTTACGGCAATTTCGTAGAGAAGCTCGGATTCAAGCGGAGCATTCACACGATAAAGCATATAACAGAGCAGGACATTGGCAACTGAGGAATCGGTTACGCTGCGGTCGGCGAGTTCGGAGATCTTCATCAGGTTCTCGTCACGCATCTGCTTCTTCATTATTCAATAAAATGGGGGTAGTCCAGCATGTGGGACAGCAGTGCGATATTAACTGCTGCCTCAACACACGGCACGGCACGAGCCACAATGCAGGGGTCATGGCGACCATGAATTACAAGTGTTTCATTGGTCATTTCTGTCATATTGACCGTCTGCTGCGGCTGTGAAATGGATGCAGTGGGCTTGATGGCAACACGCATCGTAATGGGCATTCCCGAAGAAATGCCGCCGAGAATACCGCCATGGTTATTGGACATGGTCTTGACATAACCGTGATCATCCACATAGAAGCTGTCATTATTCTGACTGCCGACCATTTTGGCAACCTCAAAGCCTGCGCCAAATTCCAGACCTTTAACCGCAGGAATGCCGAAAATCAGCTGAGAAATGGTATTTTCCAATCCATCAAACATCGGCGAGCCGATGCCTGCCGGAACATTGACAGCAACGCATTCGATAATGCCGCCGAGGGATTCGCCGCCCTCTCTTGCCGCACGGATATCCTCCTGCATTTTCTTGCCCTGTTCATTGCGGATAACGGGGAAACCCTTATAGCGAACAGCTAAAATATCTTCTTTTGTCACGTTCACATGATCAAATTCCGCATCCTTGATGCCGTGAATTTCAGCAACGTGCGCACCCACATAGATGCCACGGCGTTCAAGGATCTGTCCACAGACCGCACCAGCAAAGCAAAGCGGTGCTGTAAGTCTGCCGGAAAAATGTCCGCCGCCTCTGACATCATTAAAGCCCTTGTAGCGCAGAGCGCCGGTATAATCCGCATGTCCGGGACGGGGGAGCTTCGAGAGATTCGAATAATCCTTGGAACGTGTGTCGGTATTCTGAATAAACGCACACAGGGGTGTGCCTGTCGTGCGGTCATTGAGCAGACCCGACATGATCTGGTTCATGTCCGCTTCCTTGCGTGGGGTGGTCGTTCCGTCGCTCTTGGGCGCACGGCGTTCCATGAACTGTGCAAGCTTCTGAATATCAATGTATTCACCGGGCGGCAGATTATCAATCGTTACACCGATTGCAGGCCCGTGGGATTCACCGAAAATAGAAATCGAGATACGGTTATTCCAAAATGATGCCATGGCAATTTCCTCCTAAATTCTGGTAAACTTCAAAAAATGCGGGGTAGGACTTCTCAACGCATTCTGCGCCGAGAATCGTTACCGGCTCTTCGCACTGTGTCGCCGCAATGGCAGCGCACATGGCAATGCGATGGTCGGCGAAGCTTTCCACAGTGCCGCCTTGCAATGTGGAAACAGGATGAATCTCAAGCCCATCCTCATGGACAACCACATTGCCGCCGAGTGTGTTGATCAGTTGGGAAACCGCCGTCAGACGGTCGCTTTCCTTGATGCGCAGACGGGCTGCACCTGTAATTGTTGAAATGTCGTCGCCGAATGTGCCGAGAACAGCGAGAATGGGAACAAGATCGGGGATGTCCGTCGCATCCACATGGAACGCTGCATTCTGTCCGTTTTGTTTTTTCAGCTGCATATCACTTACAATCTCAACAATCCTGCGGTCACCCTGCATGGAGCTTTGTGGAATATTCTGCATTGTAATGTTGTTTCCGAGATAATTGGCAACATAGAAGAACGCTGCCTGTGAAAAGTCGCCTTCGATGTGCAGATTTGCCGCCTGATAGGACTGACCGCCGGGAATGCGGTAATTGCCTTCAGGGGTTTCCGTGACGCTGACGCCAAATTTCCGCATGCAGTCGATGGTCATGTCCGCATAGGGCTTGGACTGCAGGGGCGAGGTCATCACGATCTCCGAATCGCCGTCAAGCAGCGGCAGCGCAAGGAGAAGTCCCGTGATAAACTGCGAGGAAATATCTCCCTCCAGACAGAACACGCCGCTTTGCAGCTTGCCCTGCATCAGAAAGGGCATGGTGTTGTCATAGGCAAACGCAACACCCTTTTTGGAAAGCTCACGGATATAGGGCGTAATGGGACGCTGCGGCAGTCTGCCCTGCCCACGGAATTCCGTGCGGATACCAAGTGCAGCCGCTACGGGAATCAGAAAGCGCAGTGTTGAGCCGCTTTCGCAGCAGTTGGCGATGGCAGCAGGCTGTGGAGTGATGATACCCGACATCACAATGTCGGAACCGTTTTTCTTGATATGCGCACCAAATTCCTGCATAATCTGAAGCGTCGCTTCAATATCCTTGGAATCGTCAATGCCCGTCAGGTGGGAAATACCGCCTGCAAGTGCGGCACAGATCACAGCCCGATGCACCATACTCTTGGAGGACGGCACAGAAACCGTGCCTTTGAGTTTTTTGGGCATGATTGTGACATTCATAGCATTCACCTCCGATTTTCTTCAAACAGGGCGTTGAAGTCCTTGAGCGCAACGCTGCGGATCTCTGCCGTGCCTGTCGGTGTGCAAACCACATACCGCAGCATGCTGCCCGCACGTTTTTTGTCGCCGCCGCAAAGCGGCAGCAGTTCCGAAAGCGGAGCTTCCACCGATGTGGGGAGGCGGTAATTCTCACAGCATGCGCAGAGCACATCATACTGCTCCTGCGTGCCGTTGTATTTTGTCATCAGACACATCCCAGCCGCCACGGCACTGCCGTGCGTGTAGGTTTCGTAATGATAGTAGGCTTCAATGGCGTGTCCGAGTGTATGTCCGAAATTAAGGATCATGCGTTCTCCGTGATCAAAGGGATTGTTATCCACCACATCCCGTTTAATGGCAATGCAGGTCGGGATGATTTCGTCAAAATATGCCTGCACCGTCTGAAGATCGAGCGTGCAGAGCTTGTCAAAGAGCGCCGCATCACGGATCATGCCGTATTTGATGACTTCCCCCATGCCGTCGGAAAGAAACATTTCAGGAAGTGTGGACAGTGCGTCGGGATCGCAAAGCACCACGGCAGGCTGCTTGAATGCACCCACGAGATTCTTGCCCTGCTTGAGATCAATGGCAGTTTTGCCGCCGACGGAAGAATCCACCTGTGCAAGGAGCGAGGTCGGAAGCTGTACATACTGCATGCCACGCAGGAAGGTTGCCGCAGCAAAGCCCGTGATATCCCCCACAACGCCGCCGCCGAGTGCAATCAGGCAGTCGCTTCGTGTAATTTCGTTTTCGCAGAGAAATGCGTAAATATCCAGAAGAGTCTGCGCATTTTTGGAGCCTTCGCCATGCGGAAACACAAATTTCACCACGGAGAATCCATTTGTTTCAAGAGAAGCCGTTACCCTGTCCGCATAGAGAGCGTTGACATTGGCATCGGTAATGATGGCACATTTTTCTCCCTTGACAAGCGGACGGATCAGCTCGCCGCAGCGATTGAGGATTCCACGCTCCACCAGAACGTCGTAGGGCGTGTTTGTATGTACAGAAATGGTTTTCATAAATGCCTCCGTTCCGCAGTGACGTACTGCAAAGATACCTATTTCTATTATATCGGATTTTTCCCGTTTCGTCAAGGGGTTTCAGTTATTTAAAGTGATAAATTTCAAGAGAAAATAAGTGCGGAGCTTTGGTAAGCTCCGCACTTCGATGGTTATTTGTGCAGGATGTCTTCAAGGAATGCCCACATTTCCTCTGCGGTGCAGTTTGCGTTGATCTCGTAATAGTATTCTCCCATCGGGATGATGAAATCAAAGCTGTACCGCCCATCAACAGAGGGGTGACCGTTGCTGCGCACGGAATCCAGCGTGATGGTTGCCGCATCCATGGGTGTGGGATTTTTTTCCGTGAAACCCAGCCCATTTTCGAAAGAACAGAAGAGAAATTTTGCAGTATCACTGATGGGATCCCCGGAATCGTCGCTGGAATACGTGTAACAGCATGTGTGGATGATTTCGGGGGAATCCGTTTCGTTGTTTGGCTGTGCAGTAACAATAATAGAATCCTCACGGAACCTCAGTTCCCCGATTTCAGCATGTTCCGGTGCCGCAAAAGCGAAGATCTCATGTGTCCGCAGTTCTTCAAGCGTTGCATAGTTGGTAGAAAAATTCTCATCAAGCGGAAGGTCCTGTATCGTAAAATGATTGTCGATGATTGCATCCACGAAGGCAAAGAGATCTTCCTGCGGCATTCTTCTGGAATTGAGCGTATAGCCCGTACCGTCGAGAACAAAGGTCATGAACATTTCGGGAGTAATCTGATCCGTGTCATCGGCATAGCTGTAGAGGGTGACGCCCCTGTATTCCATGCCGTTTTCGGGAATCGGTGTATTGCCGAACATCCCCTCCTCCTGTGACATACGGATATCGATGGATTTTCTATATTCATTGCCCAGGTAGAGCTCCGCATAGAAAGGGCTGTCGGGGTCAGTGCAGCGGACATTTCCATATCCTGTGTAGCTGTCGACGCCAATTTTAAAGGGCAGGCTGTAGGGCTCGAGCTGATAGTTGAATTTCGTCTGATAGATCACGCCCCGGACCTGCGGCAGTTCATCATACGTAAGACCGAACAAGCCCTTTTCTTCGGTGGGGGATTCTGTCGGAATTTCGCCGTTCATTGACGCTTCATAGAGAGATTTTGCTGTTGCACCGTTCTTTAACAGCGAACCCAGAATATTGTCGCCCACTTCTGAGAAGGAACAATCCGAACTGAGCACTGTGTAACCGATATCCCCATAGCGGCAGTAAAAATCATATCTCTCGGTATACTTACCGCCCATTTCTTCGGAACGATCATAATAATGCACACGAGGATAATTCAGCTTTGCATCCGCTGAGAAATCTAC
>JAFXCV010000005.1 GCA_017521325.1 Oscillospiraceae bacterium | reverse complement strand
CGATTATATCAGGAGGATGCATTGAATGATAAAAGCATTGAAATTCTTGCTTGGCTTCATCGCACTGGTCGCTTATGAGCTTTTCCTCGACGGATCGGGTATCGGAATGAAGCAGCGTTGGAGCAAGCTGAAAGAATGGTCACAGAAATAAGGAAGGCATCACATTGCTTTGCAGCGGTGGGACTGTTTGCCGATTTCGTCTATGGAGGATCGTATAACAGGAAGCCCCGGTCGCAGCATGGTGCTATGAGGGAGAGTATGTAATGATGGACGCAATCATTGATTTTATTCGGGCGGCGCTGCCGTGGGTCGCGATGGGACTGCTTCTGGCAGTGTTTGCCGCAAGAAGCGCGGGAAGGAAAAAGAAAGAAAAAGAGAGCGACAATTATGGGACAGAGGGTATGTGTATGGGAATGTGCCTTGGCACGGCCATCGGCACCGCCATCGAAAACAACACTGGCATCGGCATAACCTTGGGTATGCTGATCGGGTTGGCCATCGGAACCTGCATCAAAAAGGAGGGGCAGAACAATGACCAAAAGAAATAAAACTGTATTGATCGTGCTTACCCTGCTGATTCTTGCAGGGGTTGCCGCGTTTCTGCTCTGTACCAATCAGGAGGGCTTTACCGGTAGCCGCGTCAAAAATCCGGACGCCTATTTGCTGGATATTGAGAAGATGAGCGGCACCGATCTGCACACGCTGGAGCTGCAGGAGGGGGATGTGCTGGACATCCAATTTGAAACGGTGAAGGGTTCTCTTTACATGGAGATCAAAGCGCCGGACGGGACAGCTGTTTACCGTGGGAACAGGAAAGAAACCACGGATTTTACAGTAAACATCCGTGAAAGCGGCGTATACACGGTTGTTGTGGAAGCCCGGTACGCAAAAGGAATCATTCATGTTCAACTTGAGGAGGAAACAACATGAAAGATCGTTTTGAAGTGATTTATAAAGAGATTCATTCTGTCGGTCTGGAAAAGAGAATCATTTATGTCGATAAGGAAACCGGCGTGAATTACCTGTATGTACAGAATGGCTACAGCGGCGGATTGACGCCGCTGTTGGATGCTGACGGAAAGCCGGGCATCACAAAATCGGTATTCGGTGAAGCCCAAGAGATCATTGGCTACCATCAACCGTAAGAAATCATATTTAAGGAGGACCGAAAATGTCACAGGAGCAAATTGCGGGTATTATTCTCTGCATCATTGGCCTTGGATTAGCTGCAAAGCCCACACTGGTCTGGAAGATCACAGAAAGCTGGAAAACGGAGGGAAGCAACGCCCCTTCCACCCGATACAGGACGGTCTTGCGCATCGTCAGCGGTGCAGCCATCGGCGTGGGCATTCTGCTATTCATCGGGGTTTTGAAATGAAAGGGTAGGGTGAGATGAAAAAGCGTTATTTTATCCCGGCCTGTGTGCTGGTTGTTGCAGCCATCGGCTTTATCATTTATGCCGTGGGACACCCGGAACTGTCATTTCAATGGAGCATCCAGATTACGCACATCCTATACGGACTGTATGTGGACGCGGTTGTGCTGCTGTTTGTGCTGGCGTTCTGGAAAAAGACGGATAGCGCTTATATTCTGGTAGTCATTCTGGAACTCGGCGCGGTCTTTTTCCTTGTTCAATCCATGCTGACTGTTTTTCCGGAGGGGGAATCCAACTGGTATCTCCCTCTGGCCCTGGGGCTGAACTGTGTTGCCCTCCTCTTGAACGCAATTCAGCGGAGAAAACAGAAAAAAGAGGATGAACGGAAAGCATGAAAAGGAGCACAAGGATTGTGATCGGCTGAAGCCTCGTTGCCGCAATCGGCTTCGGGATCGTCAGCTACGGCCATTTTACCGCGGCAGGATGGAGCTTGGCTGGACCTTTTCCATTCTGACAGCGGCACAGTTAGCGCTGGCGATGATGAATGACATCATATCGAAGAAAAAACTGACAGTCATTACGTTGTAGGAAATACCGTCAAACAGGGAAATGACAATATCATTTGTATTTTTAGGAGGAGTATTATGAATAACAAAGCTTTGGTCGTGATCGACCTTCAGAATGATATTACAAAAAACTACAAGGAGATCATTGAGACTACCAATCAAGCGATTGATTGGGCTGCAGCAAACAACATGAATGTTGTTTACATTCGGCATCACAATCTGTCTGCCGGAACGAGGACATTCAAACCGGACACTCGCGGAGCAGAGTTTGTTCCGGAACTGAAAATCGTATCAGATCACATTTTCACCAAAACAAAGAGTAATGCTTTAACAAGTGAAGAATTTGCCGCCTTTGTAACCGCACACAACATCACCGAGTTTTTTATTGCCGGAGCAGATGCTACGGCTTGCATTAAATCCACCTGCTACAATATGACCAAAGACGGATATGCCGTTCATGTTTTGTCTGACTGCATTACCAGCTATGACAAAAAGAAACTCCCTGAGATGCTTGAATACTATGCAAGCAAGGGATGCACAGTCGATAAACTCAGTGAAATCATGTGAGAGTTTCACACGGGCAGATTTTTTTGCCGGAATAACCACAATGAACTTACATCGTCAAATAAACAAGGAGACATACAAATGAACGTTACATACGAACACAGGCCCGCCATGACCTTTATCGGCTTTTCCACCTCCATCCGCCCGGAGGAGGG
>JAFXCV010000004.1 GCA_017521325.1 Oscillospiraceae bacterium | reverse complement strand
TCTGGAACACGACGCACAATTTTTTGACCCTCGTATCCCCCGACCGAAAGCAGCTGACGGTACATATTTCCAACGACAGCGACATGCCTCGTTCCTATCTGATTATTATCAGCAGACTTCCCGAAATGCCGCAGACGCTGCATCTTGTGGAATCGACCGGCAGCGATCGCCCCGAACAACTTGAACGTAATTGGCTGAGGTGGATTGATGATATTCATATGCATCCCGTAAAGGGGGATGCGGCATTCCCTGTGGTGGTAAAGCCGCATTCGCTGCTGACGCTTACTTCCATGGACGTTTCGGATTTGCAGACAATTCGTGAGAGCTATCCTGCAATTGCAAAGCCGCACAGACTGGAGCTTCCCTACCGTGAACGATTTGCATATGACGAAAAATTCCTTACGGAACGTGGCGGCGCACCGCTGTACATGACCGATCAGGGCGGTGCATTTGAAATTGTTACAACGGAGGGAGGAAACGTCCTGCAGCAGATGATCACAAAGGAACAGCTGCCGACGGATTGGCGTTTCGGAACAACGCCCTCTCCCCTCACCTGCTTTGGCGATGATACATGGAGCAATTACCGATGCAGCACGAAATTCCGCTTTGCATCGGAAGAACTTGATAACTTTGCAGCGCTTGGCATGCGATACAACAGCGCAGCGGTCAATCCTGAAAGTGCGGTCTGCGGTGTGATGCTGCGGCTCTTCACGGATGGAAAATGGGAGCTTTGCTACATGGAAAACATCCTTGAAGTCGGAAAGCTTGAGAATTTCCAATATGACGGGGAGCATCAGCTGCAGCTGATCGGCATCGGTGCTCTGATCATGGCATTCGTGGACGGACATTCCGTCGCCGAACTGAAATCAGAGAATTCCCCCATGGTTCGTTCCGGAAGAATGTGCCTGCAAAGTGCGTATTACAGCAATCAATTCCTTGAAATCAGTGCAGAACCGATTCCGATGCCCATGCCTGCATATGTTTACAGGCTCGACTGCATGGCACCGCAGATCGAATATGCAGACAGAGCGCAGAACGGTTGGATGCTCGATGGAATGGCAGATTTCCGATTCTTCAACCGCACCTGTGCTACAGGCGAAGCAGGCTCGGAACTGAAGCTTGAATTCTGCGGCAGCGGCATTTCACTGCTTGGAAAAACCGAGCGTGTGATGATCACGCTGTTCCTTGACGGCAAGCTGTATGCGGAAAACGTACTGATTGAGAACACGCAGTTCCGTGAAAGCTTTTATATGATTGACGGACTTTCGGATGGAAAGCATTCCCTGCGGCTTGTGATCGTGGAAGGTACGCTTGATTTTGACGCAGCGGAAATCCTGACCGACGATCCCTGCCCTGTTTATGCACCTGCAAAGCCTGCATCCATCCCGACGGTAATTCCCGTGGAACGACGTCCTGCTCGTCCGAAGAAAAACATTGCAAAAATTGCAATTCCGATTGCAGGCATTGCCGCAACGGGACTTGCGGTTGCGTTTACGGTGGGGACGATCATGAAGAAGAAGAAATCGAAATAATCTTTCATTAATAGTCGATAATGAATTCAAAATGTGATAGTCTTTTTACGAGTGGAGGGTGCTGCAGCACCCTCCCTTTTTTTCCTTCCCCTCTGGGGGAAGGATAGGGTTAGTTTAGAAAAACTTACCCCTGTTTTGAAAAACAAAACGGCGTTCCGTCTGATTGCGGAACGCCGTTTATATTTGAAGCGATAACAACCGAATTATAATTCCTTACGCATCTGGGAATAGCAGAGCCAGTCACCGTTTTGGCATGCAATTTTACGAAATTCAAATGGAATATAGCCATATCTGAGATACATCTCCTGTGCGGAAAATGAGGAAGAAAGCTCTGCAAATTCGTAGTGTACCGAAATTTCCGATTCGGCAAATTCCATCAGCCGTTTCCCGAATCCCCTCCCCTGAAATGCGGGCAGGACGAACAAACGATTGATCTCATATTCATTGACCGTCACAGTTCCCACAGGGACATCGCCAATACAAAGCAAGAACACGCAGCCCTTGGCGATATCTTCTGCAATATGTGCGGTGCTGTGATGTTCCTGAAAGAAATGGACTGCTCCTGCAGGATAATAATGCGGATAGACCTCCGCAATCGTTGTCTGCACGATTTCAAAAACAGTATGCAGATCATCCGCCAGTGCTTTTCTGATCATAAAGTCCTCCTATTCAAGAAGCATGGAAATGACGGCATTGGACACCGCAAATCCCTTGGGGGTGAGTGATACACGATCGTCGTCATATACGGTCACATATCCTGCATTGCGCAGCCTTGGCAGGACTTTCAGCGCATTTACGCTCAATTCAGAAAGTGCGGCGCCGCTTGTCATACGCAGTGCAAGCATGAGTTTTTCCTGCGCTTGACAGGGGGCGTCATCAATAATTTCTGTTGGCTGGATGCGTGAATTGCAAAACGCCGCAACATCCTTTGGAACTGCAAACCGTTTGCCGCCGTAGCAGGAATGTGCACCTGCACCGATGCCGAGGAACGGCTCGCATTTCCAGTATTTCATATTATGACGGCTTTCAAAGCCGCTTTTTGCAAAGCTTGAAACCTCGTACTGCCGGAAGCCGTATTCCGCAAGAGTCTGCACAGCTTGCAGATAGCGATCGACAGAAGCATCATCATCGGGAAGCGCTGCAAGGAGATCGGTATTCCGAGAAAGCGGTGTTCCCTCCTCGACCTGCAAAAGATAGGCGGAAACATGGGTAATGGGGAGATTTGCGAGGGTATTGAGCGTTTCGGAAAGGATTATTTCGCTCTGATGAGGACATGCAAGCATAAGGTCACAGGAGATATTATAAAACCCCTGTTCATACGCAGTCATGACCGTGCGAATGCCGTCCGCTGCTCGATGGGTTCTGCCAAGAAGCGAGAGCTGAGCGTCGGAAAAGCTCTGGGTACCGATGGAAAGTCGGTTGATGCCGACTTTACGAAGATCACGGAGATACTGCGTACGTTCACCAGTCGGGTTGAATTCCAGTGTAATTTCCGTATTTTCAGAAAGATGCGCATATTTTGCGCAGGCGTTGAGGATATCCCCGATTTGTGCTGCGGATAAAAGCGACGGCGTACCACCACCGAAGTACACCGTATCCACCGTGTCTTCGGGCGCATACGCCGCAAGATTCCGTATGATCGACGCCACATACTGCGATGTCGTTTCCTTATGGTAAGGCACGGAAAAGAAGTCGCAGTACGGGCATTTTTTTGCACAGAACGGGATATGAAAGTACAGTCCCGTCATATCATTCCATTAGTCGGATGGGAGCGGTGAGCTTGCCAAAGAACATATCAAAGAGGAAGCACAAAAGAAAATTTGCTGCAATTGCCGCTACAATGATGATGGTGCTGACAACCTTATCCTCCATGGTAATATAGGCGAAAATGCAGACGATCAGCATGATCACACTTGTAACTGCGGAAAAATAGATGGATCCCATGCCGTTGCAGCACTTTCTGCCGCAGTTCGGGCAGGGCTTGCCGGAGCTGCGCAGGGAGCCTGCCATTGCCTTGCGCAAGGGGGAAAATGCGGCTTCACCGCAATGGGGACAAACATGTTTTTTCATGGTGATTTCTCCTTATTCATCAAGCTTGAGAACACTCATGAATGCTTCCTGCGGCACTTCTACGGTTCCAAGCTGACGCATACGCTTCTTGCCTTCCTTCTGCTTTTCAAGCAGCTTCTTCTTACGAGTAATGTCACCGCCATAGCACTTTGCAAGCACGTCCTTACGCATTGCCTTGACGGTTTCACGAGCGATGATCTTCCCGCCGACTGCCGCCTGAATCGGAACTTCAAAGAGCTGTCTGGGAATATTATCCTTGAGCTTTTCGGCGATCTTTCTTGCTCTCGGATACGCCTTGTCCGCATGGACGATGAAGGAAAGCGCATCGACAATATCGCCGTTGAGCAGAATATCAAGCTTGACAAGCTTCGAGGGTGCATAGCCCATCAGCTCATAGTCAAAGGATGCATAGCCCCTTGTACGGGATTTAAGGGCATCAAAGAAATCGTAGACAATTTCGTTAAGAGGCAGCTCATATTTCAGTGTGACACGGGTATCATCAAGATACTGCATATCCTTGAACGTGCCACGTCTGTCCTGACAAAGATCCATGATGTTGCCGACAAATTCGGACGGTACAAGAATATCCGCCTTCACCATCGGCTCCTCAGCACTTGCAAGCAGTGAAGGATCGGGATAGTTGGTGGGGTTGTCAATATACTGCACGGTGCCGTCGGTCAGGGTAACCTTATAAATAACGGAAGGTGCCGTTGTGATCAGATCGAGGTTGTATTCACGCTCCAGACGTTCCTGGATGATCTCCATATGGAGAAGCCCCAAAAAACCGCAGCGGAAGCCGAAACCGAGAGCAATGGAGGTTTCCGGCTCAAAGGTAAGCGCCGCATCATTGAGCTGGAGCTTTTCGAGCGCATCACGCAGATCGCCGTATTTTGCACCGTCTGCCGGATAGATACCGGAGAATACCATGGGATTGACCTTACGGTAGCCGGGCAGAGCTTCCTCACAGGGATTTTCAGCAAGTGTTACCGTATCGCCCACCTGTGTATCGCCGATACTCTTGATGGAGGCAGCAATATAGCCGACCTCGCCTGCAACGAGAGTTCCGGTATTGATCAGGGAGGAGGGTGACATATAGCCTGTTTCGGTAACAACAAATTCAGAGCCTGTTGCCATCAGGCGAATGGTATCGCCAACCTTTACAGTACCGTCCTTGACACGGACATAAATGATTACGCCCTTATAAGAATCATAGTAACTGTCGAAGATCAGCGCTTTCAGCGGAGCGTCAGGATCACCGACAGGTGCGGGAATATCGGACACGATCTTTTCAAGGACTGCTTCCACATTGGTTCCCATCTTTGCGGAAATTCTGGGCGCATCCATTGCGGGGATGCCGATGACATTTTCTACCTCATCACAGACACGCTCGGGATCTGCGGAGGGCAGGTCGATTTTATTAACAACAGGCACCACTTCCAGATCATGCTCAATGGCAAGATAGGTATTGGCAAGTGTCTGTGCTTCGATGCCCTGTGACGCATCCACAACAAGAATTGCACCCTCACATGCCGCAAGAGAACGGGACACTTCATAGTTGAAGTCCACATGTCCGGGGGTATCAATCAGATTGAAGGTGTACAGCTCACCGTCCTGCGCACGGTAATTCAGTCTGACCGCACGAGCCTTGATGGTGATGCCACGCTCACGCTCCAAATCCATATTATCCAGAATCTGCTGCTCCATATCACGCTGCGCAACAGTTTCCGTCTTTTCCAGAATACGGTCGGCAAGCGTGGATTTACCGTGGTCAATATGGGCAATGATGCAGAAATTACGAATTTTCTGAGAATCCAAATTTCATTCCTCCATCTGTCAGTGTAAAATTTCACATCTTATATTATAACACAAATCAGGGGTGTTGTAAAGTAGGAAATACGAATTTTTTCTATAAATGCCATCATACCGATGAAAAGTGTTCCGTCCTCAACCCTGTCGAAACCGTGGAATTGCACAAATGCAACTTCAAAAAAACGTCAAAATTCACGATAAATGAGAACGATTTGTAAACGCTTGCAATCAGCGGTAAGTTCTGTTATAATAAAAACAGAGAGCCTCTGAAAATGCGATATTCAGAGGCATAACGGTGGGCTGATGCCCCACACGCTGCCATTTTGTTTTGCACGGAACAAAAGGAAAAATTTTCAGCATCATATTCTGGGAGGAAATGTACATGAATATTGCAATTGCACAGTCCGGCGGACCTACCTGCGCCATCAACGCAAGTCTGGTCGGCGTATTCAAGCAGGGACTTCTGACGGAGAAGATCGACGCTATTTTCGGCTCCATCAATGGTATCGAGGGGATCATCAATGATGACCTGCTGAATCTCAAAACCGTCATCCGCACCAATGAGGATATGGAGTTACTGCGCCAGACTCCGTCCACAATGCTTGGCTCCTGCCGCTACAAGCTGCCGTCGGCAGAAGACGACAGAGCAGTGTATGAAAAAATCCTGCGCTGCTTCGAAAAGCACAGAATCAAGATCTTTATTTACATCGGCGGCAACGATTCGATGGACACCGTGGTCAAGCTTTCCGACTTTCTCAAATCCGAAGGCTCCGACATTCGTGTCATCGGCGTACCGAAGACCATTGACAACGACCTGCCCGTGACCGATCATACACCGGGCTTTGGTTCTGCGGCAAAATATGTAGCTGCGACAGTACAGGAGATTATCCGTGACAGCTCAGTATACAGCATCCAGTCTGTTACGATCGTAGAGATCATGGGACGTCACAGCGGCTGGCTTGCCGCATCCTCCTGCATGCTGCGTGCAAACGGTGAGGAAGCACCGCACCTGATTTATCTTCCCGAATCGGAATTCTCCGCAAAGCAGTTCATTGAGGATGTCCGCAAGCAGATGGCAAAGCATAAGGCTGTGATCGTTGCGGTATCCGAGGGTGTGACACTTTCAGATGATGCCGAAGGTCTGGAGGATTTCCAGTCGGGCGCAACGGATGTATTCGGTCACAAATATCTGTCGGGTGTGGGCAAGTTCCTTGAACGTCTTGTCGCTAAGGAAATCGGCTGCAAGGTGCGTTCCATCGAACTGAATGTTATGCAGCGCTGCTCCTCCCATATCTGCTCAAAGACGGACATTGACGAAGCGGAACGCATCGGCAGACATGCGCTTCGTGCAGCACTTGACGGCGAAACCGGAAAGATGATGTTCTTCCGCAGGGTGAGCGATATGCCGTATGCGGTGACGATTGAAATGACGGATGCAAAAAATGTTGCGAATCTGGAAAAGAAATTCCCCCAGAAATGGATTGTTCCCGAACAGAATCAGGTGACCGATTCCGCAGTCAAGTATTTCCTGCCGCTGGTGCAGGGAGAGGTTGATATCTGCATGCGCAACGGGATGCCCATGCATTTCCAGAGACCTTTGCAGATGCGCTGATTGCAGCCGTATATATCATTCCGATACCGCTCACTTTCTGTGGGCGGTATTTTTAATTTTTTTGCAAAAACATCCAATATTTTTACGTTTCGATTGTTATATAAGTAGAATCCACTTGCAAGGAGGATATAATGGAGAGAGGACTTGAAAACTATCTCCGTTATCTCAATGGTGACCAGGGCGGGCTGCGTGTAATCGTTGAATTATACTGGAACAGCATGCTCTTGTTTACAAACGGTTATATCCATAACCTGAATGATGCCGAGGACATTGCACAGGAAGCCCTGATCAAGCTTTCTATCAAGCGTCCCAAATTTGAACACGAAAGCCAGCTGAAGGCGTATCTGTTCAAAATCTGCCGCAATCTTTCCATCAATTATCTGAAAAAGCACGGAAGAATGCAGAGTATGGCACAGGAGATGACGGAGAACATCAAGGATGACATGCAGGAAGTGGAAGGTCGCATGGAGCTTGAGGATACAAAGCTCAGGATGCACCACGCCATGCAGAGTCTGAAGCAGGAATACCGTGAGGTGCTGTATCTGCGGTATTTTGAAGGACTTTCTGCAAAGGAAGCCGCAAAGATCATGAAATGCAGCGAAAAGCAGCTGACTGCCACGGCATATCAGGCAAGACAGCAGCTCAAAAAAATTCTGGAAAAGGAGGGGTTTAGCATTGAAAACATATGATGAGATCGTAAATAATGTCATTGAAGCGACTGCTGCGCATCGCAGACGTGTCAAGCACATCCAGACGATTGCTGCGACATCGGCAATGTGTGCGGCATGCGTGCTCGGGCTTGGGATCTATCTGAATCTTGAGCCGCCCCAGACCCTTCCGGAACCTCCCGATGAAACTCAGACTTCCACAATCGGGACGACAAATGCAGAAACGGACAATTCCACAAAGCCCCACACCGAACAGCAGACAACGGGGGCAGGCATGACAGAAACAAATTCTTCGACAAAAACACCGCATCAGACAACGGACGCAGTGCAATCTACAAAAGAAACTGCAACAAATGCTGCAACAGAGTCTGCCGCATCGCAGACCGCCACCACAGGACAGCAGCCGATTACCACAACGCAGCCTCCTGCATCAAGCGCGCCTACGGAGGAAACCGAGAGTCCCACCGGCGGGGGGGGCGTGGCACCGCCTATGAATACGACCGCTGTTTCGACTGAACCAGCTTTACCTCCCCTAAATACAACCGCTGTTACGACCGATCCATGGGAGTCGAATGGTTCGGACGATCCTTCTGATCAGCCCGACGAAGGTATTCCTCCCGCAGGACCGCCCCCGGAAGAGCCTTCACAGCCGCCCGGTATGGATCCACCGCCGAAACAGACGACCGTGACAAGGCAGACATCTGTAACAATGCAGTCATCTGTGACAACAGGATGTCAGGCAACAGGGCAATTCACCGAAGACTGCACCTGCGGGGCAATAGACACGGAAAATTCGGAATCCGAAACGACCACGACAACGACCACCACCACAAGCACCACCACAACGACGACAACGGTAGTTTATTGGTATTCTTCCGAAGAAAGATATTGTTTACAAGCTGCGGCACACGCAGGTTCAGGGGAAAAGTAAGTCTTTAGAAAGCAAGCTCCGCTTATAACGGAGCTTGCCTTTATTATCGTAAAAATCCTGTGAATTTCAGCGAAAAGCCTTGACATTCTATCAGCAGTATGCTATAATAATAGAAATTCTATCAGGAGGAACCTATGACAAACAGCAATCCCGATGATACGGGCGCCCCGTATCACAGTTTTTTCTTACATAATGTTTATCAGGGCATAGTCTGCCGTTACGGGCAAGCTATACCCTTTTTGTCATGTCCTTCTGTTTGTGGTAAGAGATGGAGGGAGAGCATGTAATTCGCAGCTTTCAATCTCCATATTGAAACAATGAAAGGATTTTTATCATGGACAGTACAGTATCCATAATTATTATTGCGGTCTGCATCGTCATGTCGATGTATTTTTCTGCAACGGAAACGGCTTTTTCCTGCCTGAACCGCATCCGTGTCAAGAACAAGGCGGAAAACGGCAACAAAAAGGCAGCGCTGGTGCTGAAGCTCACGGACAAGTACGACGAAATGCTCTCCACGATTCTGGTCGGCAACAATATATTCAATATTCTGTGTTCTTCTGTAGCAACACTGCTGTTTGTAGATCTGCTGAAGGATCCCGATCTGGGTGCAACTGTTTCAACGGTCGTTATCACAATTCTTCTGTTGATCTTCGGCGAAATTTCTCCGAAAACCATTGCAAAGGAACATCCCGAAAGTTTTGCCATGTTCTCAGCACCGTTTCTCAGATTTCTGATGTTTATTCTCACACCTGTTTCCTTCGTATTCAAGCTCTGGCAGAAGATACTTTCCATGATTTTCAAGTCTTCCGATGATCAGGGCATCACTGAAGAAGAACTGCTCACGATCGTTGACGAAGCTGAGCAGGGCGGCGGCATTGACAAGGACGAAAGTGAGTTGATCCGCAGTGCGATCGAATTCAACGAGCTGGAGGTTCGTGACATTTTCACACCCAGAATTGATATTTCCGCAATTCCTTCAAACATCACGAAGGATGATGCTGCAAAGGTCTTCTCCGAAACGGGATATTCCAGACTTCCTGTTTATGAGGATTCTCTCGACAACATCATCGGCATCCTCTATCTGAAGGATTTTTACAACTACGCATACAACCGCAAGACGGAGATCCAGAGCATCATCAAGCCTGTGATCTATGTACCGAGAAGCAAGAAGATCAGCGACCTGCGCAAGGAACTCCAGCAGCAGCAGCTGCATATTGCCGTGGTAACGGATGAATTCGGCGGTACGGTCGGTATTGTGACGCTTGAGGATATCCTTGAAGAGCTTGTTGGTGAGATCTGGGATGAGCATGACGAGATCATCCGTGAGATCAGCAAGGTGGAAGAAAACAAGTACATCGTATCGGGCAAGGCGAACATTGAAAAGGTATTCGAAACACTGGATATGGACAGTGATTTTGAAGCAATTACCGTTGGCGGATGGGTAATGGAAATTCTTGAAAAGATCCCGTCAACAGGTGAATCCTTTTCCTATCAGAATCTGCAGGTGCAGGTGCTGAAGATGATGGGACGCCGCATTGAACAGGTGGAGATCGTTCTGCTGCCGGAAGAAAGCAAGGATAAAAAAGACAAATCGGATGAATAAGTGAAAGGCAGCCTTTACGGCTGCCTTTTCTTTATCCTCTCGCTCCCACGATCTCACGCAGCTGCGTCAGAAGATCGCCGCCCGAAACGGAGATATTCCCGACGTTTTCACAGATTCTCTCCAGATACTCCAGCTCCTTGAGCTTATAGAGTGTCTTGTTTTCATCCATGAGCTTTGCGGTGTTGAGCAGGGAACGTGTGGATGCGACTTCCTCTCGGCGGGTGATGACATTCGCCTGCGCACGCTTTTCGGCGATGAGAACCGTATTCATGATATCACGCACCTCTCCGGGCAGAATGATATCACGGATACCTGTTTCGATAATCTCGACATACAGGGAGGCTGCCTTTTCCTTCAGAGAGCTTGTCACCATCTGTGCGATTTCATCACGGCGATTGAGGACTTCGTCAAGCGTCAGTGCGGAGATCGCCTCACGCATGACCATCTGTACCATGATGTAGAACTGGCTTGAGAAATCACGGATTTCACGCAGTGCTTTCTCAAAGTCTGCAATACGGTAGGTGCATTCGAAATTCAAACGCACGGACACCTTGTCCTTTGTCAGGATATCCTGTCCGGAAACACTCATCTGCTGGCGGCGGATATCCACCAGATTGCAGGTGACATCCGTATGCTGATTCCAGAAATAGTAGACACCGGGTTCAAGAATTCGGCTGACCATACCGTCAAAATACAGAAGCCCCTTATTGAATTCCTTCACATGGATCTCGGTCATCTGATCCTCACGGCACAGACTCTCGCAGATGTATCTGGGAATGCTGTCGGGAACCTCGGGCTTTGTGATGGGATACAGCGCAAAGGTGTGTTTCTTGACGTTGTTCCAGAGGGTGTACTTGCCTGCCGGCATGTACTCTCTGTACTTTCCGTCGGAGTAACGCAGAGCGATCTGACCGTCGGGGACGATCACGGAAATGGTTTCCTTCTCAAAGTCCGCATCCTTGGCAAAGGCTGCAATTTCAGCCTCACTGAACTGATCGAGAAGCGGTACGTCAATATCCGCTGTCTGAATTACTGTGCTGCCGAAGGTGTGGTAGATGCCCGGCTGCAGCATCTTTTCGAATCTTCCCTTTCTGAACAGGAAGCCTCTCTGGGTTTCGGTAATGATTGTTTTCATATGTAAATCCTCCTTGTGGATAAAAATATTCGTATCCTGATGGGAACAAAGCGGCGGCGACATTCAGGCGGCAGCTTTCATCTGCGGAAACACAAGCTCTGGCAGATGACGCTGACCGTCGGTATCCTGCCTTCGACAGGGCGATGCTCCCATGTCCGGAAATTTCCGGACCGATACTTCTTCCGATCTTAAATAATGTGGCTGAATTGTCTATTCAGAATTTACGCCCTTGTTTCAGGCATTCGAATGAAAACCATATCCATGTGTCAAACATGTGCGGGAGTCGAACCCACCAATCGAAAGAGATACAATTTTAGCTGTATCAGACTTCAGACAACAGCGGTATACGTTACGGCACTGCCCCACGCACCCTTGTGCAGTTTCGATGCACTCGCTCGGGCTTTGTCTGTAGTTCTATCTTACCACAGATTTCCTGTTCTGTCTTGTAAAAAAAGCTGCGAACTTTAAATGGGCATAGAAATAACCCCTGCCGACGAATCGACAGGGGTTCAAAATCAAGACTAAGATGAGAATCCGAACAGGATACTCATAATCAGATCCTTTGTGCTTTGTGAGTGCTCGACGCTGTGGACCACACACATGCAGTAAGCTGTAATTGCAAACCCCACGAGAATTGCAGCAGCAAGGACAACTCCGATGGCAATGCGGTGCGTTTTTCGTTTCCTCCAATTGATGATGAAAGTAATGGGGGCAACCACTAAGTCAATGATGCCTGCGCCAAGGAACAGGTTCAAAAGGATCGCTGCGGCAGGCACAATGATGCCCGGCAGATAAAATTTCTTTTCATTCATCTTATTCTCCCCTCCTCCAGAGCAGATACTCGGTATCTGTTTTGTCATCGTAATAGTAAAGCTCGTCAAGTTCGCTGTCCGACGGAATGATCAGTGTACGCTCCTGTGCCAGACGACTGCCATCGGCTTCAATCTGCAGCATGAAGAAATTACTGATCTTGCGTTCCTTGAGCGTCACCGCAAAGCCGTTTTTGTCCTCCTTGCTGAAGCCTTCTTCACCCATATAGTTTCCGTTTTTGTCACGGGCGTTGGGATAAATCATCCATGCCTCAACGGCAGCGCCTTGCTTGACAAGCCATACATTGCCCTCACTGTCCTCCTCGGCAAAAACATTTTCTGCGAGGTTATATTTTTCATAATCCATGGTCTGATCAGTATTGAGCATCAGGAAACTCGTTGTCCATCCTGCTGCTGCAAGTACAACGGCTGCGACCAGTGCGATTACGATACGTTCAATCCAGATTCTCCGCTTGATACGTTTGAGTGTGCCGATGTCCTTATTGACATTGACCACAAGCTGCTTGTTCATCTTTTCGAGCGTACTGCGGCATGCAGGACAACCTGCAACATGCTCCGCAACGATTTTTCTGCTTTCATCACTGCACACCTCATCTGCGTAAAGCGGCAGCAGATCCTTAATCGTGTTACAATTATTAGCCATTAGTGTTCCTCCTCCAGAGTTTCAATGATTTTCAGTTTTGCACGATGGTATGTGACTCTCGCCCAGCTTTCGGTTTTGCCGAACACCTCGGCAATCTGTCGGAATGACAGCTCTCCGAAAACACGGAGCGTGAATACCTCCTTATAGGGATCATCCATCGTGTGCAAAATACGATGTATTTGCATCGTCTGCTGTGCATCTTCCAGTGAATCTTCAATGGTGACGGTCGTGTCCGCAGCAGTTTCTTCAATGGATTCCACAGCAACCTGATGATTGCGGCTGCAGAAATTGAAGTAGGTATTCTTTGCTATCTGGCAAAGCCACACACGCACATCACAGTCGCCTTTGAATTTCTGTAATGATTTCATTGCTTTGAAGAATGTTTCCTGTGTGATCTCTTCGGCAATTTCATCACTTTTCGAAAGTGATTTCACGTATAGGTACACATCGTGAAAATAGGTGTTGTAGAGCACTTCTACCTGTTTCACATCTTTTCTCCTTTCATCCGTAGTCAGCATGCTGTTCGGAAGGGGCGGTTCATATCCGCTTGTGATTTATCCCCTTACGCCTATAAGACACAGCAGAATGGATTTCGTTACAAGTTTTTTTAAAAATTTTTCTTTGGAAGAGAAACTTATTTTACAGAACGTTCCCCCGCCGTTGGCGGGGGAATTTTTCAGCAATTGTTATTGTTTGCTGCCGAAGATCAGCATGCGTTTCATCAAGCCAAGGTCAAATGCATTGAGAAGGCTGTCCTCATTAAAATCGGCTGCAGCGGTATTTGCAAGCTTTGTTCCGTCATTGAGAAGCCATCTCTGGAATGCGATCACATCGGTTACGGTGAATGACTTATCCCCATTGACATCGCCCATTTCAGGTTCCGTAGGCTGGGTTTCTGTGGGCTGGGGTTCTGTGGGTTCGGATTCCGTGGGTTCGGATTCCGTAGGTTCAGGCTCTGTGGGCTGAGGTTCCGTAGGCTGTGTTTCCTCTGCATCAAGGTCAACGCATTCCTGTGTATCAAGCGCATAGCGCCACAGGCTGCCATCGGTTCGCAGGAAGTAGACATAACCCTGCTGTGTTTCGGCATCATAGTCGGCACAGATCGCAGCTTCCACATTCGTAATGGCAAAATTCTTCCCCACAAAGGAAATCGTCAGCGTACGATCATCCAAAATGAAATAACGCACAAGACAATCATTTTCATTCTGCAGTTTCTCCATATAGTCGTGGAGATAGAAACTGCCATTCTCCAGATAACTTTGCCACTTCTGCTCCTCTACAGGGGTTACGGGCGTTCCGCTTGCAACGGAAACGATCGTGCCGTCCTTTGTTGTGTAGGCATAGCCTGCACCGCCGTTTGTCATCTGAATGTAGGAAACATCCACCGCATCCTTGGCTGCCTGGGATTTTGAAAATCCGGGGTAAGTTTTGCAGGTCCAGAGAACATTCTTTTCATCAATAAAGAGGTTGTCGATGGCGGCAATGGGATTTTTGATGCCCGTTTTCGTTGTGGTGACGACCATTTCGTCCTTTGTATTATAGCTTACTTTATAGAAGATGACCTCACCGCTTTGGGATGTATAATAATAATTTGAGGTATAAGGAAATTCCTTGAAATCCTCCCCAAGCTTTACGGTTTTAAACACACCTCCCAGCGGATAGATGGTGTAGATCACATTATCCTCTGTAATGACGCAGCCGTTTTCAAGCTCTACAAATTTCTGATCGGTAATTGTTTCGCCGTTTACCAGAAGTGTGCCATCCTCCAGAAGGACGAGATCAGCATATTGATAAGTACCCTTTTCGTCCTTCATGTAGATGCGGTCGAAATCCTTGACGTTCTCCTGCACAGCATCTGCGCTTGCGCCCTTGATTCCATAGAGCGTGCCGTTTCTGAGTACGACATTATAGGTGCCGTGGTAGAAGCTGTCGAAAATCATGGGATCGCCGAGGGATTCTTCATGCAGCGGCGGATCGTAGACTTCGGATTCAGTTACGGTGATCTTACCGGAGAGCACAACTTTGTCATCAACAAGCATTTCGTAAGTGGTACTTCCGGGCTTTATACCATAGACATGTTGTGATTGCCCTGCGTAACCATACTGACGATTTGTAAATTCTGCAACCGATTCGTCAAGAATGCGCATCGACAAGGTATAGTCATCAAACATTCCCACGGGCATTATTCTGATAAAATCGGAAAATCCCTGCCCGATTGTGATATCGTTCCACTCCAGAATCTCCAGACGCTGTTCCAGTGAGATCTGATCGGTTCCGTGCAATCGGATCGCTTCCATTTTCTTATCCTTCAGATAGGAAATATCCGAAACCGGGACTTGTTCAAAATCTATCACACGAAGCTTTGGCATATCTTTGAGTACGGAAAAATCCGTCAAGGTTCCACCCTCAAAGGATACATAGGTGGCATTTTCAAGTTTTGCAAGCCATGAAATGTCCGTAATTCCATCGAGATTCATGAAAACCTGTGTGCAGTTTCTCATTTCTTCTTCGGTGATCACTTCATCCTCGTTTTCATCATAAAAATAATCGTACTTCATCAGCTGCGCATAGACTGCATCCTCCACATCGAATGGAACAGGCACTTCCTCAGCATGTACGGGAATGCAGTTCATTGTCAGGATGAATGCTGCAATACAGGGGAAAATGCGTTTTTTCATTGTTTCATACCTCCGTTATTCATTTTGAGTTTCTCAGGGTGCTGCGTATCTCTACGCAGCACCAAGGATTTCTTCCCAAGTCACTTCCTTGCCGGAGCCTGCTGCTGCGGCATAAACAAGAATTGCCGCAGCATCGGTTGCGTCCAGTGAAGCATTCGTCTTATCGATGCCATTGACATTTGCAAGAGTTACTGCAAACGCTTCAAGCGTGTCATCATCTTCGGAATACAAAGGCTGTATCGTTCCTGCACCCGCTGCGGCTGCATAAACGAGGATTTCCGCTGCATCCTTGGCATCCGTGATACCGTCCATATTCGCATCGCCCTTGACGCCGATGTATACAGGTACTTGCGCTTCAAGCTTTTGTGTACCAAAGCTGTCGGTGATATTCAGACTGAGCGTATAGCAGTTTTTAGACGCATCATAAAGCTTTTCGGGTGCAGCATCTCCCAGATCCACAAAGCCCAGATCCGTTACCGCCTCTCCCTCGTCGGACTGACTGCCGTCGGAGTATACTGCATAGCGTGTGACGCTTTCGATCAGATCCGCAGGATCAAATTCCTCCTCATCATCGGAGAAATAGAACTGCGGTGTCTTGGTTTCCACACTGTAAACGTAACCGACTACGGAAGTGGTCGTTGTGGTGGATTCCGTCGTGGTCGTTGTGATCTTGGATGTTGTTGTGGTAGTGGATTCCGTCGTGGTCGTTGTGATCTTGGATGTTGTTGTCGTGGTGGATTCCGTCGTGGTCGTTGTGACCTTGGATGTTGTTGTCGTGGTGGATTCCGTCGTGGTCGTTGTGACCTTGGATGTTGTTGTCGTGGTGGATTCCGTCGTGGTCGTTGTGACCTTGGATGTTGTTGT
>JAFXCV010000033.1 GCA_017521325.1 Oscillospiraceae bacterium | reverse complement strand
TGGTTGTTGTGGTAGTCGGCTGTGTTGTTGTCGTCGTAGTTGTTGTGGTAGTGGTGGTTGTAGTCGTAGTGGTTGTTGTGGTAGTGGTGGTTGTAGTTGTAGTCGTAGTGGTTGTTGTTGTGGTAGTTGTAGTAGTCGGTTCCGTTGTGGTTTCCTCGGGCTCATCGGGAACTACACTGAATTCCGGATTGAACATGGAGTAACCGAACTCAATCACACCCTTAAAGGACTTCGCAATGGTAGCACCTGCGACATGTCCATATTGTTCAGCAGTGACATCAGCATCGGGTGCAAGTGTGGATCCCTGAATCGAACCCATGTATTCGAATTCTGTCGCCTCATACAAATTGTAAAGAATCGGCATATTCTCGGTGGACGAAGCAAGGAGTGTTCCCTCAGCATCGTAGATCTTTACGTTGGTTGTGGGCATCTTCACGGATTCGCCGGGAACATTGATTACAAGATAGGAACCTTCCGGAATATAAACATCCAGCTGGATATAGTTTCCATTGAAGATCTGTAATGCCTCTTCATCAAGCGTCAGGACGTTGAGAATTTCATTCTCACCGGTAACCTTCCAGCCGCCGTTGAAATTCGAATCAATTTCAAGTGCCGCATTATCCTCAGCTTCCTGAAGCATCTTGCTCTTGCCTCTGAGTTTTTCAAACTCCTCATCAAAATTGAAAAGCTCGCCTTCATATACCTTACAAAGTTCATTGTCCATGTACTGACGGATATGATCATCGACTGTACCAAACTGGCCCATGACTATCTTTTTACCATCAGCTTCAACATTGACCAGCGTATCGCCGCCGATTACAATCTTTGCTGCGTCAAAATCTTTATCAAGCTTTGCACCGATTGAGTAATGCTCCGCTGTTCCGATGTTTGCAATTCCACCTGCTGCAAGTCGTCCTTCGCAGTCGGACTGGTTAGCTTCGAAATCTTCCTGCAGGAACACAGAAAAGAAGGATGCCACGCCAAGGAAGTAATCATCCGGATTTTCAACGCCAAGCAATTCTGCACGGTTACTATCAGTAACTGCGTAGGTTCCGTTCTCATTCTTTTCAGAATGAACAAGATAGAGAGAACTTACTGAACTGATAACCAGCCCGGCGGTGAGGATGCTTAACAACTTTTTAATCGTCTTAGATTTCATAATTCATTTCCTCCCGGTTCATAATTTATATACAATTTTATTTTAACATATTTCAACACCAATTACAATAGACAATTCTTCCAAATTCAACTATATGTTTCTGTTGAATTTTTATATATCTTTGAAATCCAATACAAAATCGATCACAATTTATAGTGGAAGCTGTACATGTCCTTCCGTAATGCCATCGGGAACCAGAGGGATATTTTCATCAATGATCACAGAACCATAAATATCTGTGATGCGGAAGGTATAGGGACCTGCGCCCATGGCATCACTTTCAAAATAGTTATAATGCCTTCTTGTCAGCTCCACGTATTCACCGGAAGCATTCAGATACTCCATTTTTGCGATGGGATAGCGATGATTGCGCACCTGCACCGCACACCAGAACGGGCTGCTCCCCTCTTTGAATTTAAAGGAAATCGGGGCATCCTCCGCACTGTCGAGAGGGACGATTTTCCATGTGACCGGAACCTTCCCCTTGATTGCAGGTGCAATCAGCGGAAAGGCATCAATGTAAAGATCAAGATCTCCCTTTTGTCCCTCGGGCAGAAGGTCGGTGACAAGCACGTTGATCGTCCCAAGCTCACCGGTTACCTCAAGATAGGCGCCTGCAAGTAGCGCATTATCATAATCAAAAACATTCATTGCCGTGATCCAGTAATCTTCCTTTGAAATCGGATCAAGCATTGCACATCCGCCCTCATAGCCTCCGTCATAATATGTAGCATACCCACTGTGAACGGTTCCTTTGGGTTCGAGTACATCTCCCTGCGGCGGCAGTGCAGCAGAATACCGCTTCAAGGCCGCAAGATCAAAAGCATTCAACTTTCCATCCGAGGTAAGATCGGAATTACAGAATTGCACATCCGTTAGAGAGGCATTGGAAAGCACATAATCTGTAAGAAGCACAACATCCTTACAAGTGATTTCGCTGTCAAGGTCAACATCCCCTGATTTGCCGGCCGCAAGTGCGGATGATGCAAATGGTGAAAGTGCTAATGCTGCTGCAAGCAAAAAAATACCACATTGTTTTTTCATGTTCTTCCGTCCCTTCATTGTTTAATGGAACTGCCAATAATCAAGGTACAAATCCGCATCCGAAAAGACAAGATACACATCATGAACGCCGTCTGTTTTCTTCACTGAAGCATCATATACGCCATGATACGAATCCTGTTCGAAGGAAATCGCTGCAATTGATTCCGACTGCGGATCATCAAGTCGAACCTCCACACGTCCCCTGCCCTTAACCATGGCAGAGAATACATGGGATGTATCTTTTTCAAATTCCACGCCCTTCACGCAAAGAACTGCACCTTCTTCCATGCTTTTTACAGAGGTGGTATGACCATCGGCATTTATTTCAAATCCGATGCCAACCGCAGCAAAGAAGGATTCCCCTTGATTTTGGGCTGCTGCAATGACATTCTGTATCTGGATAACACCCGCTTCAGAGGGCTTTGTCTTGTTGATTTCAAGCTTCTCCTCGTTGACAAAAACTTCCGAAACACAGAGGCTGCGGAATCCCCCCTCAATGGACATCGACTTCTGTTTTGAAAGTGTATGATAGAACAAATAATAGCTGTCCTTGAATTTATGCAGATGGGAATGGTTGTTGCTGAAATCAAAGCCCGCCTCTCCGGGATTGCAGAGATAGTCCTTACGATACACCCAGCTTTCCGTATCCAGCGGTGTTTTCGTCGTCATGTAAGACATGCTGCATTTTCCGGGACGGTCGGCGTTTGTAATTCCCCATTCAATTCTGGATTCCCAGTTATTATTATAGGTATAAACATAAGTTCCGTTAATGTAATTAAGTTCACTTGCCTCAAAGAAATAAGGTGCCTTGATCTCTGAAAATCCGCTTGCAAACGAGAGCATGTCATCACCGAGCTGCACGATTCTCGTCACACCCGGCATAAAGCTTGAACCATTCTTGGCTGTTCCTCCGCCGAACGTCAGCCATCCCACGCCGTTTTCATCAATGCATGCGCCCGGATCAAACGGATTCGGGCAGTCGCCGATACCGTCCATTCCTGTGTAAACCAAAGGCGAACCAAGAGGATCGGACCAAGGGCCGAGAGGATCCGTTGCAGTGATGACGCCGACACCACATCCATTATTTGAAAAATAGAGATAAAAATGTGTAAGGCCGTCATCCTCGACACGGGACACAATGGATGGTGCCCACGAGCTTATAATCCACGGTGCAACCGTCTTGACATCGATGGTCCCATGATACATCCAGTTAACCATATCCTCCGTGGAAAATATCACAAATGACTGAATCTTTTCGTAGGTGTTCTTTCCGTCCTTGCCCACAGCATCAAACTGCTGATGGTCGTTCGTACCGAATACATAGAGTCTGCCGTTGTATTCCACCGCAGTCGGGTCTGCGCAGAATATTTCACCTGAAATCGGGTTTGTATGTTCCGTCTGCTTGAGAAAATTCGCATTAAAGATTTCTGTTCTGTTTTTGTCCGACATGGCTTTCACATATCCCTTTTCCTGTAAATTCCGTGTTACTTTATCAATTTCTGACGTACAGCCGGTGCAAAGAATTCCCAACAAGCAGATAACCGCCATTATTCGATGAAATTTCCGCATATGCTAATTCCTTTCAAGCAGTAATAATCGGCATGAGTTGCCATACTGTTTTTTATTATACCACATTCTTAAGACAATTTCAAGCGTTAATTGTTATTATTTTTTGTCATTTGTTCACAAATTATTTTGCAGATTTCCGCATATAACCAATTGACAAATTGCAGAAAATCATATATAATTATTGTAATTACGAAAGGAGAATGCTTATGAAAACTCTTTGTTCCGGCATCTCAGTATTCCTGTCCGCAGTTATGCTATTGGGGATGGTTCCTGTACACGCATCGGACGACGAAATCCAAATCGTACAGAAGCTTTATCAGGGCGAGGCATCCTCTGAAGCGTGGCACACTGCGGTAACAGTGGAAATCACCGACACTTCCTTATTCTCCGAGGAATACATGATCAGACTTGTATGCGAAGGAAATCAGGCACCAGCATTCGTTCTCTCCTCCTGGTCGGGCGGCGAAGAATGGGTGTCGATTTCTCCATGTGCAAGAATTGAGGATGCATTATTTTATTCCTATGAGGATATGGCAGAGCAATTCGGAACCGATATGTCACTTCTTGATTCCGTTTCCGTCATGGCACGCAATGCACCGATTACCTTATATGAACTGGATATTGTCACCGCAGATTCCGTCAGAAAATCTGAAAGCAACACATCCGGCGAACGCAGAGTTGTCGGATATCTTCCCGACTGGTCGTATCAATTCTATAAGGAGCTTGATTTCTCGACATTGACCCACATTAACATTGCCTTCTGTAATCCCGATACAAACGGTGAGCTTTCGAATTACATACCCGATCAGGAGATGAAGGCGATCGTCGAGAAAGCCCATGAAAATGATGTAAAAGTACTTGCGGCACTCGGAGGTGGGGGAGGCTGCGACAATTATCCTGCACTTCTAAAGGATGAAGCGGCAATGGTAACGTTCAATGAAAAGATCATGGAATACTGCGAAAAATACGATCTTGACGGAATTGACCTTGACATTGAACTCGGTTCGAACAGTGAACTGTGGGAATATTATGATGAATGGTGCGTATCGCTGCGCAAGCTCTGCGATGAACGTGACTATCTGATGACCACCGCAACGGCACAGTGGGTTGCGGTAAGAGTCAGTGACGAAACCTTTTCGTACTTCGATTTTCTTAATGTCATGGCGTATGACAATGAAGCAAGCCCCGACTCCCATTCGACCTATGCATTTGCACAGGAATGCCTTGATTTCTTCCATATCGACCGTGGCATTGCAAAGGACAAGCTGGTTCTCGGTGTACCGTTCTACGGGCGTGGGTATCATGCGGACGGCTCACTTGACTGGAACTCCTATGTCGCATTTTCCGATATCGTTGCATCTGATACTGCAAATTATCACAAGGATGTATTTGAAGGCGTTGCCTACAACGGCGCAGACACCATGCGTAAAAAATGTGGTCTCGCAAGGGATTACGGCGGTATCATGATCTGGGAGATTACGCAGGACTGCACGGGAGAATATTCTCTGCTTTCGCTGATCAAGGATGAAATACTCACGGATACGGAAATTCCGATCGGGGATATCAATTTTGACGGAAACGCTAACATTGTGGATATCATTTTCCTGCAAAAATATCTGCTTACACTGGAATCATTTTCAGAAACGCAGTATTCCGCTGCCGATTTAACAAAGGATGAGCATGTCAATGCATTTGATCTGTCCTTCTTAAAACAGATGCTTCTACATACAAAATAAAGAAATCTCCGTTCTTCATCATGGAAGAACGGAGATTTTATTATCGCTTTTTGATCTGTGAAAAAAGCTCATACAGTTTTTCAGCAGAATGCGCATCACATCCCACCTGTGACAGTATCTGTTCGATGGTATCCTGTGCGGTATATTCATAGCTTGTGAGAATCGCAGACCATGGCAGCTGCATTTCTGCAAAGAACGAACGCACGGCATCCTGCAGCTGCGGATGCTGCATGATGGTCAGGATGCTTGTCTTACTACCATAGGAATAGGGGGATTCTACATCGGCATAGACTGTGCATTCCGCACGAAGTTCACGGGAGGAGAAGCCTGCTGCAATGGTGTATTCTCCTTCTTCAAATGTGAAACAATGGAGGTTCGGATCGTAGCTTTCAAAGGCACTGCGATCAAGAGTAACAGAAATTTCCCTGCACTCACCTGCTTTGAGTTCCAGCTTGCGGAAAGCCTTCATTTCACGCACGGGCTTTGTCAGAGTGCTTTCACGATCGGAAACATAGAACTGAACAACGGTTTTTCCATCACAATTGCCGGTATTCTCGACTTTCGCTGTGATTGTAACGCAATCACTAAAGGTATCACAATCCGTCGTTATTGACTGTATCTCAAAATCCGTATAGGAAAGCCCATGTCCGAACGGATATAGCGGCTCAATATCACGGGCATCATACCAGCGGTAGCCGACAAAGATGCCTTCCCCATACTGCACCTGCATGCCATCCCCCGGGAAATTGAGATATGTTGGCATATCCTGCGCACGCTTTGGCCATGTCAGCGGCAGCTTTCCTGAAGGATTAACTTTGCCGCACAGGCAGTCAGCAAGCGCTGCCGCACCCTGCATACCGGGAAGAAAAACGCAGAGAATTGCATCAAATCGCTGTGCAAATTCTCCAAGTGCAACAGGGGCGCTGACGTTAAGAATGAGGATTTTCTTTGCACCGTTTTGTTCTGCTGTTTCGCACAGACGGCGCATTTCTTCCTGCTCATCCTGCGACAACCCGATATCTGTGCGGTCACGTCCTTCCTGTCCGGGAAGTGTGCAGACATAGAGCATCGCATCGGCAGAAGATATTTCATCCCCCATGGCAACAGAAGCAAAACGTTCCTTCAGTGCTGAAAGCAGGGGAATATTCCTTGTTGTCAGAATTCCTGCGCTTCCTTCTCCGCAGGTCAGAAGCTTTTCGGCATGTCTGCCGTAAAGGGCTACGGAACTTCCGCACGCAAGCGGAAGCGTATGTTCAGCATTATGCAGAAGAACGATGCCCTCGGCTGCCGCATCATAGGCGGCACGGTCTGTCAGTTCCACGGGGATCGTTCCCTCGGAAGGTCTGGCGTAAGCGGTGCTGAGCGCAGCTACACGTTCTGCGGAAATTGCAAGCGCATCACGATCAAGGGAGCCGTCCGCATAGGCTGCCGCCAGAGCGTCGGGGACAATGGGACCGGGCATTGCAAGGTCATTACCTGCATTGATCGCCTTATCGGGATGATAGACAGCGTTCCAGTCGGACATAACAACACCTTCAAAGCCCCATTCCTCACGCAGAAGATCGTGGAGCATCCTGCGGTTTTCCGTACAGGGAACACCATTGATCTGATTGTAGGCACTCATGACGGTTGCAACCCCTGCCCGGACACATGCACGGAATCCGGGATAATAGAGTTCATACAGCGCACGCTCGGAAATATGCTCGTCGATATTCATACGGTTGGTTTCCTGATGATTTGCCGCAAAATGCTTGACATTTGCCGCAATTCCCTGTGACTGCACGCCACGCACGAGGGCGGGAGCAAGCTCGGATACAAGGCAGGGATCCTCGGAATAGCCCTCAAAAAGGCGTCCCCCACGGATATCACGATGCAGATTGACATTCGGAGTACCCAGCAGGACATTGATCCCGTATGCTTTTGCTTCCATGCCGAGCGCTTCACCGACAGCAAAAATCACCTGCGGATTCCAAGTTGCGGCAAGCATCATGCCGGGAGGATAGCAGCCGGGAGGGGTCATTTCAGGAAAACGTTCCCTCAATTTCTCCGTAATCCATGCGTGCAGCTCCCGTGACGCATCATCGGGAAGGTTCTGCGGCTCATAAAAATATTTCAGTACATTTCTCAGCGGATCTTCGCCAATTCCGCCCTGTCCGTCATGACTGAGGAAATCGCCGAAAAGCTGTTCAAAATTGATTCCGGTTCCGCCATCGAGAAGCTGAAGCCGTGCAATTCCCTTTTCGGGAATTTCGCCGGTGCCGAAAAAGGATGCTCCGTTGACCAGTCGGATCTGCTGCTCGGGGGTCAGATTTAATTCAGGCATAGGACACCTCCATTATAGAAAAAATCATATAAGGATGCCATCGAGATGATCTACCTCATGCTGGATGATCTGTGCAGCAAGTCCTGAGAAAGTTCTGCATCTTGTCTGCAACCTTTCATTCTGATACTGTACCTTGATCGTTTTGAAACGTGTGGTCTGTCTTGGTCCGCCAAGAAGCGACAGGCAGCTTTCTTCCGTCGTATACTCCCCTGTTTTACGGATGATCACAGGATTGAACATCGTCATATATTCACCGTTATTGTCAAAAACAATGATGCGTTTGAAAACGCCGATCATATTTGCAGCCATACCGACGCAGTGTTCTTTATTCGCCTGCAATGTGTCAAGCAGATCCTGTGCAGCGGGAAGATCCTCCGCATTTGCCAGCTCTGACTTTTTTGCAAGCATGATCGGATCATGTACGAGCTCTTTAATCATAACAGCATCTCCATTTCTCAAAATACACTTTCATTATAGCATTTTACAGCTGCATGGTCAAGGAATATTTCTCTGAATAAAAAGAACATTCCTGCAAATTTCTCCACTATTCATTCATAATTCTTGATTTCTTAATATTTATATGATATAATAAAAGTAATGTATGTTTACACAGAACTACGAATGTGAGGTGACGCAAATTATGAATAATCTCCCAGAGAACAGTGCCGATTTTTCCGAAACAGAAAACACTGCTGAAGTTCTGGAAATTCTGATGGATTTTACAGAAACACTTTTTTACAATTTTAAAACTACTGATATATTTCAAAAGGCCTTTGAACAAATAGCAGCATATCTTCAGATCTGTAAGGCTACCGTCTGGAGATATACGGGAACCCGTATTCAATCGGTCATTTCACTTTATGAAACAGGCGTTCCTGTTGATGACAAAACGCAGATCGAAGAAAAACAGATGCACGCTGCAACAGGCGATCATTTTATCTATCGTTTGTATCGCTGCGGAAATGCACCTGCACTGACACATACACAACGACGGGTTCTTGAACATGTCTTCAAGACACTGCATACCTACCTCAATCGCCAGATCAGTTTTGAAACTGCGCAGTACGCCCTGACACATGATATGGTCTATCGCTGTCTGAACACTAATGGTCTTAACATCGAACTGGAACGTTACCGCAACGAGGGTCTGGATTTCCGTGAGTATGCAACGGTATTCATGAATGTGTGCAAATTTAAAACGATCAATACTAAGATCGGTTTCGAAAACGGAAACAAGGTGCTTCATCACATTGTCAATTACCTCAAGGATCTGCTTGATGAGGAAGAATGTTTTGCCCATGTCGGCGGTGACAATTTCTCGCTTTTCTTAAAGCAGGACACACTTGACAAAAAGCTGCAGGCAATTGATGGCATGTCCTGCGATATCATGCACGAGGGTATGAACCACAGACTGCGTATCAATTTCAATATGGGTGTATTCAGAATCGACACCAATGAGGAGGATATTCCACATTATCTTGAAAATGCAAACATTGCGCTTGGATTTGCAAAACAAAGTGAAACGCACAATATTGTGCAATTCAATCAGGAAAAACGCACCATGTATGAATTTTCAAAAATGCTCGAAAATTCGCTCATCCCCGCACTTCATAACGGAGATTTTCAGGTCTACTATCAGCCGAAGGTGGAGCTTGACTCCTTCTGCGTGACAGGTGCCGAAGCGCTTTCCAGATGGTTCCACAATGGGTCGGCAATACGTCCCGATTCGTTTATTCCGATATTTGAACGCAACGGCATGATCATTCAGATTGATTTTCATATTTTCACGCAGGTATGCCGCACCATAAGAAATTGGATGGACAACGGTATTGCTCCTGTTACGGTTTCGGTGAATTTCTCGAAGATTTCACTGGAAACCTCGGGATTTGTCAATCACCTGCTGCGGATCACCGAAAAATACGGTGTCCCGTCAAAATACCTTGAAATCGAATTTACAGAAACCTGCTGCATGGAGAATGAAGAAAAATTCAATGAAATTCTTGCACAGCTCAAGCAGGCAGGCTTCATGGCGTCGCTTGATGATTTCGGAAAAGGATATTCGTCGATCAACATGCTCAAGAATATGAATTTTGATATTCTCAAGCTTGACAGAGTATTCCTGACGCTGGACGAGGAGCGTGGCAGAATCATTCTCGACAGCATCGTCAAAATGGCGCAGGATCTGAATATCCAGATCATTTCAGAGGGTGTGGAAACGCTCGAACAGATTACATACCTCAAAAAACTCAAATGCGAAAAAGCGCAGGGCTATTTCTTTGATCAACCTCTGACTGCCGAGGATTTCACAGAACGTCTGCATAACAGATATTACACTATGCAGTAATACTTTGAAAAGGTTCCGTCGGAATACGGCAGAACCTTTTCTGTGTGATAATAAGATTCCGAAAACAGGTTTCATGGAGTATAAGGAGAGAGATTTATGAGTATTTTAAATGTGGAACACGTTACCCACGGATTTGGGGCAAGACAGATTCTCAACGATGCATCGTTCCGTCTGCTCAAGGGCGAACATGTCGGACTTGTGGGTGCAAACGGTGAAGGAAAAAGCACATTTCTGAACATTATCACAGGCAAGCTGATGCCCGATGAAGGCAAAATCGAATGGTGCCGACGCATTACGACAGGCTACCTTGACCAGTACAGCACCTTGCAGAAGGGTAAGACCATCCGTGATGTGCTTCACGATGCATTTGTACATCTTGCAGAGCTTGAACAGGAAATGCTCCAGCTCTACGACAAGATGGCGGACTGCAGCGAGGAAGAAATGAACGAGGCAATGGAAGAAGTGGGCGAAATCCAAAGCATTCTGGAATACAGCGGTTACTATACCATTGACGCAAAAATCTCAGAATATGCAAACGGTCTGGGTCTTGGTGAAATCGGACTTGACAGAGATGTTTCCGAACTTTCCGGCGGTCAGCGTGCAAAGGTACTCCTTGCAAAGGTTCTGCTGGAAAATCCGATGATCCTAATTCTTGACGAGCCGACAAACTTCCTTGATGAAAATCACATTGCATGGCTGAAAAACTTCCTTCAGAATTATGAAAATGCATTTATTCTGGTTTCCCATGATATCCCATTCCTCAATGACGTTGTGAATGTCATTTATCATGTAGAGAATGCGGTGCTGACACGATATACCGGTGATTATGAGAATTTCCAGCGGATGTATGAGCTGAAAAAGCGCCAGATCGAACAGGCATATGAAAAACAGCAAAAGGAAATCGCTGATCTGCAGGATTTCATCGCACGCAACAAGGCAAGAGTTGCCACCACCAATATGGCAAAATCCCGCCAGAAGAAGCTGGACAAGATGGATATTATTGAAAAGACACACGAAAAGCCGAAGCCGATCTTTGCATTCCAATCCGCAAGAACGCCGGGACGTGTGGTGCTTTCCGGCGAGGAGCTTGTACTGGGCTATGACGAGCCGCTTACACGACCGGTTTCCGTCCTTGTGGAACGCAACAAGAAAATCGCCATCCGTGGCGTCAACGGACTTGGAAAATCCACGCTTCTCAAGACACTGCTGAAGATGATTCCTTCTGTTTCCGGCACAGTGGAACACGACCAGTTTTTGGAGGTCGGCTACTTTGAGCAGGAGGAAATTGCCACGAACGAAACTGCGCTGCAGACAATCTGGGATGAATACCCGTCCATGACCAATGCAGAGGTGCGTGCAGCGCTTGCAAAATGCGGATTGACGACGGAACATATCACTTCCCAGATGAAAGTGCTTTCGGGTGGTGAAAACGCTAAGGTAAGACTTTGCAGATTGATGCTCAAGCCCGTGAATCTTCTGGTGCTTGACGAACCGACAAACCATCTGGATGTGGACGCAAAGGATGCGCTGAAAACAGCAGTCAGGGATTTTAAGGGAACGGTTCTGCTTGTCAGTCATGAACCTGAATTCTATATGGATATTGTGGATGAGGTCTGGAATCTGGAGGACTGGACAACAAAGATCGTGTAAGTTTTTGTTTTGTTTTGCATTTTTTCGCCCCACTATTTCCCTATGATAAATGAATTGCATTTGCTCATACTACTTTTGCGGCAGAAAACCGCATCAGTAAAGAAATAAAATTCAACTCAGATAAAAGGAGAATGATTATGAAGGGCGAATTTACTCAGAAGGGCAAAGAAGCAATGGAGCGTTTCAAGATGGAGTCTGCAAGCGAGGTTGGCGTAACTCTCAAGCAGGGTTACAATGGTGATCTGACTGCAAGAGAAGCAGGCAGCATCGGCGGTCAGATGGTTAAGAAGATGATCGACGCTTACAAGATGCAGTAACTGTATGAACGAATTAAAATCCCCCGGCAAGAGTCGGGGGATTTTCGTGTTTATCGATTATTCACCATCTCAGGATACATATCATGTTTTGCAAGACGGTCAAATGCCACCTGCTCCCAGACTGTTCCTTTTTTTCCGTAGTTGCAGTAGGGGTCAATGGAAATTCCGCCACGGGGGAGGAATTTTCCCCATACTTCAATGTACTTCGGATCCATGAGTCTGATCAGGTCATTCATGATGATATTCACACAGTCCTCATGGAAATCACCGTGATTGCGGAAGCTGAACAGATAGAGCTTGAGTGATTTGCTCTCGACCATTTTGATATCCGGCACATAAGAAATATAGATCGTCGCAAAATCGGGCTGTCCTGTAATGGGGCAAAGGCTTGTAAATTCGGGGCAGTTGAATTTCACAAAATAATCTCTGTCGGGATGCTTGTTGTCAAAGGTTTCCAGAACTTCCGGCGCATAATCCTGCGCATATTTTACATTCTGGTTTCCGAGCAGCGTGATATCCTGCATTTCTTCTTTATTTCGGCTCATGTCTATTCTCCTTTATTCGTTATGATTGGGTCGGTCATGCCATTTTCTGCAAATGCTTTTGCACGGTCAATGCAGGTTCCGCATTTTCCGCAGGGTTTGTCTTTTCCTTCGTAGCAGCTCCACGTCAGATGGTAAGGTGCGTTCAGCGAAAGCCCCATCTTTACAACCTCAGCCTTTGTCATACTGACAAAGGGGGCATGCACACGAAGTGCCTGACCGCTTCCCTCAAAAATCGCCGCAGCCATTGCCATATTGAATGTTTCACTGCAATCAGGGTATGCGGATCCTGCTGCATCATCGCTGTGTGCACCATAATAGATTTCTGTACAGTCATTGGAAAGTGCAATGCTTGCAGCCGATGCAAGGAACAAACCATTTCTGAACGGTACATAAGTTGATACGGGCTTTCCGTCCGTCCGTGAGAGCTGCTCGGCATAGCTGTCCGTCGGGATCTCTTCGTCGGAATGTGACAAGAGAGAACATTTTGAATCTGCAAAAATCAGTGACAGATCCAGTTCCTTATAAACCACACCGTAATAAGCCGCAATCTCTCGTGCCGCCTGCAATTCCTTATCATGCTTCTGTCCGTAAAACATGGACAGAGCAACAACATTTTCTTTTCCATATTCTTCAACAGCAAGCGCAAGGCAAGTCGTACTATCCACGCCGCCGCTTGCTAACACTAATGCTTTTTTCATTGGGTTCTCCTTATTTATTTTTTATAGTAATCCGCTATGCTTGCAAGCGGATTACGTTTCTCGCTTTTTATCCGATACGATCATCACAACCGCTGCAGGAATCAGAAAAATAGCATTCACCCAGATTGCTCGTTCCGAAAGAAACCTGCACAGAAAACCTCCTGCTACGCCGCCGCAGAGGAAACACAGAAGATGACGTACAAAAAACCACGCCCTGCGTCCTGCGTCTGCATCGGTTTTATGAAATGCATGGTAAAAATTGATGACCGCCTGCCGGAAATTATTGGTACAGAAGGTCGTTGCCATGGGGATTCCATGAGCTTTGGTAAACGTGTTATACTGAATGGCACAGACAAACGATACGGCGATTGTAGATATTGCATGTGGTGCAGTTGGCGGAAGAAAACCAATAACTGCAAACACAAGGATTTCCAGCAGTACCAAAACGCTCTCCCAGCGTAATCCTTTTTGCATGCGCTTGGGCATGCTCAATGTCAGCCAGATTCCGATAATGTACGCAATCATGGGAATGATGCAGAAAACTGCACGCACGGGATTACTGTCGGCAATTGCCAGTGCAAGAAGTGCCATGTTACCGGTCTGCGCATTGGCGAAAACACCGCCCTTGAGGATGTAGGTATATGCTTCCAGAAATCCCGCAGTACACATCATGCATCCTGTGACAAAGTAGGACTCACAGGGATTCTTCAGCAGCAGCTCCTTTTCTGTCAACGCTGCATCCCCACTCTCTGCAATAATGCTCCATCCGCTGCAAATCTGCCACGGAGCGTCTGGGTGCTTGTGACAGCAGGTGTATTCTTGATACCTCTTGCTGTCATGCAGCTGTGCTTGCCCTCAATGAAGACTGCAACATCCTCGCTGCCCGTTGCAAGCTGCATGATCTCAGCAATATCCGAGCCGATGCGTTCCTGCAGCTGCAGGCGTTTTGCTGCCATTTCAGCAATTCTTGCCATCTTGCTCAGTCCGATCACCTTTCCATGCGGAACATAGGCAATCGTTACCTTCATATCATACATCAGTGCCATATGATGCTCGCAGAAGCTGAACACCTCAATGTCACGCATGATGACAAGATCCTGTTCGTTTCCCGATGTCTGTGTAAAGGTCTTGCCGAACATTTCGGCAATCTGTGCGTTCGTATAATTACAGCCCTCCAGCATTTCTGCATACATTCTGGCGGTGCGTTCGGGGGTTTCAAGAAGTCCCTCACGCTGCGGATCCTCCCCGAGCGCTTCAATGATGCCACGGATGTGGAACGCAAGCTTTTCCTGATCTATCGCCATATTATACTCCCCTTTCATTCGGATTCCAGATGAATTTATGCAACTGAAGCTGTAGCCGCACTCCATTCATTTTGTGTTTCTGCATATAAGCGACGATCTCCTGCGGATCAATTTTCCCGAACACGGGACTCAGATATACCTGACATCGCTCCGGAAGATGATAGATTTCCATGATCTTCCTTGCACGTTCGAGATCCGCAAGGCTTCCGACTACGAATTTCACGCAGTCCGCATCCGTCAGGTACAGATAATTGCTTGTCATCATGTGCGATTCCATACCGCTGGACGGACATTTGTAATCGAGTGTAAACGCAGGACGATAGGACTGCCTTGCATATTCTGCGATGGGCAGACTTCCGTTTGTTTCAATTTCTGTGCGAACGCCTATCTCATAAAGAGCAGAAAGCAGCTCATGCAGCTCCTCCTGCAAAAGCGGTTCACCGCCTGTAATGGTCACATTCTTCACACCGGATTCCTTCACATAACTGCAAAGCTCCTGTGTGGTATATACGGTGTGGGGTGCATCCGCACTGCCTGCCCATGCGGTGTCGCAATAGCTGCAATTGAGGTTGCAATGTGTAAAACGAAGGAACACCGCAAGCTCTCCTGCGTGTGCGGCTTCGCCGTTGATGCTGACAAAGCGTTCAGCAATTCTGTATTCTGCCATTTCTTACTCCTCGTAGCCTGCGCAGTTTTCGGGTGTTTCATACACCAGAACCTGTTTTACGGGCATTCCCTGTGATTTCAGCTGCTCATAAAAATATTTTGCCATATGCTCCGCTGTCGGACGGAAGGGTACTGCAATCATGCGGAAATTTTCCTCCTGCAAAGCGGAAACGGTGGCAGGTTTCAGCGTGCCTTCCTGCCAGATCAGCGCATGATCCCACGCATCCGCAAGGCTGCGGACGGCAGCTTTCAGATCGCCGAAATCTATGACCATGCCGTCCTGCTGACCGCCGATTTGCAGGGAATCCTTGGCGATGGTGACCTTCAGCGTCCAGCGGTGACCGTGGATATTCGAGCATTTTCCGTCATAGCCGTGCAGGAAATGTGCGCTGTCAAAAGCAGCGGTTGTGGTGAGTGTGTACATATATTTCCTCCGTAGGATAAGATTGTAAAAATCGCATAAAAAAACTGCATTCTGCAAAGCAGAACACAGCGCACGGTTTTCTTTTAAGACAGGTATAGGCCGTGAACTGTCTTTCTGCTTCTATTATTATACCACAGAACGGGGGGCTTGTCAATCATTTTATACCGAAAATCCGCACTTGACGGGGGAATTGACAATGTGCTATAATAGATGCAGATCAAACGAAACGAGGGATTTAACATGCTGTTTCACACAAGCGCTGCACAAATCGATGAAATCATTGCAATGAGTCATGAAAAGACGATACTCCTTGACTTTTACGCTTCATGGTGTGCGCCGTGCCGCATGCTTGCGCCGGTGCTTGACGAGATTTCCGACCGCTATGAGGATTCAGTCTGCGCCTATGCGGTAAATATCGACACGGACGCCGCACTTGCGGAAAAATTCGGCGTAGCTAAGCTCCCTACACTTCTGATTGTGCGTTACGGCGTTGTCGCTGCATGGCTTGACGGGGATATTACTGCGCAGCGTCTGGAAGCATGTATACTTGGGGATGAATGAAATATGGGAAAGCCCTGCCGGATGGCAGGGCTTGAGGCTGTCAAAAAAGTCACGTCCAGCCAGTGCGCCTTACGGTGTACGGCTGGACTAGTTTTTTATTCTTAGTTGCGCCTTCTCTCCCTACACCCCCAATATATAGCCGAAACGCACTCCGCAGGAGGGCGGCTTAGGGTGCGGCAGCACCCTAACGTTTTCCCCCTCCCCTCTGGGGAGGGGGTCAGGGGATGGGGCATATTTAAGTGAAAGTATACTTTTTCGACAAGCTGAAGCCCTGCCAGATGGCAGGGCTTTTTGCGTTTATTACATTGTTCCGTCAAAGATCGTTTCTATGTACTTGCCCGAATCCTCGGGAGTATAGATCCAGCGGTCAATATGGGAACCTTGATAGAAATATCGGATCAGGTCTGGCTTGGGTGCGTCATCGCAGACATCCACCATGATGAGCTTGACCTTCAGCTTTTCGGGAATCAGTGCCTTAATGTAGACACTGACACGCTGACCGACCTCAACGGGATGTCGAAGCTCGGCAAGTCCTGCAAGATTCGGCATCAGTTCAATGAACACACCATATTTTTCTACGGAACGGACAATGCCGCAGGTGGTTTCTCCCACATGGAACAGGGATGCATTCTCTTCCCATGTGCCGAGCAGTTCCTTATGCGACAGGCAGATGCGTTTTCCCTGTACGGATTTAATGATGACACGAACAGACTGTCCGACGGTAAAACGGTCGGATGGGTGCGAAATACGGGAAACGGAAATGGCATCAATGGGTATCATCGAAACGATTCCGCAGCCGATATCCACGAACGCTCCGAAGGGTTCCAGATGCGTGACTCTTGCGTCAATGATATCTCCGGGCAAAAGCTTTGCATGAAATTCACGACTGCACTGCTCCTGTACCACACGTCTTGAAAGAATGGCAACAGGTATGCCGTCCTCATCGCTTTCAATGCGAAGAACACGGAATGCAACGGGTTTTCCGACACGGGCAATCAAGGCAATGTCACGAAGCTCACCCTCAGCAATGCCGACTGCACCTTCCTCACGGGGGATCATTCCCTTGATGCAGGGAAGATTGACCCAGAGATTATGATTGCTGTCACAGGTTGTAACGATAGCTTCAAGGATACGACTGCTTGCCTGCGCCTGCTGCAGCGCCTGGATGCTTGAAACTGCTGCTGTGTTTTCAGGAGTATCCAGCAGAACTCCTTCCGGATAATACATATTTGTCATCGTATTTCTACCTCCGATATATTATTTGAGGAACATTATGATCCCATTCAAGCGTATGCTGCGGTGATGCAGGATATGCCTGTCAGCGGATTTATCAGCATAATAATTCCCGGACTTCCGATCGGCGCTTGCCCATCTTTATGCTACCATATTTTTGCAAGAATGTCAAGCGTGATATCTGTCAGATTATCAGGATTTCCGCACTTTCATGGCACCCGTGGCATGGAGGATCGCCTCGGCTGCACCTGCCGTTTCCTTGTCGCACAGAATCAGAAGCTCCGCTGTACGGCGGTACATGGGTTCGGGAAGAATATCATCGCTGATATCGGATACCATAACGGCTGTCTGATAATTGGACATGCGCATATTGGCAGGCAGGAGTGTGTAGTGCTGTTTGCCAACCAGCGACTGCACTGCCTTTCCGATGGGCTGCACAAGCGTTCTTTGCACACCTCTGACGCTGCGGCGGATGCGTCCTGCCGCAAGCTCTGCAAGCTCCACAGCCTCATATTCTCCACGTAATCTGCATAATTCCATCGTAATTCCCTCTCTGTTCGCTTTTGTTTTCATCACCCTGCATAGGATATGGGTGCCTTTTTTATCATTATTGAACAAAATCTAAAAAATATGAAAACTAAATATTGCCTTTTCTAAAAATATGCGGTATAATATAGAATGGCGTTAAATGCATTTGCACATACTGTCGGAAAGGACGGTTTCTATATGGATATCAGACTGCATGACAGACTTCTCATGAAAAAACAGCATCCCTGCGGTTCCAAAGAAATGGAAGTATTGCGGACAGGGATGGATTTCCGTCTGCGCTGCACAGGCTGCGGTAGAGAATTTATGGTGCCAAGGCATAAAATTGAAAAATATATCAAGCAGGTCACGCACATGGAGGAAGAGGAATAATCACTTCCACGGTGTATCTGCATCAGAAAGGTGATTTCCGTTATGTTCGAAAAGCTTCTGCAGATGGAACAGAAATATGAAGATATCAATAGCCAGCTCTCTGATCCCGATGTGATCAATGATCGTGAAAAGTATACTTCCTTCATGAAGGAATATAAGAATCTCACACCCATTGTAGAGGCATTCCGTGCTTATAAGGCAACACAGGCTGAGCTTGAAGAAGCAAAAGAACTTCTGGCGGATAATTCACTTGATACAGAACTGAAGGAAATGGCACAGATGCAGCTGGAGGATGCCAAGGAACAGCTTGAAGAACAGATGCAGGAGCTGAAGATCCTGCTCCTTCCGAAGGATCCGAATGATGATAAAAACGTGATTATCGAAATCCGTGGCGGTGCAGGCGGAGAAGAAGCCTCTCTTTTTGCAAATTCCCTTTATCGTATGTACAGCATGTATGCGGAATCCCATCGCTGGAAGCAGGAAATTCTCAATGCAAGTCCCACGGAGCTTGGCGGCTACAAGGAAATCAGCTTCTCCATTGAAGGAGAAGGTGCCTATTCCCGTATGAAATATGAAAGCGGCGTGCATCGTGTGCAGCGTGTTCCCGAAACGGAATCACAGGGCCGCATTCACACCTCCACAGTAACGGTTGCCGTGCTTCCGGAAGCAGATGAGGTGGAACTTGAAATCAATCCTGCTGACCTGAAAATTGACGTATTCCGTGCAAGCGGAGCGGGCGGTCAGCATATCAATAAAACAGAATCTGCGGTGCGCATCACCCATCTTCCCACGGGCGTGATCGTGGAATGTCAGGATGAGCGCAGCCAGCATAAGAATAAAGACAAGGCAATGAAGGTGCTGCGTGCAAGACTTTTCGAAACACTGCAGCAGGAACAGAACGATAAGATCGCTTCGGAGAGAAAAATGCAGGTAGGAACGGGCGACCGTTCCGAGCGTATCCGCACCTACAACTATCCGCAGGGACGTATGACCGATCACCGTATCGGACTGACGATCTACAGACTTGAGGCAATTCTCAACGGCGATCTGGATGAAATATTTGACGCACTCGCAACTGCTGATCAGGCAGCTAAGCTTGCAGGACAGAATCATGAAGACTAAAAAATTACAGACGACAACTGAAGATATCCAAGCCGCTGCGGAGCTTCTGCGCTGCGGTGAGCTTGTTGCGTTCCCGACTGAAACGGTTTACGGACTTGGTGCGGATGCTCGTCGTGAGGATTCTGTCAGAGCGATTTTTGCAGCCAAGGGCAGACCTGCCGACAATCCTCTGATCGTACACATCTGCAGCATGGACATGCTTGATGGTATTGTATCATATGTTCCGCCCATTGCCCACAGTCTCGCCAAGGATTTCTGGCCGGGTCCGCTGACAATGGTGCTTCCCAAAAAAGATACCATCCCCTCTGTGACCTCAGGTGGTCTTGATACGGTGGGTATCCGTATGCCTTCCCACCCTGCGGCACTGGAACTCATCAGAGTATCGGGATGTCCGATCGCAGCACCGTCTGCAAATCGCTCCGGTTCTCCGAGTCCGACTACGGCAAAGCATGTGATGGATGACATGGATGGACGTATCTCCGCAGTCATCGACGGCGGACTGTGCGAGGTTGGTGTCGAATCAACGGTGATCTGCTTTGATGATGAGGAAACAATTCATATTTTGCGTCCGGGACTCGTTTCGGCAGAAGATCTTGAACCCTATGCTGCCCACGTCTATGTGGATGAGGCAGTCTTTCGGCAGATCGAAGCGGATGCTAAGGTGGCGTCCCCCGGTATGAAATACCGGCATTATGCACCCCATGCGAAGATCATTCCCGTGGATGCACCCGATTTTATGGCTTTTGAAGCATTTGTAGCTTCGCAGAATGCGGAGGATACATGGTGCTTGTTATTTGATTCTGACCCGACGATGTCGGAAGTCCCCTGCACGCGTTACGGCGACAACGGCAAGGAACAGGCACACCTTCTGTTTCTGCGGTTCCGTGAGCTGGACGAACAGGGTGCGAAATTAGTATATGTGCGCATGCCTAAAAAAGATGGTGCGGATCTTTCCGTTTACAATCGACTGATGCGTGCAGCCGGATTTGAGGTGATCAAGCTATGAGTCATGACAAAAAAACACTGGTCGTCGGTCTGACAGGTCAGACCGGTGCCGGGAAAAGCACTGTTTCCAAAATTTTTGTTGAAAATGGTTTTACTCTCATTGATGCAGACCATATTTCCAGAAAAGTCGTCGAGCCCGGCATGCCGTGTCTGGAGGAATTATTTGACTATTTCGGTGATCCGATCAAAAATTCCGATGACTCACTCAATCGTAAGGCACTTGCAAAACTGGCTTTTACAGACAAACGAAATCTTGAAAGCCTCAACAGCATCTGTCATCCTTTTATTACGGAGGAGATTCTTGCGAAGATCAGTGATTATTCCGCAAACGGACACAGATTCATCCTGCTTGACGCACCGACCCTTTTTGAAAGCAGGGCTGCAGATTTCTGCGATCTCATCATTTCAGTGGTCGCAAAACCGGAACTGCGCTGCCAGCGCATTATGAAGCGTGATTCCATTACGGAAACAGAGGCACGGGATCGCATGAATGCACAGCTGAGTGAAGATTTCTTTATCGGACATTCCGATTATGTGATCTTCAACAACGAGGACTGCAGACAGCTTTTTGATCTGACTGCGGAAGTTGTGGATAAAATCAAGGTTTATTATCATACTAAATACCATACATCCAATTAACAACGTTTGCTTGTATACGGTAGGGCATCGCTGATAACTTTGTTTTTAGAGGTTCCCTATATTACCCCGCCTGTGTGCGGGGTAATATATTGAGATATGGGCAGACCACTTTCTGAAAGGCGGTTTTATGATGGAAAAGGAAAAGACAATTGCACAGCAGAAGAAGGAAGCATTGCTTTCAAGCGCAAAGCATGCGGTTATGCGCATGAGCGATGAAGAGCTTGCGGCATGCGATGCATTCTGTGAGGACTACAAGGTATTTCTCGACAAGGCAAAAACGGAACGTGAGGCAGTTTCTTTCGTTGAGGATGCGCTGCAGAAAAATGGTTTTATCAAGTTTGTTCCCGGAATGGAACTTAAAGCAGGCGATAAAATCTATGTGAATAACCGCAGCAAGGCGATTATCATGGCAACGATCGGTACGGCTCCGATTACAGAAGGCGTTCGTCTGAATGCAGCGCATATTGATTCTCCAAGACTGGATATGAAACAGCATCCGCTGTATGAGGACAATGAACTTGCATTCTTCAAAACGCATTACTACGGCGGCATCAAGAAATACCAGTGGACGGCGATTCCGCTTTCCCTGCATGGTGTGGTGATCCGAAAGGATGGCACAAGTGTTGAGATTTGTATTGGTGAGGATGAGAATGATCCGATATTCTGTATTACAGATCTTCTCCCCCACCTTGCAGCAAACCAGATGAAGCGCACACTCAACGAAGGCATTCAGGGTGAAGAGCTGAACATTCTGGTTGGCTCCCGTCCGTTTAAGGATGACAGGGAAAGCAATCTTGTCAAGCTTGCGATCATGGATATTCTGCATGAGAAGTACGGCATTATCGAGGATGATTTTATTTCCGCAGAGCTGGAGGCAGTTCCTGCTTTCAAGGCAAAGGACGTGGGCTTTGACCGCAGCATGATCGGCGCTTATGGGCATGATGACAGGGTTTGTGCATACACGGCTTTTGAGGCGGCTCTTGGCAGCAAGGCACCTGTTCACACGGGCGTGACGATCCTAACGGACAAGGAAGAAACCGGCAGCGACGGCAATACAGGTCTTTGTTCGGCTTATCTGAAATATTTCATTTATGATCTGGCAGAATGCTTTGGTGCAAACGGCAGGGCGGTTCTTTCCGCTTCCAGATGTCTTTCTGCGGATGTGAATGCGGCGTTCGACCCGACATTCCCCGATGTACTCGAACGAAACAACTGCGCATATTTCAATCGTGGCGTCTGCGTGACAAAGTTCACGGGCGCAAGAGGAAAGTCCGGCACATCGGATGCATCCGCTGAATTTGTGGGAGAGATCCGCAGACTGCTGGATGAAAACAATGTCATCTGGCAGACGGGTGAGCTCGGCAAGGTGGACATGGGCGGCGGCGGCACGGTCGCTATGTATGTGGCAAATCTCAATGTTGACACGATCGACGTAGGAGTTCCCGTGCTTTCGATGCATGCGCCCTATGAGCTGGTTGCAAAGACGGATGTATATGCTGCATACAAGGCATTTGCAGCATTCCTGGAGAGCTGATTGCTATGCGGTATTTAGAACGTTTTGACACGAAGATCCTCCTTGCAAATGCAGAGGATCTGTATGTGATGATCAAGCATTTCAGCGAGGATCATGAGATTTCATTTTCGGATGCAAAGGATATCATCCTCACTTCCCTGATCGCAAGTCAGGGTGTGGAGCAGAATCTCGGTGAAATTGCAAAAAAATTGGACAGAATGGCGTAGCACGGAGGTTTATATGAAACTGATTTCATGGAATGTCAACGGCTTTCGTGCCTGTCTGACAAAGGGCTTTGAGGAGCATTTTCAAAATTTTGATGCGGATATTTTCTGCATTCAGGAAACAAAAATGCAGCCGGAACAGGTGACGACCAGTTTTGACGGATATCATCAGTATTTCAATAGTGCCGTAAAAAAGGGCTATTCCGGAACTGCGGTATTTGCAAAGAAGGAACCGATTTCCGTGACGTTTAATTTTGAAGGACACGTGGACGAGGGACGTGCAATTGTCTGCGAATATGAGCAGTTCTATCTTGTCAATCTCTATGTGCCGAATGCCCAGAGGGACCTTGCAAGAATTGACTATCGAATGCAATGGGAAGATGATCTGCGTGTATTCCTTATGGAGCTTGACAAAAAGAAGCCCATTATTCTTTGCGGTGATCTGAACGTGGCACATAAGGAAATTGACCTGAAAAATCCAAAAACAAACGTTGGAAACGCCGGTTTTTCCGATGAGGAGCGTGGAAAATTCGGAGAGCTGCTGAGTGCCGGCTTTACTGATTCCTTCCGGTATCTGTACCCCGACAAGGAAGGGGCATATACCTGGTGGTCATACATGTTTAAAGCTCGTGAGCGCAACACCGGATGGAGAATTGACTATTTTCTGGTATCAAACCGCATTGCGGACAAAATTGTAGATGCAAAGATCTACCCCGACATCATGGGCAGTGATCACTGCCCCGTGGGATTGGAGATCAACCTGGACTGATATGATTTTTATAACACGAAACGCCGGTGAGAAGCTCTCACCGGCGTTTTTAGCTATGATTCAGTTTTCTTCCTGAAATGTGATATCCACATCACCCACGCCGCATTCAACATTGATCATGTACTTTGCATCCCGATTCGTCAGAGATGTATTACTTTTTCCGTTAATTGTGACATCACCGACGCCTTTCTCCACTTCTACGGAATATCCGTCGGAGCTGTCTGCAACATTGATCTTTACATCGCCGGTTCCCTGACGGATATTGGCATCACCGAAGAGCGTTAACGCTTCCATATGAAGATCGCCGACTCCACAATCCAACTCAATATCCTTGAACCCGGAATTGCGAATGGTGCAGTCCCCTGTACCCAGATCAATATCAGCTTCCTTCGAAACAGTGAAATGATCCGCTTCCAGTACACCGACACCAAGGTCCATGTCACACTTACCGTCTACGGTAACATCCTTGAGAAACAAATCACCCGTACCACCGTCAAGATCAAGCTCTCCTGCAATTCTGACCTGACTCATGGTCATGTCACCAACACCGCAGTCAAGCTGCAATTTATTGCAGGTAATTGCAGAAATTTCACTATCATCAGTAAATCCGAGGTACAGTTCGATTTCATCAAATGCACGTTCGGGAACTGTAATGATAACCTTACCTTTTTTCTGCCACTCGCCGAAATTGACAAGGCGAAAACGCTGCTTCTGTTTCTGTTCTACATGCAGGGTATCCCCGTCCATATAGATTTTCGGATTACCGCTTGCATCAATAAATTCCACGGTGTAATTCTCTGCATCCTTATCACTTTTCAGAGTCAGCGTACAAGTAGAAACCTCTACCTTGAGATCTTCTGCATTTGTGAAGCTTTCAGTTATATTTTTCCTTTCAGCATCGCTGCCCTTGTATTCCATTGCAAAGGCAGTGCCCATCATTCCCACGCCTGCGAGGAGAACAACGGAGGATAATACCCAATAGATCGGTGAAAATTTCATTTTTTCTTCTCCTTTCCGATAAGCAAGCAGAACACAGAAGAACAAAGTCTGCCGAATAATTTTGTCATCTCCCACGCACCCTTGAAACACGGATACCAGATGAACATGAAAATTCCGAGAATTACAAGTGCACCGCCGAGATCAAACAGACCCACAGTGGTCATACCGCTTGCGAGATCAAAGATGCCTTGAAAGAGTGCTGCAATACCTGCGATAAAGAACGTAATTGCAATAAACGGGAGTACAAGTACGATGGTGAACCACACGATCGGAAATGCAATCCAGAAGGGACTTGTCAGTACCAGAATCACAATGGCAAGGATGATTCTTCCTGCATCTGTAGAGGATTCCGAAGACTTCTGCTCCATCGGAGTTGCCGTATACTGTGCCGGTGTCACTTTCTTTTCTGTCTGAGATGCCGAATTTACGCCGACTTCTTTGATAATTCGTTCTGCAACGGACTGGGGCGAACCGAGATGCTCAACCGCATCCGCTTCATTCTCCTCCCCTGCTTCTTCGAGATATTCCTGATAATACGCCATTGCATTGGCACGCTCTTCATCCGGCAGACACTGCAGATGCTGTGCAAGCTGCTGCAAAAATTCATTTCCCGTCATGCCTGTGCCTCCTTGTCTTCCAAAATATTGTCCACCTGAAGCTTATGCTGCGACCAGTCGATGCGATACTGCGAGAGCATCGCCTGCCCGAGTGCCGTGATCTTGTAATACCTGCGGTTTCTCCCCATGTATGCCTTGTCAAAGGTTTCGAGCGCACCTGTTTTTTGCAGTCGTCGAAGCACGGGATAAAGTGTGGATTCCGAAACTTTTGCGGCTGTCTGCATATCCTGCGTGATTTTGTAGCCGTAGGTTTCTTCCCTGCTTACAAGGGAAAGTACCATGGCGTCGAGTAATGCCGCACTGATTGGAAACATAAGATCCCTCCTTTTAAATTTTACAATATTATACGTCGTATAATATTGATGTTGTTTACATTATAGCATGCGTTACAGTATTTGTCAAGAGGAAATTTGAAAAAAATTAAAAAAATTCCCCTCCATCAAAAATGGAGGGAAATTATTAGACAATTTTATGTGAGCAGCATGCGCTTCAAAGCTGTGAGATCAAATGCATTGACGGTATGATCCTTTGTAATATCGGCGGCTGCTTTCTTTGCTGCGGCAAGTTTTTCTTGTACAAGCAAATATTTTTGCAAAAGAACGGCGTCATTTACTGTGACTGCTCCGTCAAGATCCACATCACCGATGAGGACATCCTGTTTCAGAGGTATGTCATTCTCCTGGGCATAGGAAACCGCACTTCCCTTTTGTGCGTCGATGGTGAAGCCTGTTTGCAGGCAATAGCCGCTTTGATAGATATAACCCATACTGCATGTGCCGAATTCCGTGTCCGTACTTTCTATTTTAATGGTGGAAAGGTCTGCGCACGCAAAGAAAGCATAATCCCCGACCTGCTTGCAATTCTGAGGAATGGTAACATCTGTGAGTGACTCGCATTCACTGAATGCACGCTGTTCGATGACAGCAAGTGAGGACGGAAGCTGAATTCCGTTAAGCTTCGGGCAATCCTGAAATGCTGACTGCTCAATTGCATAGAGAGATGCAGGCATATTGATGCTTTCAAGGGAAATGCAATGCACGAATGCATAGCGGCTGATGTGCGTAATAGTATCGGGCAACACCACCGATTTGAGGAACTTGCAGTTTTCAAATGCATACCAGTCGATGACGGTCACGGGTTTTCCTTCGATCGTATCGGGTATCACGATTTCAGTCACGCTCTTTTCGCAACCGGTAATGCGCACGCCGCTGTCGGTCACGGTATAGCTTAAATAATCGAGTGCATCGTGTTCCCATGCGGTGGGACCATCTGTATTGGGTGTTCCGCTATCGAGCTCTGCACCATTATTCACATTCTGTGGAGTAACGGTATAGGCAGATTTTTCAGACACATTTCCGCAAACATCTACCACCTCGAATTCATAGACGGCGGAATCCTTTGCTGTATCAAATTCATAGTCTATCCAGACATTCTGTGCATGATTCTGACCCGTTTTTCCATTGTTGACACCGGGAACGAGATAATCATACAGGAAACCGTTCTTATAGATATTGATCTGTCCGACTTCAGTATCATCCTGCATGCCGCTGAAGGAGATTTGCAGATGCGGCGCATTCTCGACAGTCACGACCTCTGTTTTCACGATCGTGGGTGGGGTGGGGGGATTCTGTTCAATCTCCCCTGTCCGCAGATATTCCGTAAATGCATGATGAAATCCCTCAGGTACATTATAAGGCGAATAATGATGTGAATAGGCAAAGCACCAGAGGGTATCCACATAGGGCTGTGCGATCTCCAGACGCTTTGCAAAATCATCCACGGTTTTGATCCCGACATAATTGACGCCATGGGGCGAAGTCATACGGTAGGCATCGGGGGAAACAAACATCTCCGCATTGGTTCCGAGGAGAAGATTGGTTCCTCTTGCGGCATTTGCTCTGTCAACGGCATTACGGTAGGCTGCCATCCACTCTTCCAGATGTTCCACATCATTGCCGCCGCCACCGCAGCTGTCCTGCGGACAGAGGATATCACCGTCACGGAATGGGATTTTGGTAAGCGTCTGTGTCCAGAATTCCGTGAATCTGTCCACATTGATGCTTGCATAACCATAGCCAAAGATGTTGACATAGGGACTGAACAGCAAGGGCATATCGGGATTCAAGGAATTGCAATGCTCAATCACCATGGTGAACATTTCGTCAAGTCCGTCGGTATACAGCTGTGTACCGTAGTCAGTTTCCATATAATAGGTATTATAAAGCTCTGTCACAAAATAGAAGCCATAGTAGGTATCGGGATACTGCGGTTTATAGCGTTCATATAGTTCCGTGGTAATGCGGTTGCAGCGTTCCATGTATTCCCGATTGGCAGAAAGTCCTTCCTCGATTGTCAAGTCACTATTCCACGCCGTATCCAGTCCCATACCCAGATAAAGCTTAATATCATACTGATCACAGTAGTACATGATGGAATCAATCGCATTATAGACAAAATATCCGTCAAGGAAGTCAAGCTCCGATTCGTAATAGACCGTCCACGAGCCATCCTGATTCTTATTGGCAACATCGCCCATGATCAGATAATCAATACCTGTTTCTTTCAGAATCTCCATTTCCGCACGCCAGCGCTCGTCATCCCATGATGCATACAGCCACGGCTGAATAAAGGAACCATTGATAGAAGAGATGGGGGCTTCATTCTCCGCTGCGTGAACAGAGTTTGGCAGCCTGCCGAAAAGAAGTACGGCGGCAAGCAAGGCGGATAAGAGTTTGCTGCATTTCATATAAGGATCCCTCCTTACAGATCCGTATCCTTTACGGTAACAGGCAGCACCTGATCGAACACTGCAAAGAATTTCACGGGAATGTACTTATCAATATGGCATTTTCCGAAAAACCACTTTCGATACTGACAGACACGGATGATATCTTCAAAGAAAGTGTGAATTTCAAGACGCTGGAATACATCCACACCCAGACAGTCCTTGAGGGATGCGGGGGGTTCGTGGGTGATGATATAATCCACCCTGTTTTCGTATTCCGCAAGGCTGTGGATTGCACGCTTGATCTCCGCATGAGTGGGCTGTTCCTGCTCCCACCAGTTCTGGGTATCACGGCGGAATTCAATATCCTGACTGTGCCCGCCGCCGAATGTAAAAAAGGTGCGTTTTTCAATTGTATAGACATGTCCACGCATGAGATGCACGACATTGGACTGAATGCGATGGATGGGGCCGCCATTCCAGCCCTCTACGGGATAACGGTCAAGAAGATCAAAATTCTCATGGCAGCCGTCCAGAAATGCGATGGTAAACGGCAGCTGCTCCATTTTTTTCAGGATCTGACGTTCCTGACGGGTGCCTTCCCAGATAAAACCGAAGTCGCCGCAGACGATCAGCACATCGCCCTCTTTGAGCTGGCGCATCTGCTTCTCCTTAAAGCGTTCCCATTCTCCGTGCATGTCCCCTGTGATATAAACCATTTGATAGCCTCCGATACAAAAAATCTTCCGGTCGGAAGATTACATATTGTTTGTTTTCATCATTATACCATGATTTCCGACGAGGTGTCAAGCGGATTTCACAACTTCCCCAAACAAGGGCTGAATTTTTCCGAAAATTTATCCATTTTCATGATTTTTTGAAAAAAGTATTTGCATATCAGTATTTTTTTGCTATAATAAATAATGAATAGGTTTATGTAGCTGAGGGCATATTCTCTGTCCAACGTTACTTTAAAATACAGGGAGGCATGATCCATGAAAAAAATCCTTTCCATCTGCATGTCATTTTTGATCCTCTGCTGCTTCTGCACGAATCTGCGGGGACAGGCATTGAATTTCACACCAAATTTTGATGTTCACAGTGATGCGGCACTTCTGATGAATCTGGATACGGACACGGTGCTGTATCAGAAAAATTCCGAAAAACAGCTCATGCCCGGCGCACTTGTTCAGATCATGACGGCAATCGTTGTTCTTGAAAACTGCCCGAACATCAGCACGAATATTACAGCGGATTCTGCTTTGTACACGCAGTTTTCTACGACAGAGTATCCCGATGATATTCTCTACGCAGATATTAAGAACGGTGATGTACTGAGTGTCGAGGAGCTGCTTTATGCAATGCTTCTGACTTCTTCCTGTGAAGCATCCGTTCTGCTCGCAAATCACTTCGGCGACGGCAGCATTGCGAATTTCGTTGCCAAGATGAACGCCAAGGCAAAGGAGCTCGGCTGTACACAGACGAACTTTACAAATCCCACCGGTATTTACAGTGCGGCACAGAAAACCACGGCAAGTGATATGGCAATCATCACAAAATATGCACTGACCCTTGGACGATTCGAAAGCATCGCCTGCGCTGAAAAATTCTCCCCCTATACCCCAAATCTCGATCGTCACAAACCGGACTGGACATGGAATCACACCAATACCATGATGCAGACGGTCAACAACTACCACATCAGCGGTGTCAAGGGTATCAAAACTGCAAATCTCACAGCACAGGGACGCAACATCATCTGCAAGGCTTCCAAGGACGGCAACAGCTATCTGGTAATCCTGCTTGCAGCGCCGTTTGATGATGCGGAAGGTAATCTTCGCTACTACCATCAGGCGGATGCCTATAATCTGCTCAAGTGGGTTTATGAGCACTTCACCTATCAGACCATTCTGAGCGACAGCACGGAGCTTGGACAAATCAAGGTCGTCAACGGCGACGGCTCGGACTATGTTTTGGTTCGTCCGAAGAAAACCTACATGACGCTCTGGTACGATATGGCGGATACGGCTGCCATTGTACAGGAAGTAAAGCTTGATGAAAATGTTTCGGCACCCGTTGAAGCTGGAGAAACGCTCGGAACGGTCACGCTGAAATTTTCCGGAGAGGTCATTGCTTCCATTGATCTGGTGGCAACTTCCTCTGTAAAGCTTTCTCCTTATAAGTACTACATGGGACTGATCCAGCATTTTCCCAAGACCGACTGGATGCTCAAGGCAGTACTGATCAG
>JAFXCV010000032.1 GCA_017521325.1 Oscillospiraceae bacterium | reverse complement strand
GAAGTTTCCTTATCCTTGGAAGTAGTCGTTACGGAAGTTTCCTTATCCTTGGACGTGGTTGTTGCTGTTGTTTCCTTATCCTTGGAAGTGGTCGTAGTGGTAGTAGTTGTTGTAGTAGTAGATTCGGTTGTAGTAGTTGTGGTTGCCTTTGCTTCTACTTCGATTACTCCTGTTACGGATTCAACGTTCTCTGTATCTTCGGGGGTGAACAGCCATTCAAGCATGTTTGTACCAAACACAAGTTCAGTCAGATCGCCCACCCACTTGATGACACCATTTTCCTCAGTAGAAGCACTGATTTCGGGGAGTGCATCGCCTTCAAAGTATTCCTGATCGGGGATGATTGCTTCGACATCGGGCTTGATTTTAAGAATCTTAAAGGTTTTATTGACTGTGCCTTCAAATCCATTGATGCCGGTGATGGATACAGTTGCTGTACCGACATTGATATTATCAGCATACTCAACTGTGTAGTCAATTTCTTCCTGAAGTTTGTAACCGTTGATCACAATTTCAACCTTAGGCATTAGCTCAGTATAGTCGTAGGTAACATCTGCGATTTCTGCAATATGCTCATTCTTGATCTGCTGCACATCGTTTTTCAGCATGAATTCCACAGGTGCATTGGCGTTGCCGGTGTCATAGGTATAGAATGCAGACAGTCCACACTCTTCCTTGTACAATGTTTTGCCCTCGATGGTAGCGTTTACCAGGGCGGATGCCTTTTCAGCGTCAAAGCCTTCGCCCAGATCTGCGGAGTTACCGGAGAGATCAATTTTGCTGGTGACATTCTGCAGACCGTTCAATGCTGTATTGGAAAGGTCCAGATAGGTGATGTAGTTGTCGTTGCAATTCAGCTTTTCAAGAGCGTTATTCTTAGAAAGATCAAGCACATGCAGCTCGTTGTTTGTACAAGACAGATCCTTCAGATCGGTATTGCGGGACACATCCAGTACTGTCAGGCTGTTTTTATCACAATTAAGCTTTTCAAGAGCGTGCAGAGAAGTCAGATCCAGTGCTGTCAATGCATTGTCTGCAGCATTCAGTTCAGTCAGTGCCGAGAAATACGAAATACCGGTCAGATCAGCAATCTGTTTTTTACTTACATCGAGTTTATCAGTCAGCAGCATTTCAATCGAAATAAGATCTCCTTCGGAAATGCCGAGGATTTCAGCCAGTGCAGCACGGAAGTTTGCGTCAGGGAAATATACCTCATTGAGCAAAATATTCGCACTGTTAGTGACCATGACGGTCAACTTTTCACCATTCGCCACATCATAGATGTATTCTATGGGAGCACTTCCAGTGAATCGCAGTATGCCATCCTTGAATTCTCCGTTTTTCACGGTCACGTCATCGGGATCAATCTCATAGTCAGACAGGTCAATTTCGATCTGGTCGGTAATCAGTGATCTGACAGGATCGTACTCGTATGTAGCAATGTTGTACGGCAAATCGATCTTCCAAAGCGGATTGCCCACAGCGTATAGCTTCAATGGCGTAGAAGTGGTGGGCAATTCCAGTACACCCAGCTGGTTATGTCTGCAATCGAGCATATCCAAAGCCGTCAAGCCACTCAGGTTCAGTGTGGTCAGCTTGTTTTCATAGCAATACAACTCTTCCAGTGCCACCAGATTGCTGACATCCAGTGTCGTCAGCTGATTGTTGTAGCAATCCAGGTATTCCAGAGCCGTCAGCGTGCTGAGATCCAGTTTGGTCAGTTGGTTTTCGCTGCAATCCAACCCCTCCAAAGCCGTCAGATTGCTGAGATCCAGTTTGGTCAGTTGGTTTTCGCTGCAATCCAAACCCATCAAAGCCGTCAGCGTGCTGAGATTCAGTTCGGTCAGTTGGTTTTCTCTGCAATCCAAAACCATCAAAGCTGTCAGATTGCTGACATTCAGTGTCGTCAGCTGATTGTCGTAGCAATCCAGGTATTCCAGAGCTGTCAGCATGCTGAGGTCCAGTTCGGTCAGCTGGTTTTCACCGCAATCCAAAATCGTCAAAGCTGTCAGATTGCTGACATCCAGTGTCGTCAGCTGATTGTCGTAGCATTCCAGGTGTTCCAGAGCCGTCAGCGTGCTGAGATCCAGTTCGGTCAGTTGATTTCCGCCGCAATTCAATCTTTTCAGCTTAGAAAAATATTCGATGCCGGTCAGATCCTGAATGCTTGCATCATATACATCCAGAAACTCACTTGTAATCATAGATCTGGTCAATGCATCGCCTTCGGACACGTCAAACTCGGCTGCCAGCTTCTGTCTGAACATATCATCGGGGAAGAATTCCTTTGTCAGGTAAATCTCAGTCTGCGTATCACCGTATACAGTCAGTGTCTCTTCACTGTCAAGATGATACACATAGACAAAATCCTCTGCATCCTCATCCACGGTCAGAATGCCGTTCTCATCAATTGTCGCACCGGTCAGCGAGACCTTGCTCAGATCAATTCCATAGGCAGAAAGATCAATATTGCTGCCAATGTAGCGTTCATAGCGTTCTTCGTCATATTCACACCCATAAAGCTCATCAAAATCGGAAACACCCGCAATGTACCAGAGCGGATTGTCTTTACAATACAGCTCACCCAGCTTGGTATTGGCAGAAAGATCCAGCGTGCTGATCTGATTGTTTGTACAGTTTAGATCTTCCAGCATAGTATTCGCAGAAAGATCCAGCGTGCTGATCTGATTGTTTTTACAGTTAAGAGTATCCAGCATAGTATTGGCAGAAAGATCCAGCGTGCTGATCTGATTTTCATCACATTCCAGCATTTCCAGCTTGGTATTGGCAGACAGATCCAGTGTCGTGAGTTGATTACCATAGCAATACAGGTTCATCAGATTGGGACAGGAAGAAACATCCAGAGCGGTAAGACCGTTTTGGCTGCAGTACAGCTCGTTGAGATCACTGAGCTGGGGCAGATCGAGTTCAGGCACTTTGTTATAACTGCATGAGAGATATTCGAGATGCGGTGTCTTTGTCAGATCCAGTGCTGTCAGCTCATTCGAAGAACAGCTAAGTTTTGTCAAAGCACTGTCAGCGGGCAGGAGCAGTTCTGTGAGATTGTTATCATAACAGATAAGTGAAGTCAATCCCGTATTGGCAGATACATCCAGTGCGGTCAGAAGGTTGTCATTACATTTCACATCCTTGAGTGCCGCACTCTGGGGAAGATACAATGCAGTCAGTTTATTGTCAGGACAATTCAATCTCTCAAGGTTGATCAGGTGTCTCAGATCCAGTTCCGACAGATTGTTGTACTCACAGTCCAGCGAAACCAATGATTCAGGAAGAACCAGTTCTTCAAGTGTTCGGGAAAAATCGCAATCAAGCTGTTCGAGCTTTGTATTCTTGGAAAGATCCAGACGGTACAAAGGATTGTTTGAGACATTAAGACTTCTGAGATTGCGGAAGTATTCAATTCCGGTCAGATCGCCGATATCGACCCTCCATAAGCTGAGTGTTTCTGTACTCAGGTGCTTCATTGTCAGCAGATCACCAACAGAGGTGCCGAGCTTTTCTGCAAGTAATGCACGGAAATTCTGATCGGGGAAGTATTCCTCTGTCAGCGGAACACCGACAACGATATTCACCGTCAGCTTGTATCCGGCACCGCAGTCATAGACATAAACGCATTCTGTTGCATCCGGATCAACGGTGATCACACCGTTTTCATCCAGACTGCCGCCTGTGATTGTCACCTTATTCGCATCGTCAATGTACTCGTGAATGTCAATGGTGAATTCTGCAATATACTGGGTACGGGGTTCGTCATAAGTGACATCAATCATCTCTTCCCGCAGACCCTGAATGCTCCAGAGCGGGGTGTTGGCTGTAGAAAATTCTTCAAGAATGGTGCAGTTTGTCAGATCGATAGAAGTAATTCCCGTATTATTGACAGACAAATTCGTCAGCTTGGTATTGTTGCTGACATCCAATGCGGTCAGTCCGGAACCACTGCAGGAGAAGGCGTCCAGGTCGGGACAGCCTGACAGATCCAATGATGTGAGAGGTGTATCTCTTACATACAGTACCCTTAACTTCTCGTTCGATGTGATATCCAATTCTGTCAGCGGGTTATTGTCAATCGTCAGATAATCCAGATTTGTGCAGCTGTCAACGTCCAGTGCTGTGAGCTGATTATCATCAACATAGAGTTCAGCAAGCGAGGTGCAGCCATCCAGATTCAGCGTGTGCAGACGGTTGGAATTAAGTGTTACTTCCACAAGGGCAGGATTGCCCGAAAGATCCACGTTGGTCAGGTAGTTGCCATAGCAGTTGAGCTTGGTGAGCTTCGTGAAGAACTCTATGCCCTCGATGCTCGTCATGCCCTTGCTGTGAAAAATCAGTGTGGTAATATTCAGGTTTTCCGGTGTCAGCCAGTCACCCTCAGCAATGCCGAATTCTTCTGATAGTGTTTCACGGAATTTCACATCGGGGAAATTCTCCTCAGTCAGAGAAACACCCCATTCGATGGTCACATTCAGCTTCTTACCGTTTCCGCAGTCGTAAGTGTAGATGCTTTCCGCTGCGTTCGGATCCGGCAGCAAAACGCCTTCCTCGGTAATGGTGCAGCCGTTTACGGTTACCTTGTTCAGGTCAATTCCCATAGCTGCAAGATTGACGCCTTTCATGTTTGCCTTGTAAGTAACCGATGTTTCCGAGAGACTTGCTTCCGGATGGAGATCAATACCCCAGAGATTGGTTCCATAAAAGCTGAGACCTACCCAGGGAGCTGATGTGAGATCAAGATAATACAGAGGCGTATTATCAACGATCAGCTCGCTGATGTTTTCAGCTTTATCAAGCTTCAGCTCTGTCAGACAAGGGCTTCCGCCGCAGTCAACAGAATCCAGATCCGGATGATTCGAAAGATCCAGCACGGAAATGGGATTGACGGTAGTGGAGAAACTGGTCAGCTTTGTGTTGGAAGAGAGGTCAATTTCGGAGATCTTGTTGTTGCCGATGCTCAGAGATTGCAGATCCGGCAGCATGCTCACATCCAGTTCTGTCAGTGCATTGGCACCGATGTAAAGAGTGGTCAGAGCCGTATTATAGGACAGATCAATCTTTGTCAGTGCATTGCCATAGCAGGTCAGCTTCTTGAGGTCGGCAAAATAACAAATACCGGTAAGATCGGCAATATTCTTTTTTTGTACACTGAGTGTTTCTGTTGCAAGCATCTCCTCTGTGAGGACATCACCTTCGGAAATGCAGAACAGTGTTCCCAGTTCTGCACGGAATGCCGCATCGGGGAAGTAGGACTCATCCAGCGTCACAGTGTAGACTACATCGATATTCATGGTATAGCCGCCGGAGCCGCACGGTCCATAAGTATAATGCATGACATCTGCACCTTCGTCGGGAACCAGCTTGCCATCTCCTGTCAGACTGCCGCCTGTTACGCTTACAAGGCTGCGGTCAATAGTGTAAGCGGACAGATCGACGGCTTGTCCGGCTTTTTCGGGGATGGAACGCACGGTATCATAAACGAGCGTGCCTGCATAATCCTTCAAAACAGGAATTATCCACAGTTTATTTCCGCTGCACTCCACTGTCTTGAGGGTATCCTGTGTCGCACCGATGAGCTGCGTCATGTTGTTATTCGAACAGTAAATTTCTTCCAGAGAACGGCAGGTTGTCACATCCAGAACGGAAATCCGATTTTGTTCGCAGCAGAGATTCTCCAGCTCGTACAGCATGGACACGTCCAGATCTGTCAGCTTGTTGTTACTGCAGAGCAGTGCGGTGAGTTTCTTGTTGGCTGAGAGATCGAGTTTTGTCAGCTTTGCAGAAGAACAATCCAGTCGATAGAGTTCTTCGTTGTTTTTCAGATTCAGTTCTGTAATTTGCGTATCAAAGCACTCGAGCTCCTTAAGAGAATGAGCATTTGTGACATCCAGTGCCGTGAGTGGCGTTCTGTAGCAATACAGAATCTCCAGTTTACAGAGTTCCGGAATGGTCAGTTTTGTCAGGGCTGTTTCATAACAATACAGCTCCTTCAGAGTAGAATTGAAGTGAAGTGTTTCCAGCGGATTATCGCTGCAATTAAGGGTTTTCAAGTTGTTCAGATGCTCGACACTGAGTGCATGGAGCTGGTTCGAACGGCAATCGATTTCTTCCAGCTTGTAAGCACCTTTGGTATTCAGTTCGGAAATGAGATTTTCACTGCAGTTAACTGCGATTAGATTGCTGTAACCAGTCAAATCCAGCAGGGAAAGAGTGTTTTTGCTGCAGTCGAGTTTCTCCAAAGTCTTCTTGGTGTTCAGCATCAGACGTGTCAGTGTATTGCCCGAGCAATTCAACTCTGTCAACTGATTGAATGCCGACAGATCCAGTTTCGTCAGCAGGTTGCCGCTGCAGTCAAGGATGCTCAGGTTCGGACAATTCTTTATCGTCAGCATGGTAATCTGATTCCCTGCACAATTCAGGCTTGTCAGCAGCTCCATATCATTGAGAACAAGACTGCTGAACGCATTGTCTGAAACATTCAGTTGCTTAAGGTTTTTCAGATTCCATTTGAGGGATGCGGTCAGCTGATTGTCCGCACAATCGAGAGTTTCAAGATTGACAAAATAATCAATACCCGTCAGATCAGCAATGTCTGCGGAGCTGAGATCCAGATTTTTGACAGTTTCGGGATCGAACACGTCGCCTTCTGCGATATCCAGAATATCCGCCAGACGGCTGCGGAAATTTGCATCCGGGAAATATTTGTCCGACAGTATCATCTTGCGTTCAACTGTAACTGCGAGTGAAGTGTTGTTGCCGCAGTCGTAGGTGAATGTCATGGATGAATAGTCGGATTTGAAGTCAAGGATGCCTTCATCGCTGAATGTACCACCTGTTACAGTAACTTTTGCAGGATCCATACCATATCCGGAAAGATCCAATGCCTCTGCAGAAGAGATGGTGCGTTCCTCAGGATACGAGAGTTGGGTGATCTTATCCGTCAGTCCGTCAAGCTTCCAGAGTGGATTGCCGTCACATTCAAGACTCCAGAGCGGCGAACAGTTTGTAACATCCAGCTTTGTCAGTTGATTGTCTCGGCAATTTAACAAGTGAAGCACTTCAAGCGTGCTAACATCAAGCACGGTCAATTTATTTGATTGGCACTCCAGCGACGTCAGTCGCACATTGGCAGAAACATCCAGTTCCGTCAGTGCGTTTTTTGAGCAATCCAAATAGTGCAGCTCCGATAAATGGGAAACATTCAACTGCGTAAGAGAATTGTAAGAGCAGTCCAATGATTCCAGCACGGTCAGCATTGACAGATCCAATGTTGAAATCTGATTGTTATAACAGTTCAGTTTCTCCAGTTTTGTGAAATATGAGACACCCGTCAGATCTGAAATCTGCTTGCTATTCAAGTCTAGTTCCGTAATGGCAAGCATCTCATCTGTGAGTGCATCCCCCTCTTTCAGTCTGAACGTTTCCGCCAGAGCAGCTCGGAAGTTGGCATCGGGGAAGCATTCTTCCGTCAGCTTTGCAGTCTCCGGCAGCGATTCGGCTGCAGTGACAATTGACAGCGGCTGCAGCGAATCTGCCGGCAGATACATCATTCCGCTCAGCAGCATGGCGCTTGCTGTCAGTAAAGCTGTCACTTGCTTTCGTTTGGTTTTCATAACATTACTCCCTTCATTGTGTTAGTGTACAAAACGACGTTTATACCTATTATTATACATCCAATCTGCATCATTGTCACCACACCAGCCACAAAAATCGGGTGTGGGAAATCTGAAAAAGGGTGGGAAAAAGGGTGGGAAACACAAAAAGCATGATCTTTTCAGGATCATGCTTTTCATATTATATATTCTTTGACGCTTGCAGTGCAGAGGCAATCTGAATAAGCTGTTTTCTTGAAGATACTCCAAGTTTGCTATAGATATTCTTGTTATGAAATTTCAGTGTATTTTCTTTGATATTCATTTCCTGCATAATCTCTTTGGTGCCTTTGCCATCGAGATACAGCTGGTAGATCATACGTTCCGTATTTGTCAGAGTGGAAAGATGGGATGCGAAATACTCACATTGTTCACAGAATGCTGCTTCTTCTGTGTGGGCGTCCTCTGTGGTTACATCATGGTCTGCCAGTGTCGGTTGGGATGATACAGGAAGGCAGGAAGGCTCTGCTATGGGCGAATGTTCCCGGTTATCTGACGCAGCCGACTGTGTCTGATAAGACACTGCGTTGGACTCTGCTTCCTGAAACATCATGTAGAGTCCCAGAAGAAACAATTCACTGATAATATAGGACACGGAAAGAAATTCAAAATCCAGCTTCACCAATTGTTCGAGCAGCCAGACACCGATATTGACGAATACGATCATCGCAAGCAGAATCGACTTCATTGGGGATTGTATTTTCTTTTTTGCCACAGCGATGAGGATCACAGCAACCATGGACACAAAATATCCCAGCAGGTAAAAAAGATACAGGCAATGCCAGCTGCCATATTCCTTGCACAGTACCGTCACGCCGTTAATGACTTCTAACGTTACCGCCTTGTAGTAAATATCCAGATATCCCGGACTTGAGGCAATCAGAAACATGAAACCTCCAATGCCGATCAAGCAGGCCGGAACCCATTTTTTATACCGAAATTTACATAGATTCAGGATCACCATCAGAATCGACAGCGGCATAAACACGCAGCCCAGATAAGAGAAACGATTCGCAAGTAAGGCTTCCTGTACATTGTGAGAAACGGACAGAGAATAGTAACCTGTATTTGTGATGAACACAGAGAAGTACAGCAAAAGAAACCATATATCTTTTCTCTTAATCAGACAGCAGTAGCTGATCAGCAACAAGAGGGAAAGTGCTGCAATAACACCGTAAACAATGCTGATACTCATTGTCTTATCCCCGATTGGACCGCAACCGGTTATAAAAAAAAGCATAAACCATACAGCAATCATGCTTTTAATCGATTTATTCATGAGATTTCTCCTTCAATATGATATGAAAAATACCCACACCTTTTCCAGCGAAAGATTGAAATGTAAAGTGGTACGCAGTTCTTGGTACACCCCTAAAATATGGATTGAACACTTGTGTTTCTTCTGAAACTGAGCAAAACAAGAACATTGCCAATCAAGATATGTCGGTGATTTTATTATATCACATTATGTTGTTTCAGTCAAGGGAGAGAATCATAACGGTCTTTTTAAGTGTGCAATTGACAAAGAATGTTGAACATGATATAATAATTTGTAAACCGCTTTGTTTGCAAATCAAGTAACAGACTGCCGTGCTGTAGTCGAAAAGGAGATCAAAATGAAAAGACTCATCATACTTTCCATTCTGTCATCGGTACTGCTGATGTGCTTCACAGGCTGCGGAAATGAAACAGGAACGGGAAGCGAATCATCCGCTGAAGCAACCACATCAGAAAGTGCAGAAATCGAAACCGCTGCTTCTACAGAGGATAACACGGAATCCGTTACAACAGAAGCTGCCACAGAACAGCCAACAGAAGCCGCCACAGATGCAACGGACTATAACGAGGCGTATTCAGAAATCATCGAAGGCTTTCGGAGCGTGATTACGGACGGCATGGGGGACGAAACCGAAATTCTCGGCGATCCGTCCGTGCTTTATGATATTTCTGGACGTGAAGCAGAGTATAACCTCGGCTATGCCATAGAAGATCTCAGCGGTGACGGCATTCCGGAACTTGCCATTGCTACAATCAATGAAAAGCGTGACGGCATTGGCTACGGCGATCTGGTTTATGCAGTGTACACCTGTCATGATGATACGGTATCACTTGCCTTTGAGGGGTCTTACCGAAGCAGCTATCATTATAAAGGTGACGGCACGTTTTTCTATCGTGGTTCAGGCGGTGCGATGTACAGTATATTCGGCAGCTTTACACTCCAGCCTGACGGCAAAAGTCTGAAGTGCAACGACTACTACTTTACATATGAAAAGGACGAAACCTTTACAGAAATCGGATTTTACCACAATACAACCGGTGTCAGCGACAAGGAACAGTCAGAGGAACTGAACATCACAGAGGACGAATTCTGGGGAAAGTGCACCGGTCTTGAAACTAAACCGGTGGAGATTGCCCTTACCCCCTTTGTGGAGGAATATGCGGCAAAGGCACCTTCACAGCTGTTTGTGGAATATAACGCTGATACCTCATTCAATGAGGATTCCTGTGATTTTTATTCAGTGGAGCAATCGGAATATGCAACCCGTATTGTATTTTCAACCGATGGTGTTCTTCATGATTTCAAACTATTATCCCTCTGTATGACTGATGTTGATGAGGAAGGCAATCCCGAATATTCCATTGACGATATTTATTCCTACGGCACACTTGAGGCATACCGTCCGCTGATTGTCGAGCTTGTATTCTATGGAGATACGCCGTCCTATGGTGTTTCCTATACGGACGAAACAGGTGAAACAAGGCGTTTGGCGGTTTCAATGAGCGGCTATGACGGTTCGCTGGAATTGTTTGAATTTTAAACAGAGAAGGGGGGATAGATTCCCCCAAATGCAGGAAATGGGTTGATGTGTGTGGCAGGGAGGCGAAAAATCCGGCTCCATTATGGAGCCGGAAATGATACGGAACGGCCTTAAAGGTTTCTCCGTGTGATTTTTTATGTGACTGGGCCTGCATTTTCGTGTGATGATACGCAGTTTCAGCGTCACACACGCAGTTCTGACTGCAATCGTATAGATAACAAAAAGCCTGTACATAGCGTTTTCTGCTAAATACAGGCTTTTTTCTGGAGCTTGTGACAGGATTCGAACCTGCGACCCGTTCATTACGAATGAACTGCTCTACCGACTGAGCCACACAAGCATGCGATTCTTGCGTCAAGATGCACTCAACATAACAGTAATATTATAACACATTCCAGCGGGATTGTCAAGGGGGAAAACGGAAAAAACCTCCTCACTTTCCGCAAGCGGCATGATGATCGGTAAAATTGTCGTAATTCTTGCATTTCGTTGAAATCTATGGTATAATGAATCTGTCAGAAAATAGTGAAAGGTTGTGTTTTGATGAAAGGCTGTATTTATTGCGGTACAAAGTGGAAGGAGGGCGATGTCTGCCCGAACTGTGGGAGGCCTGCGGATTCTCAGGACCAAAAGCCTGCACGGGATGGCGACGGGAAATCCGGTACCGTATGGATCGTGCTTGTACTGGTCATCGGATTAGTATTGTTTTTGCAAATGGCTTCCTACGAGCTGCCGGGACTCTTATATGATATGAAGCGTGAAAAAAGCCTTGCGTCCCAACGAGAAATGGGAATCTTTGAATCCGGTTCCTATGAAATTGGCAAGGATATTCCCGCAGGAGAATACGCTGCGGTACTCAGCGACGATGCGCCCACAGAGGTTTTCCATCTCTATGTGTATGCAAGTGCTATCGCACCGTCGGATAGTGAACTGATGTCCGACGTGTTTCATGAATGCCGGCTGCTCGTTCTGGAGGAAGGGCAGTATATTGAGCTTATACATGCCACTCTCTACGATATGGAAAAGAATGCGCATCCCTTGGACCCCTTCAGCAGCAGTGGTATGTACAAGGTCGGCAGGGATCTGGAGCCTGGTACATATACCGTTGAAGGTACCCGTACTGAGTGGTCCGGTGTATATTGGATCTACAGCGGCTATGACTATGACAAAAACAATGCCTATGAAAGTGGGATTGTCAAAAAAGACGAAAAAGTGCAGGTCGAGCTGCATGAAGGGGAGTACATCGAGATGAGAGATTGCTGTCTGAAACCATAGTGCGTATGAGGGATGCTGCCGGATCGAAAGCATCCCTTTTCCCATACTATGAATAAAAGCTTCCATTGCAATTACAAAATAAATTTATGATAGCGTATGGAGAACGGAAAAACTTTGGAAATTCTTGCATTTCTGTGAAATCTATGGTATAATGAACCTGTCATAAAACAAGAAAGGTTGTGCATTTTATGAGATCCTGTATTTATTGCGGTACACAGTGGGAAGAGGGCGAGGTCTGCCCGAACTGCCAGAGGGCAGTGTATGCTCCCGCACAGTGTCAGGCACAGGAAAACAGCGGGAAATCCGATTCCGTATGGATTGTGATTGCTTTAATCGGAGGCTTTGTGCTGCTTCTTGCAGCGGCTGTCTGCGTTACATTAATTGGTGTATTTAACTCTGTTAAGACAGTGACAAGACCTGTTGATCCGCAGCATGGTTATGAGAGCCGTGCCGAGGAATACAGCCCGTACGAAAGCACTCCTGCCGATCCCGAAGGGGATCGTGAGGGGAATCTTGCGTTCCAGCGTGAAAAGGGAGTTTTTGTTTCCGGCTTTTATGAGATCGGCAAGGATGTGCCGGCAGGAGAATACGCAGCGGTATCCAATGGCAACACGCCCACAAGGGATTTCTATCTCGGTGTGTATACAAGTTCCTCCCAGTCAGAAGAAAGCGAATTGATTGGCGGATGGTATCAGGGGTGTAAACTGCTCGTTCTGGAGGAAGGACAGTATATAGAGCTTGTGCATGCCAATCTCTATGACATGGAAAAGCATGAGAATCCCTCGGATCCTTTCCGCAGCAGCGGTATGTACAAGGTCGGCAGGGATCTGGAAGCTGGTACTTATACGGTCATGAATTATAGTGATCAGTACACAGGACATTATACGATCTACAGCAGTATCAACTGTATCGCTCCCATTACCCGTGAAGGGGATATGGTGAGCATCGGTGCAACTGCACAGATCGAATTGTACGAGGGTGATTACATTGAAATGAAATTCTGCTGTCTGCAACCATAGTGCATATGAGGGATGCTGCCGGATCGGAAGTATCTCTTTTCTATATCGTGAGTAAAAACTGCTATTGCAATTACAAACCAAATCTGTTATAATAGATGTAATGTTTTTTCAAAGGAGTGGAAGCAATGCAATTACAAAAGGGAAGACCCGACGACTGTACGGGCAGACTTGAAAAGGAAATACAGACCTACGATCTTCTTGATTCCCTCGGTATCGAATATGACCGTGTGGATCACGAGCCTGCATTTACGATGGAGGTGTGCGAGGAGATCGACAAGGTACTTGGTGCCATGATCTGCAAGAACCTCTTTTTATGCAACCGTCAGAAAACGGATTTCTACCTCCTGCTGATTCCGGGGGATAAGGCGTTCCGCACGAAGGAGATCACCGGACAGCTCGGATGCTCCCGCCTTTCGTTTGCCGATGGGGAAAGCATGGAGCAGTATCTCAATCTCACGCCCGGCTCTGCAAGCATTATGGGGCTGATGTTTGATCCCGAATGCAAGGTGCGCTTTGTTGTGGATGAGGATGTGCTGAAGGCGGAGTATTTCGGCTGCCATCCCTGCATCAATACGTCAAGCATCCGCATGAAGACGGCGGATGTGTTCGGAAAGCTGACGGATGCGCTGGGGCATGGGATGACGATCGTGAAGCTTGGCGGCGCAGAGAATGATGCACAGTAACTCCGGGGAGGTTTCGGATGAATATACAGATTTTCGGCAGCGGAAAATGCTTCGATACGAAGAAGGCGGAGCGATATTTCAAGGAACGCCGTGTGAAATACCAGATGATCGACATGAAATCAAAGGGGATGAGCCGTGGGGAATTCCAGAGCATCCTGAAAGCCGTGGGCGGCATTGAGAAGCTGATTGACGAAAAATGCAGGGATCAGGATCTGCTTGCACTGCTGCGGTATCTTACAGATGATGACAAGCTGGAGAAGGTGTTTGAAAACCAGCATCTCATCCGAACCCCCATTGTCCGCAACGGAAAGGCGGCAACGGTGGGTTTTGCACCTGAGATCTGGAAGAATTGGGAATAATTATTATGCAGAAAATTCACCAAAAAATGAGAACAAAACTGCAAAATCGGTAGATTTGTTATAAAAATATGTGTTTTTCGGCAGAAATCACTTGACGTGAAATCGTTTGTGTGATATAATGAATAATGGAATGCTGTAGGCTGGATATGCTGCGGCGTTCACCGTGCGATAAAATGGATTTTTCATGAATATACTCTGATATCTGAATGATTCATCAAGAAACATGAAAAACAGTAAGCATCAGACGCAGAACACAGGAAACAAAGATTTCCGGACAAAAGATATCGAAAGATTACCTGAGGAGGTTATGATTATGTGTGGAATTGTAGGTTTTACCGGAACTGCACAGGCAGCTCCCATCCTGCTCGACGGCCTTTCCAAGCTGGAATACAGAGGCTATGATTCGGCGGGTATTGCTGTTCGTGACGGCGAGAGCGAAACAGAAGTTGTCAAGGCAAAGGGCAAGCTTCGTGTGCTGGCAGAAATGACGGATAACGGCAGGGCAGTAAAGGGCTGCTGCGGTATTGGTCATACACGTTGGGCAACACATGGTGAGCCTTCCGTGCAGAATGCACATCCGCACTGCAGCGATGATGAAAATGTAGTTGCAGTACATAACGGTATTATCGAAAACTATCAGGAGCTTCGTGAAAAGCTGACCAAGGCGGGCTATGAGTTCTACTCGCAGACCGATACCGAGGTTGCTGTCAAGCTCGTTGATTATTATTATAAAAAGTATAACGGCGGCCCCGTTGATGCCATTACCCGTGCAATGCTGCGTATCCGTGGTTCTTATGCACTGTGCGTGATGTTCAAGGAGTACCCCGAGCAGATCTACACTGCCCGCAAGGACAGCCCGATGATCATCGGCGTAACGGACGGTGAAACTTATGTTGCATCCGACGTTCCGGCAATTTTGAAGTACACCAGAAATGTGTATTACATCGGCAATATGGAAATTGCAAAGCTTGAAAAGGGCAAGGCAGTTTTCTACAATATCGACAAGGAAGAAATTGAAAAGCCCATCACCGAAATCAAGTGGGATGCCGAGGCTGCGGAAAAGGGCGGCTATGAGCATTTCATGCTCAAGGAGATCCATGAGCAGCCCAAGGTGATTAAGGATACGATCAATTCCGTTGTTAAGAACGGCAAGATCAGCTTTGACAGCGTTGGTCTGACCTCTGAGGAAATGAAAAATATCAGCCAGATCTATATTGTTGCCTGTGGTTCCGCTTATCATGTGGGCATGGCAGCACAGTATGTGATCGAGGAGCTGACAACGATTCCGGTTCGTGTGGAGCTGGCATCCGAATTCAGATACCGCAAGATGTCCCTTGTCAAGGACAGCCTTGTGATCATCATCAGCCAGTCCGGCGAAACTGCAGACAGCCTTGCTGCACTGCGTGAGGCAAAGGAAAAGGGCATCAAGACGCTTGGTATCGTTAATGTTGTCGGATCCTCCATTGCCCGTGAGGCAGACAATGTATTCTACACGCTGGCAGGTCCTGAGATCTCCGTTGCAACCACTAAGGCATACAGCACACAGCTGATCGCATGCTATCTGCTTGCAATTGAGTTTGCAAAGTCCAGAGGCGAGATCGAGGATGAGAGATATGCTGCACTGCTCGAGGAAATCTATACGATCCCCGAAAAGATTGAAAAGATCCTTGAGGACAAGGAGCGCATCCAGTGGTTCAGTGCCAAGGTTGCATCCGCAAAGGACGCATTCTTCATCGGCCGTGGCATCGACTATGCTATCAGCCTTGAGGGCAGCTTGAAAATGAAGGAAATCAGCTACATCCATTCCGAGGCATATGCCGCAGGTGAGCTGAAGCACGGCCCGATCAGCCTGATTGAGGACGGCATTCTGGTCATCAGCGTGCTGACACAGCAGGATCTGTACGAAAAGACCGTCAGCAATATGGTCGAGGTAAAAAGCCGTGGTGCATACCTGATGGGTCTGACTGCTTATGGAAATTACAGCATGGAGGATACTGCGGAATTCACAGTGTATATCCCCAAGACGGACGCACTGTTCGCAGGCAGCCTTGCGGTAGTTCCGCTGCAGCTTCTGGGCTATTATGTGTCCGTTGCAAAGGGCTTTGATGTGGATAAGCCGAGAAATCTTGCAAAGAGTGTAACCGTAGAATAATGGAAAAGTGATGGCAATTCATCTGAGTGAAAGGATTATGCGGAGCATTGCTCCGCTTTGTCCTGTTGAAGCTGAGATAAAATAATCCATAATTCCGGTGTACAGCCGCAGAGAAAGCAAAAACTGATTAGGAGGCTGAATCGTTTGAAAGATTTCTTAAAAAAATTCAGAATCAGAAAAATCGTACTGGCAATCGCAGATGTGTTCATTGTCGGAATTTCAGCATTGATTGCAAACTTCCTGCTTTCCTTGTTTGATATGGATGCTTCCACCACACAGCAGGCGATCGCCATTATGATTGGTACGGTCTGCTGTGTTGCAGGTCTGCTTGCGTTCGGTGCCTACAATAAAATGTGGCGTTACTTCCGCAGCAAGGATTACCTGTCCTGCGTTTACGGTGTTATGGCAGGTATGCTCGTGTGCTGGACGCTCGTGTATCTGATCGTGGGCAGCAATCCGTCACTGCATGCACACATGGGGAAACATCCGGTTCTTTATGCATTCGTACATGGTGTTATTGCATTGTTGGGTGTTTGCTTGTTCCGTTTTATTTTTAAGCGTACATTCATTGAACTTGTGGATATTGGCATCAAGGACGCATCTTACAAGCGTACCATGATCATCGGCGGCGGACAGGCATGCAAGACTTTGCTGCGTGAGATCAAGAATGCACAGGAATCGCCCTATACAGAGGACAAGCGTTCCGCAATGTTCTCTCCCGTCTGCATCATTGATGACGACCGTTCCAAGATCGGCAAGGAGGTCAGCGGTGTAACCGTTGTGGGCGCATCCCATGAGATCCCGAAATTTGTACAGGAATACAAGATCGAACAGATTCTGTTCGCCATCCCTTCTTGTCTTGAGGACGAGCGTAAGCGCATTCTGGAGATCTGCTCCGGTACAACTGTTCCGGTGAAGATGATTCCTTTTATCGGCAATCTGATTTTTGATGACACAAAAACATCACTGCTCCATCAGGTGCGTGATATCAAGGTTGAGGACCTGCTCGGACGTGATCCGATCAGATTTGACAATCAGGAAATCAAGAAATTCATCCATGGCAAGGTTTGTATGGTCACGGGCGGCGGCGGTTCCATCGGTTCGGAGCTGGTGCGCCAGATTGCAAAGTATGATCCGAAGCGGATCATCATCGTGGACATCTACGAGAACAATGCCTATGACGTACAGCAGGAACTGAAGAACGACTACGGCGATGAGCTTGATCTTCATGTCATGATTGCATCGGTTCGTGATTATTTCCGCATGAATCAGCTGTTTGAAAAGTACAAGCCGCAGATCGTGTTCCATGCGGCAGCACATAAGCATGTGCCGCTGATGGAGGATTCTCCGATGGAAGCGATCAAGAACAACGTGGTCGGCACATTTAATGTAGCGACGCTTGCGCAGTTCCACGATGCAGAAAAATTTGTGATGATCTCCACCGACAAGGCAGTAAATCCCACCAATGTCATGGGCGCATCCAAGCGCTGCTGTGAGATGATCATCCAGTATCTTTCCCAGCAGCACGAGGGCAGAACGGAATTTGTTACCACAAGATTCGGTAATGTCTTGGGTTCGAACGGCTCTGTCATTCCGCTGTTCAAGCGGCAGATCGAGCAGGGAAGACCGGTTACCGTCACACACCGTGATGTCATCCGTTACTTTATGACGATCCCTGAGGCAGTGAGTCTTGTTCTGGAAGCTGCAGCGATTGCACAGGGCGGCGAAATCTTTGTTCTGGATATGGGCAAGCCCGTTCGTATTGTGACGCTTGCTGAGAATCTGATCAGAATGTACGGCAAGGCTCCTTACGAGGAGGTTCCGATCGTATTTACGGGACTTCGTCCGGGTGAAAAGATCAAGGAAGAGCTGCTGATGGATGAGGAAGGCTTGCAGAAGACTTCCAACAAGCTCATCTTCATCGGCAAGCAGATTGAAATTGAAGAAGCCGAGTTTATCCGCAAGCTCCGCAGTCTTTGCAAGGCAGCGAAGGAAAATGACGAGGCACTTGCAGTCAAGAAGCTGCATGAGATTGTTCCGACCTTTGTGACTCCCGAGGAGTTCAACAAGCTCAAGGAGGAAACAAAGCAGCAGGAGGAATCCGAGAATAAGGAACCGACAACTGTATAAATGAAAAATGCACGCCGTATGGCGTGCATTTTAGTTTGTGAAAAAAGTCCTTTTCCTTAGAGGTGGTTCGCTAAAAAATGCCCCCACTCCTCCCTCTCCCCCAAAGGGGGAGGGGCTATATTGCGAGGGTACTGCGTACCCTCGACCCACTTCCCTGCGAAAGTGTTTCATTACTATGCTGCTTATTCCTCATGCTTTGCGGCATCCAGAATCCTTGCGTCCAGTTCCGAGGGAAAATCCGGCTCTGTGTGTCTGATCATGTCGGCAACCTTCGCAGAGGAGAGCGAATTGGAAACCGTGCTGCCTGCATTCGTCTGCAAAACAGCGGCAGTATTCTGTCTGTGCCGGATGAACAAAAATGCGGAAACAAGAATAGCCATGCCCCCTGCGGTCAGATACAGCGGCAGGTGATTTTTCGGTGTATCGGCACCGATTTCGCCACCCGTTGTCAGAATAATTTCTTCATCCGTATAGGAAATGGAAATCGCATCACCGTAGGCGTTCTCCAGTTCACTGATCATTTCCTTTGTTGCCGCATCCTTTGCATTTTTCTCGAAAATCTCAATATCAATGCGGTTGTCGATTTCGTTCAGTCCCGCAGAAACAAGTCCTGCATTTCGTTCAAAATAAGGATAAAGCTCATCGAGAATTCGCAGAAGTTCGTTCTTGCTGTGCTTCTGGTAGACAAATGTGATGGCAGAATCGTCCTCAATCATGTCAAGGATCTCCTGTTTTGCGGCATTTCCTTCCTCTGTGTCCTGAATACCGATGGTGAGCCGTTCCATGCTGCCGTCCGTTGACCAGATGCCGCAGATGTAATCGGGCGCAAACTTTGCCCATTGCAGCCATAGCTCCTCCGTGTCAGACAGAACGACGGATTCCTGAGAATTATCAGCAGCGGAATATACGGCGGATTCCTCCGCAGCTGCCGCAAGCGGACTCATAAAGCAAAGTAATATCGCAAGCAGCGTTCCAAGTGTTTTTTTCATAGACTACCTCCATTCATCAATATGCGCAGGCTTCTTAGTGCCTTTTGATACCTGCGATAAACCGACGGCAGGGTCAGCCCCACGATTTTGGAAATCTCCTTGAAATGCAGACCGCCGTTGAGGTGGAGCGTCAGAATTTCACGCTCCTCACAGGGGAGATGCGAGATCGCCCTTTCCAGATCCATCCGCAGTTCGATGTCGCTGATGGGGGCGAACGTATCCTGTGTATCGGGGGATTGCATCCCATGCTGTTTCTTCAGCAGATCGATCGCAAGATTCCGTGTGATCTGAAAGCACCATGCCCTCGGATTTCTGACGGATGCATCGGGAGGGGATGCATAGAGCCGCACAAAGACCTCCTGCGTGATGTCCTCTGCAGTTTCCTTTGACTGTACAATGCGCAGCGCAATGGTATATACGGGGCGTTTCAGTTCGTGGTAGATTTCCGTAAATGCCGACTTATCGCCGTTTCTTAGCTTTGAAAAGTGTTCGGTCAGATCTGTTTTCTGCATGCAGACCAATCCTCCTTTCATTTACTATGACGATTGGGGGAGGTAGTTTTTTCGCTTTGCTGAAAATTTTTGGATAAGTTATTCGTCAGTTTTGTTTACATCGAGGGCAATCTCATAAAATTCAACAGAACCATCGTCGCCGGCAAAGCGGATTCTAAGGGAACCGTCGGATTCTTCCTCAAAACTCGGCTCTCCCACCTTCAGAGGGTAATAAGTAAAGCTATCCTTCACGGTGCTGTCCTGTGCATCCTGTATCACCAGACGGAAGGTGAACAGCCCCGATGTAAGCCCCACTCGCAGTGTGCAAAGCTCGTCTTTCCCATCGTCATCAATGTCGGCAACTGCCGAGTCATAGATGAGGGGGTAATTCTCATAGGACGGCGTGACGGGATGGATGGAACGGAATTTTTCACGCAATTCTTCTCTGTATTCTTCATTGACCTCATAATAATAGCTGGAATACGGGTTTTGCCACGCATGCACGGTGACTTCGCTTTCAGGCAGTCCGTAGGAATCGACAATGGCACGCATTCTCTCAATCGGGACGGGTGTTTGCCGCATCAGCTCCGTATCCGTGTACTTTAGATTCCTGCGGGGCAACAGCGCACATTGATAAGAATCCGGTGCCATCTGCCAGATGTAAACTTCCAGCCCCTTGGCGGTGGACAGCCCAAAATATTGCGGATATTCCTGACGAAGCGATTCAAGATGGTCGTTTATCTGCATGTTATCGGGTGCATCTGCACCGTCTGCCGAAGATTCTGAAGTGAAATATTCCAGAGCCATGCGCTCACACTTTTCTTTCTGCGAAGCAATGTATTTCTGTGAATCCAGTGCATTCCTCCACAGGAAAAACGGGAATTTTTCACGAATGTCCTTTGCATAATTGCTGCCATCCCTCGGCTCCCAGTATTCCACAAGATGGTAGTTTCCATCACGATTTTCCACCGTAATGACAGTGGGAATATGCGCACCCGATTCATTATGCAGCTTCCCGTCATAGCTGTATTCCTGATAGAGAACCCATAGGTAAAGCGTCGTTTTGTTCCCGATCTTTTTATTTGACAAAACCTCCCAGTCCACGGATGCATAATTGTCCGTGCTGTGTTTGGATTGGTGATGGGATACGATCTCGCAGTCAATGAATACTTTCAGCCGATCGTCGGGGATAATGGGATTTGTCAGCAGACAAACCGCCGCAATCCCAATTGCCGCTATGGCAGCACAAAGAACCCAGAATGCAGGCTTTTTGTAGTGCAGCACATTTTTTACACGAGCTTTCACGCCCACCTCACCGAACGCAAGAGGGCAGGAGAGGATGGCGTTCCTTGAAACACTGCAATTGACGAGTGCCGAGGAATATGCCTTCTTTTCGGGAAGCTCCATATCTCTGATCACCCGTTCGTCACACGCAAGCTCAATGTCACGGCAGAGGAAATGATATGCCAGCCACAGGACGGGATTGAACCAGTATACCGTCAGCAGCGCAAATCCCAGCGGCTTCCATAAATGGTCATAGCGTTTGAGATGTGCGGTTTCATGAGCAATGACAAATTCCCGATCTTCCGAACGCAGGGCGGACGGCAGATAGATCTGAGGACGCACAATGCCGAGGATAAAGGGCGAGTCGATGCGGTCACAAAGACGGAGATTTCCCTGCATGGGAATGGATTCCGCTACCCTCCTGCGCAAACGCATATAGCTGAAAACCCCATACGCAAGCATTGCCGCCATGCCCACGAGCCAAAGAATGGTGAGAAGTGCCGTCAGTTTCATCCCCGCACCCTCCGCAACGGTCACACCCTCATAATAGCGGTCACCCAGGAATTCGTTTGCCTGCTCGTCCACAAATCCGATTCCCGTCTGCACGTTAAAACTGTGATCGGTGATGATCTCCTGTGGTATGGTTTCGACACTTGGGATCAGACTAAATGCACTTTCGATGGAAAACGGACAAACCAGCCGCAGTCCCACAAGTGCCCACATCACAACATGCAGTGCTTTCGGGGATTTTCTGAATAAGAGACGCAGCAGAAATACCGCAAGCACAAGCCAGCTTGCCGTGATGCTCATGTTCAGAACCTTGAGAAACAGCATGCTCATCCCTCCTCATATTCGGAAATCATACGATGCAGATACGCCGCTTCTTCAGCAGTCAGCTTTTTTCTTGCAGTAAAAGCGGCAAGGAATGCAGGCAGTGAACCATGGAAGGTTTCTTCCACAAATTTTTCGCTCTGCACAGCGTAAAACTCCTCTTTGGACAGAAGGGAAGTGACGGTTCCGTTTTCATTTCGGAAGATTTTCTTTTCGCACAGCCGTCTGAGTACGGTGTAAGTTGTGCTTTTCTTCCATTGCAGCTGTGCTTCGCAGCGTTTTGCAAGCTCTGTTGAGGAAATCGGCTCATTCTCCCAGATGATTTCCGCAAATCTGGTTTCTGCCTGCCCCATTTTGTAATCGTTCATTCTGATGCCTCCTCATTCTACAATTTGTAGACCTAATTTTATTCTACAGCATGTAGACCGATTTGTCAAGAGGAAAAGTGAGATTTTTCAAAAAAGAAGGCATAGGAGATTTCCTATGCCTCAACCACTGATTTTCCGCAGATATGCTCGGGAATAAGCTTTAAAAGCAGCGTTTCGTGAGCGAAATTTCGGATTTCCTTTTGGATATAGCCTTCGTCCTGTGTGAATTTCCTGCTGAGTTTTTCTGCAATATTGATAATGATATCCCTGTCACGGATGATTTCCATCCGTCCGAATATGATCACGCTTTTCACTCGCCAAGCCCATTCGCCATCATTGCGGTATCCCTTGTCATAGACGCAGAATGACACTTTGTCATGCTGCATAAGTGCGTCAAGCCTGTGTCCTGCCATACCGCAGTGGAAATAAATGCATCCGTCCTCATCATTGTAAAAATGATTCATGGGCATGCCGTAGGGATAATTGTCATCGCCCAGTACGGAAAGCACCCCTCGGGTTTCATTTCTGAGCAGTTCAATACATGCTTCATTACCGATCTGCTTGTTTTTCCTTGTAAGCTCTCTGAACATGTTCTCACCCTCTGTTTTCGCAGATGCAGCGTATCCACCCCGTTACGCCATCGGGCAGGCGTTCGTCCGCTGGTGTTCCGTCATCAAACATCAGATTGTGCTGCACCCAGTTGATCATGCAGTGCTGTCCCATTTCCATACCATAGAATACGGAGGAAACGCCGCCGTCACCGTTGTACACCCATTCCGGGAAAAAGAGAATGCAGTTTTTCATCCGACGCAGTGCATCCATGCGGGGGAGGATGCATTGGCTGTATTCCGCCATTTCATCGTGCTGTCCGTGTGCGATGATCAGATGCGTGCCGCCCTCTGAGATGCGCTCAAGCGCCGCATCTTCCGGAACATAAAACGAGGAAATCGGAATTGCCCCGTCAAAATAGCTGCCGTATTTCTCCAGAAGCAGCCATGTGAAATAGCCGCCGGAGGATGCACCCATCACAAATTTCTTGCCGATATTTGCGGAATGCTCTGCACATACTCTGTCAAAAATTGCTTTGATCGGTGCACCATGCTCTGCTCCCCAAGTGCCGAGAATTCTGCCGTCGGGAAGGCGTTCTTCATTGCCAAGCGGCACGATCAGATAGGCACCGCCCATCGCCTGCTGGTATTTTTCCGAAGCATACTGCTCCGCACCGCAGCACATGATGCAGCCTTCCTCCATCAGGGAATTGCTTGCACCGTGCAGCCACATCAGCACAGGGTATTTCTTTGTCGGATCCGCTCCGTGCTTGATGGGATCATACACATAATAGCGGATATCCCCCGTTTCAGCGCAGGGCTGCACATATTTGTCAAACAGATCAAAGTAGATCTTGCTCTTGTAGGTGTTTTCATAGCTGATGAATTCATCAGCTTTTAAAAATTCAGCCCATGCAGGAATGTTGGATTTGTCCTGCAGCAGTTTTTTGAAATCCGGTAATGCCATGATGCTCTTCCTTTCTATTCTGTAATTTCGATGCGGTTTCCGTCGGGATCCAGTACGACGCTTTCATAATAGCCATCCCCCGTGGTTCTCGGCTGTCCGACAACAGCATAGCCATCCGCTGCAAGCTGTGCCGTCAGTGCCTCCACTTCACTGCGGCTGCCCGTGCTGAATGCGAGATGTGTGAATCCGCAGGCAAATTCGCCGTTTTCGGTGCCGGTGCATGACGGATGCTGCATCAGTTCAAGCCTTGCGCCATCGCCGAATGAGAGGAAATAGGTGCGCAGTCCTGTTCGTGGGTTGTGGTAGAGCGAATTTGCAGTGCCGCCGAAATAGCGTTCGTAAAAAGCACGGCTTCGCTCAAGCTCGGTCGTGTACAGCGCAATATGGGAAATTTTCATAATAGCAGCCTCCTCGGACTGTGTTTTGGAATAGCATTATTATAGCATAAATCTATTCGCCATACAAGAGGAATAAGAAAATTGTGTTGTAAAAAAATGTAACGCACCGTTCATGAATTGTGCAATCACCTATAAATCCGGATCCCATCCATAAATGCATTGTGCTGTAACTTTATCGTGATTTCTTAAAAAATCTTGTTTATTTCCTCACATTGTCCACCAAATCTGCAATTTGTGGGTTGAAACTCGTTAAGAAAAAGTTTACAATTAAATTAGGCATGACGGAAGTTAAAAACGAGGATTTTTAAATGGCAAAAATAACCAGAACCGGATGTGAGAGGAGTGGGAAGTGCGCATTCTGCTGTAATCATGGCAGAATGTGCTGCCGACTATCCGTTTGCATTTCTGATTCTGTGATGTTTTTGCCCCGCATCTTCATTTTGTCCACCGAATCTTAAAATTGTAGGTTATAAATCGTGCATTACAAAGATAATATGGTAGAATATTGGTTGTTCAAAATGCAATACGCAAAAAATTTGAACAAGGACAGAATGGAGCAAAAAATAATAAGGAGGAATCAGCATGAAACTGAAAAGAATCGCAGCAGGCATTACAGCGGTAATGTTCTGCGCAGGTATGCTCAGCGTAATGCCGTATGGCGGCGTGCAAACGTATGCGGCAGAAGCAGTGTACAACAACTTCGAAGTTGACTATGAAGGCTGGCATGGCACAAATTATGATGTCGTGATGAATGCCGTAAACGGCGCAGGTTACGACGGCAGCAGAGGT
>JAFXCV010000031.1 GCA_017521325.1 Oscillospiraceae bacterium | reverse complement strand
TAAGTCGCATGAGTTCTTTTGTGGGCGGTGACATATCCTTGTAGCCCTGCCCGAACTGCTCCATCGTGAAGCCTAGCCCCTCAAGGTTCTGCGACATCTGCACGGCACCCCAACGGTCAAAGGCAATTTCACGGATATTGAAACGCTGTCCCAGTTCTTCGATGAAGTTTTCAATGAAACCGTAATGCACCACATTGCCCTCGGTTGTCAGCAGATAGCCCTGCCGTTCCCACACATCATACGGCACATGGTCACGTCGAACTCGCAGCGGAAGTGTATCTTCCGGCAGCCAGAAAAACGGCAGGATATAGTATTTATCATCCTCGTCAATCGGCGGAAACACAAGCACAAAAGCCGTAATATCCGTAGTTGATGAAAGGTCAAGTCCGCCGTAGCAGACACGGCCCTCCAGTTCCGATGCATCAAAAGGAAAGTTGCAGGCATCCCATTTTTCCATGGGCATCCAACGGACTGCTTGTTTCACCCATTGGTTCAGTCGCAGCTGTCGGAAAGCGTTTTCTTCACCGGGGTTCTGCCTTGCGGATTCACAGGCAGCGACAACTTTCTCCATCCCGATGGTTTCACCGAGGGAGGGGTTCGCCTGTTTCCATACTTTTGGAGAAGTCCAGTCGGCATCATCCTCTGCGCCGTAAATGACCGGATAAAACGTCCGGTCAATTTTTCTGCCCTCAAGAATATCTTTTGCCTTTTGATGCTGTTCATAGCAGATGGAATTGGTATCCGTACCTGCCGTTGTGATAAGGAAGTACAGCGGCTGCATTCGGGCATCACCCGACCCTTTTGTCATAACATCAAAGAGCTTTCGGTTCGGCTGCGTATGCAGCTCATCAAACACAACTCCATGAATATTGAAACCGTGCTTTGAGTACGCTTCTGCCGAAAGCACCTGATAGAAAGAATTGGTCGGCATATAGACGATTCTTTTCTGCGATGCAAGAATTTTCACACGCTTATTCAGTGCAGGACACATCCGTACCATATCGGCAGCAACCTCGAAAACGATGGATGCCTGTTGTCGGTCGGCGGCACAGCCGTAAACCTCGGCACGTTCCTCGCCATCACCGCAGGTGAGCAGCAGGGCAATGGCGGCGGCAAGTTCAGATTTACCGTTTTTCTTCGGAATTTCAATATATGCCGTGTTAAATTGGCGGTAGCCGTTGGGTTTCAGAACACCGAACAGGTCACGGATGATACGCTCCTGCCAGTCCAGCAATTCAAATGGCTTACCCGCCCATGTGCCTTTGGTGTGTGACAGGCATTCGATGAAATTGACTGCGTAGTCGGCGGCGGCTTTGTCGTAGTGGGAATCGTCTGCCATGAATTCTGTGGGTGTGTATTTTTTCAGCTTTTTCAAATGACCGCCTCCCATTACTTGAAAAACCAGTTGTAATATGATATAATTAAACCATAAGGATGTGATAACAGTGAAAGAAAAGCAAAAGAACCTGCAAATCAAGAAGTTCATTGCAGATGAAACAGGTATACAGATTTCGGAGTATTTGAGCACCCTGATATGCAATCCTCATCGTTTGGTAAATGCAAACAACTCTGACCTTGAAAAGATTGTAAAAGAGTTTGCACCAATTTATCAAAGATTCAGAGGGACACTTGATGGTTCAGGAGAATTGCAGGAAATCATGCTTTTTTCACTCAATCTACAGTGTCGGATTGGAAATAAAAGTGCGTTATTACAACTTTTCACCAGAAACAACCCTGAATGAGAATATTGCTTATCTGAAACATAGATTAAGCCCCCAGAACGGCACACGTTGCGTTGAGGGGGCTTGTATTCATTGGGGGATAAGTTTGCAACAACATTGCTGCTAGGCAACGTGGCGAAGGTAGGAGCCTTTTTCGGCTCCGCCCTCAGTGCACTGGGGAGGTTATCTCCCCGTTCTGCACTCCCATTCAAATTCGGCGTAGGCTTCGTAGTCCCTTTCAAAAGCCTCGTTGTCGTCAATGTAGTCGTATTCGTAGTTGATTCCGATGATTTCCTCGAAGGTTGTGCCGTTTGCCTCGGCGTCCTCTCTTGCAAGTTCCTCGGCGTGCTTTTCAACCCAGGCTTCAAAATCCTCGTCCATGTCCTCGTTCTCGATTTCAAGCTCGTATTCCCATTTGCTGTCCGCCCAGGTGATGATTGCCTTGGAAGTGTATTCTTCCTCGTTCCAGTTTCTCTTGCTTGCCATCGCTCTTGCCTTTGCTACTCCGTAACTTACCATTTTCTTATCCTCCAAAATTCTTGTTTTTCCGTGGGGGTTTCCCCTTCGGTGATTACATATTACCGCATAATGTGACTTTTATCAAGCGGCTAAATGTACAGAATATAGGCGAAAAATACACCCCGATAGACGTGTATATGTGACAATGCCCCCAGAACCGCCACAGTTGCGTTCAGGGGGATTATATTCGTTTTGGGATAAGTTTACGGCAATGGCACAGCCTTGCCACATGGGGCAACGTAGCGGCTATTCCGTGGGCATAATGTCACGCACCGTGATGGGAAGCAGACCGTTCGGCGTGGGGATGAAGTGCGTAATATCCCAGAAGTGCTTTTTGTATTTTTCCAGAAGGTCATCGGGCAGGTCGGTGAAATCCATTCTAACATAATCTACTTGAAGCCATGTGAATAGTGTGGTATAATGAGTATATAATTGGAGGTATTTTCTTTGAATGCTAATCTTAAAGAAGTAATAAAGGAAGTTGCAAATGCACCCTTACGTTCAAGTATCATTACTGCCGCTGCTGTGATTGATGCCACACTTGAAACGTTGATTAAAAAATATTTAGTAGATGATTCTGATTTTCTAAAAAAATCGGGAATATTTAGCCATTCAGGATGCTTAGGCACTTTTTCAGCAAAAGCCCAAATGGCTTATGCACTAGGACTAATATCAAAAGAATTATATAGGGATATTGATTCATATCGAGATATGAGAAATAAGTGTGCTCATGAATACGTTCTCGATGAAAGTGATATGCAATCCATTGGAGCCAAGTCGAAAGCTTTTAATTTAGTTAACGCATGTTTTACCTTTAAGGAACCAGAAAACGCTGTACATCATTCACCTGCTTCAGAAATAAAACAGTATACTGTTTTGGAATTTGCGATTATTCTAGTCGCATTGACAAAACGTATAAATGGTGTCCAGCATTGTAGCACTTTCCCTTTTGAAGCCCACGACGATTATCTAAAGTTTAATGAAGAAGATTTTTCTTTATTGGGTGGACTATTATAATCGCCTTTGAATAACATTCCAATGACAACGGCCAAGCTGTGATTCTACAAGTCAACCCACAACCGCCCCCGTGTGCCGCCGTTTTCCGAAAGGCATCATTTCACAGAGAATGGGAAAACGGCGGTTGTGAGGCAACGTAGGGCAAGCTGTAGGCTTATACCATGGGGTAATGACTATGAATAATGCTGATGATTTTCTCCTGTTCCTCTGCGTAAACCCCGATGAATTCCAGTGCTTCACGAGTGCCGCAGTCGGGGCAGATCAGCGTCGCATTGTCCTCACGGGAAAGGGCAGGTACACCCTTGTATTCCTGTCCACATTTGGGGCAGGTGGCTGTTTTCAGTTCTTTCATATAATCTCACCTCTCTCACTGATATCCATCGCAAGCCGCAGGTGCTTCAAATCGAAACCGAAGTGGCGGTATCCGGCAACACAGGTTCTCACATAAACCGAACTCGGAATGCCCAGCTCACGCTCCTCATGCATGATGTACACAAAGGCATCCAGTTTTTTCTTGCGTCCGGTGATGTGGCTTTTGACCGTGAGCTGCATATCGGTCTTGTAGTAGAAGTTGGGGCAGCCCTCGTAGGCATCGAGCCGAAGCTCATCACGCTCTGACACTTCCCAGACTGCAACCGGAACGCTTGCACCCTTTTTCTTTTCGATGGTGAGGTATGAGCCTGTCTTGCTTCCCTTGAACAGCAGCTGATAGTCGGGAATCACGCTTGTGCCGATGATTCTTGCGTCGGGGCAGCGGTAACGCATCTGCTGGACATTGAGGTTTGAGCCGTAGGCAATGTAATATTTTTTCATGTTGATTCTTCCTTTCCGAAGGGAATACCCTTTCACCACCCAGAGCCGCCCGAAGGCGGCGTGAGGGGTAAAAGGCTGTTCCCTTAATTTCCGAATCTCCATGCTGCATTGCCGGAAAGATTTCTTGTAAGGAAATCCCTTGCTGTCGAGAATTCTTCACCAACCAGTCCCAGGCGAATCAGCCAGGTTCTCATTGCGAATTTCGGATTCTCCGTCTGCTGTGGCTTGGGGCTTGCGGTTCTTACTTCCTTTGCCATTTCGGAAAGGGCGAGGCAAAGCTGAATCCAGGATTTCAATTGCCCTGCGTGCAGTCCGTTTTTCTTGCCGTTTGCAGGCTTATCGAAATTGAAAAGCCGAAACTCAATTGTGCCTTTTGTAAAGACTGCGTGGTAATTCGTCATATGGTATCTGCTTTCGTTGTAGTGCTGATTTCTGCCGTAGTTGTTGCCGTTGGATTCGTACCAGATGTCTGCAAGCTGTGCCATCGTTGTGGGCTTCTTTTTGTTGAGCTGCTCGATGAACCTCGGGTTTACCGTTCTGCAGTATCTGTTGATTCTGCCCTGGTCAATTTTCAGGGCATCGGCAATCAGCTGTTCGTGGCTTGCCATGATGTTTGCGAGGTTTCTGAGGGTCTGCGGTGTGTGTCCGTTCGCTCCGATGTGAATGTGAACGCCAGCCCCAACACCTGCGTGGCTGACTGCACCCGCCTTGCGAAGGCGGCGGATAAGTTCCTGCAAGGTTTCAATGTCTGCGTAATGCAGAATCGGTGTCACCAGCTCGCATTTTTCGCTGTCACATCCGGCAATGGAAACGTCCTTCTGGAATTTCCATTCTCTGCCCTGTGCGTCCCAAGCTGACCAAGTGCTGTAACCGTTGCGGCTTGCTGTGTTCTGAAATCTTCCTGTTCCGAAGAACTCGGCGGCGATTCTTGCAGCCTTTTCTCTTGTGATGTTGTTCATTTCAACCTCAACTCCGATGGTCTGATTCTTGAGGTTCTCGATCTGCTGTGCGGTCTTTGCGTTCATGTTTTTATCCTCCATTTTTCTGGGCTTTGCCCCTTTCGTTGTGTACCATATTACCGCATAACGGAGGATATATCAATACGATTACTACACAATCTTTTCGGCTGTATTTCGCCGAATGATTGTGTAGTATATCCGCTTGAATTACTTGCAATTGTATGGTAAAATACACTACAATGGGAATAGGATCTCGATTATTTTTCGCTCCCAGTGACCTTTGAAAAATCGTCCACACCCTCGATCAGCGACAGCGTTCTGCCATTGCTCCAGACCATATGAATGTTGCCGCCGTCGTCCACATACTGTACCTCACCAATCGTACCCGGCGGCACGGGATAGGGGTCATTCATACGGTGCAGAATGATTTTTGTGCCGGCCGGATATTTCCTGCGAAGGGCTTCAAGCTGTTGTTTATTCGGTAACATCGCTTGCTACCTCCTCAAATCCTGTGGAGGCATACCGCTCACATTCGACAGCATCCTGACTCATGTTCGAGCAACCTCCATTTCTGAACGCCGAACTTCCTGTCAGATGCCAGAGCAGTACCTTGCGGACGCTCTTGAACTCCGTCCCGATGAATCCCAGTCGGAGGAGAAAGCAGCGGAAGGCGTACTTCTCATTGTCACTGGTATCGGGCTTGTTGTTGATTCGCTTCTGGTTCTTCGCCATGTCGATGAGTGCTGTGAGGAATCGGCTGTAAGCGTCAGCGTCCTCCGGCTGTTCCAATGTGAACCAAGGGAACTGCACCTCCGATTCCGTCACCGTATATTTCAGCGAATCCGTCTGAAGGGCGTGTTTGATGATCGTACCCTTGTTCTCCAGAATCCTGTCGAGGTTGGTGAGGGTCTGCTCATCCAGCTTTTCTTTTGGGATGGAGATGGTAAGACGGTTGTCGGCTTTCTCCGTTTCTGCAATGAATCCATGCTTGCGAAGTTCCTGCAACAGTCCGTCAATGTCCGTGCCGTTCTCGCAGTGCAGCGTGCCTTCCTTGTCCACCGTCATTGTTCCGATGTTGTAGGCACAGGTCGGCATGAACTGATACTCTGCATTCTCGCCTGTGATTTCGCTGATTGCCTGCACCAGATTTTTGCGTTCTGCACCTGTGCAGTTGAATTTGATTGTCATATGCAATACCTCCTTGTTTTTCGGTAGTCACATATTACCGCCTTTTTCACAGAATTGCAAGTCAATTTTCGCCGAAATACTGTAGAAAAATCGCCCTCGCATTTGTGCTTATTACACTTGTGAGAAGTGCTGCATTTCGCCACCAGAACTTTGTCGCTTCTGGTGATGGCTATTTTCCGCAGAGTATGGTAATATGTGTGACGAAAGGAGCGATGCCGATGCCCAGAGGAAATGGCATCGGCACGCCCGACGGACGGATGTCGGGTGTGCCGATGATCGAGGAATTTTACCACGGCAATATCGTCCGAGCAGACCACACGCCTGCGAATCCCGAATACCACGCCCTGATGCAGAAATGGCTGCCTATGTGTGATGCGTTTGAGAAGATGCTCACGCCGGAACAGCTGCCCGTGTTCAAGGAGATGACGGATTTACAGATGAAAAGCAGTGAGATCGCCAGTGCGGAACTGTATGCGGTAGGTTTTCGGGATGGTGCCCAGCTGATGCTGGAAATCATGGAATGACGAGGGACTCCCGATTTGGGGAGTCCCTCGTTATTGCTTTGCGAAGTGGGCGATTCCTGCCAGAACGAACCATGCCGTAGGCAATGATAAACCATTTCCCCACATACGGTATTCTGCACTATCCGAATGTGGATTCTTCAGCCATTTCTGAATCTGCTTATCTGTTTTTGGCTTTTTTTCGGGAGAAACAGCGAGCCTGTGCGTTTCAAATACATCACGCCAGAAATTTATATCCTCCTCGGTCGGATTTTCGATGCCGACGTCCCCACACCACCATGTCGGCATACCTTGCAGCAATGCACACTCCTGTGGGGTGAGCCTGCGAACCGTGTATCCCACGTCGTTGATAAGGGGCGGGTCTTTGTAATCCGTAGCAACAAGTGTATTCGCTGTATCTGCCTGTGCATTGGTGAAGAAGGAAGCCTTGCTTGATGTATACACAGGAGTTGCCACGGCAGACGGTCCCTGTGCATTCAGCGTTGAGGAAACGCCTGTATTGGAAATCCCCAGATTCCGTGCAAAGTTCTGTCCGCAGTTGTACGATTCTCTGTCAATAGCATAAACTACGGCGTGTTTGTCGCAGGTATTAAGGGTAAAGGAAACATCCTCATTAACTCCGTCACCCTGTGGACCGTTTTTATCTGCTCTGCCGATCATAGAGCCTTGCAGGGCATAACTTTCCACGATTGCCATGCCACCCTGATTACAGGCAGGTGAACCGCCGCCGCAGTCCAGTGTTCTTGAAGTATCCGCTTCATATACACCGCTGTGAGGATTGTCAGATTTCATCGCATTGGATTCAAATGCACTGATACCGTAGGCTTTTGGGTATTCTAGCAGCATCGGCACATTGCCGCCGCCTGTTCCACAGCGTGATGTAAGCGTCTGCACATTGCCATCAGAGGAAATGCTCACACGGCTGTCTGCCGGATGATTATCAATCGCAATCGCCGCCGGTACAACTCCTGCACGAAGCGTCGGGGATTTCTCTTCTTCATAGCCGATGCCACGAGCCTTTGCCGAATGCTCTGTGCAGAATCCTGCCGACAACACGCAGGGCGGATGATGTGCTTCCGCACGGAGAGTACAGGTCATATCCTCGGTCACATCCATGCGGTTGCCGCCTTGGTCGTTCAGACAGATTTCGCTGCTTGCTTTTCTAATGCAATCCGCAGCACCTCCGGAAGCTCTTTTCCACGAATTAAAGCTCTCCGCAGAATACCCTGACACGCCCTCGGACTCAAAGAGTATTTTTCCGGCACATTCGCCTGTAAAATCTGCGACAAGGTAGATGCGTTTTCTTCGTTGGGGAACTCCCCAGTATTGCGCGTCAAACAATCGGTAGGCGACAGAATAATGATCTGCCAGAATTTCTCCGGCATTGTGCCACTTCGCAGGTTTAGGAACAGCAGCGGACTCATCCGCAATTTTGCAGATTTCTTCGAGGACGCAGCGGAAGTCCTCGCCGCCTCCGGAGGAGAATGCCCCTGGGACATTTTCCCACACGATGTATTTCGGGTATTCGCCATTGGTCTTACACCTCATTTCTTTGATGATTCTGATTGCTTCAAAAAACAGTCCCGAACGTTCTGCCTGAATACCGGCACGCTTGCCTGCAACAGACAGATCAGTGCAGGGACTTCCGAATGTGATAATATCCACGGGCGGCAGTTCCGCACCATTCAGCTTAGAAATATCGCCATAATGCTTCATAAACGGCAGTCGCTTTCGGGTGACAGCAATGAGAAACGGCTCAATTTCTGATGCCCATACTGGTGTGATACCGGACAGAATACCTGCCATAGGAAATGTTCCGCTGCCGTCAAATAAACTTCCAAGTGTAAGTGTTTTATTCATCGGGCATTTCCACTTCCTTTACAAGTTCAGAATACGGAATTCTCTCGCCATCACGAATGACAAATACAGCATCCGCATTGCCTGTATCCTCCACATAACGACGGAGAATGACGGACGCATACTTTTCATCAAGTTCCATCATGTAACAGATTCGGTTCATCTGCTCACAAGCCATAAGCGTAGAACCACTTCCGCCGAAGGTGTCGATGACTACGGCATTCTCCTGCGTGGAGTTGCCGATAGGATAGGCAAGCAAATCCAACGGCTTTGAAGTCGGGTGGTTTGCATTGCGTTTCGGCTTATCGAAGTTCCAGATGGTCGTCTGCTTGCGGTCGGAATACCACTTGTGCTTGCCGTTCTGCATAAAGCCATACAGCACCGGCTCATGCTGCCACTGATAATCCGAGCGACCGAGAACAAGACTATCTTTCACCCAGATGCAACATCCTGCAAGATGAAATCCTGCATCCACGAAAGCACGGCGGAAGTTCAGTCCCTCCGTATCTGCATGGAACACATAAGCAGAACCACCTTTTTCAAGGTGTGCTGCCATGCACTGAAATGCAGACAGCAGGAAGTTATAGAAATCATCATTCTTCATGCTGTCGTTCTGGATGGTGAGTCCGCTGCCGGACTTGAATGCGACATTGTACGGCGGATCCGTCAGAATGAGATTTGCCTTTGTATCACCCATAAGCGTGTTGACATCTTCGGGAGAAGTAGCGTCACCACACATGAGCCTGTGCCTGCCAACCGTCCACACATCTCCACGCTGTACAAATGCCGCCTTTTCCAGTGCGGCAGTCAGGTCAAAACCATCATCCTTGACATCATCACTGCTGTTTGTATCAAAGAGATCCGCAAGTTCCTTTTCATCAAAGCCCGTCAGCCCGAGGTCAAAGCCGAGATTTTGGAGTTCTTCCATTTCAACAGCGAGCATTTCCTCGTCCCAACCTGCATCCAGTGCCATACGGTTGTCGGCAAGGATGTAGGCTTTCTTCTGCGTCTCTGTCAGATGCTCCACAAATACACACGGCACTTCGGAGTAGCTTTCTTCCTTTGCCGCCATGACACGGCCGTGACCTGCAATGATATTGAAATCCTTGTCAATGATGACAGGATTGATAAACCCGAACTCACGGAGCGAGGAACGCAACTTTGTAATCTGTTCCTTGCTGTGAGTTCGGGCGTTATTCACATATGGAATGAGCTTGTGAATATCGACAAGCTGAAAGTCTGTGGTTGTTTTCATCGGTGCATCCTCCCTTCATCCAGTGTCGGAATAACTTCATGCTCGAACAGCATCCTCACTCGCATTCAGCCATGCCTCCTTTGGTGAATTCTCAGCAAGCCCTTTCTTGCCGCTATGACATTACCCTTAACCGCTTGTCCCTTGATAGTGCGGTACTGCTGTTTCGTGAGCATCGGTCTGCTGGCTTTCAGTTCACGCCAGAAAGTTACATCTGTGTTTGATTTCATAGTGCCTCCTTATCGCTTACTGCGGAGCAGTTTCTCCATCATGTCATCCTGCGGATTTCCTTGGAACTCCACACTGCAGTTTTCTCTCACAATCTGAAAAATCTGATTCCAGATTTGATTTGCCTGTTTCATGTAGTTCTGCGACATAGCAACGTATGGTGACGCAATCGCCGCATTGGTTGTCGGGTGCTTTGAGATGTAGCCGTATTTGGTGACAATCTGCTCACAGTGTATCCAACGGGAAATGCTCATGGCATACTGCTCCACCAGCTGTCGGCTGACGATCTTTTCACAGGAGCGTTCTTTCAGCCATTGGTAAGTTTCGGTGTACACCTCATCGGCGAGCAGTTTTGTACCGTCACGCTGTAATTCCTGCATAAATTCTCTCACAGGCGGCGTATCCACCGACTCAATATCCGCAGGCTGCATCATCACTTCCGCTGTTTTTCCCTCGGCAAGTTTCTCTGCAAGAGCCTTTCGTGGCCGTCCTGCACCCGGTCTTGCACCGCCTCTGTTTGTGCCGTCCTTCGCCACAACGTCATCACCTCCTGAAATTCTGCTGTGCATAAGCGACTGCCCGCACTCGCTATCGCTCATTTGGCATCTGCTTAAAACAAATTCAAACATTTTGGCTACAAATGAGCATAAAAAATCCCGACTGTGAAGTCGGGAAAGTTTCGTATTTTCGGTATGTTTTGCTGTTTTTATATTGTCGGGGGGCAATACCCCCTTTGAAATCCGAATTTTGTGCGTGAGAGGGGGCGCCGGTCTTTTCGTGATTTGAGTGTAGAGATTTCGATACCCCCGGGGGGCAGTACTTTCGCACATAAAAATAGCACTCGCTGCTTTTGCGGCAAGTGCTATCGTTTTATTGTAGTAAGAAATCAATCACATTGACAACTTTGATACCGTCCTCATCCATGGGCAGTTCATCCATCGTGATGATATACTTGGGATAGTGATCATGCACACGCTTCAGCGGCGTGATTTCACGTTCAAAGGTGTTCTCATCCATAACGGTTGCAGAAACCTGATAGTAAATCTTTTCACCGTTACGCTCTGCAATAAAGTCGATCTCCAGCTCACCGACCTTACCAATGCTTACCTTGTATCCACGGCGGATCAGTTCCAGATAGACGATGTTTTCAAGGATATGACCAATGTCATGTCTGCGGTTGCCAAGCAGTAACCGACGAAGTCCCATGTCCACGGCATAATACTTTTCAAGTGATTTCAAATGCTGTTTGCCCTGCACATCGTATCGCTCTGCTTTATACAGGATGAAAGCATCACAAAGTGCAGTGACATAGTTTTCAGCGGTCACAGGCGTTGTTTTTCTGCCGAAAGAAGTCAGGCTGTCTGCAATCTTCTTAGATGACACGATGTTGCCGATGTTGTCAAAGAGAAATTTCACAACGCTTTCCAGCAGTCCGATGTCATTGATACGCTTTCTTGCGGCAACATCTTTCACCAATACGGTGTGATAAATGCCGGAAAGATAGTCATCTCTGATTTCATTATCCGCAATCTGCACGGCATAGGGAAAACCGCCATACTGAAAGTAATTCTGCCAAGCGAAACGCCTGTCAAGTCCGGATAATTCCAGATATTCTGCAAACGATAACGGCAGCATGGGGATTTCGATATATCTGCCGGAAAGCAAGGTTGCAAGCTCACCGGACAGCATATGTGCGTTAGAACCTGTGATATAAATATCCGTATTTTCACGGATAAACAGGGAATCCACTGCCTTCTGGAAATCGGGAACAGCCTGTATTTCATCAAGGAAGATATAGGTCATCTTACCTTGGGAAAGACGCTTTGTGACATAATCATGCAGTGCGTGATACTCCAGAAGATGTTCATTTGCCACATCCTCAAAATTGATGGCAATGATCTGTTCGGGACTGACACCTGATTCCAGAAGATAGGCCTGAAACTGTTTCAGCAGCGTGGACTTGCCGCATCTGCGGACACCTGTCACGACCTTGATGATCTGCTGATCCTTCAGCTTCTTGATTTTATCCATATACAGTTTACGCTCAACCATACTATCACCTCTGTTTTAGTATACCACAAAAAGATGATAAAAGTCAAGATTTTTTGAAGTCAACTTCAAAAAATTCTATTTGTATGAATAAAGCGGTCTGCTGTCCTCATTTCCGGTTTTCGTATCGTGGCAATGCTTGCATAGTGCCTGCCAGTTAGATTCACTCCACATCAAGACACTATCACCTCGATGAGGAACAATGTGATCGACTACCGTTGCCGTCACGAACTTACCGTTTGCCATACACTTCACACACAGCGGATTCTTACGGAGGTATGCCTTGCTTACCCTCTGCCACTTACTTCCGTAGCCACGCTTGGCGGCAGACGGTCGATCAGGGTGCAACGGCTTGTGTTCTTCACAGTATTGTTCCTCTGTAAGGTTCGGACAGCCGGGATGCTTACAGGGCTTTCGTGTTTTCCTCGGCATTACCGACACCTCCTTTGACATGCCGTGTCAAATCCAAGCACGGCATACCACTCACCCTCAAACAGTATCCTGACTCGGGTTCGGGCATAACGAAAGCCGCTATGGAAATCCACGGCGGCTCTTACATAATCTTCTATTATATATTCTAGCACACTTTGGCTTGAATATCAAGTCTTATGAACTCTCATCCACTCTCAACTTTTCGACTGCCTTGGCGTGAAGCCTGTAGATGTGCTGTACACTGTACCCGAACTCCGCTGCAATAGCATTCCACGTCTTAAATTCAAGGTAACGCTTGGTCAGCAGATCACGGTCATCACTATCATCGACTGCATGAATTCGTTTGTCCATATCAGCAAGCAGGGCATCATATTCTGCCTGCGTTTCCTTGATTTCTTCTTCCAGTGCCATAATTTTGAAAACCGTACCCTCTATTTTGTTATGGTCGGGAGAAGCGATTCTCGGCATATCATTCAAGCTACTGCCGTTCATGCCCTCTGCTCTCTGACGAAGCACATGGATTTCGTTGATTTTACGCTTGATTCGTCTGCGAAGCCGTCCTGCCTGTTCCAGATATTCTTTCATGCCGTACCTCCTCATTTCAATCTTGCTTTCACGGCCTTCATCATCGCCGCCTGTGTTTTATCCTTACTTTCCAGCACTTTCATAATGTCCTCGTCAATTGTCCCCACCGAAACGAGGTGGTGGATGATGACGGTATCTGCCTGCTGTCCCTGTCGCCAGAGACGGGCATTGGTCTGCTGATACAGTTCCAATGACCACGGCATCGTGTACCAGACAATGGTACTGCCGCCGGATTGCAGATTCAGTCCATGTCCGGCAGAGGACGGTTGTATCAGTGCAATCGGGATTTTGCCATGATTCCAGTCGGTAATGTCTGCATCTGTCTTGATGTCACGAGTTCCGAATCGCTTTATAATCACTTCACGCTCATGGTTGTACCAGTAGGCGATCAGAATCGGCTTGCCGTTGGCAGCTTCCACAATATCCTCCAGTGCATCCAGCTTGTGGGTGTGGATACACAGGGTACTGCCGCTGTCAGTGTAAACTGTACCGCTTGCCAGCTGTGTCAGCTTTCCGCAAAGGACACCGCCGTTTGCCGCTGTGATGGTGTCACGGGCAAAATCCAGACACATTTCCTGTTCCATGTCTTTGTAGACTGTTGCCGCCGCTTCATCCAGTTGTACAGTGTCGGATACCATGACCAGTTCCGGCATTTGCAGATGGTCGGTGGTTTTCATGGAAATACTGATATCGGCAATCTTGCCATAGATCTCCTTTTCTGCACCTTTGCGGAGTGTGTAGGAGAAACCGTTCCAGTCCGGTGTGAAGTAGGCATCTCGGTACTGTCCGATGCGCTTGCCGAGGCGTTCGCCCTTGTCCAACAATCGGAACTGCGCCCACAAATCCAGTAGTCCGTTACTGCACGGTGTTCCTGTCAATCCCACGATACGCTTAACAAACGGTCTTACTTTTCTCAATGCCTTGAATCGTTTTGACTGGTGGTTTTTGAAACTGGACATTTCATCAATTACTACCATATCAAAATCAAAGGGCATTCCGCTGTCCTCTATAAGCCACTGCACATTCTCACGGTTGATGATGTAGAGATCGGCTTTCTTCCGAAGTGCCGCCAGCCGTTGTTCCTTACTGCCCAGCACCAGACTGTATGTCATATCCTTGAGATGCTCCCACTTGGCGATTTCATCGGGCCAGCTGTTCCTGCAAACACGGATCGGTGCGATAATCAGCACCTTTCGGATCTCGAAGCGATCGAACAGCAGATCATTCAATGCTGTCAGTGTGATACTCGTCTTACCCAGTCCGCATTCCAGCAACACAGCGGCTTGTGGATGGGTTTCGATAAAGTCGATGGCATATTTCTGGTAGTCATGTGGCTTGTATTTCATCAATAATCCCTCCAATCTGATCGGGATGGTCAAGGACATACACCCGAAAGCCGAGTTTCCGAAGCAGTCTGTGCCGTGCAAGCTGTAAGGGACGGGGCTTTTCTCCCGGTGCTTTGACTTCCACAAAGGCGATCTTGCCGTTGGGCATCAATACGATGCGGTCGGGGACGCCTGCCGTTCCGGGAGAGGTAAACTTCCAGCAGACACCGCCACGAGCCTTGACTTCCGTCAATAATTTATGTTCAATGTCTTTTTCTCGCATAAAATAGCCCTTTCTTGAATGGTGCGGAGGTCTACGGAACTCAAATGCAAACCTTATATATAGAAAGAAAAAATCACATTTTTCTCGCCTGCGTAAGGTTGGGATATGAGTTTCGATGACTTCCGCTTTCCCGATTCTGCGTTGTTTTTCGTGTACTACAATCGGAAGTCAATCAAGGAAATCAAACTTCAGGCAAAGTCCCATGATGAAATTTCCGCCGTGCATTTTTCTGCGTTTATAGCCAGCCTGCTCCAAAGCCCCATAGAAATCTGACGTACTGCGGACATACTCGCCATTCTCCGTGCAATACTCACGATAACGCTTATACAGCTCTCCGGACTTCTCCTGATAGGACTTGTCCACCTCACAGCAGTCATTGATGAATGTTCCAAGCCAGTCATTGCCTTCACAATACGCACCGATGGCATCCAGTACGCACTGGGGGCGGTCTACCTTGAAATCGGCAGCGACCACCTTCATCGCACCCTCGATCAGCCACGAAAGCACCGCACCGACGGCATTGTCAATGAGATACTGGGTATAATTCTTAATGTCCGCCTGCCCCTGAATCTTCGCCTGAAAGGGAATGACAATCAGTCGCCGCCATGTGCCGTCATCAGAAGCCGATACTTTCGGCAGATGGTTCGTGTACAGCACGAGGGTATGGCTCGGCTCAAAGGAGAACGGAGCCTTGAACTTCTTCTCCGCAAAGATCGGGTCGGTAGAACACAGTTGCTTTACCACCGAAGTGTTCAAACGCATACCTTCCTGCAGCTCGGCGGCAATGATCAGCCGTTTACCCTTGAGTTCTGCCATTTCGGGCTTCACGTTGCGCTTGCAGTTGACCGTCAAAGCATCGGCAGAGATGTTGCCACTGTAGCTGCCCAGCACCTTGTAGATCACGTTCCAGAACGTGGACTTACCATTACGACCGTCTCCGTATGCGATAATCATCGACTCCACATACACCTTGCCGATCAGACACAGTCCGCAGATCATCTGCACATAGTCGATCAGACTCCGGTCGCCGCAGAAGAACACCTGCAGGGCATTCTCCCAGATTTGCCTGCCGTCCTCACTGGGTACCACCGCCGTCACCTTGGTTAAGAGGTCGGCAGGATCGGTCGCTTTCCAGCCATCCAGTCCTTTGGACAGGTCATAAGTGCCGCCCGGGGTGTTCAGCAGGAATGGATTACCGTCAAGCTGCTCCGGATGACGAAGTACCAGCGGCTTTGCGGCATCAAGAGCATTGTTCAGACTGCGGATATGGCGGTACTTCATCACAAAGTCATGGAACACATCCGCAAACTGGAATTGCCCATAGGCAGAAAGCTGTTCGTGATTCAGACTGTCCCTGAACTTTTTACCGCCCGCTTTTGCAAGCAATCGGGGAACGCCCAGACGTTCCAAGGTACACAAATGCTGTTCCATGTTCTGTTCCGCTTCTGCAAGCTGTGCATCCGTGTGTTCGATCATCGCCATGACCGCCGCCTGCTCGGATTCTTCCCAGTAGATACCGTTGTAGCGGAGAAAGCCCGTTGCCACCGTGAATACGATCTCATCGCCGAAAGCCCCCACAAATGTGCGGGCTTCACCGACGTCGGAGAAGTCATCGGGAATGAGAGGGCAGTTGCCGTACAGGCTCTCATCCTGTGCCTGCATACCGCTCATGCTCGACAGCATCCAACCTCGCATTCGGGCATACTGCTCGGGCGGCACATAGCCCTCCTGTGATGCAACCTTCTTGCCGAACTTGCAGGCACTGTTCCAAATGGTATCCAGTTCTTCATCGGAGAGGGGCGGTTCACATTCCGCAGCCTTTTCCAGAAATTTTGCATGGGCTTCTTCCGTCACGCCAAAACGCTTGACCAGCTTGCCTGCCATGCGTGACATGGTGCTGTTGCGCTGTCCCTCGGGAATGCTGCGGTTCTGTTTCATCAAAAGCAGCCAGTCCTCGATGGTCAGACTGCCTTCGTGCCAGACCACATCGCCCTTTGCACCAAACAGAAAACGAGAAGCATCAAGGGCATTGCCGTCAAAGAATGGCAGTTCTTTGAAAATGCGTGCTTTGACGGATTTGTGGATACTAGCATCCTTGCAGGCACAGGTCGGAAAGAATACATGGAAACGAGGTCTCGCAGATACCGAGCCTTTCGGC
>JAFXCV010000030.1 GCA_017521325.1 Oscillospiraceae bacterium | reverse complement strand
CCGAATCAGAGTTGTTCGGCTTTTCGGTGGAGGAACAAGAGAAAATCAGAGCCTTTGCAGAGCCGATTCACGGCGGCTATGCTGTGCCGCTTGCCCGATTTGAGGGAGAGTTATTTGAGCGACTTCTTTCGCATAAAATCTATGACTTCCTGCCGTGGGAAACCGAGATGCCTGTGATGCTTGCAAAATGGGAGCGTTTCTGCAAGCAGGCCTTGCAGTCGGACACGGTGTATGTGTTCAACTGCGTCCTGCTCCAGAATCCCATGTGCGAAACTATGATGCGGTTTGGATTTACGGTTGAACAGTCAAAGGCGTATATTTCTGAAATTGCAAAGATGATACAGCCCTTGCATCCGGCTGTGATCTATCTGAAAAATGACGATATGCAGGCATCTGTTGAAAAGGCAGCAAAGGAACGTGAGGGCTGGCTGGATGCCGTCATTGATTATCATGTGAACGGTACCTATGGAAAAAGCATTGGTGCAGAGGGCTTTGACGGCTACATCCGCTGTCTGGAGGAACGACAGAGACGTGAACTGGAGATTCTGTCACGGCTTCCTGTGACAAGCTGTGTGATCGAAAATCCGCAGAGGGACTGGACGGCAGCATATGAGACAATTAGGAGGATATGCATATGAACATTATCAACCAGAAAATAGACGGCGGAAAGGCATTTGACTTTGGCAGAACATCGGAGGATTATGCAAAGTTCCGTGACATTTACCCACAGGAATTCTACGATAAAATTGTAGAACGGGGGCTGTGCATCCATGGGCAGTCCGTCCTTGATTTAGGCACGGGGACGGGCGTTCTGCCGAGAAATATGTACCCTCATGGCGCAAAATGGACGGGGACGGATATTTCTGAAAATCAGATTGCACAGGCAAAAATCCTCTCACAGGGGATGGATATTGATTACCATGCAAAATCGGCGGAACAGCTCGATTTTCCGGATGCGTCCTTCGATGTGATCACCGCCTGCCAGTGCTTCTGGTATTTTGACCATGAAAAGATCATGCCGGAACTGCACCGCATGCTCAAAGATAACGGCAGAATTCTGGTGCTGTACATGGCTTGGCTGCCGTTTGAGGATGTGATTGCAGGTGCAAGTGAACAGCTTGTGCTGAAATACAGCCCACACTGGAGCGGTGCAGGAGAAACTATCCACCCGATCTGGATTCCGGATTGCTACAAGGAGCGATTCACACTCGTACACCATGAGGAATACCGCCTGCAAGTGCCATTCACCCGTGAAAGCTGGAATGGCAGAATGAAGGCTTGCCGTGGGGTGGGGGCATCGCTTTCGCAGGAAGAAATTGCAGCCTGGGAGCAGGAACATATCAAGCTTCTCCATGACATTGCACCCGAGGAATTTGAGATTCTGCATTATGCGGCGATTGCGGAACTGCAAAAGAAATCATGATATGAATCTGAAAGGAGTTTCAACATGCACATCAGACAAATGAACATCACCGACTATGACGATATCTACGCTCTCTTCCTCTCCTGCAAAGGCATGGGACTGAACGATTTGGACGATTCCAGAGAGGGTATCAATCGCTTTCTCAAACGCAATCCCGATACCTGCTTTGCTGCCGAAAGCATGGGCAGAGTTGTCGGCTGCATCATGGTCGGCAATGACGGACGCAGGGGCTATATCTACCATACTGCTGTGCATCCGGACTGCCGGAAACAGGGCATCGGTGCGGCACTGGTGGAAGCGGGTATGGCAGCGCTCAAAGCCAATGGCATCCACAAGGCGGCACTGGTGGTATTTGACCGGAACGAAACCGGCAATGCCTTCTGGGAGAAAATGGGCTTCACCACACGAGAAGATCTGGTGTATCGAAACAGGACGATCACGGAGATGGTGAGGATTGATACATAAGGAGGGCATATGAACTACATCCTCGGCAAACTCGTCACCGTCACCATAGACCGCCCGCTTGGCAGCTTTCATCCAGAATATAAGGATATGTATTACCCCATCAATTACGGTTATATCAAGGGCATCATGGCACCTGACGGTGAGGAACAGGATGCCTATATCCTCGGCGTGGATGTGCCTTTGCAGGAGTTCACAGGCAGGGTGATTGCCGTCATCCGACGTTCTGACGATATAGAAGAAAAATGGGTGGCTGCACCTGAGGGTTTGACATTCACCAAAGAAGAAATCATGGAGGCAGTGCGCTTTCAGGAGCAGTATTTTCAGTCGGAAGTGATCACAGAGTAAGGGGGGAATTCCATGCACTTTGTCAACGCCAAGTCCATCCTTTCCGCACAGAATGGCATGAATCTGTACAGGGGCTGCACGCATGGCTGCATCTACTGCGACAGCAGAAGCACCTGCTACAATTTCACCCATGCCTTTGAGGATATTGAGGTCAAACAGAATGCGCCCGAGCTTCTCGAACAGGCACTGCGCTCCAAGCGCAGAAAATGCATGATCGGCACGGGTGCGATGTGTGATCCGTACATGCACTGCGAGGAGCAGCTGCGCCTGACAAGGCGGTGTCTGGAAATCATTGACCGCCATGGATTCGGCTTGGCGATCCAGACCAAATCCACACGCATCCTGCGTGATCTTGATCTGCTCAGAAGCATCAATGAGCAGTCAAAATGCGTGGTGCAGATGACGATGACAACCTATGATGAGGATTTATGCCGCATAGTTGAGCCAAATGTGAGCACCACAAGAGAACGCTTTGAAGCGCTGGAGATCTTCCGTGACAACGGCATCCCCACGATCGTATGGCTCACGCCCATTCTCCCCTATCTCAACGATACAAGAGAGAATATTGAGGGAATTCTCGATTACTGCATCCGTGCGAAGGTGAAGGGCATTATCTGTTTTAATATGGGACTGACGCTGCGTGAGGGTGACAGGGAGTATTATTATGCGGCACTGGACAGACATTTTCCGGGGCTAAAGGAACGATATATCCGACGATACGGAAACGCCTATGAATTGCCCAGCGAGTGCAATGCCGAGCTGATGGCATTACTACGAAGGACATGCGATATGCATGGGATCCTGCATGATATGGACGCCTGCTTTGGGTATCTGCATGAGTTTCCGGAGCCCTATGAACAGCTGACGCTGTTTTAGCTGAATGCAGGATTTTGTAAAATGAAAGCCCGGAAGAATCCGGGCTGACATTTATATTGCTTAAGCGCAGAAATAACTGAGCAGTTCGCAAAGTCTTGTGAAGATGTTACACATAGTCTTGAACCTCCATTTTAGATTTCCCGTGTGGGATGATTTAATTATAACAAATCGGTTACAAAAATTCAATGCAAAGATTTTGCCAAAACTGGGCGTTTTCGGCAAATCGCAAGAAGAGAAGCAGAGGCGTAACAATGAATTTATATAAAGTAAACCCGAAAAGCCACATAAATCATTTGCGATATATGGGAAATAGTTCCTGTGGTGCTGTCTACCCTCTTTCCATTGCAGAGGGATTTCAGCACGGTGAAATCTATGAAAGTGCGGATAGGAAATCCGTATTTCTCCGCCATCACTGCGGCTTTGCGTTTCTTGCAGGAATATGTGATGTTCCGTTTCTTGAAGCAGTTTATGGACTTCTGATAAATGAAACAAGACGGTGCGTCCTGTTTGCAGAGCATAAGGAAATCGTGAATTTCTTTTCCGAGAAATCAGGAATTACCATCGAACAGCGATACTTTTTTGCATACAGGAATGCAACTCCTGCATACTCCGTCCCCCTGCCGGACGGATTTGTGCTGCGGGAAATGGATGCTGGGATTTTATCCCGAATACAAGGTAAAATCACACCTGCATTTTCTTGGCGCAGCGACGAGGAATTCTTGAAAAAAGGCAAGGGCTTCTGCATTATGCATGGGAAAAACATTTGCGCATGGGCATTTACTTCCGCTGTCAGCAGCAAGGAAATTGATATCGGTGTGGAAACCTCTCTGGAATATCGGAATCAGGGTCTTGCAGCGATTGCTTCTGCAAGAATGATACAGTATATTCTGGAACAACAAAAAACACCTGTATGGGCATGCCATGCGCAGAATGCCGCTTCACAGGCACTGGCAAAAAAGATAGGATTTGAGAAAACAGCGGAATGCTTTACTATCAGGAAAGAGGGAGCGTTATGACAAAAGACATGAATTATGTAATTCACAACAACCAATTACAAGCAACGGATTTCATCCGACTGTTTAATAGCGTCGGCTGGGGTGAGCCGCCCTACGATCTGGTGGAAACCTCACTGGAAAACAGTTACGCTACATTTTCCGTCACAGACGGCGATACTGTGATTGCCATGGCAAGACTGCTCGGTGACGGCGGCATGGCGTTTTTCATGAAGGATCTGGTCGTTTCCCCCGATTACCAGGGGCATGGCATCGGTGCAGCTTTGATTTCCCACATGGAAGCATACATTGCATCGCAGCTCAAAAACGGCTGGGCAGCACGCTTTCAGCTCATGAGTGCCAAGGGCAAAGAGGGATTCTACTGCAAAATGGGATTTACCGAGCATCCGCATGAACACAGCGGTGCAGGATTTACCAAAATGATTATGGGCTGATTCCTGTGTGAATTCCACACTTGTAATTCAAGTCTTTTTGTGGTATACTGAATTTATCGGAGATATCCGAACCATAACTTTTGAAAAGGATGAACACTATGAAATACAGAAAATTGCTTGCATTTGCAGCTGCAATGCTCATACTTACCTCGGGATGTGTGTTTATTCCCAAGGAAGTATCCATTCAGGAGGTAAAGCCGGAAAGCTCAGCTGCGGAGCAGACAGAAGTACCGAAAAATACCCTTAACCACTATGAGGGCATGACCGCTGCGGAAATCACCGCAACGCTCACGCTCGAAGAAAAGGCATACCAGATGCAGATTCCTGCCATCTATAGCTGCAATGCAAAGGATATGAAGAAAACCAATTACGGCAGCATTCTCTCCACCTTCGGGCTTGTGACACAGACGCCGAATGCGTGGAAGGGTATCATTACCAATTACCAGAAAAATGCGCTGGAATCGAACTCCCCCATTCCCTTCCTGTATGGGCAGGATTCCGTTCATGGGGTGAACTATGCGGTCAATACCGTCATCTTTCCGCATAACATCAATATCGGCGCAGCCAATGATCCACAGCTTACCTACCAAATGGGACTTGCGGTTGCCGATGAAATGAAAATGGCAAGATTGATCTGGAATTACGCCCCCTGTGTGGCAGTATCCTCCGATCCCAGATGGGGACGCACCTACGAGAGCTACTCCTCCGATCCCGAAATTGTCAAAACCCTCGGCGGTCAGTTCACGCAGGGACAGCTCGACGGCGGCGTGATCGTCTGCACCAAGCACTACATCGGCGACGGCAGCGTCGTATTCGGCACGGGCGAAACCAAGGACGGCACCGACCGCCTGATCGACCGTGGCAATGCAGTGCTGACAAAGGAAGAAATTGACGCACAGCTTGCCATCTACAAGGATCAGATCGACCGTGGCGCACAGTCCATCATGATCAGTCACAGTGCGCTCAACGGCGTGAAGATGCACGAAAACAAGGAACTCATCACGGATGTCCTGCGTGGTGAACTTGGATTTGAGGGCGTTGTTGTCAGCGACTGGGAATCCATCCAGAATATTGACGGCGCAACCACGCTCAAAGAGCAGGTCATCATTTCCATCAATGCAGGCATTGACTGGCTGATGGAACCGATGAAATTTGAGGATGTTTGCCAATACATCGTGGAAGCGGTCAACGAGGGCAGCATTTCACAGGAACGCATTGACGATGCGGTGACCAGAATCATTCAGCTGAAAATGGACGCAGGGCTGTTTGATGATCCGTATCTGGAAAACTTGTCCATCAAGCAGAGCGAAGCAGGTTCCGAAGAATACCGTAACCTTGCAAGACAGCTTGCCGAAAAGAGTCTGGTGCTGATTCAGAACGAGGGTGAAACGCTCCCCCTCAAGGCAGGAACAAGCGTATTCGTGACAGGTCCTGCGGCAAATGACACCGGTGTACAGTGCGGCGGCTGGACAAGACAATGGAACGGTCTGACAGATGCTGCAAACAAGGGAAAAAAGGTCATCGAGAACGGAACGACGATTCTGGAGGGACTCGAAGAACTCGCTGCGGAATACGATCTGACGATCATCACGGACGAAAAAAAGGCTGAGGATGCAGATGTGGTTCTTTTGTGCATCGGTGAGCAGCCCTATGCGGAGTGGAATGGAGATACGGCGGATCTTTCCATTACCGGTGTGCGTGCCCTTGAAGACAACGAGGATGCCATCGAACTTGCCGCTTCCCTTGATCTTCCCACGGTCACGCTGCTCGTTGCCGGCAGAAATGTAATTATAGAGGAATACAAGTCGCAATGGGACAGCATCGTGATGTGCGGACTTCCCGGCAGCGAGGGCGATGCTGTTGCGAATGTACTGACCGGCAAAAGCAAATTTGAAGGCAAGCTTGCAATGCCGTGGTACGCCTCCACGGAAGATATTGACACCAAAACCCCGTGGCTTGAAGTGGGCTTCGGACTGACATATTAAGAGAAACAGGTGGATATTATGGACAAAAAAATCACATTCATCATTCTGACAGTAATGGCACTTCTCCACCTCGTTTTATTTCTTTGCATCGGAGCTTATTTCTTCGCAGCTGTCCCCCTCCTGTGCATTCTGCTCTGGCTGTTCAGATACAGAAAAAAGACTGCAAACTGCACGCCCGAGGCAATCCTTCTGAGTCTTCTGATGATCGGCGGACTATGCATCACCCAGCCCTTCAGCGGAAGCTTCCGTTTCCAATACCCACTGCAGAAACTCTACGTTGAGAAAAAATGCCGTGCGGACATTGAGGGACTCTTTCCCGAAAAACTGCCGGAAAGTGCAAAAAAATTCCGCACCGAATTCATGCCCCCCATCATGCAGGGGGCGGGATATTATTTCGTAACAATCACTGCTGATGAAGAAACCGTGGAGTTGATCCGAAAGGAATATCAGGAAAAGGCGGAATTTGTGTTCTCTCCAACAGAGCTTGATGATTCGGCAAGTGAACATCTGAAGCTCTCCGCTGCGGATGTGTATATTCCGGATGAGTTCAGAGATTCTCCGCAGGCGAAATGTTATCTTCTTTCCGCAACAGGCAGCTGGAATCATCCGCACACCAAGCTTGTGATTATTGATGAACAGAAAATCTGCTGGTCAAAGCTTGGTTAACCGATTAAGTCAATATTATCCTTATATAAATTGCATAATTTCAACAAGCACTTTTGCATATGCAAAAGTGCTTTCTTATAAAAAAATTCACGAAATAATCATTTTGTACACCAAATCTTCAAATTTGGGGTTGCTGAACCTCCAAAAATATGCTATAGTGATAGTGTATAATATGCGCATAGTATCTTGAAATGTTTTGCGCAAGGGATACAATAATCAGAAAAGGAGTAATGCTTTATGAAACTGAAAAGAATCGCAGCAGGCATTACAGCGGTAATGTTCTGCGCAGGTATGCTCAGTGTGATGCCGTATGGCGGCGTGCAAACGTATGCGGCAGAAGCAGTGTACAACAACTTCGAAGTTGACTATGAAGGCTGGCATGGCACAAATTATGATGTCGTGATGAATGCCGTAAACGGCGCAGGTTACGACGGCAGCAGAGGT
>JAFXCV010000029.1 GCA_017521325.1 Oscillospiraceae bacterium | reverse complement strand
TCAGACAGCTTATGATACGATTTGAAATATCCCTTACATCGGCGGATCTTGCCTGCATATAGGCATCGTCCATCGCTGCGAACATTTCCGCAAAATTATCTCCCGTGATTGCAACAGCATATTCCGCATTGACATTCTGGGTTGTGATCATTTCTGCGATGGCATCGTTATAATCTTCATCCTCTACCATCATCATGTGAATCTCAAAGATCGCCGCATTCGCTTCGCCGACCTCACGCAGTGCCTTTTCGTAGATCTCCTGAAGCTGTGCAATAGCTGCCGACTTGGCAGCTTCCAGTCGTTTCAGTTCAGCTGCAGGATCCTCGATCTTTTCCCGTCTGACCTGTACATCCTGCCGCTTGAACACGGAAATTTTTCCGACAGCGACCGCACCATATACACCCTTGCCCTGATACTTTAACATGATTCCACCACCTTATTGATTATCTGCAACACAAAAATGTTTTTTATAACTCTCAATTGCTCTTTCAATAACAGCAACAGCTTCCACAGGACCACCGATTTCTTTGACAATTGTGGATTTGCTTTCAAGCTGTTTGTAAACCGAAAAGAAATGCTTTACTTCTTCAAAAATATGCTTTGGAAGTTCCTTGATGTCGGTATAGTTCATATATGTGGGGTCGCTATAGGGAATTGCAATAATTTTCTCATCCCCCATTCCGCTGTCCTCCATATACATCACACCAATCGGATAACTGCGCACGATTGTCATCGGCTGAATAGGATGCGAACATAGAAGCAGTACATCCAGCGGATCGTGGTCATCACCATATGTACGAGGAATAAAACCATAATTCATCGGATAATAGGTTGCAGTAAACAATACCCTGTCCAATGCCAGCATACCGGTTTTTTTGTCCAGCTCATATTTCATATTGCTGCCCTTGGAAATTTCTATCACCGAAACAAAATCGGTCGGATAAATTCTATCTTCGTCAATATCATGCCAGATATTCATCATTCCGTCCTCCTGCTTTCCGGCAGGAGAAAATATCCTGCCGGAAAAGAAGTCTGCAATTACAGATTTGCTTCAAAGAATTCCTGCATTGCCTTTTCAGATGCTGCCTCATCACCGCCATTGATGGTCACAGTGATGGTGTTGCCGCACTTGATGCCCATTCCCATGAGTGCCATCAGCTTTGTTGCCGCAGCGGACTTTTCACCGCATGCAATGGTGATCTCGCTGTCGAGTGCCTTAGCGGTCTTTGCCAGCATACCTGCCGGTCTTGCGTGGATGCCCAGTTCGTCCTTGATGGTGTAAGTAAATGTTCTCATAGTGATTCTCCTTTTCATAGATATGATAATTTCATTTTATCACAGACTGTCGGAAAATGCAAGGCTTACTGTATTCTTCCATAAATCTGTGTTGTTTTACAGATTTCTTCTTGCAGCGTATCCGACAGATCCGTCGGAAGCAGCCGCCATTTCCAGTTTGTGCCCAACGTTGAAGGAACATTGATGCGGCTTCTGTCATCCAGCCCCAGCCAGTCCTGCATGGGGATGATGCAAAGCTTTGCACGGCTTCGCATGATCAGACCGATGAATACTTTATGCAGTTTTTCCTCAGGTGTATATACATCGCAGAGATATTCCCTTGCCATGCTGCGTTCTTCATCGGTAATTGTCTGAAACCATGCGGCAATGGTCTGGTTGTCGTGCGTTCCGGTATAGGCAACGCAGTTTTCAGTGTAATTGTGCGGAAGATAATCATTCCGGCTGCCGGTATCACGGCTGTCAAAGGCAAATTCCAGTACCTTCATATTCGGGAAACCGCTTTCCTTGACAAGCTGACGGACGCTGTCCGTCATAAATCCGAGATCCTCCGCAATGACCTCACGCTTTCCGAGTGCTGCTTCCACGGCACGGAACAGATCCATCCCCGGGCCTTGTTCCCAGTGTCCGTTTTTTGCTGTGGTATCACCGTAAGGAATCGCATAGTATTCATCAAAGCCACGGAAATGGTCGATTCTGACTACATCATACAGCGTAAAGCACTGCCGCAGACGTTCGATCCACCATGCATATCCGGTCTTTTTATGATATGTCCAGTCATACAGCGGATTGCCCCAAAGCTGTCCGTCGGCTGCAAAACCATCGGGCGGACAGCCTGCTACGGCTTTCGGGAGTCCTGTTTCATCGAGCTGGAAGAGCTTAGGATTTGCCCATGCATCCGCACTGTCAAAAGCAACATAGATCGGAATATCCCCGATGATCCGGATGCCGTTTGCATTCGCATAAGCTTTCAGCTTGTTCCACTGATGGAAGAACTGGTATTGCAGGAATTGGTAGAAACCGATTTCTTCCGCAAGTCTTTCACTCCAGTGCTGCAGTGCATCTTCTTTTCGCAGGCGAATGTCCTCGTCCCAATGCTCCCACGATACACCGCCGAAATGATCTTTCAGCGCCATGAACAGCGCATAGTCCTTCAGCCACGGCTGTGCTGCGGCAAACGCCGGAATCGTATTGTCATGTTCCATCCGGCGATATGCCTTTCGCAGGATTGTGTAGCGTGTTTCATAGAGTCCGCTGTAGTCAATGCAATCCGTGTCGGGCAGTGCCGCCGCTTCGCATTCTTCCTGCGTGAGCAGCTGTTCTTCGCACAATGCGTCAAGGCTGATGAAATAGGGGTTTCCTGCAAAGGTCGAGAAACTCTGGTAGGGGGAATCTCCGTAACTGGTCGGTCCAAGAGGCAGGATCTGCCAATAGGACTGTCCTGCGTCTTTTAGAAAATCCACAAATGCGTATGCTGCCTTGTCAAAACATCCGATGCCGTATTTTGACGGCAGGGAAGAGATCGGCAGCAGAATGCCTGCACTTCGTTTCAACATCCCTCACTCCTTTCATAGTTTACGATCACGCCATAATGATCGGATACAATGCTTCGGTTCGTTCCATTGAAGATGACTTCTGAGGAAAGAATGTTATGCGCTTCGCTGCACCAGATCTGGTCAATGCGCATACCATCCGTACTTGTCGTTTTATCCTTCCAGCCGTCAATCACTTTGCCGACGGTTATGCCGTGATCTTTTTCCTTTGCAAGCAGATAGCTGTCATGCCAGCCGGCATGGCGGATCAGATCGTATCCTTCGCCACGCACCTCGGCAGGGCTGTTGAAATCGCCCATCAGCCAGACTTGCGGATATTTCTGCATCTCTGTTTGTGTCCTCTGCCACTGTCCCTGAAAGGGTTCCTCCGGGTCATCCCACCAGCCGTAATGCACGCTGAAGAACCATTCCTCCGGTGCGGCTTCTGTACGAATGCCGAGGATTTTACGGGTTTTCCAGTTGTTGTAATCGTCAATCTCGCTTGTCTGCACGATTTTCGTTTCAAGGATGGGACTGCGGCTCATGAGGGCAATGCCCTCATCGTATTTGTCATAGCCCTTTTTCAGCGGCAGCCATGTCCAGAAATAGCGGATGCCACGTTTCCCCAGCATTTCTGTCGCACGGTATACATGGTTGTCCTGCCGGATGGCAATGCCCTGCGCACAGGGGATGTACCCCTGTGCAGCTTTGACGGGCATTTCTGCAATGGTCTGGTTCACTTCCTGCAATGCGATCACATCGGGCTGTTCCTCCGATACTGCCTGCACGAATGCTTCCAGCTTTTCAAAATAATATTCTTCCACAAGACTGTGGGTGTTGAGTGTCAGGAGTTTCATAATTCACCTTATAGAATATCGTTGATGTCGGATTTGAGGACGTCCGCCTTCGGGCCATAGATCGCCTGAATGCCGGTTTCCTTCTTCACAAGACCCAATGCACCTTCCGCCTTCCAAGCATCCTTATCCGCCACGAGGTCGGGGTTCTTGACCGTTACACGGAGTCTTGTCATGCAGGCATCGACCAGTTCGATGTTGTCCCTGCCGCCCAGCAGTGCGATGATGCGTTCGGGCTGACCGTCAGAAGATGTCTTCTTCTTGGCGGATGCAGCTTCCTCCGAACCTTCAGCAGTATAGTTGCCCATGCGACCAGGGGTAGCAAATTTGAATTTGCCGATCATGAAATATGCCACAAAATAGCCAACTGCAAAGAATACCACGACTGCAAGCAGGAAGTTGATGATGTCTCCCGTCAGACCTGCCTTGACGGACATCGGCACACGGGTCAGGAATTCCAGATTGCCGAAGGAATGCAGTCTCAGGTCAATGATGCCGGAGAGGGCAAATGCACAGCCCTGCAGGATGGCATAAACAATATACAGCGGCAGTGCGCAGAACATGAACATAAATTCGATCGGTTCTGTCACGCCTGTGAGGAATACAGCAAGTGCAGTGGAAATGAACATGGAACGGTAATTCTTGCGCTTGTCTGCATCGACTCTGCGGTACATGGCAAGTGCAATGCCCAGCAGGAGACCCGTTGCGCCGATCATCTGACCGACCTTGAAGCGTGCAGGAGTTACACCCTCCAGAAGGGCCTGATACCCTGCCATATCG
>JAFXCV010000028.1 GCA_017521325.1 Oscillospiraceae bacterium | reverse complement strand
GGACGGTGAGTTCTGTGGATCTCCTGCCATTCGGCAATCATTTCTTCGGTGGGACGTTCGGTCAGCATGGGGATGCTCCTTTTTATAAGATTGTTTTTATTATAGCATCCGTGGCTCTGTTTGTCAACATCCGGAGGAACCTCAAAAAGTCGCAGCGCACTTCTCCAAACACGGATATTGCCCAAAATTTCCCCATTTTCGTTTCCAATATTTGTTGTTTTGTCAATTGACGAATTTTGTCAATGGGAGTATAATAATAAAGTTGCAAAAAGCATGCAAATGCTGCGGAAAATGCGTCGGATCATTGTTTATTTGCGTGGGTAATGCGCATCGCCCACCCCCCTGTCCCCTCCCGAAAGGAGGGGGATTCAGTGCCGGTGCTGCGCACCGGCTCCGCCTTTTGAATCCGATTTTGAAAATCCAAAAGCACAAAGCATGCAAATTCCAAACAAATCATAAAGAAAAGAAGGCGAATTTATGCTCATCAAAGCGTACATCCAGTCACTCAGACGGGAATTCAAGGGCTACAGCGCTGGAAAATTTGCAAAGGATCTCCTTGCAGGCATTACCGTTGCAGCAGTGGCACTTCCCCTTGCACTTGCATTCGGTGTCAGCTCCGGCGCAACGGCTTCCGCAGGACTTGTTACGGCAATCCTTGCCGGTATCCTCATCGGCGGTCTGTCGGGCGCATCCTACCAGATCAGCGGCCCGACGGGTGCAATGACCGCAATTCTCGTTTCCCTTGTTGCACAGTACGGCATGCAGGGCATGCTCATGGCAAGCTTTCTTGCCGGTGTACTGCTGCTCATCTGCGGCATTTTCAAACTCGGCGGACTCGTTTCCTATCTGCCCATGCCCGTTATCACGGGATTTACCAGCGGTATTGCGATCATCATCGCATTCGGACAGATCAATAACCTCACGGGACTGACCTGCGAAGGACTGACGACGATTGAAAAGATCAAGAGCTATTTCGTGATTGAACAGCACTTTGATCTGACGGCTTTCCTCATCGGTCTTGCCGTTATCGTATTTATGGCGATCTATCCGAAGAAGCTCAACCAGTACTGCCCGGGTTCTCTCATTGCCATCATTCTGGCAACAGCGGCTTCGGCAATTTTCAAATTTGATGTACCGCAGGTCGGTGCAATTCCGAAGAGCCTGTTTCTGGAGGACAGACTGACCTTTGCAGGCATTTCCATGTCCGATATGACAGGGCTGATCACGCCTGCCATTTCCATTGCAGCACTCGGACTCATCGAATCCCTCCTGTGCGGCGCATCGGCAGGACGCATGAAGAATGAAAAGCTCAATGCCGATGTGGAACTTGTCGCACAGGGCATCGGCAATATGATCATTCCGCTGTTCGGCGGCGTTCCCGCAACGGCAGCCATCGCAAGAACAAGCGTTGCCATCAAATCCGGCGGTCAGACAAGACTCGTTTCCATCATCCATGCTGTTGTACTCCTTCTTTCCATGTTCGTACTGGGCGGCGTAATGTCTTTGATTCCCCTCTCAGCACTTGCAGGCGTTCTGATCGTCACCGCATGGCGCATGAATGAGTGGCATGCCATCAAGAATATTTTCCACATGAAGATCAAAACCGCCATGCTGCAGTTTCTCATCACAATGGCAGCAACAGTCATTTTCGATCTGACAATTGCGATTCTGATCGGCGTTATTTTCTCCGTATTTGCATTCGTCATCAAGGTTTCCGACATGCAGGTAACGGTTGCGCCCGTGGATCCCAAGAAGCTGGACGAACAGCATGTAAACCCCGAAAAGCTGGACCACACCTGCGTTGTGTATATCTCAGGTCCGCTGTATTTCGGCACCTGCGCAAAGCTTGAGGAAAAGATCACAGCGCTTGGGGAAAATTACAATGTCATCTTCTCCATGCGTGGCGTAACCATTGCGGATATGTCCGGCATCGAAGCACTGCGTGACTACTGCGAGGGTATCGTCAAGGAAGGCAGAATGTGCTATTTCTCCTGCGTGCAGGAGCCTGTGATGCAGATGATGGAACGCTGCGGCTTCAAGGAGCGTTTCAAGTACGACATGTACTTCTGGAGTACCGATAAGGTATTTGAGCATATCACAAAGCTGTAATCTCATAGCGGCGACCCGCCGCAAGGACTGCTGTAAAGCAGTCCTTTTTGTTTATCTGACTGCTGCATCATAAGCTTGCCCCACCCCCTTACCCCCCTCCCGGTGGGAGGGGGAATCCGATGGGGGTCTGCGACCCCTCAACCCCGCAAACGGACCCCTTCCAATTCCGTTTCCGCTTGTGCGAAGCACAAAGGAAACATCTTGTCAGCGGCGACCCTCCGCTGCAGTCCATTCCCTCTATTTTGCAGTTCATTCCAAAGCCCCTGCAAAGCGTTCCATATGCACTGCAAGGTGTTCCAAACCACTTGCAAAGTGCATGGGGATGTGTTATGATAAACTTGTCAATTGGCAACAAAACATGAAAAGGTGGGACACATGAAGATCAAACTCAGCGTCAGTGAAGAACGCTATACAGAACTTGAACAGCTCCTCAGAGAACGGGGCTTTGAAATCAGTGACGACGCCGATTTCATTTTACAGGAACGCAGCAGCGGCGTTTCCTTCCTCAATGCAAAGCAGGATGACGAATTGTTCCGCATCCGCACAGAGGAAATCGTATTCATCGAAAGCTTCGGTAAGAGCATGATTCTGCACACAATGGATGGGGAATACAGCATCACCGAACGTCTGAAGGAACTGGAAGTTATGCTGGATGCCGACAAATTCATGCGCATCAGCAACTCCGTGATCATCGCAAAAAACAGCGTGAAGAAAATCAAACCCACGCTCAGTGCGAAGTTTATTCTCACACTCAAAAACGGTGCTGTCGTGGATGTCACACGCAGCTATTACTACAAATTCCGTGAAATCTACGGTATCTAAGGAGGTTATCTTATGGCAGCTTCAGGATTTAGCATTGTCCTTATCATTGCACTTCTGCTCGGCTCAGTGGTGTTCATCGGGCTTGGCACGCTCATTTATTATCTGATCTACAGACACGTTATCAATAAACGTATCGAAAGGGGTGACACATCAAAAAAGGGAATGATGTCCCCCGTCTGGATGCCCGTCATTCTTGTCGGCTTACAGTTCATTTTCGGCAATCCTCTGCTGGCTGTGATCCTGATTCCATTCCTTATATTCAACGAGTCAACCGAGGTGGAGGTTCACCAATCCATGGAAATGCTGTGCATTTCCGTGGAGGCAATGCAGGAAGGTCACCTGAGCGTTTATTCCATCGAGGAAAACGAGGGCTACATAAAGCAGCAGTCCGAAGGCGATGGCATCCGTTTTACCTGCTTTTCTGCGCAGGAGATGGGAAATTCCTGGCAGCCGCATTATCTGCTGTACACGGAGCTTTCAGAGAATTTTCCCGAGAATGCAGTTTATGTGATCGAAGGTACATTCTATGAAAACGGTGAGGCAACAGGAGGCGTTTCATGGTATCCGACAAAGGAGGAATTTCCCAATTGCATCATCAGCGGCATGCCCGATATTGAGGATATGGACTGCACCTACGAACTCGAGATCACCTGCAACGTTCTTGACGAAAAGGAAGAAGAAAAACTCGGCAGCTTTTCCGAAACATTCACGCTCTCCACTTGTGAATTAGAATAAATGACTGCGCCCTGCGATTGCAGGGCGTTGTTTGTTACTGTTCCCCTTGCAAAACACGGTAAATTGTGGTATAATCAACGAGGTGGTCAGCAACAGCTGCACGAAAATCCGACCACCACATATATTCAATAGGGAGGATGTCATATGTTGAATTTTTTGCATGAAATGAGTGGGATTATGGGGATGATTGTGAGTACGATTGTGCAACTTGCGTTAGTCATCGCAATCGGTATGCTGATTTATTATCCGATTTACAAGTGTGTGATGAACAAACGCCTTGCCAATGGGGACACGTCCAAAAAGCCCCTGCCTACTCCGATAAAAATGATTCCGGTCTTTCTTGCTATTTATTATGTCGTCATTATGCCTTTGATTGTGATCATTGTGTTTATACAAGCGGGTATGTCCGGCGTCAGAAAAGAACCGATACAGAAACCTGTCGATGCCACCATGAGCTTCTATTGCGAAGCGGATTACAATAGGGTTTCCGATTACTTCCCCACGCTGGAAAATGAGGGCTATACAAAGCAGGAAGAAGAGCATGACGGCATCCGTGTTTCCGCCTTGCTGGCAAAGGATCTGTCACCGTCAGAGCTGCCGCATGCGCTGCTCAGTATAGAATCAGTGAAGGATTACCCGTCGGACGCTACTTATTTGATAAAGGTTTACCTGACCGGAAACGGCAAAACAATCAGAGAATACCGATGTGATCACATCCCTGCTTATGTCTTGGTGGATACATATGACTATGATCCCGAATTATCGGCAGGCGAGTATAAGCTGATCGTTGACTGTTATGTTAACGATAAAACAGGAACGCGTCTTGATCTCTTTGTTGATTTCTTTCCACTGGGAACAGACAACACAAAAAAATAGCGGCGAGTCGCCGCTGACAATAAGCAGATGCCCAGTGAGGAATGAGCGTGGGCAGTCGCTTATGCAGCGCAGAGGTTGCTATTTCGTTTTCTTGCAAAATCCCTTGCAACTTTTTCAAAAACGTGCTGTGATATGCGATACCTGTATCGCTTCGGGGGTGGAATCCCCGAGCTTCTGTCCCTCTCCATCGGGAAGGGGTTGGGGTGGGGCATGCCTTTGCACTACCCATTCTTTTCCCCAATCTTCCAAAAATCCCTTGCAACTTTCCGCAAAACGTGCTATACTAAAAGGTAGAGCGCTTGGCGCATTGAATTATACAAAGGAAGTGTAGATTTATGACAAAAATCACCATTTTCTCCGGCTTTCTCGGTGCCGGAAAAACCACACTCATCAAAAAGCTGATCGCTGAAGGCTATGTCGGTGAAAAGCTCGTTCTCATTGAAAATGAATTCGGTCAGATCGGTATCGACGGCGGTTTCCTGCAGGATGCAGGCGTGGAGATCACCGAGATGAATTCCGGCTGCATCTGCTGCAGTCTGGTGGGCGACTTCGGCAAGGCACTCGAAAAGGTGCTGGCGGACTACCAGCCCGACCGCATCCTCATCGAACCCTCCGGCGTTGGCAAGCTCAGCGATGTCATCAAGGCTGTGGAGGATATCCATGCGCATGACGTGGTGCTCGATGGCTTTACCACCGTTGTTGACGCTAAGAAATGCAAGATGTACCAGAAGAATTTCGGCGAATTTTTCGACAACCAGATCACCCACGCAAGCTGCCTGATCCTCAGCCACACACAGGGTCTTTCGCAGGAAAAGCTCGATGACTGTATCGCTCGCCTGCGTAAATGCAATCCCGATGCCCCCATCGTTACCACCGACTGGGATCAGCTCACGGGCGCACAGCTGATGGAGGCAATGACGCAGAAGAATACCCTCAAAAATGAACTGGAGGAACTGATGGAGGAACACAAGCACCACCATCACCATCACGATCATGACGAGGAATGCTGCTGCGGTCATCATGAGCATCATCATCACGACCACGACGAGGAATGCTGCTGCGGTCATCATGAGCATCATCACCACGACCATGATGAGGAATGCTGCTGCCACGAGCATGAGCATCACCATCATGACCATGACGAGGAATGCTGCTGCCACGAGCATGAGCATCACCATCACCACGATCATGACGAGGAATGCTGCTGCCACGAGCATGAGCATCACCATCATGAGCATGATGAACACTGCACCTGCGGATGTCATGACCACGATCATCACCATCATGCAGATGATATCTTTGCAAGCTGGGGCAAGGAAACCGCACAGACCTACACTTCCGCAGAAATTACCGCTGCACTGGAAGCACTGTCCGATGCAGACACCTACGGTATGGTGCTGCGTGCGAAGGGAATCGTTGCAGGCGAGGACGGCAAATGGATTCACTTCGACTATGTTCCGGGAACACCGGATGTACGTTTTGGCTGTGCAGCGACAACGGGACGTCTGTGCGTGATCGGTGCAGGCATTCATGAGGATGCCATTGCAAAGCTGTTCCATGCAGAATAAGAGAGGGGGCTTTGCAATGCAGATGAATCAGATGGAGGATGTTCCGGTATACCTGTTTCTGGGATTTCTGGAAGCAGGCAAGACCAAGTTCATTCAGGAAACACTGGAGGATGAGCGTTTCAACAACGGAGAAAAGACGCTGCTCCTGCTTTGCGAGGAGGGCGAGGAGGAATACGATCCGACAAAGTATCCGAGCAAGAACGTGTACCCCTATGTAATCGAAGAAAAGGCGGATTTCAATCCGCAGAATCTGAAACGCATTCTCGATGAATGCGGCGCATCCCGCATTGTCATTGAATATAACGGCATGTGGACGATACAGGAGCTGTTTGAAAATATGCCCGTGGACTGGGCAGTCTACCAGACCATGTGCTTTTTCGATTCCAATACATTTCTCAATTACAACGCAAACATGCGCAGCCTTGTGGTGGACAAGATCAATGTTTCGGAGCTGGTGGTATTCAACCGCTTTGAAGCAGGCGTGATGGATGAAGTGGAATTCCACAAGATCGTCCGTGGCGTCAGCCGCCGCACACAGATCGCCTACGAAACCACAAGCGGTGAAGTGGCATATGATGATATTGAGGATCCCCTGCCGTTCGATATTACACAGGATGAAATTATCATCAAGGATGAGGATTATGCGCTGTGGTACCGTGACATGATGGAGGAACCGGAGAAATACCACGGCAAGACCGTGCATTTCCGTGCGGTTGCCGCAGCAGACGGCACATTCCCGAAGAATACCTTCGCCGCCGGCAGGCATGTGATGACCTGCTGTGTGGATGATATCCAGTACTGCTGGATCGTTGCGGAATGGAGCAAGGCGGCGATGCTCGAAACTCGCCAGTGGATCCATGTGACAGCGAAAATTTCCGTACAGCGCCACAAGATGTACCGTGGCAAAGGCCCCGTCCTGCAGGTGCAGGAGGTCGTTCTGACCAACGCACCGGCGCAGGAGGTTGCGACGTTTTATTAAACACAAAAGGACGATGCATAAAGCATCGTCCTTTTGTGTCTGTCAAAAAACCTCATGGATTCAAAAGGCGATAGCCTTTTGGCGGGTTTGAGGGTACGCAGTACCCTCGCAATATAGCCCCTC
>JAFXCV010000027.1 GCA_017521325.1 Oscillospiraceae bacterium | reverse complement strand
CACAAAGACATTCCAGAAGCTGTACGGTACTTCCGAGGAGGTACTCCAGCACCAGAAACGGCGTTATCTGGACGCTGTGCAGAAATTCACGCAGCTGTACCCGAAACGGAAAACCATCCGCATCTACTCTGCCCCCGGCAGAACTGAGATCGGCGGCAACCACACCGACCACCAGCACGGCTGTGTGCTGGCGGCGGCAGTGAATCTGGATGCAATTGCAGTTGTCGCCTTCCATCGGGACGGCGTGATTCGTGTGAAATCCGAGGGCTACGATGCTTTCACCGTCAATCTGGACGATCTGTCCGTGCAGCCCACCGAAAGAGGAACTGCCGCCATCATCCGTGGCATTGCGGCTAAGTTCAGCGGTATGGGGGCAGAAATCGGCGGCTTTGATATGTACTGTACCTCGGACGTTCTCAGCGGCAGCGGCATTTCCTCCTCTGCGGCATTTGAAACGCTTATCGGCACGATCATTGACAGCTTTTACAATGACAGCAAGGCAGGTGCAGTCGAGATCGCCAAGATCGGACAGTTTTCAGAGAATGTGTATTTCGGCAAGAAAAGCGGTCTGATGGATCAGATGGTTTCCTCTGTCGGGGGACTCGTTTCCATTGATTTTTATGATACGGAGAATCCCGAAATTGAGCCTTTTGACTTCGATTTCGAAGCACACGGCTATTGTCTGTGCATCACGGACACCAAGGGCAGTCATGCGAATCTGACGGATGATTACGTTGCCATCCGCAGTGAGATGGAAGCGGTTGCCGCCTATTTCGGAAAGCACTATCTGCGTGAGGTGAGTGAGATTGCATTCTATGATGCGATCCCGAAACTGCGTGAAGTATGTTCCGATCGTGCGATTTTAAGGGCAGCACATTTCTTCTCTGACAACCGCCGTGCGATGCAGGAAGCCGATGCACTGAAATCCGGAAATCTGGACGAATTTCTCCGGCTCGTGAACGAATCGGGCGAATCCTCCGCACAGCTTTTGCAGAATCTCTACAGCAATTCACAGCCCACACAGCAGGAAATCCCCCTTGCCATTACGATGAGCAAGAGAGTTCTGAATGGTACAGGTGCAGTCAGAGTACATGGCGGCGGCTTTGCAGGGACAATTCAGGCGTTTGTGCCGCTGGAGCTTGCAGATGCTTATACAACGGAAATGAACCGTATCTTCGGCGAACATGCTTGCCAGATGATGAGAATCCGTCCTGTAGGAGGCGTAGAGATCACAAAGGAGGAAATGTAATATGCGTATTCTGGTACTCGGCGGTGCGGGCTATATTGGTTCCCACACTGCACTCGAACTTGTCAAGGCAGGAAACGAAGTCATCGTTGCGGATAATCTGGTAACAGGCTACCGCAAGGCAATCCCCGAAGGTGCGAAATTCTACGAGGGGGATCTCCATGATTTCGATTTCCTTGACAATCTCTTTCAAAAGGAAAATGTTGACGCAGTCATTCACTTTGCGGCGTATTCTCTTGTGGGCGAAAGCGTGACAAATCCGCTGAAATACTACGACAACAACCTCTGCGGCACGAAGATTCTGCTCGATGCCATGGTGAAAAATAACGTTGACAAAATTGTATTTTCATCGACAGCCGCAACCTACGGCGAACCCGAAAACATTCCGATTCTGGAAAGCGACCGCACCTGTCCCACAAATCCTTACGGCGAAACAAAGCTTGCAATGGAGAAGATGTTCAAGTGGACGGCAAATGCACATGGTCTGCGGTTTGTGTCCCTGCGTTACTTCAACGCCTGCGGTGCGGATGCAAGCGGCACAATTGGCGAGGCACATAACCCCGAAAGCCACCTGATTCCGCTGATTCTGCAAGTACCGAACGGCAAGCGTGAAACCATTTGCATCTATGGCACGGATTATGATACACCCGACGGAACGTGCATCCGTGACTATATCCATGTGACAGACCTTGCACAGGCACACATCCTTGCGGTGCAGTATCTGGTGAACGGCGGCGAGAGTGACATCTTCAATCTTGGCAACGGCGTGGGTTATTCCGTTCGTGAGGTGATTGAAACCGCAAGAAAGGTCGCAGGACACCCGATTCCTGCGACCGAAACGCCCAGACGTGCAGGCGATCCTGCAAGACTTGTGGCATCCAGCGAAAAAGCAAGAAAGATTCTTGGCTGGAATCCCGTGCATGATAGTCTGGAGGAAATTATTGAAAGTGCATGGAATTGGCATAAACAGCATCCAAACGGATATGACGAATGAGGTGATATTATGATCTGTAAAGCAGTACAGAAACTCATTGATTACGCAATTAAAAATGAACTTATCACAATTGACGATATTTATGTTGTCCGCAATCAGCTGATGAGGGCATTAAAGCTTACAGACTGGACGGAAAACGATGCTGAAAATACCGGCGAATCCATTGACGAACTGCTTTTGCCGTTGATCGAATATGCCTGCGAAAATAGCATCATTCAGGATACCGCCAATTCCCGTGATCTCTTTGACACAAAACTCATGGGCATCCTGACGCCCATGCCCAGAGAAGTAATCGCTGAATTTAAGAGAAGATATGCAGCCGATCCCAAAGAAGCAACCGACTGGTACTTTGATTTCAGCAAGAAGCTCAACTATGTTCGTGCAGGCAGAATTGCAAAGGATCTGAAGTGGGAATACCCCTGCGAATACGGCACTCTTGATATCACGATCAACTGCTCCAAGCCCGAGAAAGACCCTCGTGACATTGCGGCAGCGAAAACACAGAAAGCAGCTGCATACCCGAAGTGCCAGCTCTGCCCTGAAAATGCAGGCTTTGCAGGACATGCCACTCATCCGGCGAGACAGAATCTCCGCCCGATTCCGATGACTGTGAATGGCGAGAAATGGCAGCTGCAGTATTCTCCCTACGGCTACTACAACGAGCACTGCATTGCATTCAACGAAGCTCATGTTCCGATGAAAATTGACGCTTCGGTGTTCGGAAAGCTTTTTGATATTGTGGACTATCTGCCGCATTACATCATCGGTTCCAATGCGGATCTGCCGATCGTCGGCGGTTCCATCCTGAGTCATGAACACTTCCAGGGCGGCAATTACACCTTCGCTATGGCAAAAGCTCCGATTGAACATGAGTTCAGTATCAAGCAGTATCCCGATGTGAAAGCTGGTATCGTGAAATGGCCGATGTCGGTAATTCGTGTGTCTTCCGAGAACAGAGAAGCGCTTGCCAAGTGCTGCAATCATATTCTGGAAACATGGAGAGCATACAGTGACGAGAGCGTGGGGATTTTTGCGGAAACAGACGGCGAACCTCACAACACCATCACGCCCATCGCAAGAAAGAACGAAGACTTCTACGAATGTGACCTCGTTTTGAGAAACAACATTACAACGGATGATCGTCCGCTGGGTGTGTTCCATCCGAATCCCTCGCTGCATCATATCAAGAAAGAGAACATCGGTCTGATCGAGGTGATGGGACTTGCAGTGCTTCCTGCGCGGCTTGCAAAGGAAATCGCACTGCTGGAGGATGCGATGCTCAGTGGCGAAAATCTCTACGCTTGTCCGGAACTCACACATCATGCAGAATGGGCAGAGGAGATTCTGAAGCGTTACCCTGATTTCAGTAAGGACAATGCAAGGGCGATTCTGGAACAGGAGATCGGTAAGGTGTTCCTCAAAGTGCTTGAGGATGCTGGTGTGTTTAAGAGAAATGATGAGGGAACGAGCGGTTTCCTGAAATTTATCCAGAGTCTATAACGAAACAAAGCCTGTGGTTTTCCACAGGCTTTTCGGTCTGTCGAAAAAACTTGTTAGGTTCAAAGGGCGAAGTCTTTTGGCGGGTTAGAGGGTGACTCCCCACGGGGTGGGGAGATGTCGAACAAAGTGAGACAGAGGGGACGGGCTGTTCAGCGGCAGTACCCTCGCAATATAGCCCCTCCCCCTTTGGGGGAGGGGTTGGGGTGGGGGCAGGCTTCGGGATGCCAACCCCCAAAAAAGACTTTTTTGACACGCTCCAAAGCCTGTGGTTTTCCACAGGCTTTTATGATGAATGGATAAAGATACGAAATATGCGGCAGTATCTTTTTAACAGAATCTCTTGCATAACGATGGGATCTGTGGTATAATGATTGCAATTCTGAATGATAGCAGGTGATGGATTGGAACATCGGATTATGATCGCAATCGTTGATGACGAAGATGTATTTGCAGAAAAAATCCATGAAAAGGTGGATGAATTTCTGCGAAATATCGGAATGGATTTTGAAATACGGATTTTTACGGACGGCACTGCACTGCTGGATTCCCGCAGCGATGTCAGATTTGACCTTGTGTTTCTGGATATTGATATGCCAAAGATCACAGGAATTGATATTGCCAAAAAGCTTCGGGAGATGCAGGCAGATACAGAGATCGTGTTTGTCACAAACAAGGACTGATGCATGATAGTGTGTCAGTCCTCTCCTTTTATTGCCGCCTCCCTAACGGGAGGCATTTTTTACGCAATTATAATAATCTTCTTTTTTTCAATTTCTTCCACCTTCTTTGTTTTCGTACATACACATTTCTCAATATGTCATTGCATACAAATGACGTTTTGAAAAGTATGGGGAGCTGTTGTAAAATAGGTGCATTCCAATTGCAAATTCTCTGTAAATATGCTATAATAAATAAAAACTTGCTAACAAAAAGGGTGGTACCATGAAAAAATATATCAGAACCATTATTACTTCTCTATCAGCGGGATTACTTACACTGACGGCGATTCCCCTGCCGACATCTGCTGTGAGCGTTCCTAAAAAGGCTGACAGCTGGGACGGCACTGCCGACACAAGCTGGTATGACAGCAAAGCGGACAGCTTTTCCATTGACAGTGCCGAGGCACTTGCCGGTCTTGCGGAGCTTGTCAACGCAGGCGATCCGATGACAGGAAAAAGCTTTTATCCGGAACGTGATCTGCTCCTCAATGACATTGGAAACTACGAAAAATGGGACACAGAGCCGCCTGCCAACAACTGGGAATGCATCGGATCTGCTGAAGAAACTGCATTTAACGGTGTATTCTATGGACAGGGCAACACCGTCTGTGGATTATACCAGAAAACCGTGCAGAGAAACTCCGGCGATGTTCCTTACTTCTTCGGCGGCGTATTCGGTATGATCTCCGGAAACGCTGAAATTTCGGGAATCGACTGCCGCTCTTCTTATATACATCTTGAAAATGAAGCTGTTCTGCCGGAAAAGGATGATTTCAAGGAAAAATCCGTCCCCCAAGCAGGCGGCATCTGTGCACAAAACGAGGGTGGATGCATCAAAGACTGTCATTTCAGCGGCACTGTCACTACCCTTGCAGCAAGCAACAGCTCCATCAGCAATTCGGCGTATGCAGGCGGTATCTGCGGAAGAAGCAATGCGAATTCCACAATCACCGGCTGTTCCAACACAGGAACAATTTCTGCCTCTTATGCAACAGAAGAAGCTGAGCTTGTCCGAATCTATAGCTATGCCGGCGGCATCTGCGGCTTTGCATTTGATGCTAACATCAACGACTGCCGCAATACAGGTGCTATTTCTGCAAATGGATTTTATAATGCATTGAGCGGTGGTATCTGCGGTGAGATGTGGCAGCATGTGAACATTGAAAACTCCTACAACACAGGCAATATTTCCGCCTCTACGCTTTCCGAGGATATTTCTTCTATCACTGATACGCCCAACTGCTTTGCGTTCAGCGGCGGCATTGCCGGCGTAAGTCTGGCAAAGAACAGTGAACAACAGGGCAGCATCCGCAACTGCTACAGCACAGGCACTGTCAGCAGCGATGGCCCAATTGAAAACGCTTTTTCCGGCGGCATTCTGGGAGGTGGGGACATAAGCTACCCGAAAAATGCTGCACTCATCACAAACTGCTATTACCTGGATACTACCTCCGACCGCTGCTTCGGCATGGGAGAGACTGATGATTTTGCACAGAGTGATGCAGAAATGAAAACCGAGCTTTTCGCCGGACTGCTCTGGGATTCGTTCTATTATTCCCCTAAGCATTACCCGATCCTGACATGGGAATCTGAAAAATCCCCCGATACGGGTGATGTGAATGGGGACGGACTGTTCTCGATTTCCGATGTGGTAATGATGCAGAAATTTATTCTCAGCGGTAATCACCTGACCGTCCCAAAGGCAGGGGATGTCTGCATGGATCTTAAACTGGATGGATTCGATCTTGCGGCAATGAAGCGGCTGTTGCTGCTTGCGGAATAAAAGTGGTGGCAGCATGAAAAATCAAATCAGAATCGCTGTCATAGATGATGAAACATCATTTATTTCCGCAAAATCATTGAATGGCATTGTAGTATAACAAGGTCGGGGCGATTGCCCCGACCTTGTTTTATCCGTTGTATTGAAATTATATTTCTCCATTGATCTGTGCAAGATATTCCTCAAACGAAAGCTCCCCTCCTGCACCCGTATATGCCGCATACTGAAGCATCAGGGCAGCATCCAGAGCATTCAGCTCCCCATCACCATTCACATCCGCTGCATAACGCTGACCATTGACAAATCCGCTGTCACTTCCTGTGCCTTCGGCGGCGGCGGCTGCGAGAAGCTGTGCTGCATCCGCTGCATTTACAGATCCATCCTTGTCAAGATCCCCTGTTTCGTAGGTGGAGCTGTATGCAGTAAAGTTGCGGATGCCGTAAGGAATACGATCGGGCTCATGGATAAATCCGGAGAATTTCACAACAGATTCCCAGCAGGGAATGTACATCTCCTCGAACGCTTCATTGTAGTAGATACAAGTCTCATCCTGAAAGCCTTCCTTGTTATTGTCGTAAACGAGAATTCTGTTGGTATAGCTTGTATCGTTGTACTGCCATTCCCCCTCTTCAACACCATAGGCAATGACTGCGTGTCCGCCCAGTTCCGGTATAAAATAGGAAAACCAGACAGGCTTGCCTTGCTCTAAATCGGAGAGCAGCGCACCGCTTTCAATATAGGCAATCTCCATCTCAGGATTGAGTGCCTCAATCAGCTCGCCACGGCTGCATCGCTGAAAGTAGTAGCAGATCGCCTCAATAGATTCCTGACAAAGCGGTATATCATGCAGTGTTTCCGCACCCTCGTAAATATCGGACGGCTCCAGAATGCCGCAGCATACCATGTAGGAAGCAAGTGCAAATCCGCCGCAGGCACCCATGTACTCCAAAGGAAATGCCAACTTTTTGCTCCTGTCGATGGTATCCGGATGGCAGCCTTCAAGATAATGCTCCAACGATTCTTCACGAAGGAGATATTCTTTCAAATCACTATTCTTGAAACTCCAATCGTCTTCCCCGAACACAAAATTCATTTCCCGTCCATTGGAACGATTGAAATTTGTAAGGATATGGGCATTGTGCAAATATGAATTTCCTGCACCGACTGCAATTGCATCCCAATCGGCATCGTCTCCCTTGTACAGAACGTCACGCAGTGCATCACATCCATCAAAGGCTTTGGCATCTATCCGTTCAAGCGTTTCGGGCAGAATGATCGTTTGCAGACTGCGGCAATTCTGAAAGCAGTTTGCAGGAATGCTTGTGATCCATTCCGGCCAGATCATCTGGTGCATTCTGATTCCCGACAATCCGCCCTCTGCGATTTCCGTAACGGGAAGTCCGTCAATTTCTTCAGGAATCGTCATACCATAGGAAAAATGTCCGTTGTGGTTACGGATATACGGCGTAGTAGCACCGGTGATTTCAATATGATCGCCGTGGTTGATGTATGTGAAAAATATCTCGGAACCATCCAAGGCTTTTGCAATCACTTGGCTATGGGGAACGATTCCCGTGACCAGCAGAATGAAACTCAAGAAAAGGGCGAACAATTTATTTTTCATCATGCTTCCTCCTGCCTTATTTCTTCACATACTCCTCAAACGAAAGCTCCCCGCCTGCTCCTGCATGCCGTAACAGATACCGGGGGCCTCCATCTGCCAGATCTTGCTTAGTGAGAATTTTTCCGTATTCTGCAGGCTGTCCAGCAGAAGCTGCCTGTCCTCATCAAGCAGAAAATTCCGGAAACCGAACTCCTCATGTGCGTTCGGATAATTCCAGTTGTCCTGTCTGTCTGTGAATGTCACAGAATTACTGTCGGCAACGGCGGTCATGCCGCCGGTCAAAGCGATCAGCAAAGCCGTAATAGCTGCTGTTAGTTTTTTGATTTTCATACTCATTCTCCTTCGTATGCAACCTGGCTCTTCACCAGACGCTCCATGTCGTCAAGATTCTTCAGCGGCGAATTGACATAGCAGATATGGCAGCCGTCAAACCACATAAGCACACAATCGGCATCGGGATCATCTGCATGATACACAAGATAAGACGGTTTGCCATCAATCTCATAGGACTTTGTCAGCATATCTCCAACGGGTTCGAGAACGTACACAACCCGCAGACTGCTGAACATCCTAACTTGATACTCCTGCCCGTCCTCACGTTCGACCCGATACAAAATAGAATGATATACCTCATCAGAATCTTTTTCCTGCATATCCGTTACGGTAAAGCCCTCTGCTGCAAACGAATGCTGCATCGGCCTGATGGGTTCCGTACTCTCCCGTACAAAGGAAATCTGCAT
>JAFXCV010000026.1 GCA_017521325.1 Oscillospiraceae bacterium | reverse complement strand
TCCGATCTCGCCGAGACCTCCCAGAGGAATAACTCTTAATCTTGTGCTTTTTTTAACCGCCATTTAGATTTTAACCTCCTTGGTATTTAGTTAAGTGTATTAAATAACCGTCAATGCACCGTAGCCGATCTGTGCATAAAAATCTTCGGCAGCGTTGCTTGTCATGATGAACAGAACAGGAACTCTGCGTTCGTTGTAGCTCCTCGGTTCTGTTTTGTATGTCAGGGACTGAAAAATCAGACGCTCATACAATGCACGAAAACCTGCACTGACATCGCCAAGGTAATTCGGGGTGCCGATGATCAGACCATCTGCGCTGCGGATGTCATCAAGTATCGGTGTAAGACCGTCCTTGCAGACGCACACGCCCTGATGCTCCGGCAGCTTGCAGCCAAAACAGGAAATGCAGCCTGTGAACTTTTCGGATTGATAAAGGTCGTACACCTTCACCTCTGCACCTTCAGATTCAGCACCTTTGGCTGCTTCACGAATCAGTGTGCCGGTATTCCACGATGTACGGGGACTTGCGTTGATTGCAATGATTTTTTTCATAATACCCTCCGATTTATTCTACAAAATGAATACGGCTCTCATCAAATCGATCCTGCTGCTTTCTTTCTTCGGCAGGATAGCCGTAAGGGAAGATGGCAAAGGCTCTCAGCGTCTCCGGAATATCAAGGATTTCTTCCACCGCCTGCATCCGTTCTTCCTGCGGTGCAATGCCAAGCCACACGCCGCCAAGCCCCTGTGCGTCCGTTTCAAGCCAGAGATTTTCCATCGCGATCGAAAGGTCGATCTGTGCATATGCAGGGAGCATACAGTCTTTTCTGTAGACGGCCACGATTGCAGCCGGTGCGTTTTTCGTCATGCCGGCATACGGATGAACGGTGGAAAGCGCAGCGAGCTTTTCCTTGTTGGTCACAACATAGAATTCCCACGGCTGCTGGTTTGCAGCAGAGGGTGCCTGCATGGCAGCTTTGAGGATTGCAAGCGTCTTTTCTTTTTCGACAGGTCTGTCCTGGTATTTTCGGATGCTGACTCTGGAATAAATGTGATTCATAAATTTACCTCCTTGCAAAATTGGATTGATCATATTATCCGATCTTTATTGACCTCGAATACATACTTGCCATCCTTAGATGCAATATCATCGGGCAAGGCGGTATCAATGATGAAAGTATTTTCAGTTTCATTGATGATATTACAGCGCATATATCCGACACAGGGCGGAACAAGCTCATCATCACCGCTTACTACCGGAACTTTATCAATGAAGTAATGGCTTGCACCTTTTGCGTCAACTAACTCAAATTCAACAAAAATCGGATAGCTCATATCAACGATTTTCAGAATCTTTACTTTCACCGCAGCCATATACGCTCCTCCGATTTCTTAATTCTTATCAAGTTCATTATACCACATCTGCGTGCCATTTTCAAGGAGACACATTCTCCGAATCCCTGAAAATCAGTCCGGTATTCATTTCCTCCCCCTATTCGGAAAACACCCCTCCAACCATTTCACAAACTCCTCCACAGTAATGATCCCGTTGGTACACTCATCCCGTTTCACCAAAGCCTGAAACTTCCACCTCTTAAAGTCCGCCTCCTTGATCTGGCGGACTTTTACTCTTGCAGCGTATCGCTTGTAGTACTTGCTGTAAATGGGCAGTGCAGCATTGTCTGCGACCTTCTGTTTGTAGTGCTCCTGTGCCGCCAGTTCCTGACAGCTTCTGCTTTCGCCCTCTGCCACACGGTCGCAGAACTTCGTATCATAGTTGCCCTTCATGATGAAATACTTTCCGCACCGCTGACACTTGCGGAAACGCATATCAATTTCCAGCATCTTGGTGAACTCCAGTTCCAGAATCTCCTGTGTGGTGCAGAACACATACCCCACATTGATGAACGTAGGCAGCTGCATTCTGGTGATCAGCTTGTTCACATCGATGTTGTAACGCTCCGCAAATTCCTTGTGCTGATCGCCCGGCACAATCTGCATACCAAATCGTTTCTTGAGTCCGTCCCCATCCATACCATAGGGCATCTTGCTTCCGCTCATCGCAGCCATGCGCATACGGAAAGTTTCATGCCGACGCAAAACCTGCGGATGATCGTGCAGGCTCTTGTACAAACAGAATCGTTCCGACGGCATCATATGTCCCAGCACCTCGGGATAGAAATCATCATCGAAACAGAACTCCAACAACTCCCGATACTCCTGCTGCAGAGACATGAGATACTTGTAATACTGCCGCAGCGGTCGTGCCACCACATTGCACTGCTTGAATGTGGGCGGACAGATCGCCGTATACAGTGACGCATAGCAGATTTTCCGCACATGCGTCATGGTCATTGTGTAGTCAAGATAATCCTCCGCCATCAGCTGTTCTTCCAGATAGACTTTGGATGGTGTTTTTTCTCGCTCTGCCACTTCGGGATGTTGCTTCTGATAGGCTGCTGCCAGAGATTCAAACAACAACGGCATTTGGATGGCTTTCTGAAACGGCGTTTCAAAATCCGCATACACAAAATCCAGAATGCCCTCACCATAACGCAAATCAATGACCTCGCCGCTCAGCACATTGTTGAGCGGCATTTCTTTGCCATCATCATCACAGTACGAACCTGTGAACTCATCATCTGCCGATGCACGGATGCGATACCGGCTTTGCAGCTGTGCAGCAAATCTGCGATTGCGCTCCAGCTTTTCTATCCGACATTCTTCATCTAACGCAAGTTCTTCCGCAGATGGAACGTGCTTGGGAATGCCTCGTTTTTCCTGATCCAGCTGATCCAAGAC
>JAFXCV010000025.1 GCA_017521325.1 Oscillospiraceae bacterium | reverse complement strand
GCCAGGATCAAACTCTTCATAAGTTTGTATATTAACGAGGTCTCCCTCGTTCATATCAGCTCTTTACGAATCACTCGCAATTACTGTTGCTCTGTTATAGTCTTTTTGCTGACTTCTCTTATCTTCTTATTCCATACTCTCGTACAGAACAGGAATCTTAGGGTTCCAGTTTTTTCTTTTAGCATTGTTCAGTTTTCAAGATGCAAGCTTTACGCTTTCTTCCATTGCCGCACTCTTCAGTGCCGCAACTTCTTTATTATACCACATCTCGTCCTCTTTGTCAAGCCCTTTTTTAAGGTTTTTTCAAAAGTTTTTTTGAGATGCTGTATCCTTTTGTTTTTGCTATCTCACTTCTCTTCCGTAACTTCCGTTCGTTTCCGTTCGACAGCTTTATTATTATAGCACAGTTCTTGTCCTTTGTCAATGGGTTCGCGTGTAGAAGGATGTGAGAATTTTTCATTGTATTTTTGTGCATTTTGTCGTATTGTGAAGATATACATTATTATATAGAAAATATAACTATGCACCATGCTATGATTTTAGCTATTATTGGGCTTGTTTTTTATAGAAATCCCAATTTAAAAAAAATTTTAAAAAAATCTTTGTTACCCCCTTTTCAAAATCAGAAAAATATGGTATAATATTAGAGTCTGTCGGAGATTTTATTCCGACAAGGGCTGATGCTGATACGTCAGTTATTTTGAGGAGGGTATGTTATGTCAGTAAATGAATTATATACGATCTGGGCAGCAAATGCCACGGATGATGCAGATCTTCAGGCTGAACTCAAAAGAATTCAGGGCGATGAGAGTGCGATCCGTGACAGATTCTACCGTGATCTCGAATTTGGAACAGGCGGTCTGCGTGGTGTTCTGGGTGCAGGTACGAACCGCATGAATGTTTATACGGTTCGCCGTGCCACACAGGGTCTTGCTAATTATGTGAAGAATTCTTTCGCAGAGCCGAGTGTTGCAATTTCCTATGACAGCCGCAACAAATCCGATGTATTCGCAAGAGCTGCCGCTTCTGTTCTGGCTGCAAACGGCATCAAAGTACATATTTACTGCGAACTGATGCCCACACCCGCACTTTCTTTTGCTGTTCGGGCCCTGAAATGCAGTGCCGGTATCATGGTAACCGCAAGCCACAATCCTGCAAAGTACAACGGCTACAAGGCATATGGCGAGGACGGCTGCCAGATCACACTTGAGGTTGCAGAAACTGTATTGAATGAAATCAATTCTCTGGATATGTTCAAGGATGTCAAGTACTGTGATTTCGACAAGGCAGTTGCTGACGGCATGATTTCCTATATTGAACAATCCGTTATTGAGGACTACTATCAGAATGTTCTTGCACAGGGCATCAACACCGAGCTTTGTGCGCAGAGTGGTCTGAAAATCGTATACACCCCTCTCAACGGAACCGGCAACAAGCCTGTTCGTGAGATTCTTTCCCGCATCGGCATTAAGGATGTGACAATCGTTAAGGAACAGGAAATGCCCGACGGTAATTTCCCGACGTGTCCGTATCCGAACCCTGAGATTCGTGAGGCACTGGAGCTTGGTCTGAAATATTGTGATGAGGTAAAGCCCGACCTGCTGCTTGCTACCGATCCCGATGCTGACCGTGTAGGAATTGCAGTTCCGGACGGTGATGATTATGCACTCTTCAGCGGCAATGAAGTAGGTGCAATGCTGCTCGAATACATCTGCAGCGAACGTACAAAGAACGGCACAATGCCTGAAAATCCGATCACTGTCAAGACAATTGTAACAACTGACCTGATTAAAGAGATTTCAAAGGAATACGGTCTGGAAATGATCGAAGTCCTCACCGGATTCAAGTTCATTGGCGAGCAGATCGGTTTCCTTGAGGATAAGGGCGAGGAAAGCCGCTATGTATTCGGCTTTGAGGAGAGCTACGGTTATCTTGCAGGCACCTATGTGCGTGACAAGGACGCTGTGGTTGCTTCCATGCTGATCTGCGAGATGGCTGCATACTACCGTACCAAGGGCATCTCGATGATTCAGGCTCGTGAAAACCTGTACAAGAAGTATGGCGTATTCCGTCACAGCCTGCAGAGCTTCACATTTGAGGGTGAAAGCGGTATGCTGCAGATGAAGTCGCTGATGCAGCAGCTTCGTGACGAGCAGCCGACAGATATCGGCGGTCTGAAGGTTGTGTCTGTTTCCGACTACATGGCAAGCGTAACAACCTGCGCTGCAACCGGTGAAAAGACAGAGATCACACTTCCCAAGTCCGATGTACTGGTATTCGCTCTGGAAAACCACGCAAAGGTTGTTATCCGTCCTTCCGGTACGGAGCCGAAGATTAAGTGTTATTACACAACCGTAGGCACGACCATGGATGAGGCAATTGTTCTCGAAAAGAAGCTGATTGATGATTTCTCCGACATTTTTAAATAAAAAACACAAGTGGGGATTCCGAATTGATCGGAATCCCCTTTTTTGTTATTCGGTTTCTTTTGCATGCAGCCAGAGCGTTTCCCAGCTTTCCATGCTGCTGAGGAACAAAATCTGTGTAAACTTCGCAGGATCTGCAAGACGGTGTGTGACTTCCAGACTTTCTGTCAGATCCACGACACAGATTTCGCTGTAATGCTGGATAAGGAACGGAATCATGCAGTCGGCGAAATCATCCTTATAAATGAGCAGCCGCTTGTCATTTTCAAGATCCGTCCGTATCTCCAGCATGGGACTTGGCTTGCCAAGATAGAAACGGTACATGTCCCCCGACTCCAATGCGGATTCGTCATAGAGTGCTGTACCACGGTCTTCCGTCGAACCGTCCGCATAATGTGCCGTAACGCTGACAATTTTCGCACCATTTTCATAGGTGTAACGATCAAGAATATCGGGCTTTATTTCGCTGTAGAGCGTGCTTTCGTAGAGGTCACCACGGAAATCCGTGCGAACATGGGAAACAACGTAACGGTTATAGGGAACTGCCGTGAAGCCCATTTTATGAATGGCAGACTGATAGACGGCATAGGCGCCGTAGCTCGTCCAGTGGGTATCGTTACGATAGTAGATGTACTCTTCCTTCAGGGAAGACAGAATATTGCATGCATCCACATAACGGATTCCGGTGGATACGGCGGCATAGGTTTCGCTGATGAGCTGCCGCTGGTTTTCCTTTACGGCATTGAGGGGCAGGAGATCCTCATAGATTTCCGATGCGGAAGGTACGAGAATAAAATAGGTCGGAATATGGTATTTCTCATAGAAACGGTTCAGAAGCGCAGCGGACTGCGGAATGGAGGCAGCATCCTGAGAATCCAGCTTTTCAAGAAGCATTTCATCGGTGATATACACATCACGGATACTTTTTTCTCCGAAAACCAGATCAATCTGCGATCTTAAACGGAAAAGACTGTCGTGAAAGCCAATCTTTTCCTCCAGAAACGCCTCCACCTGTGTTCCCCACACGCCGTTTGACAGTGTTTTCAGGGTTGGTTTCGGGAATCCACGGAAGCCCGTATTGAAAATGACCGCAACATAGACAAGCACGATCATGATGACCATATGGTAATGGTATTTGTTTTTCATTGCGATTCCCTCCCCTACAGCTGCAGCCACAATGCAGCCGGAATGCGCTTATACAGCATGCAGGCAAAGCAGAAAATCATCAGGACGCATTCGATCAGCGGCATGAGGGATGCGATTTTTCTGCCGATCGCCGTCACGGCTACACGTTCTGTGATGTTGCGGAACAGATCGGTTGCAATATAGAAACTGATGAGCAGGAACACGATGTAGGATGTGAAGAAATACACACCGAAGCGGTCTGCAAGTCCTGCACCGAAGCCCACCATTGCTTTCCAGTAAAGTGCAGCCTCCGTCATGGAATCCGTAAAAAGCAGAACCCACGCAAACTGAAGGGACATGCCAGTATAGAGCAGACCGAAGGCGTAATTGCGTTTGATGACTCTGCCCAGAACAAATTGTTCAGCTGCAAGAAGAATGCCGATGATCAGCCCCCACAGCAGGAACTGGAGCGAAGTGCCGTACCACACGCCGATGAGCATCCACATCAGGACAAGGCTTGCATATTTTGTCCAGCGGTGGCGGATATTTCGGAACAGGAAATCACGGAAATTCACCTGAAACCAATGGATATGGGTAATATTCCAGCTTTCCATAAAGGCGGTAACGCTCGATGTCATGAATGGCTGCCCGAAATGCTTGGGCAGGGTAATGCCGAAGCACAGCCCGAGTCCCCTTGCCATATCCGCATAGCCGAGCAGTTCAAAATACAGATACATCGAGAACACCGTCACCGTCAGCCATGCAGTCAGCATGCTGATAGAAGCAGGGGCCGTCTGGCGCAGTTCACGAAACAGATAGCCGAGGGTATCCGCAAGCACGACCTTTTCGGCAAGTCCACGGATAAAGAGTCCGATTCCGGAACCGAGATTCACGATATTATGGCGATTCTTGGCAAGCTGCGACTGAAATTCCCCGTAGGAGATCAGCGGCCCTGCATAGAGAATCGGGAAAAACGTCAGATAGAGTGCAAGACTGAGAATATTCGATTCTGCTTCGTGCTTTTTGCGGTGTACGCCGATCAGATAGCCGATGCCGCTGAGCGTAAAAATCGCCATGCCAAGCGGAAAGAGAAATTCCCGATTGCCATCCGAAACAAGCCGCACCGCTGTCAGCACCGCCGCTTGGAATGCAGCGGTCAGCATGACGATGCTGCGGCTGAGGAAGCGGTGGCTTGCTGCCTTTTTCAGCAGAAGTCCCACGCCGTAATCAAACAACACATAGGTAAGCGGCACAAGCACACGCAGGGGATTTCCAAAGCCATAGAGCAAAAGCCCGACCACCAGAAGATAGACACGCTTTGCTTTTTGGGGAATCAGATAGAACAAGAGCAGCGTCAGCGGCAGTACAAGCAAGGTAAAAGTCAGTGTGGAAAGATACATGCTACGCTTCCTCCTCTGCGTTTTCGGTCATTGCGAGAAAATCCTCCCTTGTCATCATGGAGTTGAGAATTTCCAGAAATGCGGCAGACGAAAGCATGGAAGGAAGTCCGAGCTTCTGCTGCAGAATGCGGCGGCGCTGCGCACTGTGTTCGGTGCCGTTTAGCCCCGCAAGATAGAGATCTGTTTTGGTGATCGGCGCACCCGACGGCTGCTCTTCCGAGAGGATGCCAGCCTTTTCAAATGCCTCACGAAGCACCCGTACATCCATGCCCTCCACACCAAGCTTGCCCTCGGCGGAGGGTTTTTCCTTGCGTTTTTCCTTGCCGAACACATCCGGAATGTAGAGATTGCGAATATTTCCGTTGGGGATTGCCCCCTTGAGGTAGCTTCGGATGCGGAAGCCTGCACGATCGGAATCCGTCAAAATGATGATTCCCGTTGTATGTGCATAATGGCGGATCAGCTCCATCATTTCTGCATCCTTGAAGATGCGGAATCCGTGTGTCGGGATGATCACCGCCTTCACAATGGAGGACAGCTTGATTTTATCATACTTTCCCTCCACAATGATCGCCTGCTTGATTTGCAGCATGTCTTCCTCCTTCTTCCGTTGTGACGATGGATTGGTTTTTGCAAAATCTATTGTTTCATTTACTTTCGCAGCATTTCCACGATGGTGCGTTCAAACAGCACACGTTCATCGACTGCCTGTGTATGCAGCGTTTTTTCTGCATTGCAGAGCAGTCGGAGGCATCGGGTGATATGCTCCACGGATTCTCCGCTGCTGTCACGGAATGCATTTTCCACGGCAAATTCAAAACGGTAGGAAAAATCCGACACAACATCCTGTACTGTATGCCTGCTCTGGCGTGCATTGATCGCTCTTTGCAGGTCGATAAAGCAGCCCGACACCGTTGCGAGCAAATAGGGCATTTCCACTCTCATGGAAAGCAATTCATCCACTGCATGCATCGCATCCTTTGCCCGTCCTGTCACAACAGCTTTTGTGAGTGCATAAACGGTCGTTTCCAACTGGGGGCTGACCATTTCACGCACCATCGCTTCCGTAATTTCTCCGCCGTCGGCATAGGCACAGAGCTTGTCGATTTCCTGCTGAATCCGCAGTGTCTGGCAGGCGCATTCTTCCGCAAGCCGCTGTGCGGCACTGCGTTCGATGCTGCAGCCACGTTTCTTTACAGAAACGACAATATCCTCAGCCATGGCAGACGGGGTTTTCGGTTCCAGACAGCAAACGGTTCCGTGCTTTGCGATATAATCAATAATGGTCTTGTTTTTCGGGGTGGGCTTTTTATTTCTGCCCGTTTTTCCACCGTAGATATCAAATCCCGTCACATAAAAGATCAGGACTGTCTGCGGTGAAACCTGTTCCAGAATCTGCCGCAGTGTTTTTCTCGCATCCTCACGCATGGTTTCTGCATTGCAGTCGTGAATGACGATGCAGTTGTAATCGGCGAACATCGGGCAAAGCTCCGCTTCATCGGAAAGCAGGCTCAGATCAAGGGATGCGCCGTCAAGCTTTGTCGCATCATTTTCACCGCCTGCAATACGGGTAATCAGCGTTTTCACGCAGTTTTCCACCTGCAAAAGGTCGCTGCCATAAAGATAGTAGAGATTTTCGATTTTTCCGTTTTTGAGCTGCGCCTGCAACCCCTTTGCATCAACGATCGGCATATAGCCTCCTTATTCTGCAGCTGCCGTTTTCGGCAATTGCCAATTCCAGATTATTTTCTCCAACATAGGTATGGGCATCACTTGTATAACACGAACGCCCATCAAGTACGATCAGAATTCCTGCATCGGGCAGCGTATTCTTGCTTGTTCCGTAAACAGTCAACAGGTCATAGGATTGTGCGGCAGCTGTTTTTTCCTGCATGCAGGAAAATTTCAGATTGCCCGTATCCACCTGCACATCATTCTGCGAGATACGGATCACAGCACCTTGAAAGAGGATCTCCCTGATGGGAGTATGCACGGCATCCTTTCCAAGAAGGGAAAGTGTTCCGGATTCCTGTGTATCCGCAATGGCAACCGTGTGCTTTGGCGGACTGTGCCGCAGCACCTGCTCGTAACGAGAAACGGATTTGGGCTTGATTTTGCACAAAAAGAGGGAATCTACCGTTTTTACGCCTGACGATTCCAGATATGCCTGCACATAGCGTGGTGCTGCGGTGTCGCCGCTGAGATCCACAATGGCAGCCTCACTTCCCTTGCGAAGCACCAGCACGCAGTCACGTTCCTCACCGAGAACGGCGATGTGGAAATTTCTATCAAGGTACATCCGTTCGGTACCTGTGGCAATACAGGTCACCGTGAGTGCCGCTGCAACCCCGATGCACAGGCTTCTGCGATTGCGAAAGCAGGCATAACATAGGGCAAGCATCACGAGTGAGAGCATCACACAGATGAAGAGAATGCGGCTGTCTGCGGCGGTATAGCTCCAGGGCAGACGTGCGGTGAAATCGGCAATGTTCAGTATCAGCTCCGACAGAAATTCTGCTGCTGTATACAGAAGCTGTGTGATCGGGCCTTTGGCACCGAAAAACAGGATCAGCACGCCAAGCAGAAACAGGAGCATGCAGATCGGCACGATGGTCAGGTTTGCGAGAGGCGAAATGAGTGATACCTCACGAAAATACAGGACGCTTGCAGGAAGTACCGCAAGAAATACGCAAAACATGGCGCTAAGATTCTTGGCAAGCTTCCGAAACGCAGTTTCTGTTTTCATGTCCTTAGTCATATACGGCGCAAACACGGCGATTCCAAAGGTTCCGCTGAAGGAGAGCCAGAAGGCGGCGCTGTGAATGACGAAGGGATTTTCGAGTGCAAGCACGAGCATGGCAATGCTGATGGTGTTGAGCATATCCGCCCTGCGGAAAAATAGTCCCGCACTCTGCGAAATGAGAATCATGATGCAGGCACGCTTGACCGATACGGTTTCGCCGACGCATAGGACAAACAGCAAGGAAAGTACCGAAAGTGCAAGAAAACTTTCCTTTCTGCCGGCGCCGAGCTTGCGAAGCAGATGGATGACAAGCAACGCCAGAAAATCCATATGCAAACCGGATACTGCAAGCACATGCCCGATTCCGGTGCGGTAAAGCGCAGTCTGTGTGCCATCGGACATGGCGGATTTATCACCAAACAGCATACCTGTGAGGAATGCGCCGCTTTCGCCCTCCATTCTCGCACGAATACGGGCGGTCATTTTACTGCGCCACGCAAAGAGGATGCTTCGCAATGTGGCATGCTGCCTCGGTGTGTGAATAACCTCTGCATCAAAAGGCATGGAGAGATGCACATTCTTTGAACGATAATAGTCCTCACTGTCAAAAACATAGGTGCTGACAGGGCGTTCGGGAGTTCCTTTCAAGGCAAGGGTATCTCCGATCTCAAGGCTTTGATCGTTGGTCAGATAGCTGATCCTTGCGGGAACCTCGCCCTCAAGCCTGCCGTCGAGAATACAGGTGACGTAGCCGCTTTCATGGAATGTAAGATCCGTGATTTCTCCCGAAAATTCTACGTTTTCCGTGCCTGCAAACGCAAGCTGCCGCTGCACGGAAAACGCATCATACCCCCAATAGACACAGCACGCCGTCACCATGGACAGCGTGCTGATCAGTACATATTTCCAGACATCTCTGCGGCAATACACGATGACCGCAGCCGTCAGAAGAACGGCAGCAGCAAGATAAAACCACAGATCTCTGTGTACAACGGACGCTGCCAACAAACCTGCTGTATAGGGAAATCCTATGTACAAAGCTGTCCGTTTCATTTGATTTTGTTTCCTCAGTGGAAGAAAAGCGGCAATTTCTCAAGGAAAATGAGATCGTCACGATCAGCGGCATCGCCCTCTGCAAGTACAGCGGCTCTTCCGGCAACCTCACCGCCAGCAGCTGCTGTCAGCTTTTCAAGCGCAATGAGGGATTCACCCGTGCTGATGACATCATCGACGATCAGTACACGCTTGCCGCTGAGCAGCCCCGCCTTGATTCCATCAAGATGCAGCGTCTGCTCCTGTGCAGTGGTAATGGATTTCACCGCAACGGAAACCACATCCTGCATGTAGAGCTTGACGGATTTTCTTGCAACGACATAGGGCTTGCCACTCTGTCTTGCCATTTCGTAGGCAAGCGGAATTCCCTTGCATTCCGCTGTCAGAATCACGTCAAAATCAGGAGCCTTTTCGAGCAGCGCCTTTGCACTTTCCACAGTGATCTCCACATCGGAGAACATGATAAATGCTGCAATATCAAGCTTTTCATTGATCGGGCACATGCGCAGGGAACGCTCCAGCCCTGCAATTTTCATCGTATAGAATTCAGCCATGATACCTTCTCCTTTAGCCCAGGGACTGCTCTCCCCAGCCCATCTTCACGCCTGCAACCATATGGAAATGCAGGTGCATCACAGTCTGTCCGGCATCCTCACCGCAGTTGTTGATGATGCGATAGCTTTCAATACCCTCCTGTGCGGCAATTTTTGCAGCGGCTTCAAAAATCTTTGCCACAACAGCGGAATTTTCCGCTGTGATCTCACTTGCCTTTGCAATATGGAGTTTGGGAACGATCAGCACATGGAACGGTGCAATGGGGCTGATATCCTTGAATGCATAAACAAATTCATCTTCATACACCTTGCCGGAGGGAATTTCACCGGCAATGATCTTACAAAACAGGCAATCCATGTTGCTACCTCCTTAGTGTGTCAGAATGTCGCCGACAATGCTTTCGAGGCTGAGCAGTGCTTCATCGACCATATAAGTCTTGCCGATGCCTGCCATTGCATTATCCGGACGGCCGCCGCCCTTACCGCCTGTGATTGCGGCGATGCGCTGTACGATCTTTCCGGCATGTGCACCCTGCTCTACAGCACCCTTGGTGCATACGCAGTAGAAGGTACCCTTTTCGCCGTCAACGCCTGCAAATACTGCAACGACGGACTTATCCATGGACTTCACCTGATCGCCGAGCTTGCGGAGCATATCTGCGCCTGCGCCGTTGAGCATGATGGAAACGACCTGAATGCCGCCCACCGTCTTTGCATTGTCAAACAGTGTATCCACAACACTGCCTGCCATCTTCTGGCGCAGCTGCTCTACCTGCTTTTCTGCATCCTTGAGCTGTGCGGAAAGTGTGCAGCACTTTGACGGAAGCTCTGCGGGATTATTGAGCTTGAGTGCCTTTGCGCTCTCAAGAACGGTATTCTTATAGCTGTCGAGCAGTGCAAGAACGCCTGCGCCTGTTACAGCTTCGATACGGCGGACACCGGAAGCCACGGAGCTTTCGGAAACGATTTTGAGCAGTCCGATATTTGCGGTATTGGAAACATGGGTACCGCCGCAGAATTCGATGGAATGCTCACCTGCCTTGACAACTCTTACCACATCGCCGTACTTTTCGCCGAACAGTGCCATTGCGCCGAGCTTCTTCGCTTCTTCAATGGGCATTTCGTTGACATCTACAGTGATGGCATCCAGAATCCAGCCATTGACGATATTTTCTACCTTTTCGATTTCTTCCGCAGTCATTGCACTGAAATGAGAGAAGTCAAAACGGCACGCCTTTGCATTGACAAGCTGTCCAGCCTGATGCACATGATCACCCAGAACCTGACGCAGTGCTGCCTGCAGAAGGTGTGCTGCGGTGTGATTTCTCATCACAGCGGCTCTTGTGGATGCGCAGATCTCTGCCTTTGCGGCATCACCTGTGCGCATGCTGCCGGATTCTACTGTACCAAAGTGCAGGAAGTGTCCGTCCTCATCCTTGGTAACGGCTGTTACCTTGAATTCACCCTCGTTTGTTACGATGGAACCAAAGTCACTCACCTGACCACCGCTTTCCGCATAGAACGGGGTACGGTCAAGCACAATTGCTGCGGCATCATCCGCAACGGCGTAATCGACAACTGCCTGATCCTTGACAACGGCGAGGATCTTTGCATCTGCTGTATATTCCTTGTAGCCGACAAATTCTGTTGCGGCTGCTTCAATCTTTATGCTGTTGTCCGCCCAGGAGGAGCTTGCCTTTGCCAGATGGTCAGCCTTTGCGGTTTCACGCTGCTGCTTAACAAGCGCACGGTAGCCCTCTTCATCCACTGCAAAGCCACGCTCTGCGGCAATTTCCACAGTCAGATCAAACGGGAAACCGTAGGTATCGCTGAGCTTGAAAATTGCTTCACCTGCAAGCGTCTTGCTGCCCTCGGCATCTGCCTTGTCCATCACCTGAGAGAGCAGTTCCATACCCTTGTCGATGGTCTTGGCAAATGCTTCTTCCTCTACCTTGATGATCTTCTTGATATAAGCACGCTTTTCATCCAGTTCAGGATATGCATTCTTGTTTTCATTAATAACAGTATCGCATACCTCATGCAGGAATGTACCCTCGATACCGATCATTCTGCCGTGTCTTGCTGCTCTTCTCAGCAAACGGCGGAGTACATAGCCCCTGCCCTCATTGGACGGCAGCACACCGTCGCCTACCATGAAGGTTGTGCTTCTGATGTGGTCGGTGATCACACGCAGGGAAACGTCCGTATCCTCGTTGCCTTCCTTGTAAGCAACGCCTGCCAGCTTCTGGATATGCTTCATGATGTTCTGCACGGTGTCAACCTCAAAGAGATTGTCAACGCCCTGCATTACGCAGGCAAGACGCTCCAGACCCATACCGGTGTCGATGTTCTTGTGTTCCATCTCGGTATAGGTACCCTTGCCGTCGCTGTCGAACTGGCTGAATACGAGGTTCCATACTTCTACGAAACGGTCGCACTCGCAGCCGACCTTACAGTCGGGAGAGCCACAGCCGTGGGATACGCCACGGTCGAAGTAGATCTCGGAACACGGGCCGCAGGGACCGGAGCCATGCTCCCAGAAATTATCCTCTCTGCCGAGTCTTACCATATGCTCATGGGCAACGCCGATCTCCTGTGTCCAGATATCGTATGCCTCGTCGTCATCCGTAAATACGGAAACATAGAGCAGCTCCTCGGGCATTTCCAGAACCTTGGTGAAGAATTCCCAAGCCCATGCAATTGCTTCACGCTTGAAGTAATCGCCGAAGGAGAAGTTACCAAGCATTTCAAAATAAGTACCGTGTCTTGCGGTTTTACCAACATTGTCAATGTCGGGAGTACGGATGCACTTCTGGCAGGTCGTCACACGCTTGTTGGGCGGTACAGCCTGACCCAAGAAAAACTTCTTCAGCGGTGCCATACCGGAGTTGATCAGCAGAAGGCTCTTGTCACCCTGCGGTACGAGGGAGGCACTTGCCATTCTGGTATGATTCTTGCTTTCAAAAAAGGACAGATACTGCTCACGCAGGTCATTGAGTCCACGCCATTCCATAAAAATTCACTCCAAAATCTTAATATTTTCACAGGACGCACAAAAAGAAAGCCCTGTCACCATGCGGGACAGGGCAGTTCGCATTTGCACACTTTGTCCTGTTGTGATACAAATACAGTATACCAAATTTTCGGCAAAAAGTCAATTGTTTTGAGAAATTTTTTCGTCTTAGGATAACTCGACAGCAATCCGATCCGCAATCTCCCGAAAGATTGGTGCCGCCGCATCATTACCGTATCCCCCGTCCTCGACAAGTACTGTAACGGCATATTTAGGTTTCTCAATCGGAAAATACCCCGTGATCCATGCGTGGCAGTATTCGTTTCCGTCTTCGTCATAGCGTCCTGTCTGGGCGGTGGAGGTCTTCGCGGCTGCAAAAACATGTTCCGGAATCGCATTGGACTGCGGATTTTCATTGATCGCCGCAATCATCAGCCCCTGCAGAAAATATGCGGTATTCCTCGGCAGGGACTTTGCATACATGGGAGGCTTTGCATTTTCAAGTGTTTCTCCGTCAATGGAATAACCTGCAATGAGCCTTGCAAGGGGCATCTCCCCGTCATTCGCAATTGCGCAGGTCATCTGGCAGACCTGAAGAGGACTTGCAGTGAGAAAGCCCTGCCCGAAGCAGAAATTTGCCATTTCCGCAGGAAGCTCCAGCTGCTGTGAGGATGGCAGTGTACCGCCTGCGGAAACGATGCTCCTTGTCAGTGCAATCTGCGTTCCGAAGCCCAGATCCTGCGCAGCAGTCCGCATCGTTTCGGGCTTGAGCAAACGGCTCAGCTCCACAAAATAGCTGTTGCACGAGCAGATCATCGCCTGATGGATATCCACAAGTCCGTGACCGCTGCGGTCATGGCAGTGGAAAATCTGACCTTCAATCGTCGTTTTTCCGCTGCATTCCACCAAAGCTCCCGTCATCCCCTGCGCATAGGAGGCTGCGGATGTGACAAGCTTGAAAATAGAGCCTACGCTGTAGGTGTACAGGCAGCGGTTGATGAGGGGACTATTTTCATTTTTCAAGGCTTCCGAAAGCCGATCGGGAGAATATGTCGGAAAGCTTGCCATTGCCAGAATATCGCCGTTTTCTACATTCATTACGACAACTGCGCCCTTTTCCGTTTCTGCACAGGCCTCCTCGCAGATCCGCTGGATATCTGCATCAAGCGTCGTCACAAGATTTCCGTTGCTGTAACGGAGAGGTGATATTACGGGTGCATCGCCATACAGCACATTACCGAGGGCATCCACAGTATAGGTCACGCTTGCAATATCCTCCTCACTGCGGAAAATGCTGTCAAAATCCGCTTCCAGCCCTGCAACGCCTACACCATCCGAGGTGTAGCCGATTACATGCTGCGCAAGCGGCTGTGTGGGACGGCGCACGGGCGCTTCAAATACGATGATCTCCCCACATGCAAAGGAATCCGTATCCACACGGCAGGAGAATGGTTTTTTACTGCGTATCCCCTCTATCATGGCATTCATGTCCAGCGTATGAGAAAGCACTTCATTCACGGCTTCTGGTATCTGCGGAACCACGGCATAATATGCGTTTTTACAATTGACAAGCGGTCGGAAATTCCTGTCATAGATATAACCCTGTGCCTGAGCGGCTGTGACGGTGCAGCTTCTCTGCTGCACCGCAGTCTGCGTGTATTCCATATTACTCATGTGAACGGCAAGCACGGCAGCAAGCAGCGCATACCCCATGACCATCATTGCGCTGACAAAGGTCAGTCGTTTGTACATGTTCCTCCCCCTCCCTTCCGGTATCCGTCAGTATTGGACAGCGGCGAAAGAATATGCAGAGTTTAGTGAAAACCTCATTATTTCGACATAATCCGACATTTCCGAGGGAGAAGTATACAAAGAATACTATAAAATTTCATATAGTATGCCGAATTGACAAAAATGTGATAATATGCTAAAATATAGATGTATTCGGAAATCCGATATCAATTTATGCTCTACATAGAATCCGGATATAACCTCCTGCGAGCAGGAGGTTATATTTTTGTAGTGCAGAAAGGCGTATACTTCATGAAAAGAAATTCTGACAAACCCGTTTCGCCACCGAAACGAATTCTCGCAGCAATTGTCTGTCTAATTGCGCTGCTGATGTTGTATTACTCCCAGAACAAAACGCTGGATATTACGGAATATCAATACAAAAGTGAACAGATACCGGAAGGGTTTGACAAATTCTGTATTGTGCAGATCTCGGATCTTCACTACGCATCGTTCGGAACGGATAACAAAAGGCTGATCGATGAAATCTCTTCCTGTGATCCCGATATCATCGTCATTACCGGCGATATTGTTGACAAACAATTTACGAATATCCCACGTTCCGTTTCCTTTGTCGCTCAAGCCTGCAAAATCGCCCCCGTGTATTATGTAACGGGCAACCACGAAACAGAACTCAGTGATGAGGACTGCGCCGAGCTGATGAACGGCCTTGAAAATGCAGGTGCAGCAATTCTGGAAGATGAAGTAATTGAGCTTGAACGATTGGGTGATCATATTTCTCTCATTGGTCTGAAGGATGAAAGTCTGCAGGGCGGCATGCTCCATATGCTGACGGATGGGATGGATCCTTCGCAGTTCTCACTTCTGCTTGCGCATGAGCCGCAGTTTCTGGATCTTTACAGCGAATCTCCCGTGGATCTTGTCCTGTCGGGGCATGAACATGGCGGACTCATCCGCCTTCCGTTCATCGGGGGACTGATTTCGCACCAGGGATTCCCTCCGAAGTACATCGAGGGGATGCACAAAAATGGTGACACGACCATGATCATCAGCCGTGGAATCGGGAACAGCTCGCTTTTATTGCGTGTGAACTGCCAGCCGGAAATCGTCTGCATCGAGTTGCAGAAGGCATCACCTGCCGAGCTGCCTGATGGTGAACATCAGTCATTATCAAAAATAAAGGAGTGATTCCATGTTTCGTCTTGCCATCGTTGATGATGAGGAATTTCTTACCAGACAATATCAGAAAACTGCGGCTGACGTACTGCATGCACTTGGAATCGATCACGAGATCCGCACGTTTTCGAGCAGCCGTCTGTTCCATGAAATCTGCCAGAATGAGAAATTCGATCTTGTTTTTCTGGATATTGACATGCCGGAGCTTTCGGGCATTGATCTTGCTGCGGATCTGCGCATGATGAATAAGGACACGGGGATTGTATTTGTTTCCGCACACACGCATTTTGTTTTTGAATCCATCCGCTACTCCCCTTTCCGATACATCAGAAAAATGTACTCGGAAATTGAAATTCCCGAGGCGATACGAGCGTTTCTCAGAAAGTATGAAGCAGAACGGAATTCCTTGATTCTTGACCTTGAAAACGGCAAGAAGATCACAGTCAATATTTTCACGGCAGCTTATTTTTATGCACTGCGCCATGATCTGTTCATGTGCAATTACCAGAAGGAATCGTTTCGTCTGGCGTTCAGAACCTATACGATGGAACAGCTTGAGGAAATGATGGCACCGTTCGGATTTATCCGCATCCACAAATCCTATCTGGTCAACTATCGTTGCATCTATCAGCTCCAGACGGACTACGCCCTGCTGACGCTTGACGGAGAAAAGCTCCCCATGAGCCGCAGAAGGGCACCACTTGTCAGGGAGCGTTACCGCATACTGCTTCGTGAGGAGAATGACTTATGATCTGGACAGCCATTGAACTGATCGCCATTCTGGCGGAATGTTTTCTGATCGCAAGAATGCTGGTTGAATACTTTGACCCTAAAAAGGCGGAAAAGAAATTCTTTCATATCTTTTGCCTGACGAGTTGTCTTCTCGCATGCGACCTTCTGGGAACCTTTGTGGTCAAAAAGGAGCTGTTCTTCGTTTCCTCCTTTGTTTTGTGCGGCAGTATTTATTCTTTCTTTGCATTAAAGGGAAATCTGCTTGAAAAGCTCTATATGAGCGTTCTGAGCTACATCATGATTTATTTCTCCAATCTCCCCCTGCTGTTTGTCATCACCAATCTGACCGACACCAATGTCAATGAGTTTGCGTATGATTCCCAGACCGTTATCAGGTCATCGAGCATCCTGATTTCCAAGGTGATTTTCTTCTTTCTCACGCAGGGCGTTCTGACGATACACCGAAGAAAGAAATATCATTTCAAAATGGCGGAATGGATCATCATCCTCTCGGCTTTTGCAACAACGCTTCTGATCGGTCTGTGCGTTCTGCTGCTTGCTTCCGGCAGTGTACTGACGCAATACCTGTTCATTGCGATCACGGTGCTGCTGAGTATTCTGGATATCATTATCTTTGTGTTCCTGCAAAAGCTCGGCGCCATCAACCAGCGTGAACAGACGCAGAATATTCTCCACGCACAGCTGGTGCAGCAGCAGAAGGACATTGCACAGCTTGACAGAAACTACCACGAGCTTTCCATTTTGCGGCATGACTACGGCAATCAGATCGAATGCATCCGCTGCATGCTGCAGGAGGATAAGACCACGGAGGCGATGCGCTATATTGATTCGCTGACAAAACGCCATTTTGCTTCTGCCGAGCAGCATGTAAGCTGCTCCAGTTCTGTTCTGAATGCCGTGATCAACACGAAATTCAGTGCTGCAAAGTCCCACGGCATCCGTACCTCCTGCATGATGACAACGACCATTCCCGATTCGCTCGAATACGACGTCAGCATCCTGCTCTCCAATCTTCTGGATAATGCAATCGAAGCATGCAGGCAGCAGAAATCCGACAGCTCCATCCGACTCTCCTTTGCTGAGATCAACGGATACTATCGGATTATTGTCGAAAATACGATCGTAGAATCCGTACTGAAGAAAAACCGCAAGCTGAGTACAAGCAAAAGCGATCGGAAGCTGCACGGATGGGGTCTGAAATCCGTACAAGACATTGCAGATACGCACAACGGTTCCGTCGATTTTTACGAAAAAGACAACCGATTTTTTGTCAGTGTTCTCCTTATGAAGTGTTGAAAATGTAACATGGGGGACTAAAAGGTACCGTTGGGGGACTTCCTATTGATTTTTTCAAAATTATGCGATATGCTATTACTGAGGGGTGTGATGAAATGATCACGACAGTCAGTAAGCGCATATCGCTTTATTTATTGGCAAACGATGTGATTACCGCTGAGGAAGCCGAAGTCTGTCAGTACGGACTTGAGATTATGCTTTCCACATTGCTTGGAACGATGATTGTTCTTCTCATCGGTGCATTGCTCGGCGTTTTCTGTCTTTCAATCTTTTACTGCACTGTATTTGTGCTGCTGCGGCAGCTGACGGGCGGCTATCATGCGGATACATACTTTAAATGCAATCTGCTTTCGGGACTTTTGTCCTTTGCAGTGCTGGGACTGACCCGCATACTGAGCACATACGGACTGTATTCATGGGGGCTGCATCTCCTTCTGATACTGTTCTCCGTGCTGACGATCGCTGCCTATGCACCGCTGGATAATCCCAACAAAACACTTAATCGCAGCCAGAAAACCCGCAACCGCATACTGAGCATCGTCTCTTCCCTTCTGCTCTCCGCAGTAAGCTGTATCCTTTTCAACACACATCCTGCTGTTACGATTCTGACAGGACTGACATTGTTTCTTACAACGCTCCTGCTCCTGATAGGAAAAACCAAAAGAAAGGAGAACGAATCATGAAGGCTATTCAGAGAACCATCCTGAAGGGCATGGCATCTGCAAGCAAACAGGCTGCTGTGAAGGCTGCCGGTGCTGCTTCTGCTGCATTTATGCACCAGCCCAAGGAACCTGCTGCTCTCAAGAATCTGAAGAAGTAAGCAGACCCGCAATCGGATACCATGCCTGTTTTTTTTGAACGGGCATGGTACTTCGGACAATGCTGCATGAAACGTTTCATCAGATCCATGAAGGAACCCAAAACAAAAATCAAGAACAAAGGAATATGCACAAATGACAGAACATTTATTAAGCAGAGAAGAAAAACGAAAACAGCAATATCGAACAAGACTTGCAATTATCGAACACATCCAATGCGGAATTTCAGGGCAGGAAATCGCCCGACTCATGGGAATCAGCAGAGGCTATGTATCTCGCATTAAGAAGGATTTTGAAGAAAACGGCTATGCGGCACTCGAGCAATATAACCGTGGTTCAAAATGGGGCAGCGAAACTGCCGAAATGTGGGAAAAGGAATTTATTTTCCAAAATGATATAGAATAATATAGGATGACCCATCAGAAAGATTGGACTTTCTGATGGGTTTTCCATTTCATAATATGCAATATCAATAAAATTAACTGTTAAATCTATGCGCATGTTACAAAGTTCATTTTTTCTCTTGACAAATGCTTGTTTTTGTAGTAAAATAATTAAGGTGATTTTCACCAGACCCCTTATGTCTGGGTGTGGCGCAGTTGGTAGCGCGCTACCTTGGGGTGGTAGAGGCCGTGGGTTCAAGTCCCGTCACTCAGACCATATTTGTATCTCAAATGATACAATGTAGAAAATGCACTCTCGAAAGAGGGTGCATTTTTCTATGCTATAAAGTATGAAAAGGCAAACGATTACTGCAAGGTGGGTGCATATTTTTCAGAGTGGGTGCATAGCAAACGCTTTGGATGCATAAAGTGCAAACGATTACAGTGGCAAATGCGCCTATCGTTTGCTACCACACAGAATCTCCGAGTTTACGCAGAAAAATAACCCTCGACAGTATTTAACTGCCGAGGGCTTCATCATTTCTATCAAATTTTTATCTCCGTTCCGTCTTTAAACAGAAATACCATACTTCCATTATGGAACACAGTCAGATTTTCCAGTACGGCATTCCACACATTTTCATCAAAAGCTTCGAGGATGGATTCCGAGGTTTCAAGAATTTTCAGAATATTCAGCATTCTGTGGTATCGTGCCTTACGCTCGGCGGCTTTCTTCTCCTCCGCTTGCAGCTTTGCGAAAACTTCCTCATACTGCTCGTTCAAAGTTTGATAGTCCAAGGAACTTTCCGTATCACCCACGCTCTGTGCAATATACTGCTTCAGTTTTTCGTTGATTTCATCAAACTCCACTTGTAATGCTTCAAGGTCAGCATTCTGTTTTTTCAGTTGATTCAGTACAAATCGGCAACTTCGGATAACCACTTCCCTCTGCCCGAAGTACCGTGCAAAGGCTTGCAGAAACTTCTGCTGAATTTCAGGCTCATATAAATGTGGCGTGGAACAGGAATGCTCATTTTTGAATTTGTTGTTGCACTGATAAATCACACGGCGGTACTTGCTGTTGGAGTGCCAGACCTTTGCACCAAAGTAACTGCCGCAGTCACCGCAGATAATCTTACTTGAAAAGATGCTCGTGCTGCTATATTGTTTCCCCGTGTTTACACGCTTGGCGAACTCCTCCTGCACAAGGTCAAATTCTTCGGGTGTAATAATTGCCGGATGGCTGTTTTCTACATAGTACTGCTGCACCTCTCCTTCATTGATCTTGGTCTTTTTCGTGAGAAAATCCACAGTAAATCTTTTCTGAAGAAGTGCATCACCCTTGTACTTTTCGTTTGTCAGAATACTCTTAATTGTACTGATTGCCCATTTTCGCTTGCCTCCGGGAGTAGGAACTCCCTGTGCTGTAAGGTTAGCAGCAATTTTATAAGGTGTCAGTCCAAGAATAAACTGCCTGTAGATGTAGCGAACAATCTCTGCTTCTTCGGGAACAATTTCAGGCTGACCATTTTCACCCTTTCGATAGCCCAAGAACGCTCCATAGCACATGGTAACTTTTCCTTCTGCAAATCGTTTTCTTTGTCCCCATGTGACATTCTCGGAAATGGAACGGCTCTCCTCCTGTGCAAGACTACTCATAATTGTAATAAGCAGTTCGCCCTTGCTGTCGAATGTCCAGATATTTTCTTTTTCAAAGTAGCATTCCACGTTATGAGGCGAATGCTGTCAATGCCCACATTCTGATTGACGAAGATGAGATGGTGGAGTTGTTCAAGCAGGGGTATGACATTGCACAGGCTGCAAGTGTTCTCCGTGTGAATATAAACCTGTTGCTGATAAAGGTGCAGGAGATGAACCGGCTCGGTATGGATTTCAAGCTGCCGTATACACCCGATGCACAGTTCTTTAGAGGGACGAAGTACTGATATACATGAAAATCCTCGGAGTTTTCTGGGGATTTTTCTGTAGCTATATAAATTCTGAACAGCTGGCACGATATAATTGTATCGGGAGTAGAAAAAATTGTCGGAAACAATTGCTTTTTTTGTAGAAAAGTGATATAATAAGATGGTATATATCTACTCTTATAAATCAACAATCATAAGAGCTGTTTCATAGATAAAGGAGTCTGACATGGCAGAAAAAAACACAGCCTCTATCGGCTTTGAAAAACAAATATGGGACGCAGCATGTGTCCTTCGTGGAAACATCGACGCATCCGAATACAAGTCCGTTGTCCTGGGCTTGATTTTCCTCAAGTATATATCTGACCGTTTCGATGAAAAGTATAATGAACTCGTTGCTGAAGGCGACGGTTTCGAGGAGGATATTGATGAATACACCTCCGAGGGCATCTTCTTCGTTCCTGAAAATGCTCGTTGGAAAGTCATTGCTTCCAAAGCACATACCGAAGAAATCGGCACAATCATTGATGAAGCGATGCGAGCAATCGAAAAGGAAAACAAGCGTCTGAAAGACATCCTTCCCAAGAACTTTGCACGTCCGGAACTGGACAAACGCCGTCTGGGAGATGTTGTCGATCTGTTCACCAATATCAAGATGGTGGAAGCCGGTTCAAGCCGTGATATCCTCGGCAGAACCTATGAATACTGTCTCTCGAAATTCGCAGAACAGGAAGGCAAGCTTGCCGGTGAATTCTATACACCTTCCTGCGTGGTTCGTACCCTTGTTGAAGTGCTGAAACCGTTTAATGGTCGTGTCTACGATCCCTGCTGTGGTAGTGGTGGTATGTTTGTACAGTCTGCAAAATTCATCGAGAACCACAGCGGCAATCTGAACCAGATCTCCGTGTTCGGTCAGGACTCCAATCCGACCACATGGAAAATGGCACAGATGAACCTTGCCATCCGTGGCATTGAAGCGAATCTTGGCAGCTATAATGCCGATACATTCTTCAATGACTGTCACCCGACACTCCGTGCGAATTTTATCATGGCAAATCCGCCGTTCAATCTCTCAGATTGGGGTGCGGACAAGCTGAAGGACGATGTCCGTTGGCAGTATGGTATGCCGCCGGCTGGCAATGCCAACTTTGCATGGCTACAGCACATGATCCATCACCTTGCACCGAACGGTAGAATCGGCATGGTGCTGGCGAACGGTTCTCTTTCCTCCCAGAGTGGTGGTGAAGGTGAAATCCGTAAGAATATCATCAATGCAGATTTAGTCGAATGCATTGTTGCGATGCCGACACAGCTTTTCTATACCACACAGATTCCCGTTTCCCTGTGGTTCTTGTCGAAGAACAAGAAGCAGAAAGGCAAGACTTTATTCATTGACGCACGAAAAATGGGTACTATGGTAACCCGCAAGCTGCGTGAGCTGACGGATGAGGATATCGCTAAGATTGCGGACACCTACACAGCCTATACGGAGGGAACGGCGGAAGATATCAAGGGCTTCTGTGCGGTAGTGGATACGGAAGAAATCGCAAAGCAGGACTACATTCTCACGCCCGGACGCTATGTGGGGATTGAGGAACAGGAGGATGACGGCGAACCGTTTGAGGAGAAGATGAGCCGGCTGACTTCTGAATTGTCTGATTTGTTTGCGAAGTCCCATGAACTGGAGAAGGAGATCAGAGAGAAGTTGGGGGCGATTGGGTATGAGATCTGAATGGATTAGTTTATCAGAAGTTGCTGATATTCTCGTTGGTTTTGCTTTTAAAAGCGAATCATTTAATTTAAACGGAGACGGTGTACGGCTTGTAAGAGGAAAAAATGTTACTCGTCTCTCTCTGCGATGGGGAGACGATACTCGCTGGTGGAATGATTTTTCTTTTGATTTAAATAAATATTATCTCAAGCCAGGGGATATTGTCGTTGGAATGGATGGATCTCTAGTTGGAAAGAATTATGCAAGAGTACATGAAGAAGATTTACCACTTTTACTTGTGCAACGAGTTGCTTGTATAAGAGCAAAAAATGGGGTGGATCAAGACTTTCTATGGAATTGTATAGCTTCCTCAAGGTTTGAAATGTACATTGACGCTGTAAAGACTGGAACCTCAATTCCTCATATCAGTAGTAAACAAATTGGTGAATATCCAGTCCCTCACTTCAGTGCTAAAGAACAAAGAACGATTGGGTATACATTAAAGTCTCTTGAAAGTAGAATACGAAACAATCAGAAGATAAACGATAATTTAGCGGCTTAAATCTCGAT
>JAFXCV010000024.1 GCA_017521325.1 Oscillospiraceae bacterium | reverse complement strand
CACGATGGTGCAGTTCGGGCAGGGCTACAAGGATATGTCGCCGCCGACCAAGGAACTGATGCGTCTGACGCTCAACAAGATGATTGCTCACGGCGGGCATCCGGTGCTGCGGTGGATGATGGATAACATTTTCATCAAGCGTGACCCTGCCGGAAATATCAAGCCGGACAAGGAGAAGTCCACGGAGAAGATTGACGGTGCGGTGGCACTGATTATGGCTCTTGACCGTGCAATCCGGTGTGGAAACGACACTAGAGACAGCATTTATGATGAAAGAGATTTGCTTGTTTTGTAAAGTCAGCGTATCTCCGCCATAGTAAAACTGCCTGCATCAATATAGTTTTGATGACCGGTTTCAAGCTTTTGGCAAACCCAGAAGAATCGCTCATCATCAAAGCTAAAGTCGCAGTTATCCATAAAACTCTCGTCAAATATGATGCGCTGAGACACAAACTTACGTAGTATCTCCTCATCACAGCGCATTGGTTCAACAAATTCAGTATGGAGTATCCCAGATTCATCAAGCGTCCGTTCTAATACTTCGGGGCAGTATTCAGTTAGCAATGCGACAGGATACGAAGCACAGATGAACCCATAGCATTTATCATAACTGCACGGCGTTTTGGGACATAAGCGATACCAACGATTATCAGCCCAATCGTCCCAATCACCGCATTGAAGATTGATATGGGCGTTTATGATGTTGCTCACAGCCTTAAAATCGTATCTGCCTTTCAGTTCGATTGCTTTTGAAAATAATACTGTATAATCTTTCATAGCGTAATCCTATCTCTTTTTTTCATAACAAGATAAATCCAATCAGAATTTGTAGTTGACAGCCTCGTCTTTCTTTCATTATATCACATCTCATCGAAAAATTCAATCCTGAAAGGAGCGTGATCCCCATGAGCATTTTCAAAGGACTTTTCAAAAGCCGAGACAAGCCTACCAACAGTTACGACAGCCCCAGCTACACCTACTTCTTCGGCAGAAGCACTGCCGGAAAGAGTGTCAACGACCGCACGGCAATGCAAATCATCGCAGTTTATGCCTGCGTGAGGGTGCTGTCCGAGGCGATTGCACAGCTGCCGCTGCACGTCTACGAATACACCGACAAGGGAAAAGAGCGAGTGCCGAAGCACCCGCTATATTTTTTGCTGCACGACCAGCCAAATCCCGAAATGACATCGTTCGTGTTCCGAGAAACGCTGATGTCGCACTTACTGATTTATGGCAATGCCTACGCACAAATCATCCGCAACGGTCGTGGTGATGTGATGGGGCTGTATCCGCTGATGCCGGACAAAATCAAGGCTGACCGTGATGAACGCAACAGGCTCATTTACAAATACAGCCGCTACGATGAGCAGAATCCGAATTTCCGTGAGCAAGGCGAAATCATCCTGCCTGCCGAACAGGTGCTTCACATTCCGGGACTTGGGTTTGATGGTCTGGTTGGCTATTCTCCCATTGCCATGGCGAAAAATGCCATCGGTCTGGCGGTTGCCTGCGATGAATACGGTGCGTCGTTCTTTGCCAATGGTGCAAGCCCCTCCGCTGTACTGGAACATCCGGGAGTCATCAAAAATCCGGAACGGGTCCGTGAGGCATGGCACAGGGCATACGGCAGCGGAAATGCCCACAAGACGGCAATTTTAGAGGAGGGCATGAAGTACACGCCCATCTCCATTCCCAACAATGAAGCACAGTTTTTGGAAACGAGAAAGTTTCAGATTGAGGAGATTGCAAGACTGTATCGTGTACCGCTTCACATGATTGGCGACCTTGACCATGCTACATTCAGCAACATCGAGCATCTGTCATTGGAGTTCGTGAAATACACCCTTGACCCGTGGCTAATTCGTTGGGAGCAGTCATTAATGAAGGCTCTGCTGTCGGATTCGGAAAAGGGTAAGTATTTCATTAAGTTCAATGTGGAAGGTCTGCTCCGTGGCGATTATGCAAGCCGTATGAGTGGCTATGCGACTGCAAGACAGAATGGCTGGATGTCCGCAAATGATATCCGTGAGCTGGAGGATATGAATCTGATTCCCGATGAAGAGGGTGGTAATCTGTATCTGGTCAATGGTTCAATGAGCCGACTTTCTGATGCAGGAATTGCGTATCAAAAAACTGAAATGAAGGAGGAAACTGCACAATGAAGAAATTCTGGAATTTTGTAAAGAACGAAGATACCAACGAAACAGAACTTCTCTTCAACGGACCTATTTCGGAAGATACATGGTTCGGTGATGAGGTCACACCTGCCCTGTTCCGTGATGAATTGAGCAAGGTCAAGGGCGATCTCACGGTTTGGCTGAATAGCCCTGGCGGAGATGTGTTTGCCGCATCGCAGATCTACACCATGCTCCGAAACCACAAGGGTAAGGTCACTGTGAAGATCAACGCACTGGCTGCGTCTGCTGCATCGGTTGTTGCGATGGCTGGTGATGAAACCCTGATTGCACCGACTGCAATGCTGATGATTCACGACCCTGCCTGTTATGCCGCCGGCAATAAGGCAGATATGGAAAAAGCAATCGAACTCCTCGAAGAGGTCAAGGAATCCATCATCAATGCCTACGAGGAAAAATGCCATCTCAGCCGTGCGAAGATTGCAAAGATGATGTCGGAGGAAACATGGCTGAATGCGAAAAAGGCATTGCAGCTTGGTTTTGTGGACGGTATTCTGTTTGCAAAGGAAAAGCAACCTGCTGAAGAACCCGAACAGGAGGATATTTCCAAAGAAACAGAGGAATCCGAAGAGGATGAAGATTCCGCCGATGATGAAAATCAGAAAATGCCGCAGAGGGATGCTGTATCCATGATGTACACGCCGTCCCACACTGCGGCTTCTTTCATGCAGAAAATTTCTGCGTGTGATAAATCCGTACCCATTGCACAGCTGGACAAGCGTCTGGCTCTGCTGAAATAACAAGGAGGCTGATATATTATGACAATTCAGGAACTCAGAGAAAAGAGAGCGAAGGCATGGGATACCGCCCGTGATTTCCTCGATTCCAAGAGAAATGCAAGCGGTCTGCTTTCCGAAGAGGACGGCAAGACCTACGATGCCATGGAACAGCAGATCGTTGACCTTGGCAAGGAGATTGACCGCCTTGAGCGTCAGGAGAAACTTGCCCGTGAGATGAGTGCTGCGACCACAACGCCGGTTGTCACTACTCCCGGCACACACATCGACACTCCCGAAACGCCCTCTACTGCAACTGCTGAATACAGCAAGGCTTTCTGGAACAATGTCCGCAACAGAAATTTTGCAGATGTAAGAAACGCTCTCCAGATCGGCGAGGACACCGAGGGCGGTTATCTCGTACCGGATGAGTTTGAAAAGAAGCTCATTGCAGCACTGGAGGAAGAGAATGTATTCCGTCCCCTTGCCACAAGAATTCAGACAGCTCACGGCGACCGTAAGATTCCCGTTATTACTCAGAAGGGCGAGGCGGTCTGGATGGAGGAGGAAGAGGCTTACACTCTCTCCGATGACGCTTTCGGTCAGATTGCACTTTCCGCCTACAAGGTTGGCACTGCTATCAAGATTTCCGAGGAACTTCTGAACGATTCCGTTTTTGACCTGCCGTCCTACATCGCAAAGGAATTTGCACGCAGAATCGGCACAAAGGAAGAAGAAGCGTTCCTCATCGGTGACGGTAAGGGCAAGCCGACTGGTATTTTTGCGGCAACAGGTGGTGCGGAAAACGGCGCGACAACGGCAGGTACAGCGATTACCTTTGACGATATGATCGAGCTGTTCTACTCCCTCAAGAGTCCCTATCGCAAGAAGGCTGTATGGGTACTGAACGAGCAGACTGTGAAGGCACTCCGCAAGGTCAAGGACAGCAATGGTCAGTATATTTGGCAGCCGTCCGTACAGGCAGGCGTTCCCGACACAATTCTCAACCGTCCCTATGTAACATCTGTGTATGCACCAACTCCCGATGCAGGCAGTAAGGCGATTGCTTTCGGTGACTTCTCGTACTATTGGATTGCTGACAGACAGGGACGTTCTCTTAAGCGTCTGAATGAGCTGTTTGCGATGAACGGTCAGGTCGGTTTCCTTGCATCTCAGCGTGTAGACGGCAAGCTGATTCTTCCCGAGGCAGTTAAGACGCTGACAATCAAGGGCACTTCTACCGCAAAGGTGTGATGTGATGATTACACTGGATGAAGCGAAAAACTATCTCCGTGTCGATTATGAGGAGGATGACAAGCTCATCCTCTCTCTTCTTGATACGGCGAAGTGTCTTGTAAAAGATGTAGGCAGGATGGATGAAGAAAAATTTACACGCTATGAAGATACAACAAGAACGGCTGTGCTTTTTGCTCTCGGTTATCTGTATGAGAACAGGATCAATCCCGATTATCACGGATTGACGATGAGTCTCCGTTCTATTTTATTCGCACAGCGGGAGGGCATTATCTGATGGATTTCAGCAGAATGAATCAGCGGATCACATTTCTTGAAAACCGCACTGTTATTGATGAAATCGGCAACCACACATCCCAATGGGACGAGGTTTATTCCTGTTGGGCAAACGTCACTGTGAAAAGCTCCGCCGAAACCACGAATACAGGAGTCACACGAGAAATTCAGTCCTTGTCATTCGGGGTTCGGCAGTGTGCTTTTCTGCGGTACGTCAATCCGACTACGCATAAAGTTCTGTTCCGTGGGAGTGTCTATGACATTAAGTCCGTCACTCCCGATTATCTGAAAAATGACTATCTCACCATTGTGTGTGAAGTCAGAAAGGCAGGCGGTGACGATGACATCTATTGATGACCTTGCAGATGAAATCATGGCAGGTTTGCAGGAATATGCAGAGCTTGCCGATGATGCCATGAAAAAAGCAGTCAAAAAGACCGCAACCACCGTCAAGAAAGAAATCGCTGCCAACGCTCCAAAGGATACAGGTGATTACGGCAAAAGCTGGACGGCCAAAAAGGTCAAGGAAAACAGTCACACCTTGCAGATGACAGTACATTCAAAGAACCGCTATCAGCTGGCACATCTCCTTGAAAAGGGACATGCGAAACGCAATGGCGGTCGTGTACAGGGTAAGCCGCATATTGCACCTGCTGAGGAACATGGCGCGGAACTGCTCGAATCCCTGATTACGGAGGAATTATCGTG
>JAFXCV010000023.1 GCA_017521325.1 Oscillospiraceae bacterium | reverse complement strand
CTGCTCTGATGACATCCATCGAGGGCAACCGTGGCGAACCCCGTCCGAGACCTCCGTTCCCGGCAGAAAAGGGTCTGTTCGGCAAGCCCACCATCCTCAACAACGTTGAGACATATGCAAATATTCCGCAGATCATCCTGAAGGGTGCTGACTGGTTCACATCCATGGGTACTGAGAAGTCCAAGGGTACCAAGGTATTCGCTCTGGGCGGTAAGATCAGCAACACAGGTCTCGTAGAGGTACCGATGGGTACAACTCTGCGTACCGTTATCGAAGAAATCGGCGGCGGCATCCCGAACGGCAAGAAGTTCAAGGCTGCTCAGACCGGTGGTCCTTCCGGCGGCTGCATTTCTGCTGAGAATATGGACATTCCGATCGACTATGACAACCTGATCTCCATCGGCTCCATGATGGGCTCCGGCGGTCTGATCGTAATGGACGAGGACAACTGCATGGTTGACATCGCTAAGTTCTTCCTCGAATTCACAGTAGACGAGTCCTGCGGTAAGTGCACACCCTGCCGTATCGGTACAAAGCGTATGTACGAGATGCTCGATAAGATCACCAAGGGCAATGCAACTCTGGAAGATATCGACAAGCTCGAAGAACTGTGCTACTACATCAAGGCAAACTCTCTGTGCGGTCTGGGTCAGACAGCTCCGAACCCGGTACTGTCCACTCTTAAGAACTTCCGTGAAGAGTACGTTGCTCACGTTGTGGACAAGAAGTGTCCTGCAGGCGTATGTAAGGATCTGCTGCAGTTCTCCATCGACGCTGAAAAGTGCATCGGCTGCGGTATGTGTGCAAAGCAGTGTCCTGCATCTGCAATTTCCAAGACTGATTACGTTGCTCCCGGTCACAAGCTGCCTTCTCTGGCAATTGATACCGATAAGTGCGTAAAGTGCGGCGCTTGCATTTCCACATGTAAGTTCAAGGCTATTTCCAAGGGCTAAGGAGGAACAAAGACATGGCAGATATTAATGTAAAAATCAATGGCATTGCAGTTTCTGTTCCCAAGGGTTCTACAATTCTGGAAGCTGCACATGCTGCAGGCGTGGAGATTCCCACCCTGTGCTATATGAAGGAAATCAACGAGATCGGCGCATGCCGTATCTGTATGGTTGAAGCAAACGAAGGCAGAGGCTTCCGTCTGGTAGCTGCCTGCGTATATCCTGTAACTGAGGGTATGGAAGTTCTGACAAACTCTCCCAAGGTTCTGGAGTCCAGAAAGAAGACAGTTGAGCTGATTCTTTCCACACATGACAAGAAGTGCCTCTCCTGCGTAAGAAGCGGCAACTGCGAGCTGCAGAAGCTTGCAAACGATCTGGGCGTTGAGAATTTCAACACCTATGCAGGCGAGATGAAGGTATATGACGTTGATGATTCCGCAGTACATATGTACCGTGACAACAACAAGTGCATTCTCTGCCGTCGCTGCGTAGCAGTCTGCGGTAAGACACAGGGTGTTGGCGTTATTGGTGCAAATGAGCGTGGTTTCGCAACAACAATTGCAAGTGCATTTGATATGGGTCTGGGCGAAACAAGCTGTGTAGCTTGCGGCCAGTGTATCGCTGTATGTCCTGTAGGCGCTCTGTCCGAAAAGGAATACATTGATGATGTATTTGCTGCAATTGCTGATCCTTCCAAGAGAGTGATTGTACAGACTGCTCCCGCAGTTCGTGCAGCTCTGGGCGAAGAATTCGGCTATGAGATCGGCACAAACGTTGAAGGAAAGATGGCTGCATCCCTGCGTCGTCTGGGCTTTGACGATGTATTCGATACCGACTGGGCAGCTGACCTGACCATTATGGAAGAAGCAACCGAGTTTATGGGTCGCTTCACAAAGGGCGGCAAGCTCCCGCTGATCACATCCTGCTCTCCCGGCTGGGTTAAGTACTGCGAGCACTACTTCCCCGAGATGACAGAGAACCTGTCCAGCTGCAAGTCTCCTCACCAGATGCTCGGCGCAATTGCAAAGACATACTATGCTGAGAAGATCGGCGTAAAGGCTGAGGATATCGTTGTTGTCAGCGTAATGCCCTGTACTGCTAAGAAGTTCGAGATCGGCAGAGACGATCAGAACGGCGCAGGCGTACCGGATGTAGATTATGTACTGACCACAAGAGAGCTGGCAAGAATGATCCGTCGTGCAGGTCTGAACTTCAGAGCAATGCCCGATGAGGACTTCGACAATCCGCTGGGTCTGTCTGCAGGTGCAGGCGACATCTTCGGCGCAACAGGCGGCGTTATGGAGGCAGCACTCCGTACAGCAGCTTGCTGGCTGACAGGTAAGGACGAGGTGATTGAGTTCACTGATGTTCGTGGTACCGATGGCATCAAGCGCAAGACCTACAATGTAAACGGCACAGAGATCAAGGTTGCTGTTGCAAGTGGTCTGTCCAATGCAAAGGAACTGCTCAAGTCCGTTCAGAACGGCGAAGAAGTTCACTTCATCGAAATCATGGGATGCCCCGGCGGCTGCGTAAACGGCGGCGGTCAGCCCCAGCAGCCTGCAAGTGTTCGCAACTTTGCAGATCTGCGTGAGCTGCGTGCAAAGGCACTCTATGAGGAGGATGCTGCTAAGGAACTGCGTCTGTCCCACCTGAATGCAGATGTGAAGAAGCTCTATGAGGAATTCCTCGGCGAGCCGAACAGCCACAAGGCACATGAACTGCTTCATACAACTTATGTAAAGCGTTCCATCAACTAATCTTTGCATAACGAATGCCCTGACTTTACGGTCGGGGCATTTTGTATGTATAAATGGAAAAGCGATGTGCATTTTACAACACATCGCTTTTCTTTTATTCCTCAATCATCGAGAGAATCTCTTCTCCCGTAAATTCATACTTCTTATCGCAGAAATGACAGCAAACTTCAATCGTTTCCTTGCTTTCCGCAAGCTCCTTCAGATCATCCTTGCTGATCGTCATCAGCACCCTTGCCGTTCTTTCACGGCTGCAATCACAGAAATATCCGGATTCTGCCTCATCCAGAAGATTTGCGTTAAGCCCATCCAGACACTTCATGACGATATCCTCCGCCGTCATGCCCTGCGAGAGCATCTCCGTAAAATGCGGCATGGAAGCGACATTGCGTTCCAGAATCGGAATGCACGCTTCATCTGCAAAGGGCAGCAGTTGAATCAGAAATCCGCCTGCATATTGTACAGAGAGATCGGGTGCAACCAGTACGCCAAGGCTCAGTACCGTCGGAATCTGTTCGCTCGTTGCATAGTAATTTGCGATATCCTCCGCAATTTCACCGGAAATCAGCGGAATTGTTCCCACATAGGGTTCTTTGAGTCCCATATCTTTGATGACGGAGAATGTGCCGTTTCCGACTGCGCCGCCCACATCGAGCTTGCCCTTTTCATTCAGCGGCAGCTCTGCGATGTAGTTGGTTGCGTAGCACTTGACATTGCCAAGATCATCCGCACAAGCCACCATGGAACCGATCGGGCCGTCACCGTCAATTCGCAGTGTCAGGGATTCATCCGCAGATTTCAGCCCGTAACCCATCAGGGATGCCGCAATTGTCAAACGACCCAAAGCCGCCGTCACAACTGCCGAGGGCTTGTGGTACTGTTCAATTTTTGCAACCATGTCGGTTGCGTCGATGGCGGATGCCACCACACTGCCATCCGCAGAAATTGCTCGTTTGATGATACTCATACTATTTCCTCCAAATCAGGCTTTCTTGTAACAAACAGCAGACGCTGCGTTTCCGAAGACGGTTCACACAGTACTTCAGGTGAATCCAGTGCGGCATCTGCATCATAAATACCCACAAGTATCAGCCCTGCATTCCTGATTGCATCTGTAATTTCATCCGTCATATAGGCGTTTTCTGTAATCAGCTCATCACTCCGGAAATAGGCGTCCCCGTCCTTTTCGAAGAAGGTCAGCTGCATTTCCACTGCATTGCTGTCCTCTTTCAGATGGTTTTCCCATACGCAGAATACCGAATCTGTGTCAAACACAAAGGTCTTGTCATGCAGCACCTCACGATGCTTGTAAATCGTGTTCATATCAAAAATGAACAGACCACCAGGCTGTGCAAACAGAGAAACCCTGTCGAATACTTGCTGCACATCCGCAAGGGAGGGGAGGTGATTGAGGCTGTCAAGGGTACAGATCGTCACGTCGATCGTGCCGAACATGTCAATTTCACGCATGTCCTGACAGAGATATTGAATCGGAAGACCACTGTCATATTTCTTATCCATTGCAGCCGACAGCATGGCAGGGGAGTTGTCCACACCGATTACATCGTAACCGAGCTTTGCCATTTCTTCGCTCATCGAACCGCTGCCGCAGGCAAGATCAAGCAGAATCCTTCCTTCTGTGCGGATCTCCTTCTCTACAATGTGGTGAATTCTTGCTGCACGCAGCGGATATTCTACATTTTCCGTCAGTGAATCATAGTACGCTGCAAAAAACTCATAGTTCATCTTGTCACTTCCTTTTTAGAAAAGGTGTTGCTTTTTCATGATGGAATCTTCCTCCGTAATTTCACGGATCACTCTGCATGGATTTCCTGCTGCAAATACGTTGGGAGGAATATCCCGTGTTACGACACTTCCCGCACCGATGACCGATCCCTTGCCGATTGTGACACCGCCACAGACCGTCACATTTGATGCAAGCCAGCAGCCATCCTCAATCGTGATGGGAGCAGCATATTCCAGATCGTAGGCAGTTCCATCCTCCTTGAAACGGATTTTTCGTTCTTCTGCAAGCAGGGGATGGATGGGCGTAACAAGGGAGCAATTCGGCCCGAAAAATACATCGTTTCCGATATTGACAGGGCAGCAATCCAGAACCGTCAAATTGAAATTGGCAAAGCAGTTTGTGCCGAATGACGTAAATTCGCCGTAATCAAATTGGATGGGTCCCAAAAGAAAGGTGCCTTCCCCAAAATTCGGGAACAGCTCTCCGAGAATGCCATTTCTCTGTTCCTCGTCCGTTTCATCAAGACAATTATATTTCCTGCAAAGACTGTGCGCACGGATTCTCTTTTCGTTGAGAATTGCATCGGACGGATCGTAGATCTTTCCGGACAGCATTTTTTCAAGCTCCGTCATATACATGCCTCCCTGATAAAATTGTCAGCCCTCTCCGCCTTGAACAGGAGAGGGCTGATGAATTACGGATTAGTGATTCTCGTTCATAGCGCAGCACTTTTTATATTTCTTGCCGCTGCCGCAGGGACAGGGATCGTTCGGGCCGACCTTCATCGACTGGCGAGCCTCTACACTGCCTGCATTGGGTGCATCGGGCTTTGCTACCTGCTCACGCTGCGGTGCCTGATCCTGCTGAATCTGGATGGTCAGCAGCATGCGGACAGTATCCTCACGGATATTTTCAACCATAGCGTCGAACATGTCGAAGCCTTCATAACGATATTCAACAACGGGATTCTTCTGACCGTAGCTGCGAAGTGTAATACCACGCTTCAGCTCTGCCATATCGTCAATATGTGCCATCCACTTGGTATCAACGACCTTCAGCATTACCACACGCTCCAGCTCACGGATGATGCTCTCGCCGTATTTCTCTTCCTTGGCAGCATAGATACTCTTGATCTTCTCTACAAGGAAGTTTACAATATCTGTCTTTGTCTTGGTTGCAAGCTCTTCTTCAGTGAATACGAGGTCACCATCTTCAAGCAGCCAGCCGTAGAAGTAATCCTTCAGACCGATGAGGTTCCAGTCATCCTGGTTTTCTTCCTCAGCAATGTACTGACCTGCAATGGTCGTTACCAGTTCTTCCATCATCTTCAGAATGGAATCGTGCAGATCCTCACCATCAAGCACCTGCGCACGCTGCTTGTAGATGATCTCACGCTGCGTGTTCATAACATCGTCGTAATTGAGGACGTTCTTTCTGATGCTGAAGTTTCTGCCCTCGACCTTCTTCTGGGAAGAAGCGATGGTTCTTGTCAGAATCTTGCTTTCGATCGGCTCTGTTTCCTCGACGTTCATGGTACGCATCACAGCTTCCATTCTGTCGCCTGCGAAGATTCGCATCAGATCGTCCTCTACAGAGAGGAAGAAACGGCTCTCACCGGGGTCACCCTGACGTCCTGCACGACCACGAAGCTGGTTGTCGATACGTCTGGATTCATGACGCTCTGTACCGATAATGAACAGACCGCCTGCCTCACGAACTGCAACGGAAGCTTCCTTGACCTGTGCGTCATACTTTGCATATAGATCACGATAAACCTTTCTTGCAGCAAGGATCTCTTCATCCTCTGTATCTGCAAAACCGATTGCCTCGTTGATGACAAATTCATCATATTCAAGCTTTTTCATCTCAGCTTTTGCAGAGAATTCCGCATTACCACCGAGAATAATGTCGGTACCACGACCTGCCATGTTTGTTGCGATCGTAACCGCACCAAGCTTACCTGCCTGTGCAACGATCTCTGCTTCCTTTGCATGGTACTTCGCATTGAGTACCTCGTGCTTGATGCCACGGCGCTTGAGAAGCTTGGAAAGAATCTCAGACTTCTCGATAGAAATCGTACCTACCAGAACGGGCTGTCCCTTCTCGTGGCATTCCACGATCTGTTCAATAATCTGCATGAACTTACCCTTTTCACTGCGGTAGATCTGATCGGGATGGTCAATACGGATAACCGGCTTATTCGTCGGAATCGCAATGACGTCAAGCTTGTAGATTTCCTTGAACTCGTCTTCCTCGGTCATTGCAGTACCCGTCATACCGGACAGCTTTGCATACAGACGGAAGTAGTTCTGGAATGTGATGGTAGCCAGTGTCTTGGATTCACGGGCAACCTTTACGCCTTCCTTTGCTTCAATTGCCTGATGCAGACCGTCGTTGAAACGACGACCGAGCATCTTACGGCCGGTAAATTCATCAATGATGATAACCTCGCCATCTTCAACAATGTAGTCAATGTCAGGCTTCATGATACCGATTGCCTTGAGCGCCTGGTTGATATGATGCAGAAGCGTCATATTTTCGGGAGCCATCAGGTTTTCCACATGGAAATGCTCCTCCGCCTTCTTCACACCCTGACGGGTAATGGTAGCGGTCTTAGCTTTTTCATCAATGATGTAATCGCAGTTTTCATTGATATCATCCTGATCCTGCTTGTCGTCGATCTCAACAACAGTTACAGAGGTCAGTGTCTTTGCAAATGCATCCACGATCGTGTAAAGCTCTGTAGACTTGTCGCCCTGACCGGAAATGATCAGAGGAGTTCTTGCTTCGTCGATCAGAATGGAGTCCACCTCATCGACAATGGCGAAATTGGGGGCACGCTGAACCATATCCTTCTTGTAGATAACCATGTTATCACGCAGATAGTCAAAGCCCAGCTCGTTGTTTGTTGCATAGGTGATATCACAGTTGTAAGCCATTCTGCGCTGTGCATTTGTCAGACCATGCAGGATGCATCCGACCGTCAGACCGAGGAAGCGGTGAACCTTACCCATTTCTTCGGACTGTGTCTTTGCCAGATAGTCGTTAACGGTAACGACGTGTACGCCCTTACCGGAAAGTGCGTTGAGATATGCAGCAAGGCAAGCTACGAGGGTCTTACCTTCACCGGTTCTCATCTCGGCGATACGACCCTGATGGAGTACGATCGCACCGATGATCTGTACAGGATATGCACGCTTGCCCAGTACACGGTCGCCCGCTTCACGGACAGTTGCAAGTGCCTCAGGCATAATATCATCAAGGGTAGCACCCTCACTGAGTCTCTCACGGAATTCAAATGTCTTTTCCTTGAGTTCGGCATCGGAAAGTGCCTTGTATTCTTCCTCAAGGGCAAGAACCTTTTCTTTAATCGGTTCGATTCTCTGCAGTTCTTTTGCACTGTAGGAACCAAAAATGGTTGTTAAAATACCCATTTATTTCTACCGCCTTTTCTGTTTACTAAAAAATGATATACTATTATTGTATAATATTTATAGGGTTTTGTCAATAGCTGCACGGCATCGCCTATGTAATACACAAAATTCAACATTTGCATTTAGGCAATACCGTACAAAGTTATTGTTTATCCTTGGATGGGCAGATTTCACGCAGGGGACAGCTTGCACACACAGGTTTTCTTGCCTTGCAGAATTCCCGTCCGAACAGGACGATTCTGTGACAGAAATCCGAGGATTCCTTCGGCGGAAGGAGCTTTCTCAGATCTTCCTCCACCTTCTGCGGCTCCGTGTGCTTTGTAAGTCCCAGCCTTCCGCAAATGCGGATAAAGTGCGTATCCGTCACGACCGCAGGCTTTCCATAAAGATCGCCGAGCAGGAGATTCGCTGTTTTGCGACCGATACCGGGGAGCGTGAGCAGCTCCTCCATCGTCTGCGGAATCTCACCGCCGTATACTGTAAGCAGCCGCTGAGCTGCCTCCTTGATGCTCTTTGCCTTCGTCTTATAAAATCCGCAGGGCTTGACTGCATCTTCGAGTTCTGTAAGCTCTGCTTCCGCAAAGGACTGCAGGGTGGGGAACTGCTTGAAAAGCGTCCTTGTGACGATGTTCACCCGTGCATCCGTGCATTGTGCCGAAAGCCTTGTGGCGATCATCAGCTCATAGGGTTTGTCGTATTCGAGCGAGCAGAGCGCATCGGGATACTGCGCTTTCAAGAGTTCAACCGCCGCAATGGTTCGTTCCTTTTTGGTCATACTGCCGCTTAGCCGTCGATGCTGTTCAGAACTGCATCATCAAAGGTCACAGGATACAGCGGAGAATTCTCCGAGTACCATGTTTCATATGCTGCATTTCCAAGTGTGCTGGAGATCTGTACTTCCCACATGGGACCGGATTCTTCAACGAAATACATTACATGAACACCGTAATCGGACTGTACAAGACCCGTATCACCGGGCTTACGGCTTTCATCAAAGCACCAGTTGTTAAAGGTAGCAACCATCTGACCGGGGTACACGCCCTCGTACAGACCACCCGTTGTATTGGAACCGGGGTCCTCAGAGTACTTGTTGGCAAGCTCTGCAAAGCTGTTTTCTGTCATTTCGCCGTTCTTCCACTCATTCAGTGCGTCCTCGGCAGCCTTCATGTTGTCTTCCTGCTCCATGAAGAGAATATGACGAACATCTACAGTCTTGGTTTCATCCTTGACAGGATCGCTTGTCATGAAGTAAACGTAATAAATATTGTTATCCTCAATCTTGAAGGTGTCGTTCTTCTTTGCACCGCCGAATGCCCATTCTGCAAGCGGATTTTCTGCGGAATATGTGAAGCCCTCGTTGTAGATGGAGGGTAGATTTGCGTCAAGCTTTTCCTGATCGTAGCCCTCGTATTCCGTCAGTACATGTGCAACCTTTTCTTCAAATTCCTTGGCGCTCTTGGAAGCGAGCAGATCATCCACAAGCTCCTTTGCCTTTTCCTTGGTCATTTCCTCCGTATCGCCTTCCTCGCCGGAATTATAGGGGATGGAGAAGCCTGCAACACCGCAGTTCATAAAATACTTGGTATTTGCATCATAGTATTCCTGAATCTCCTCAGCGGAGGGCTTGAGCTCCTCTGTGAGGTGCATATAATAGGATGTACTCAGTGCCTGAATCTCGAGCACCTTCTTGATGTCTGCCTTTGTAACACCGTTGCCGTAGTCCGCAGGATTTGCCTCAGCCAGAGCCTCGTCGATCATCTTCTGCTCTGCCTCGGGAATCTCAAAGCCCGCAGCCTTTGCAGCCTCATACATGATCAACTGCTGTTCGATGGTACCCTGTACCTGATCAATCATCATGTCAAACCATGTTGAACCCTCATCAAACATATTCTGCTGTTCCTTCAGGGGCTTTGTAATGTCCATGTTATAGGAATTGAGCAGCTCTTCCTGTCCATAGGAATCAACAAACATCTGGATTACGTCATGATAATAGCATGCGACCATTTTTGTGTCGATCTCATAATTGGGGCTGGATGCAGCAATCTGGGGGCGTGTCTTGTTATACAGCATAATGCCGCCAACGGTCAGTGCGCCGACAATTGCAACAGAAGCTGCGGAAATGCCCACAATTTTCAGAACCTTCTTTTTGGAAGCTTTGTCCTTCACAGGCTTGTTTTCTGCCTCAGCCTGCTCGGAATCAGATTCGTCCTCAGTCGGAAACTCGTCGCCGAGGATACTCTGGTATACTTCCTCCTGTGCTTCGGTTTCCTTCTTGTTTTCTTTGCTCATATACTTCATTCCTTTCCGTCCCATAAAGGGAGCTTGTGCCGATTATACCATATCAGTATAGCATCGGCAGATGAATACGGTGTGAAAGTGATGTGAAACTTAAACGTTTTCTGCCATCACCGTATTCGGATATGCTGAATTTTCATCGAGTGCTGCTAAACAATCAGCCGTCGGACAGCAATACTATTATTATAGCATACCCTGACGGAAATTTCAAGGAAAATCGAAAAAAATATTGCAGCTCATTTTTCAAAGTCAATATTTCTGATTCCGTCTTGCAATCCCTGTCGAATTGTGTTATGATAGAAGTAGAAAATTTCGGAAAAGGAGCCTTCACATGAGTTCAACCATCGTACAAATCAATGACATCCCCGCAGCTGCGGATTCTCTTGGCATGAATACCCGATATAAGGGTATCGCCAATTTTATCCAAAACTGCAGCACCCCCATGACGCTTGCCATTCAGGGTGACTGGGGAACGGGTAAGACCTCTGCCATGAAGCTGATCCGCAATGAACTTGCAAAATCAGCAAATGTCGAGAATGCAGAGGATTTCAGTATCTGGTTCAATACATGGCAGTTTACCATTTTTAAGGATGGGGATAAGCTCATCATAGATCTGATGTACATGATGCTCAATCAGCTCAAAAAGCTTTCCGAGAAGCAGAACATTGCCTGTGAGAAAACAAGAAACGATCTCAAGGAGAAGGTTGAGAAAATTGCCGGCTGCTGCGGACGTGTGATCGGACAGGTCGGAAAATCCGCAGTCAAACAGTTCATTCCGGTCAGCGAAATGGTCATGGATACAATGGAGCTGTTTCAGAAGGACGGCGATAAGACCAATGCAGAAAGAGAATGTGTTCCGCAGACACTCATTATCACACAGCTTCGTGACCGCATCAACGAGCTGATCGGAGATATTTTAAAGGCGACGGGTTATCCTCGCCTGTACATATTTGTAGACGATCTCGACAGACTTGAACCCCGTGTGGCGCTCGAACTTCTGGAGGGCATGAAAAACTTTGCAGATTACGAAAACTGCGTTTTTGTTCTTGCAGTTGATCAGGACGTTGTAGAGCGTGGCTTGAAAAGCAAGTACGGTGATGATTTCAGTCAGGAAAAGGCGAGAAAATTCTTCGACAAGATCATTCAGGTACCCTTTGCGCTGCCCGTGCAGGCATATGATATCAGCAACTTTATTTCTCCCTTGCTTGGAGAAAACGATGGATTAGCAGCGTCTTATACAGCACTGCTTACGGATTTCGATGTGCGTAATCCTCGTACCATCAAGCGCAGCTTCAATCTTCTGGAACTATACAAATGCATTGAGCTTTCCAAGGTAGGGGATACCCCGATGACTATTACCCCCGAAATGACGCTCAAACGTTATGCAATTCTCCTTTTGCAGCTTGAAATGCCGGAACTTCACCAGAAAATGACTTACGGTGCCGATAAATACGCTGCGCAGGAGATGTATACGGAATTTCGTGAACTTCTCCATAGCAGTGAGGAGGAGAATTTCAATGCACTTCTGGCAGTCATGCGCATCTTTTACGGGGAAGAATTTGATCCGGATGCAGAAACTGCGGATGATGCAAAGACGGAAGAGCTTGGAAGAATCCTCAAGGAGACACAGGAAATGCTTGTTCCCGTTGAGGAACGCCGTGATTACAGCCGTCTTGTCTATGCTGATTTTCTCAAACAGCTTTGCAAGGCGATCAAGGACAGAGTCACCGTGGAAAATCCTGAAACCTGGTCTGTCATCCTCACCACTCCACGGGAAAAGCTTGCAGCAGAAAAGAGTCTCTTTGAACTCAAAGGCTGGGGCAGCAGCGATATTCCCTTCACGATCACATGGAATGATCGTAAGCCCAGTCCGAATCTGACGATCTATGCACCGCTTGACCCGCAGCAGGCTTTTGATGGGCTGGATGGGTGCTTCTATAATATCAAAACGGAAAACGATCAGCGCACGGATGATAAGCTTGGGTATTATCATCACAGAAGTGAGCGCCCGAGAATGACGGTCGTTCTTACAGAAGGCAGAAGCACACTTGCTAATACAATCCGACTGCTTGAAAACTTCGGTATTCTGAGTACATCGGAATAAATCTACATCTCCCTGCAGCCCGGATCCTTTGAAGCTGCAGGGATTTTTTATGTCACATTTTTCCTCTTTGCTGTGTCTGTATAGGTGAAAGCAGATATGCATGCAAAACGCTTGACAGATTCCCCGCATGGGGCAATTGAAGATAAAGGAGGTTGCAGTATGACGGATGCACAACTGTGTGAACTGATACGGAATTCCCCTGAAACAGGAAACAGAGCATTGTTCGACCAATATTTTAATTATGTATACGCCATTGTCTGTCGTATTCTTGGAAGCTGCGGTACCCCCGAGGATGTGGAGGAATGCGTTGCCGACACCTTTGCGGAGGTGCTTTTCCGCCTTGAGGGCATCAATGCGGATTCTCTCAAAGCGTATCTCGGAACGACTGCAAAGCACAAGGCACTCAATGCATGCCGCACACTTTCTGCGCAAAAACAGCGTACTGTTCCGATGGAATTCGTCGCAGAGCTGCCCTCTGAGCAGCAAGTGGAGCAGGCTGCCGAGGATGCACATCTCCGGAGAATGCTGCTTGACAGCATCAAGGCGCTTGGCGAACCCGACAGCAGCATTGTCATTCAGAAATATTACTACAACCGCAAATCCGCTGAGATCGCAGAAATCACAGGACTCACCCCCGCAGCGGTCAGAAAACGCTGCAGTCGTGCAGTCAAGCGGCTCAGACAGGAACTTTCAGAGTTTGATCTGATCTGGTAAAGGAGGAATCGGCATGAAATATCATAAGCATATTAAGGACATCCTGCACGGTGCGGATGATCAAACAGCAGCAGAGATCGCAGAAATGACAAATGCTGCGGATGAAAAGACAAAGGAACGGATTTACGCAATGACATGCGAGCGCCTTGCGCAGAATAACGGCGCCGCCGAAACAAACGGAGAATCCTTCCGTGTCACCGTTACACGCAGACCCTCTTGGATGCGCAGCGCAGCCACCGCTGCGGCATGCCTTGTCATTGCAGGAGGACTCACGGGCGGTGCTGTGATGCTGCACCGCAGTGCGCAGTCCACACCCACCCCTGAGTTTGCAGAGCAGACAAAAGATGAGCAGACAACGACTGCCGTAACGCAGCTGAAAATTCAGAAGGAGTGGACGGAGATTGATAACGAGGAGTCCACGACAAAATCACTTGAAACCCTCTATATTGAGAAGATCGTTGATCGTGCGAAGGAAGAAGGGTTACCATTTGATGAGGCACTGGAGAAAATCCATGAGGATGAGGAAAATGAATACTTCCTCAGTGGTATTTACAGCCATTATGTCATTGTCCATTATTCCGACGGCACGCAAGAGGATATCAAATCCGCACTGAAATCGGGCAGAGCGACAATTACAGACATGGACAGATTCGGCATCCACTACTGGAAAGAACCGAAGGAAACGACCGAACCTCCGATTAAAACAACAGAAGAAACCAATGCTTCACAGACAGGACTGTGCAGCGATCCGCTGCAATCCACAACCACCATCGGAGAAACTTCCTCTCCCGTGTGCAGTGATCCTTTACAGTCTACAACCACCACAACTACTACGACAGAAACCTACTACCCCGTGTGCAGCCATCCGCTGCAGTCCACCACCACAAAGCCTCAGGTTCCTACGACAAATAAAGTGATTGCGGATATCGTTGATCATGCAAATGAAGATGGGCTGTCCGTTCCTTCTGCACTGGAAAAGATCCACGAGGATAACGAGAATGAGTATTTCCTCGGCGGTATCTACAGTCATCATGTCATCGTGTATTACACCGACGGCACACAGGAGGATATCAAGTCCGCACTGAAAGCAGGCAGAGCAACAATTGCTGATCTTGACAGATTTGATATCAGCTATTTGACGGAGCCAAAAGAAACAACCGCCACAAATGCAACAATCGTGAAGATCGTTAACCGTGCGATGGAAGAAGGATTACCGGTTGCTGATGCGCTTGAGAAAATTCACGAGGACAACAAGAATGAATATTACTTCCCCGCAATTTACAGTCATTATGTGATCGTGCATTATTCCGACGGCACACAGGAGGATATCAAGTCCGCACTGAAAAACGGCAGAGCAAAATTATCCGATCTGGACAGATTCGGGATTGATTACTATACTGAACCGAAGGAAGTGGAAAACTCCGTTGATCCTACGCTTCATCCGCTTTATAAGAAATACCCCGAATATTTTAATTTAAGCACATTCAAAGGACTTGAGGTTTATGTATGGCAGATGTCCGGCTCCTCGTATTACTGCGGTGTGCTTGAGGGAACGAATCGTCTAAAAACAGAAGAGGAAATCCAGGCACTGATGATGAACGGCGCAACCATTGAAGAAATGAAGGAAATCTTGGCAGTATATGGAATTGGGAAAAATGAGATTTTCATAATGCCTGTAAGTAATCCGGTTTCAAGTTATTGGTATGAAATTGATCAGGATTATCGCAGGAAAATCGAAGCAATGTTCTGGGATGAATAAAACCTCCGCCCCCTCCGTATCAAACGGAGGGGGCAAATTTATTATAAAATCCACATATCTCGTCAATCTTCGTGCCGCACCGAGAATAATTTGTCGAATCAGCAAACTGAATTCAGCATTTTACATATTGACTAATGCCTGAAGATGTGGTAAAATTTGATAGGAGCAAAAATCCGCTGTGCGGATGATTTGCATGATGATTTTGTGAGGTGTACTATGATAGAAGTCAAGGAATACAGAGGACATATCCGTAACTGGGAAGCGCTTTGCGAGGAGCTGGGAGTTTCTCCTGCGCTTTCAAGAGAGGAAAGGGAGCATGCAATTCTCGTAAAAGCATACGAGCGTTGGGGCTGCGATATGGCAGCGCATATGCACGGTATGTTTGCATTTGCATTGTGGGATGATACAGAACAGAAGCTGTTCTGCCTGCGTGACCAGTTCGGTACAAAGCCGTTTTATTATTATCAGACTGAGGACGGCAGACTCCTGTATGGTACAATGCTGCGCACAATTCTCGAACAGCCGGGTTTTGTCAAGGAACTGAACGTTGACATGCTGCAGATCTACATGAGCCTGACATATGTGGCAGGTGAGGATACCTTCTTCAAGGGTATTAAAAAGCTCATGCCCGGATGCTATCTGATCTGGAAGGATGGGGAATATTCCATCACTCGTTACTGGAAACCCGAGTTCCATGCAGATGATTCCAAAACGCTGGAGGACTGGGCGGATGAAATCCACACAACGATGGCACAGATGATGCAGGAAGTCAAGGCTGCGGACGAAACGGCAGAATCCTTCCTGTCGGGCGGCGTGGATTCCTCCTATGTGCTTGCTATGTCCGATGCAAAAATGTCCAATTCCTGTGGATATGACGATGAGCGTTTCGACGAATCGGGACTTGCAAAGCAGACGGCAGATCTTCTCGGACGTGAAAATTCCAGATGCCTTGTCACCCCCGAGGATTATTTTTCGGTTGTTCCCTATGTGATGTACAACATGGAACAGCCTTTGGGCGATGCATCCGCAATTGCATTTGCAATTGCCTGCAGAGAAACCGCAAAGAATACAAAGCTCTGTTATTCCGGCGAGGGTGCGGATGAATTCTTCGGCGGTTACAATATGTACCGCAACGCCGAACGCTACGGCGAGAACCTCAAAACCTTCTATGTGGGCAACACCAACATCATGAAGGAGGAGGAAAAGGAGAGAATTCTCGTATCCTACAAGCCCGAAGTGCTTCCGATCAATCTGGTGAAGTACATCTATGAGGAAACCGAGGGACTTGACCCCCTGACCAAAATGTCCGATGTTGATATTCAGATCTGGCTTGAAGGCGATATTTATCTGAATGTTGATAAGATGAGTACAGCTGCCGGACTGGAGATCCGTATGCCGCTGACTGACCGCAGAATCTTTGATATCGCATCCCGCATGCCGTCGAAATACAAGGTGAACGAGGAGCAGAACAAGGTTGCCCTGCGTACAGCTGCGGCAAGAGTACTGCCCGAGGAAATCGCATTCCGCAAAAAACTTGGCTTTATCGTACCCATCCGCATCTGGCTTGCCGATGAGCGCTATAATCAGGATGTGCAGCGGCTGCTGAAAAGCGAAATTGCTGCAAAATTCTTCAAGCTCGATCAGATCAATGCCATCTTCGAGGAGTATGTCGGCGGTAATTCCGACAACTGGCGCAAGATCTGGACGATCTATACGTTCCTTGTCTGGTATGAAGAGTATTTCGTAAAAAGATAATCTCTTCCGTCAAAATTTTCAAAAAACTATTGACAAAACGCCGACTTAGTGCTATACTGTAAATAACAATTGAATACCAAACCGTTGAAGCGGAGATAACGGTAATTATGATTCCACAGAGAGTCCGGGCAGCTGAGAGCCGGATGAACCCCAGATTATCAAATGGACCGCTGAGGGCGCAGTCAAAGGCATTTGCTGAGTATTCTGCGACGTTGGGCATACGTCAGTTGCCGGGGGTATGTTGGTATCCCGCAAAGTGCGCAGCGCCATGCTGCGAATCAAGGTGGCACCACGGATAAGCTTTATTCGTCCTTGACAGGTAGGGTATCCTTCTGTCAAGGGCGTTTTTATTTGCCTGCGGCGGAACAATCAGCGTTTCATGGAGGCGGAGAATATGGTACTGTTGACAAAACGATGGCGATGCTTGAATGAGTACGCTGAATGAATTATTATATAAGAAAAATGGAGGTAATTTTTATGAAACACAATGGTTATGAGTTTGACAATTATTTCAAGAGTCACCCCGATATGGACGGATTTTTCGGAAAATACGGCGGTGCCTATGTATCCGATGAGCTGAAAAAGGCAATGGCAGAGATCACAGAGGCATACTTCACGATTGCAAAATCCAGTAAGTTCATTGGTGATCTGAGAAGAATCCGCAAGGAATTTCAGGGCAGACCCACGCCTGTTTCCCATCTGGAACGTCTGTCGGGAAGCCTTGGCAATGTGCAGCTTTACGTCAAGCGTGAAGATCTCAACCATACCGGTGCCCACAAGCTCAATCACTGCATGGGTGAAGCACTCCTTGCCAAGTACATGGGTAAGAAGAAAGTTATTGCTGAAACCGGTGCAGGACAGCATGGTGTTGCACTTGCAACGGCAGCTGCCTATTTCGGTCTGGAATGTGACATCTACATGGGCAGCGTGGATATCAAGAAGCAGGCTCCGAACGTTGCAAGAATGAAGATCCTCGGTGCTAATGTTGTAGAGGTTACCCACGGCCTTGCAACCCTCAAGGAAGG
>JAFXCV010000022.1 GCA_017521325.1 Oscillospiraceae bacterium | reverse complement strand
TCTGTGGTGGTGGTTGTGGTCTCAGTTGTTGTCGTGGTAGGTTCCGTGGTTGTTGTCGTAGTAATTATCGTTGTGGTGGGTTCTGTGGTGGTTGTTGTGGTCTCAGTTGTTGTCGTGGTAGGTTCCGTGGTGGTTGTTGTTGTGGTAGTTGTAGTTGTTGTTTCTGCATAGATGACAACAGTTCCTGTTTCGGGGTAATAGTATTCATCCTGCGTGGGGGTAAATTCCCATGCAAGGATATTTTCACCTGCAAGCAGCTGTCTGAGCTGATGAATCCAGACAATGATGCCGTCAACACTGTCGGGCGGCAGGGAAATATCAGGGATCCTGTCCCCTTCTGTATACTCCCATGTTTCGATCACGGGAGCTACTTCGGGTGCTGCCTTTTCAATGGTCACGGTCAGTGTCAGAATAGCCTTCGTGCAGGCATAATCCGCATTGTGGATTTCGGGGATCATTAGCTTGAGCCGGTAGCTGCCCGGTTCAGTCGGGACATCCAAAAGCGGCTGATCTTCCATATCCATCCACAAGAATGTCAGCTGTGTATGATCGCTGTTTGTGATAAATTGGTTTTTGCTCACGGAAATGGTATCACCATACACATATTCAGTGGGGAAATCCATATTCCTGATAACGCCCTCGGATATGCCGCAGAATTCACATTTTTCCTCCACCATGGAATGGATACAAGAGGTGCCGCAGATGCTGCAGATTCCGTATACAAAGGGGTGTCCGTCGGGGATGGCAACAATGCCTTCCATATTACTGTAGCCGCTGATCTCGGGGGATGTATCGTTAGGGCATCCGTAGGTATACACCGTATACACACGATCACCGGAAAGCACGGGACAAGAGTCAGCGGAAAGGTTCTGTCCCCAGATCTGCTCCATCTGTGTACCCTGCAAAAGCCACGCAGCTTCGCCGGATTTGAGTTCTTCGGGGATAAATCCCGTCGTCTGACAGGCGGTGCTGTTGTTCTCGGTTACGCCTTTCTGCATGTCATAATTCTGTGCAAAGCAGCAGTTTGCAACGACTGCTTCATTGCGATAGCAGATCGCTGCCGCATTTTCGCCGCCAGCATCTGCAAAGCAGGATTCGATCGTGCCACTGTTTTCATAGCAGATGCCGCCCGCTTGTGCGGAATTAAAATTGCAGGATGCAGAGCAGTTGCGGATAATACCTGCATTTTCTGCACAGATGCCGCCCGTCATGCCTGCGCAGGAGAACTCTGCAAATACAAGCGTCAGCTTCTCGATCGTTCCGTGATTCACACCGAACATACCTGCAAGTGCAGCATCCTCATCATTCTGCATAAGCCCCGAAATGCTGTGGAACTGTCCATCAAAGCCGCCTGTAAAGGGATGCTCCGCCGTTCCGATGGGGGTCCATGTTCCTGCGTCATCGGGGATGAGGAGATCCGCTGTCAGAATTGCATTCTCGGAGCTGCCTGCATTGCAAAGCGCTGCAAACCAGTAGAGCATGCCTGCGTTTTCAATTTCATAGATATCATCCGCATTCATTGATGCAGGTTCAAAGGCGTGGCAGACTGTGCAGAAGCCGTTTTCATCAAAGTCATGAATACGCTGCGTAGGAAGCGGAGAATTGCTGTAGCTGAGCATTTCGTCACCGCAGGATGCATAGCCGCTGTATACGGCATCGCCGTACAGCACGGGCAGAGGATCTTCGAGAAGGTCCATGCCCCAGTATACATCGTATCCTGCGTCCGTCAGAGCTTCGTTCATTTCAAGCACAGCATAGCCCCATGTTGCATCCGCACCATCGACCAATGTTGCATCGCCGCTGCCGGAGCCGATAGCGGAATCCGCAGGCAGGTAGCCCTCGTCCGCATCGGCGCTGAGTGTGTAGAAGCAATCCTTTACTGCATCTTCAGAGAATACATAGCCGCTGATCGCACCGCCGCTTTCATAAGAATACTGCACTATGCCGCTGTGATAGCAGCTCATCAGTTCTGTATTTGCAAGCTGACCGACAATACCTCCTACATATTGATTTCCTGAAATCGTACCGATGTTGCTGCATGCGATTACGAAAGCCTCTTCAGAGCAATATCCTGCAATACCGCCGACTGCACTTTCTGCCTTGACATCGGCAGCATTGGTGCAGGCAATGACGGTGCCGCCACGATTGGAGCCGACAATGCCGCCGACCTCCGAAAACGAGGAAACAACACAGTCTGCTGTAGTGTGGCAGTTTTCGATCGTGCCCTCAATGGATTTGCCGGCAAATATACCGGTTTCCCATGCATCAGCATTGGAAATGTAAACATCGCTGAGTGTCAGATTTCTGATCACGCCTTTGTTGAGAAGTCCCACAAAGCCCGTATATTCTTCAAAATCAACAATCGTCATGCCGCTGATGATATGACCTGCGCCGTCAATTGTGCCGTTCATCGTCATCGGCTGCCAGTTGTTTTCACCCTCGGGCGGTGCAGGGAGTGTGATATCCTGCATCAGCTCCATGCTGGAATTCGGATCGGATTGCGTGAGTTTATTGAACCACATGAGATTTCCGACAGTATGGATGTCGTACAATCCGTCCCCATCCGCATCCTGTGCAGGCTCATAACTGCCGCAGTTTTCGCAGATGCCGTCCGCATCATAGACATGGCTCTCGGGGATGAGTGTGAGTTCTTCATCATTCGTATAGACATATTCGGGGGGATTCTTGGAATTGCCGCCGCAATTGAGTTTTTCAAGGCGATAGACAAGGCTGTCGGTTCCAAATCTCGGATAAGGCTCCGTTCCGATGATCTGGCTCCAGATGGTTTCGCTTTGTTCTTCACCGAGAATATAGCAAATCTCACCTGATGCGAAGGTTTCCGCAGATTTTCCGCAGACATCCTCCCCTACGGGATCGGCGAAATTGCTGCCGATGCTGTCGCCGCTGAAAAGGCTGCTGTCATGATAACAATCGGACAATGTGCCGTAATTTCTGCCGCAGATGGCACCGACATCATCCGCACCGCTGAGATTTCCTGCAAAATAGGAGCTGCCGATGCTGCCGTAATTTCTGCCGCAAAGTCCGCCGGATTCGGTACTGTCACCGCCGACTGTGGCTCTCACATAGCAGTTCTGAATCTGTGCATAGTTTCTTGCGATCAGACCGCCTGCCTCGGTATTGGCACCGCCTTCAATATAGGAATCCGTAATGCCAAGCGCAGAGATGGACGCATCTCCCGACGCATAGCCGAATAAGCCCATGGCAGTTGCTGTTCTGCTTGCATAAAGACCGCTGATCTCATGAGAATTACCGTTAAATGCGCCTGCATACATGGCATCGCCCTTACCGATGGGCTTCCAGTTGCGGAAGTTTCCTTCCTTGCAGTCGCCGTTTTCGTCCAGAACGTTATCATTGATGACAATATCCGCAAGGAGCTGTGCATTGGCAGTTCCGAATGTTTCATAGCTGTTGTTGACCTTATCGGCAAACCAATAAAGCTGTCCTGCGTTTGCAATGCCGAAGGTGCCGTCCGAATCAACCTTTGCCGGCTCATAGCCGTCGCATGCGGTGCAAAAGCCCTTTTCGTTAAAGGTATGGGGTTCCGGCGTGCCGTTTTCGGAATCTATCAGTCCGATCGGGCAGTTCAGGCATGCACCAACTCTCAGGTGATTTTCATCATCGCCCTCAATCTTGGTGTAGCTTGCGTTCGTACTCATATCATGGACATGCTCAACGCCGTTGACGTAGATTTTACCCGTACCCGTAAAATCGCCGAAGAGCTGCTGACCTGTTCCGAGGAAATTCAGCGTGCCGTTCACTGTGAATTTCACACCTTCCGGAATTGTCAGCGTGGAACCCTCTGTGACAGATACGGTATGTCCCGACGGAATATAGGTATCCTCAACAAGCGTCACATCGCCGTCAATGGTTTCCCAGGAATAGCCTGTGGAGGAAAGCGTCATGACATCCAGCCCCCATGGATTCATATTGTCATAGGCATAGGTGAGCCGATAACTTCCTGCATAGAACGTATAACCGGAAGAAGGAGATCCGCTGCCGCCTGCAAGAAACAGTCCGCCATCGCTGCCGGCAGTGCCTTCGTCGGAATTGGTCACGTCCACATGGTAATTCTTACCATCCTCCATCGTGACGATATTCCACATATGTCCGCCGTTGAGTGCACCCGTGATGGTGTAGCAGGAAATATCACCATAGAATTCTGTTTTGTCGCAAAGATACTGGAATGCCTTGGAATAACCCTCGCAGACAACCGAAGTGGACGGATCGCCGTCAAAGACATAGATCATCTGCCAGATATTGCCATAGGCAGGCTGTTCCTCTGCCGCATCATAGTTATAGGATGTCAGGTCGCAGATTGCATCCTTATAGGCATTGAGTTTTTTGTGATCAAGCCGTCCTGCATTTTCCGCAATAATGCTGTCCGCAGCTGCGACTGCTGTGGAGGTTGCGGAAGTGAGAGTTTTATCGGTCGTATAATTCTGGGCATTTTCGCTGTCGTCATAATTGAGCGCATAATCCTTTGCTACGGGAATATACAGCGTGACATAGCGGATTTTTCCGGAAAAGGGATTCTCTGAACCGCCTGCCTGCATGCCGACAGTTTTATCCGCCCAGTACATTTCATACGGAAAATCAAGCAAAAGCGCATTGACAACCTCCTGAATGGGGCCGTCGAAAAAATCATCCAGCGTGCCGCTGAAGCTTTCTTCCGTCACAATATCGCCGGAATTCTTGCCCACCTTGACTATGGTTGAGGTGCGTTCGCCCGATGCGATCTGTTTAATTGCCTGTACAATTCCCTGATACATGATCGCCGCATCCCCTGACAGCTGCGCACCGGCAGAGCGATTTCCGACGCTGAAGGTGGAAATTCCACCGCCGCCATAGAATTGCTTTTCTGCGTAGCCTGCGAACAATTCGTCATTGTTAGGAAGCTCCGAAAGGAGTTCCGGTGCAAGCTGAATGGTCTGCTCCTCTGTAATGATTTCATCTGCAAGAACACCGATGGTTCCCGCAGGATAATACAGCATGGTGGAAGCTGTCATGCAGAGTGCTGCCAGAAATGCTGTGGTTCTTTTCAAATTCAGTTTCATAGTATTTCCTCCTTATCCGCTATTGCGGTATGAATGTTCTATGAATCGTATGATTTTATTATATCACAAACGGGTTGATTTGTAAATAACTTACAAAAAATTTCTCATTTATCACAATGCATCTCAGAATATAGAAAATCCGCTGCCTGTTGGGGCAGCGGATATAATGCTTTGTAGATAATCTATGTATTACTTTCTCCGTCTGCAGCATCTGCCTGAAACCAAATACAAGGCAAATTATACTGGACATCAAGTTTAAAAAACCGTTTTACGGCTTCTTCTACGGTTCGGCAAGGTAGTTTAATTGGGCATACATCTGCCGTAGCAACGGGAAGTTCTTCTTTATATAGCAGCATGTGAATTTCCTCTTAAGCATTTTTATGGTATTCACTAAATTTTTTCATTTCAGTCTGCATCGCTACTGTTAGAGTTTCTTACATTTGCGTACACAGCAGTCCTAGATATGAATTTTAAATTTCCTTGTCCATCTACGCTTCTCTTTACATTGCCTACTTTTCCTTCTTTTATCCGTGTATTAAACATTCTGCCAAGTCTTGCTCTCACAACAGAAGGTTTAAGATTTGCATTTTCAGCTTTTGCTACAGAAATTTCTTTAAATGACGGCAGATCAACCAGAGTAAAGTCTTGATTGTACGGCTGAGATTTCGCTTCTTCCTCAAGAGTCGCTAAGGCAGATGAATAGTTAAAAGGGGTCTGTTTGTACAATGTTTCAAGGATAGATACTACGAGAACATTTACAGTACATCCGCTTTGGTTTGCAGCATTTTGCATTGCTGTAAACAAATCATCGTCAATCGATAAATTAATACGTGGCATAAAATCACCTCATAATTATTATTTGTATGGTGTTGTGCAACCATGTCAATACATTTTTAAATTTTTGTATCATTTACTAATTTTTAGATGAAATTCATGTGCAAGTTGTCCATGCTCAGATAGAAATCAATCCGTACAAAGAAACATGTAAGCCGCTGTCCAAATGGACAGCGGCGGATTACTATATATAACACATTAGCTGATCGGCAACGTATGCACATAGATCACTTCATCAAGAGCAGCGATCCGTTCCAGTTCCTCCTTCTGTGCTGTTACTGTAAATGCATAAACGTTCAGACCATTCTTTTCGACAGCAGTTTCCCACTGCTGCAATGAATCGGGCTTGCAGCTGTGCATCATTTCATAAAATATGGGTTCATCCTGTGTGTAGCGGAGCATACTGAGTACATGCTGTTTCATATGCTCTGCGGATGCAAGCTGATTTTCAGATGCCTCGTCTGACAGTGAAAACGGTGTCAAAAACGGATACTTCTTTTCATCAAATTGCACGCCGATACTGCTTGTAAAGCATCGGAATCCGATCGGATCAGTCCCTGTTGTATATTGTCCGCTTTCTTCATCCCAATAACACATTGCACTCCATTCGGGAAAAATTTTCTCGTCGGAGCATAATTCCGTAAACGCATCATAGGAATACACCTGATCCAATGTAAATTGTGCGAAATAATAAGCATCTTCGCCCAGCTTTCCAAGTTTTTCATATGCTTCCTCAGACGTACCCGATGCACCATCCGTGCCTTTTATCATGCTGTCAACCCCGATTTCCCACGGCGCAAAGCCATTGGTGGGAAGAGAACAAAAGAAATTCGGATCATACATTTTCATGCGGTTTCGTTTGATCGTACCGGATGCACACGGGAATGTCCCTGTATAGCTGCTGTTCTGATAGACCGTAATATCATACGCTCCATAGCCGTTTCCCTCAGCAGATGCTTCCAGACAATTACGATACGGAAGAAAAAGCTCGGAATACACCGTCAGATCAAGTTGAAGACGGTCTGCATCAAAGCTGTTTTTTCCTATTCCCTGTGTGGGATCGTAGTAAAACCGATCTACAAGCTTCGGAAGACCGAATACAATCGCAAGAACAATGCATACCGAAAGACTCACTGCAATGATACCGGCTTTGATGAATGCCTTTCGGATGGATGCTCGAATCATAGCGGAAAAATCGGAGGACTCCTGCTGCATCTCCTCGACTGACATTCCTTCTGCATTGAATGTATCCTGCATCGGGATTTCATCATTTTCACAAAGATATTCACTGATTGCATCGTGTTTTTCAATTTCAGCAGCTACCTGTGCCGTTTGGGATGCATCCAATGTACCGCTGCGATAGTTTTTCAATAGTTCACGATATGTCATAACCTAATTCCTCCAGAATCTTTTTTAGTTCACGTTTCGCCCGACATGTCAGAACCTTGACATTCTCGGGGGTAAGTTTCAGAATTGCTGCAATTTCCCTGTGCGGCATGCCGCCAAAATAATGAAGCACAAGAATTTCACGTTTTCTTGTATCCAGACGCATCAGCGCCCGATGCAGCATTCTGTTGCGCTCCGATTGCAGAATTCCGTCAAGAATGCCGTCCTCCTGCGCCTGTTCGCTCAGATCATCCATATATAGCATCCTGTTTTCCTTATGACACGCATTCAGGAAGAGATTTCTTGCAACAGTATAGAGCCACGCCCGAAAATTAGGATGCTCCTTTGGCAGGGCAAGGAGGGCTTTCAAAAAGGTTTCCTGCGCCAGATCCTCTGCAAACTCTTTTCGTTTACATAGCGAAAACAGATACAAATAGATTTCTTTGTAGAAGCTATTGTAGAGTTTTTCTAAAAGCTGTCGCTCCATCTCTGCCTCCTTTCTGATTTTTTGAACGTCGTTCTATTCATACAACAAAAATCCCGTCAAAAGGTTACACTGTTTTGGAAATAAATTTAGTGCATCATTTTTTCTAATTATAGCACAGATACGGACTGAAATCAATCCGTACAATGAAACATGTAAGCCGCTGTCCAAATGGACAGCGGCTTTGGTTTCGGCGTATATACGACCTATCTTGCGTGCATTCCCGGAAAATGAGCATGGCTGCTGCCGGGAGTACATTTACAGTTCTTGTCAAAGCTTGGATTGCAGGCGTAGAAGTTCTTTGAGTTAAGCTGATCCTGTGTCAGGCGCATGGCTTCGCCGAATCTCTGGAAATGCACGATCTCACGTTCTCTGAGGAAACGGATGGGATCAATGACATCAGGATCATCGGCAAGACGCAGGATGTTTTCATAGGTTGCCCTCGCCTTCTGTTCGGCAGCCATATCCTCTGCAAGATCTGCGAAGGCGTCGCCCTTGGACTGAAAATATGCCGCTGTAAAAGGAACTCCGGTTGGAGATGCGGGATAGAGTGCAGTTGTATGATCGACAAAGTACTTATCAAATCCGCTTTGCTTGATCTCCTCCATGGAGAGATTCCTCGTCAGCTGGTAGACAATGGCAGAGATCATCTCGACATGCCCGAGTTCCTCGGTCGCAATGTCCGTCAGAAGTCCCTTGGCTTCGTTATTGGGCATCGAATATCGCTGGTTCATATATCGCAGGGCTGCTGAAAGCTCGCCGTCGGGACCGCCAAGCTGCGATAAAATCACCTGCGCCATCTTGGGGTTGGGATTTTTGATGTTGACGGGGTACTGGAGTTTCTTTTCATAAATCCACATAAATCAGTTCGCCTCCCTTTCCCACGGATAGGGTGCTTTTACCCAATCCCATTCTTGCTCATTTTCGTTTTCTCTGTGATTGATCGGACCAAAACGACTGACATACTCATCCACCGCCGCCTGACGAAGCGTGCGGTATTTTCTGTAAAGCTGCAGAGCCTCACGGCACTGGGTATGCGTATCCAGATAGAGTGAAAGATCGTACAGTGCAAAATCGTATTTGCGGATTACCTGCATCAACTGATTGCGGTTTTTCATCTGGAGTCGCCCCCTCTCATGCCAAGAAACGGCTTGTCAAGCACGGGGAACATCGTTCCTTTGCAGATCGCTGTATCCGCATCATATACTTCTCCCCACATCTGGTAGGGTACATATGCCATTCCGGGCGGAGTATCCTCCGGAAATGCAGTCATTGGCTGCGGCAGCAGTCCGTCCGTGCAGTCATCCATCTGCCGGATATACACGGCATCTCCCACGTTCTGCGCCATGCGTTCAAATGCATGAAGTTCCATATGATCATCGTTCCTCTTGCGAAGAACGCTCCTTTCTCGGATTACGCATGGGGATCCATGCGTATTACATCATATGCAAAACTTGTGGAGGTGTTACGGTGACATGGAGGGGCATGGATTCGTTACTTTTCGGGATATTAAAAACCGCCCTTTTAGGGGCGGTTTTAGCTTGTCAAAAAAGGGGTAAGTTTCTCTAAACTTACCCCCACCCC
>JAFXCV010000021.1 GCA_017521325.1 Oscillospiraceae bacterium | reverse complement strand
TCAAGGAGCGTGACACGGTCAAGCCACGGCTCCCCATCCTGCGCAAGACTCTGTATCCTTGTAGCACAGGTCTGGTTTTCAGGGTAATTCATCAGCACATCCGTGCTGTACATAGGAGCTGCCTGTGCAATTCCGTCGATTTCCTCGATTGCCCTGACATCGTTATCCGTAAGTCCCTGCGTGGAAATGATCTGCAGATCCGCCATGTGATGCTTGTCATAATAGGCATCCACCGAATCGAGCATGTCGGGGGAGGTGGCGACGAGCCCTGCAAAAAATCCTGTGCCGAGGGCAACAATGGCGAAAATCGCAAAGAATCTGCCGAAGCTGCCGCTGATCTCACGCAGGATATTTTTCTGATAGCTGTGTGTCCGTCCCATGGCGTTACCACTCAATCTGGGAGATCGGCACGGGATTGAGGTTCACTGCATTGGAAATCGCCTTGCCGTTCTTGATGCGGATGATGCGGTCTGCCATGCCGGAAAGTGCCTGATTGTGGGTGATCACCACGACCGTGCGCCCCGTGTTGCGGCAGGTATCCTGCAGCAGCTGCAAAACTGCCTTTCCCGTGTTATAATCGAGTGCACCCGTCGGCTCGTCGCAGAGCAGGAGCTTGGGATTCTTGGCAAGTGCCCTTGCAATTGCCACACGCTGCTGCTCGCCGCCCGAAAGCTGCGCAGGGAAATTCTGCATGCGTTCTGCAAGCCCCACCTGCCGCAGTGTTTCCGCAGCATCGAGCGGCTCACGGCAGATTTCGGATGCAAGCTCTACGTTTTCCAGTGCCGTCAGATTCTGCACGAGATTGTAGAACTGGAACACGAATCCTACATCATGACGGCGGTATTCTGTCAGCTTGCGCCCCTTGAGTGCGGAAATCTCCTGCCCGTCAAGAAAAATCTTCCCCTCATCGCAGGTATCCATACCGCCGATCATGTTGAGCACCGTGGTTTTTCCTGCACCACTGGGACCGACGATGATGACGAATTCTCCCTTTTCTGCGTAAAAGCTGATATGATCAGCCGCAGCGATCGTCTGCTGTCCCATTTTGTAGAACTTGCAGACATTTTCAAATTCAATAAAATGCATTCCGTTCCTTCTTTCTATGAAACTGATTTCTCCTGTATGTAATAATCCAGCAGAAGATCGACCATCCTGCCGTAGCTGAGTGCTCCGTCCTCAATGCCGTTGATTTTTAGCGAGGTATCCATTACCACATCGGCAACCTCCTCGACCACCTCATCGGGAATGATCTCAATATCGTCCTCATGCTCCTCCCAGTATTCTTCGGGAACAAAGCAGTACATGTCCATCCAGAGAAGAGGGGAGAGATTCTCGCAGAGTTCCTCCTCACAGGCAAGCCCTACCGCCGTATTCAGCACATATTCCAGTGCCTGTACATAGCCGCTGTAGCGGAAATCCACATTATCGCTTTCCATACATGCAAGGAATGCAAGGAATCCCGCCTCATCCTCGAAGATATTACCCTTGAGATGGGTGAATTCATGGCAGATGGTGTTGGGGAGGTTGACAGGGCACATGTTCGTGTTGTAGTTTGCCTCCATGCTGAACGGATAGTAGATGCCAAGGATCCACTGTTTTGTCATGACATCGGAGAAGAAAATCCCCTTTGCATCGGGATAGTAGCCTGCATACTGCGGATATTTTTCCCCAAGGCGGCGCATTGCCGTCTTGGCTTCCGCTTGTACATCGGTATCTCCAAGGATAAAAAAACCATGCTCGTCCCTTGCGACCTGATCGGCAAGCGTATTTGCCTCCTCGATCATATGGAGCGCAACTATGCGGAATTCCTCCTCCGAATACTGCTGCGGCGCATCGGGATAGTATTTTTCCCCGAACGGTGTGCATTGGTAGAGAATGAAGAAATGCAGGGTCAGCACCGTGAATACCCATGTGAGAATCCAGCCGATGCTGTGACCGTAAATGCGCAGAATCAGTCCACGGCGATTCTTGATAAAGCCCACCAGAAAGGGGAATGCAATGAGCGCAGGCACACCCACGATAACGGCAAGCGAAATCAGGCATTCGCCCACAGAAAAGGGGAATGCTCCCGTAAGTCCTGCCCAGAGCTGCGAAAAGCGGGGGAAAATCTTCGTGACATACCAGTCGCTGAAGGCTCTGCTGCATCGTGCGGTGAGATTGAGAATGAGCAGGAATGCCCAGATGCTGAGCATTGCCCAGGTGGATTTGGTGAGTTTCATGTCAGTTCTCCTTGTTTGCGTAATCCGTGAAGCAGATATTCAGGTCTACCTTTCCCTCGATTCCGGGGATTCTGCCCTCGTCGGTATACTGCCACATGTCGTAATCGTAGTAGAAGGTCGCTTCATCGCCGTATTCTGCAAGCCAGAAATCATACTGCGCAATATCGGGCAGCGCAAGCTTGAACAGACTTGTCCGTTTATTCTGATAGACCATCGGTGTAAAGCCTGCCTCCTCGATGGTGTCGCAGAAGGCAACCGCACATTTCGTGAGCATTTCCACAGCGATGTTGTCCGTCCTCGCCTTGTCTCCCGTGATGACCTCCCAGTCGTAGACAACGGGATAGGTAATCTCATAATCTCCGAGCATGGCGATGGTCATTTTCGCTTCTTCCACGGCTTCCTTTTCGTTGATTGCCTGTGAGAAGAAATAGACGCCTACGTCAATTCCGGCATCCAGTGCACCCTGCACGTTTTTGTCAAAATTCTCATCGGGAACAAGTTCGCCCGAACCGTATCCACGGTATCCCAGACGGATCATGGCAAAATCGACGCCAGCCGCCTTTACCGTTTCCCAGTCAATATCCTTCTGGTGGGCGGATACGTCGATTCCGAAAAACGAGGTAATTCCGCCGTCCTCCAGATAGTAGGTCATGCCATTGCGGCGGATGACGTTTTCCTGCGCATAGGTACAGGCAGGCACATCCGCATAAACGGGCAGGTAGATATCCCCGTAGACAGGATCCTTGAAATAGATCTTCTTGCCGTTCATGCGGTAAAATCCTTCGGATTCCGTGGAGTTTTCCTCTACGGTTGGTTCGGTCGCATCTTCAATGAGAACCGCAGGCTCTGCCTCGGGATTTTGCAGCAGGAATATCAGCATTCCTGTAATTGTCAGGAGGAGTGCTGCAATGATGATGGACTGCACGATCACGGCAGCCTTGAATTTTTTGAGATCGTTTGTTTCTTCCGGCATATGTAGTTCCTTTCGGGAATGATATAATACATTATAAGCATAGCACAAAAATCGACAAAAGTAAAGTGGTTTCTGTGTAAAGCATATGAAAATTCTCATGGAAATATGTGGGACTTGCGCAAATGGGAAGATCCTTGTACAAAAAATGATTCCAAAGAATCGGAGATACTCTGTGGGTTCAAAGGGCTTTGCCCTTTGGCGGGTGTGGGCACGCAGTACCCACACATACAACCCCTCCCCTCGGAGAGGGGTTGGGGTGGGGGCAGTTTCAAGTAAACTATGAACTATACACAAAAAAATCCCCGATTCCAAAGAATCGGGGATTGAAAGCAAATCTTAATAAGCCACAACGCTCAGCAGAACGCCGGCAGCAACTGCGGAACCGATAACGCCGGCAACGTTCGGGCCCATTGCATGCATGAGCAGGAAGTTTGTCGGGTCGGTCTGTGCGCCAACTTTCTGAGAAATACGGGCAGCCATCGGAACTGCGGATACACCTGCGGAACCGATCAGCGGGTTGATCTTGCCGCCTGTGAGGAAGTTCATCAGCTTTGCCAGCAGCAGACCACTGACTGTACCCAGAGAGAATGCAACGACGCCGAGGATCATAACCTTTGCAAATGCAGGGTTCAGGATGTTGTCAGCAGTTGTGGTAGCACCTACGGAGATACCGAGGAAGATGGTAACAATGTTCATCAGTGCATTCTGTGCGGTATCCACCAGACGAGCGCAAACGCCGCTCTCCTTGAGGAGGTTACCGAACATCAGCATACCAACGAGCGCACCTGCGGAGGGAACGAGCAGTGCAACAACGAGGGTTACAACGATCGGGAAGATGATTTTCTCGGTCTTGGAAACCTGACGCAGCTGCGGCATCTTGATGGAACGTTCCTTCTTGGTGGTCAGAAGCTTCATAAAGAAGGGCTGGATTACGGGAACCAGTGCCATGTATGTATAAGCAGCCAGCGCAATGGTACCTGTGGATACATTGTAATCCGCACCATTTCCTAACAGCTTACTGGATACATAGATCGCTGTCGGACCGTCCGCACCGCCGATGATCGCAATGGAACCGCATTCTGCAGCGCTCATGCCCATGAGGGCTGCTGCAACGAATGTGAAGAAGATACCGCCCTGTGCGGCAGCGCCGAGCAGGAAGCTCTTGGGATTTGCAATCAGGGGACCAAAGTCCGTCATGGTACCGATGCCCAGGAAGATCAGGCAGGGATAGATCTGCAGCTTAACGCCCAGATACAGTTTGTCAAGCAAGCCGCCGTCGTGGAGAACTGTGAACAGCCAGTCAGCGTTCTGCTCCATCGTCCAGAATTCTGCGTGGTACATAAAGTCCTCCGGCAGAACTGCGGGCAGGTTTGTCAGGAACATACCGAAGGAAATCGGCACGAGCAGCAGGGGCTCAAATTCCTTTACAATCGCCAGATACATAAATACAAAGGAAATACCAATCATAATGAGCTTTTCCGGAGAGTCAAGCAGACCGTACAGACCGCTGGTTTCCCAAAGCCCGAGCAGGATGTCCTTCAGAATATTTAAAATTTCCATATTCTATTACTCCTTTACTTGAACTTAAAACGGCATTACGTTGTTGCGTCTGCCATCCATTCCCCATGCGGCTCTGCCGCTGAGAGAAGCTGTAGCAGCAGGCTTTACGCTGCGAACCTTGTATGTCTTGCCGTCAGCAGCACTCATTGCAGCAACCACTGCGGAAATCACTGCGATCACCTCATCGTCATCTGCAGCAGGTGCGGGTGCGGCCTTCGGTGCCGGTGCAGCAGCCTTCGGTGCCGGTGCAGTTTTGGGGGCATTCTTTGCCATGGCAGCAGCCTGCTTTGCAGCTGTTTTCTTGTTAATTGCATCAAAAAGCTTGCCAAACAAGAAGATGACAAATACCAGAATAACCAGACCTGAAAATACGATGCCAAGCCCTGCAATGGTGACACCCCAGATCTGAGAAGCATCGAGAGTATCCGGACCGGGAATGGAACCGCCTGCAAGCATTCCGATAGCTGATTGATAATTCATATACTCACACTCCGTTCTTGAAAATTCAGCATACATTTCTATTATACAATAGTTCGTCATGTTTTGCAAGCCTTTTTTCAAAATTTTTCTCCCTTTTTCTTGTCCGTAAATCCGCACCACGCAAAACTTGACAAATCCGCCGTTATTGCTGTATAATATAAGGTGTTTTAAAGATATTACAGGAGGTGCAATGCGATGCAATTTCTTCCGCTTACGGCTCTGACCGCAGAGGAAACAGCAGAGAATGCAGCAATACTTATGAATATATGGGAGTACATTAAATCTGCACTCCCCAGATTTGGATCGGCCCTGATCGTATTTGCGATCGGCGTGATGGTGACCAAGGCGATGATGAAGCTGATCAAACGGGGATTGAAGCGATCGAGTGCGGATCCTACGGCAGCAAGCTTTCTCGGTTCCGTCATTCGGGTGATCCTCTATGTGCTGGTAACAGTCATTGCCCTGTCCGTCCTTAATGTTCCCATGGATTCGATCGTCACAGTCATCGGAACCGCAGGCCTTGCCATCGGACTTGCTTTGCAGGATAGCCTTGCGAATGTCGCAGGCGGATTCCTGATCATGTTCACAAAGCCGCTGAAAGTCGGTGATCTTGTGAAATTCGGCGATGTGACGGGTACGGTCAAGAGCCTCGGAATCTTGCAGACAAAGCTGATTCTTGCGGATGAAACTACGGTATTCATCCCGAACGGACAGGTGGCAGATGCTGTCATCGTCAATTATTCGGAACGTGCAAATCGCCGTGTGGAGCTGAAAATCGGGATTTCTTATCAAAATGACTTTGAAATCGCAAAGCAGCTGATTTCCGAGGTGATTTCTGCGCATCCACTTGCACTGGAGGATCCTGCCCCACTGGTGAGAGTCGGAGAATTTGCAGACAGTGCGATGATCCTGTATGTCCGTGTCTGGACGGAGAACGAATACTACTGGGATCTGTTCTACGACCTCAATGAACAGATCAAGAAGGCGTTTGACGAGGGCGGAATTTCCATGCCGTATCCGCAGCTTGACGTACATTTCGACACGGAGAAAAAATAATTTTTGAAATTTGAAAAAAACACTTGACAAATGATTTCGAGTGTGATATAATAAACAAGTCGTCAGGCGAAAGACACTGATGACTGGTCGGGAGCTTAGCTCAGCTGGGAGAGCATCTGCCTTACAAGCAGAGGGTCACAGGTTCGAGCCCTGTAGCTCCCACCATTGGCCTGGTAGTTCAGTTGGTTAGAACGCCGCCCTGTCACGGCGGAGGTCGTGGGTTCGAGTCCCATCCAGGTCGCCATAAGCGGATTTAGCTCATCTGGTAGAGCGCCACCTTGCCAAGGTGGAGGTAGCGAGTTCGAGCCTCGTAATCCGCTCCATTTTTTTGCGGCGCTATAGCCAAGTGGTAAGGCGTAGGTCTGCAACACCTTGATCCCCGGTTCAAATCCGGGTGGCGCCTCCAACGCAGAGCCGAGAGGCAGATGCGTAAAAAGCTTCCCATTTTGGGAAGCTTTTTATTTATCCGCAATATTTTACTCCGTACAAATACAGAAAGCTATGAGGTGACAGGAAATGAAAGCTCAAAAAATTATGAGAGGCATCGGAAAAGTATTGCTGATCCTGCTTGCGGTGGCTGTATTATGCACGCTTGTAACCTTTGTTGTCCATCGGATCAAAACCCGGAAGGAGATTACGCTTCTGAAGGAGCAGGGGTACTATCATCCCGTATCCGTCGGCGAATATTGCCTGAATGCCGCCAGATTCGGGAATGAAAGCGGAAGACATACGATTGTTGGACTTGCAGGAAACGGTATGGGGGATTTTTCAGTTGCCGCAAGGCAGATGACTGCCTGTCTGGAAACTGACAATCAGGTTGTGTTCATAGATCGTGCAGGCTACGGATTCAGCGATGACACGGAGCAGGAAATGACGCTTGCCTATATTGTAGAAGACTACAGAAAAGCCCTGAAAAGCGCAGAAATTGATGCTCCCTACATACTTATGGCGCATTCGATTGGCGGTGCATATGCGAATTACTGGGCAAGCAAATATCCCGAAGAAATTGAAGCGGTCGTGCTGGTTGACGGCTCACAGCTGAGTGGAGATGCCTTTGACGACTGGGAAGAATCTGAGGTGGAGATCGGCGACAGATTCCTTGCAATGCTTGCAAAGCTGGGGGTTAGCCGCTATGTTCTGCGAGATTATTTCTATCATTACCCTGATAATTATTCACAGGACGAACAAGCCCTCGGTGACGCACTGACGCTGATGACGCTTGATTCCATTGCACCGATTTCAGAGTCCGCAAGGCTTGCGGAGAATGCACAGCAGGCATTTGAAGAAATTGTCACAAATGACATTCCGAAGCTCTACATCTGTGCAAGCTGGGGAATGGAATCCGAGGAGGACATCCTCGAAAACAACAAATGGATTAACAGACAAATTGAAATCAACAATATGGACATCAATCCCCGACCATTGGAATATGATGAGGAAACGCTTAAGGAAATCCTCGATAGATTTCAAAAGGCAAGGGAAACGACCATTTATCCCTATGCGGAAAAGATGGGGAACTGCAAGGTCGTCTGCCTTGGCGGTGATCACATGATCTATGAGCAAAATCCTGAGGAATGCGGCAGAATCATCAAGGAGTTTATTGATGGGCTGGAAGGCTGACCGTATGTTGCCGTCCTACATAGAAAAAATCCACGCATCTGCGTGGATTTTTTTAATTATTCACAACCTGCAGCCTTGCAGCCATCCGTGTTTTGACGATGTTTTCCACGGTGCCGTCAGGTTTTCTGTGCAGAATATGGGATCCGTTGGAATACACAACGCCGCCGTCGCCGCACAATGCGTAATCCAATACGCCTTTTGCGAGGACTTCCTCTGTACCGTCGGATGCACGGCGAACCAGCACACGGCTTGCGGACATGATGCCGGCATACGGATCGCCCGACTTCTTGTTTGCCTTCAGATTCTTTTCGGCATCGAGCATGCGGCCTTCAAAGAAGAGTTCCTTGTCGGATTTCTGTCTTGATTTCAGATCACTGCCCATACCGCTGTCAGCTGCAGGCTTTCCGCCGAACAGGATGCTGAACGCATTGAGAAATCCGAACAGTGCCTTTACCAGCCAGAACGGGAACAAAAGCACATCCTTGAGCGCACTGAGGAAGGTGTTGCCTTTGTTCTTTTCCTGCATGTGATAGGGCTGGCGTATGTACCAGAGATTGCCCTGTGCATCCTCGCAAGGGGAGAGGATGTCGTGTTTTTCATCCTCAATGAGCATTTCCATCTTATCGGTGTTGATATTGTAGCAAGCCGCCGCACGAGGAGAATATGCCGCAATCAAGCCGTTTTCCCTTGCAATGCCTGCTGTGGAGAAATACAGCAGCCTGCCGTCGTGCGACCATCTCGGATTTCTCTCGCAGGAATCACCATCCGTGATCACGGTGTAGACGCTTGACGGAAGCCGGAACAGTGCCAGATGCACCGCACCATTCGGATAATGCACGCAGGTTGCAAGATTTTCTTCATGAACGGCAAGATCGCCGGGTCGGATATCATTGCCGGAATAAATATGCCCCTCAGGTTGTGGCTTTTCAGAAAAGCTGCGGCGGTAGATACCGCCCGAAGCGTCAAGCTGCAGCGTATAGAGAAAATGCTCCTGATACAGTGCCACGCCGCCGATCACTGCGTCGGTCACTCTGGTATCCGCAGGTGCAACACCCATGAACTGCGCCCCTCTGCCCGTGGTTTTCCAGAGCTTGTTCTGCTGGATCTCCTCAATAGTCTGTCTGTATTGCATCGCCCTGTAGCTCGGAAGCTCGATTTCCTTGCCGTTTTCTGCAAGATACATGGATTTTCCCGTGGTGTAGAGAACTTTCATGCGTGTTCCTCCTGATGTGACATAGTTTGATTTATTATAACATAAATTGTAGTATATGTCAATTCCTTTCACAAAAATCCCTGTCCGTGGAAAGGACAGGGATTTGATGGATGATCAGTGGGAAGCCGCCGACGATGCGGAAGCACCGCAAGCAATAATGGCGCACATTGCAGCCTGCTGTGCGGCTACTATCGCAAGTGTACCGTTCATCGCAGCGGTCGTTGTTACGGCATCGGGCATGTAGGAGTTCGATACAAGAACCACTGCATGCATCAGCCTTGTGGTGCGGTCAATGGTGAAAAGTCCGTAGCCCTTCTGCTCCGAAAGGAATTCATCGACCTCACGGATCTCCTCAATCAGCGTATTCATTTCCGCATCCAGAATGGACAGCGACGCAAGGGCAGCGAGCTCATAATAAGTGCTGTACCGCAGACCTGCCTTTTCAAGTCCCTTGAACAGGGCAACCAGTCGCTCGCATTTTTCCTCGGAGCTGCCCTTTCCCAGTGTCAGTACATGGGAAACGGACTGCACGGGATTAGAGTTGTGGAAATGCTGCTTGAGCAGCTTGTAGCACTGCTCCATATCTGCAATCAGCTCGTCATCGGATTTCTCCGAGAATGACAGCAGCACAGCATAGCCGCTGTCTTCACTGCTCGTCAGGAAGGGATGTTCCTTTTTCATACGATTGTAGAGTTCCTTCGAACGCTGTGCAACAGCCACAGATTCCTCTCTTGTGACCATATCCGTCAGCACGGCAGAGATGTAGGCGAGGTATTCAGAACCGTAGAAAACCTCACGCATTTCGCCGTAAATCGCCATCGCCGCCTGCATTTTGTCAAGAGGATCATCCGCCCCTGCAAGGATCGTGACCATAGGGAGCTTTGTGTTGCCACGGAAGTTCGAAAAAATGCTGGTGTGCTGTTCAAGTGCTTTGCGGCAAGCCTTCAGCTTATCGGCAGTGACCTCCACATTTCGGCTGCCGAGTGACATGGCGCACAGCGGAATGATGTAGCTGCTGTCCCAGGGGAACGTGCTTTTCACAATATCCCTGTCGGAAATAAACTGCTCGCAGATGGTTTTCAGTCTGTCGTTCATAATGCCCTCCTTTATAAATTGAAATAACACAATTACCCCGCAGATGCGGGGTAATTAGATGTTTACTTTGCTTCTTCCTCGGTCGTTTCTGTCACAGCCTTCAGACCTGCGGCAAGACCAGCCAGACCCTGAATTTCGCTCGGAATAATGAGCTTTGTTGCCTTGCCGTCCGCTGCCTTGCCAAATGCTTCGAGAGCCTTGAGCTGGAGAACATTCTGGTTGGGATTTGCCTGATTCAGACGTTCCAGACTCTCAGCAAGTGCCTGCTGTACGGATGCAATTGCCTGTGCCTCACCGTCAGCCACACGGATTTTCTGCTCACGGATTGCCTCCGCACGCAGGATCATTGCCTCTTTCTCAGCAGTTGCACGCAGAATTTCTGCTTCCTTGTCAGCCTGCGCACGCAGGATCTTGGATTCCTTTTCAGCCTCGGCAACCAGTACCTGTGCCTTCTTTTCACCCTCAGCCTGCAGGATCTTCTCACGGCGCTCACGCTCAGCCTTCATCTGCTTTTCCATGGAATCCTGAATTTCTCTGGGCGGCAGGATGTTCTTGAGTTCCACACGGATCACCTTGATACCCCAACGGTCGGTTTCTTCGTCGAGAATTGCAGTGATCTTGTTGTTGATGACATCACGGGAGGTCAGTGTGGAGTCAAGCTCCAGCTCACCGATGATGTTACGCAGGGTGGTTGCAGTAAAATTCTCAATTGCCATCATGGGATTCTCAATGCCGTAGGTGTACTTCTTGGCATCCGTTACCTGGAAGAACACAACTGTGTCGATCTGCATGGTAACGTTATCCTTGGTGATTACCTGCTGCGGCTTGAAATCCACAACTCTTTCCTTGACGGAAACACGTCTTGCCACACGATCCAGAATGGGGATCAGCAGGTGAGGTCCCGTCTGCCATTCGGTACGGAACGTGCCGAGACGTTCAATGACGAACACATGTGCCTGCGGTACGATGCGGATGCAGGAAACTGCAACCAGCACCAGAAAAATGATCAGTCCGATAATAATGTAAGCGATAATTTCATCCATGATAAATTCCTCCTAAAAAATCTTGATAAAGCTTAATGTTCCACTTCGGAAACAATTTCAACATAGGCAGTCGTGCCTGAAATTTCCATCACCTTTACCGTGGTGTCTGCCGCAATGACGGAACCGTCACGGGTTCTTGCACGCCAGTTTACGCCGCCGATCTTCACTCTGCCCGTATTTTTCACCTCATTGATCTCCTGTGTCACAACCGCCGTCCTGCCGATCTCGGCATCAAGATTCGTGGGGATTTTATTCCCTACCTTGAATTTCTTCAGAATCGGCTTTGTGGCAATCAACAGCAAAACGGATGCTGCCGTGAAGATGATCGCCTGCCCAAGCGGCGGCACATTCAGGGCTGCGGCAATGAACGCTGCAAGGGAACCTGCTGCAAACCACACACTGATAAGCTGCATCGTGCAAAGCTCCAGAATTACCATTCCAATAAAGATGATACCCCAGATGATCATCCAGGTCGTCATAAAATCACTCCTTTTGATCAGTCGCTTGAGGTGATCGTTACCGGCAGAATTGCCTCCGGCAGGAAATTCACCTCGTAGCGGTACTTGTCAACCTCTGCACCGCTGACATCCTCCACAACGTAGATCGTCCATTCGTTCAGGCTGACAAAATGCTTCTTGTATTCGTTTTCTCCGGTTTCACAAATGATCTCCAGCTGATTGTCCTCGTTGTCCACCTCAATAGAAAATGCGGCGATCAGTTCAAAAACCGGCTTGTCGCTGCGTGCGTTGATGACGGTCAGACGGCGAATGACGTTGAAATTATCCGCCTCCTTGGATACATTGTAGGAAACACGTCTGGATTCCGTGCATCCGCAGAGTGTCAGACTCAGCAGAAGTGCCGTACCGGCAGCCGCAATGCGATGATGCTTCATGATGGGTTACTCCTTTGTTGTAATGGCGTGTAAATTGTTCTTACCATCCGGAGAAATTCCGGATTCTTCGAACCACATCTTCATTATACCATATCAAAATCAGTTTGTCAATAGGTTTTCTTCAATAAAGTAAACGTTTTTTACATATCAGATTAAAACATACACGATCTTGCGGTACTGATGTATGTATCACAAGATCGTGTAAAAGAAACGTAAACAGTTATTTAGAATCCACAGTTTCGGCATTATACTTCATAGAATAATCTCTGAAATGCTTCATTGACTGATACAGGTATACGATTTCCAGCACCCCAACGATCACTCCGGCAATGGCAACTACCACAAGGCCCAAAGCTGCAATAACATTCAAAACAGGAATGAACACCAGCAAGGTACATACGATCGTAGCGATGAGGATGTACATTTTGAAGCAATACATTCTATTCCATTTGGAGGAGAGCGTGGAATTCGTCGAACACAGAACTTCCGAGTGTCCTTGACAAGTTTGAAAAACTGAATAAATACCCATGATTGCCAGCGGGATGGAAATCAGCAGCGACCATGCAGGAGTTTCGTCGCCAATAAAAAACCACAGCACTATTTCACCAAGTTCAGCAATCAACAGACAGATCGCAGAGGATTTATAATGATCACTATAACGGGACATAATCAGCAGGATCACTGCATTTGCAATCCAGCGAATGGCATCAATTATTGTGGTGGGAACCTCCAAAACGGGCATCACTTCGGAAAGGATGCTGTTCACAATGGCAAATACCATTACTACAAACAATGCGGTAAAGCATTTCCCTAAGAATTTTGATTTTTCACCTTCCTGTAGGTCGCATTGCGCTTCTGCTTTCTGTCTGGCGAGCATCGCCTCTACAACGTATCCACGACGATGCAGCATATGGCAGCTGGCGCTCAATGTACAGGTTTTGCAGGATTCATGTCCTTTATTCTGACAGCAATTCGCCAGATCACATTTACTGGGGTTGTACTTGCCCGGTCCCTGCTTGCAGCCGGAACATTGAAATTCTTCTCTTTTCTCGCATTTGTTGCAGTCTTGTCCACAGTATGATTCGCACATGTTAAATGCTCCTTTTCAAAATGTATGTAAATTATTTTTACGTTCCGAGTTCTTTTGAAATCCGAACTATATTGACATTATAACATACTATCACCCGTTTGTCAATAGCTTTTTTTGCAAAACAGTAAATATTTTTTACGATATATTTCAAACCGTTGTTTTATAGAATCGTATCTCAAACTGCGCACCGTGCGGCACAGCATTTCTGACCTGAAGGCTGCCGTTCTGGGCGGCAATGACATTGCGTGCAAAGGAAAGTCCGATGCCGTAGCCGTTTCTGGCGAATTCGGAGGCTCGATAGAAGCGTTCAAAAATATGGGGAAGATCCTGTTCGGCGATGCCGTTGCCGCTGTCGGTGACAAGAATTTCGGTGTAGATGCTGTTTTCTGACGCTTTTATGGAGATGCTGCCGCCTTCCGGTGTATGCTCCATGCAGTTTTTGAGGAGATTGGTGAGTGCTTCCGTACAGTACTGCTGATCGCCGTGAAAGCTCGGTTCTCCTTCAATTATCATATCCGTTCTGATATCTTTCAGCTCCATGGCGATGGAAAGAGGCTCCATGGCAGAAGCAATGAGCGTCCTGCATGGGACATGTGTCATCTGGAATCTCACCGCCCCTGCCTCCAGACGGGAGATGGTGAGCATGGTTTCGATCAGCCACTGCATTCTTGTGAGCAATCCGTACAGCTCGTGGAGGTATTCCGTGCGTTCCTTGTGGGAAAGCGCAGGATCACGCATCATTCCGACGATCAGCATGGTCGAGGTCAGGGGAGTGCGCAGCTGGTGGGAAATGTCCTCCATCGCCTCCTTCATGAACTGCTGCTCGTGGGCAAGCTCTGCATTTTGCTCACGCAGGCGCACGGTCATTTTGTGAATTTCCGAGGCGAGGATGCTCAGTTCCCCCTCACGGAACTCACTGAATGCCACATGCTCTGCACCGTGGAGAATCTCATCGACCTGATCGCACAGATGTGTGATGCTTTTCAGACGCTTTGCGTGGAAGTACAGACTCATTCCAAGAAGCAGCAGGGAACAGCAAAGCAGAAGGAATGCCGCCGGAATATGCAGAAACAGGCAGCCGATGAAGGCGGCAAGCGTAAGGAGCAGATGCAGCAGAAGCTGCAGGCGGATGTCAGGATCACGCAGCATCACGCATCCACCGCCTTGTAGCCGAGTCCACGGACAGTGCGGATGATTTTAGGATTCTGCGGATCATCCTCAATTTTTTCACGCAGTCGTTTCATATAGACGTTCAGGGTATTGTCGGACACAAATTCGCTCGAAACCGACCACAGCTCGTCAATCAGCCGATCACGGGAGAGAAGCTGTTCCTTATTGGTAAAGAACACGAGCAGCAGGCGGTATTCAAGTGCAGAGAGGAACAGCTCGCTGCCGTTTTTAGTGACAACGCCCCTGACGGGGTCTATCGCAACATTTCCGCAGCGCAGCTGCTGGGGGGAAACCTGTTTTTTGCGCATGGCATTCTTGATGCGTGCCACAAGCTCCCTTGGGCGGAAGGGCTTGCCGATGTAATCATCCGCACCGACCTCGAAGCCTGCAACCGTGCATGCCTCATCCGCCGAGGCGGTGAGGAAAATGACAGGAAGATCGGAGTTTTTGCGGATTTCAGAACAGACCGAAAAGCCGTTGCCGTCCTGCAGTGACAGATCGACCAGAGCACAGTCAAAATGCTGCGTTTCAAATGCATACAGACCATCCGTCTGTCCTGCTGCATGGACAATTTCAAAGGACTCTGTCTGCAAAAAGCGTATCAGATTTCTGGCAAGCTGCTGATCATCCTCGATCAATAGAATTCTGGGCATGGGTAACTCCCTTCGATAGAAAAACGAGATTTTAAAGGGGACGAAATCCCCTATACCTATTATAACATGATACGACATTCTTTTCAAGTAGCGTGCTAAACTTGAAAAGTGACATTTTTGTAAGACAGATGTCATGCAAAAGTGATTTTTATATGTTATAATAGAAACATCAAAGGAAAGCACTGATACAGAGTTCAAAGCTTTTCGCAAAACGACCACAAGGAGGACTACATATGGAATTTCTGAAAATCGAAAACCTTTGCAAAACCTACGGCAAGGGAGAAAACGCAGTCAAGGCACTCGACGATGTATCGTTCACCATTCCGAAAGGGCAGATGGTTGCTGTTATCGGTGCATCGGGCAGCGGCAAATCCACGCTGCTGCACATTCTCGGCGGTGTCGATCGCCCCACATCCGGCAAGGTGTGGCTGGACGGTCAGGATGTGTATGCACAGAATAATAAGAATCTCGCCATTTTCCGCAGACGGCAGGTGGGACTGATCTACCAGTTCTACAATCTCATCCCCGTACTGAATGCAGAAGAAAACATCACACTCCCCATAATCATGGACGGCAGAAAGCCGAAGAAAGAGCGTGTGGAGGAGATCCTCGGTCTGCTTGACCTTACGAAACGCAGAAACCACCTTCCCTCCCAGCTTTCGGGCGGACAGCAGCAGAGAGTTTCCATCGGGCGTGCGCTGTTCACATCCCCGAATGTCATCCTTGCCGATGAGCCGACAGGCAATCTCGACAGCAAGAACAGTGCCGAGATCATCGCACTCCTGCGGAAATCTAACAGGGAATTCAACCAGACCATGATCATCATCACCCATGACGAAAATATTGCCCTGCAGTGCGACAGAATCCTCACACTCTCCGATGGCAAGATCGTGAGCGATGCACTGACGCATCAGAGCTGAGGGGGGATACCATGAATTTTCAGACCATGCTTGCAAAACGCTACATTTTTGCACAAAAACGCCATTCCGTACTGACACTTTGCAGCATTATCGTTGCACTTGCCTTTATGAGCATGCTCTTTTCCGGCTTTACGACGTGTTTTACTTCCCTGCGCAACATCGCCTATGACAAGGCACCCTATCACTGCCTTGTGTATTCGGTCACAAAGGAACAGGGCGAGCTGCTCTCCCAAGCCGAGGGCATTACAAGTTGCGTGCTGAAGGAAAATCCTGAGGACGGCACCTATCAGGCACAGCTGCTGATTCAAAAATTCATTGACGATGAACAGAAAGTTCTGGACGCTGCCTTTGAAAAAGCAGGGCTTGGCTTCGGATATATGGAAATGCTCAACAATTTCGAGATGAATTTTGACCTGATGCAGTACGACTTTGTCGGGGTTGCAGCTTGGTTTACCGTAGCCTGCACTTTTGCACTCTTCTTCGGTTTTGTCATCATCCTCGCCATGGCGATGCGTCTTGTGATTGACACAGCGTTTGAAATTTCCTCCAAGGAGCGTGAACGCCAGTTCGGTGTGCTGCAGTCCATCGGCGCAACTCCCGGTCAGGTGGTAAAGATCATCACCATGGAAGGAACACTGCTCTCCATTATCGGCATTCCCATCGGTCTGATTTGCGGCAATGCTCTTGCTTACGCTGCGTACCGCATCGTCCTGTACACAAAGCTTATGGAAGCTATACTGACACCCGAAAAAATCGAGGAACTGGTTTGTTTCACCACAAATCCCTGGATGATGCTTGCAAGCGCTGCAACGGGCTATGTCTGGGTGTGGCTCTCCGCCTATGCAACAGGCATGCGCATTATCAAAATGTCCCCCATGCAGGCAATCACAAGCCGCAGCAGTACTGTCAAGAAGGTCAAGAAGCATTCCATCTACGGTCTGATTTTCGGCTGGACGGGCAAGCTTGCCTCCCGAAATGCACGCCGTTCTCTCAAGCGCTTCTGGATTACGGTGGTATCTCTGACGGTATCCATCACCCTGTTTTCCACAAGTTCCTTTGCCATTGACGGATTCATTGACAGCTATGAGGAATACCTGTATGGCGAGGGCATTGATTTCGATTTTTCCATCGGAAACAGAAATAAAAATCGAGATCCGCTTGGTCACCAAAAAACCATAGAGATACTGGAAAAGAGTGGATATTTCAAGGATCTCAGCCTTGAACTTAACACCTTTGGAAAGCATCAATTGAATGAGAAAAGAAGCACCATAGTTGAAATTGACTACTGCAACGAAGAAGCCTATAATCAACTCTTCGAGGGAAAGCCTCCGGTTTCCTATGAGGAGCTTGCGGCATCGGGCGAATACCTCATGCTGGAGCTGAAGCAGGAGCATTCAGATCCCCTGACTTGGGAAAACATACAGAAGACACAGGTACTTGATGAGATCCCGGTTGTAACCAGTAAAAGAATTGAAATTTCCGTCGAGGAATACGAAGCTTTGCCGGAAGATCAACAGAAGAAAATGAGAGAAGTCACCGAATATGACGAAGCAACCGGAGAGGAAATCATCACCGGATATTCCTACAGAGAAAATGGAACCCAAACCTATTCCATCCACAGCCGTATTCCCATTGAGGAAGGCAGCCGTTGGAGAATCATCCCGTATGAAATGGGCAGCGTACAGCTGATTGCAACACAGACGCAGTATGAACAGCATCATGAGGATTACGGTATTCTTCTCAGTAATACGGTCGAATGCAATCTGATTGATCATGACAGCTATCGTGATGCACTGAGCTTTATTGAAAAGCACGAAACACTGGAACTTGAATGGGATGTCTATGGAATGAACTATGTAAATCGTTCCTCCTTTACCCTCACCAAGATCATCGTGGCATTTATTGCCCTCATGGTTGCACTGATTTCCATCGTGAACATGGTGAACATCGTTTCCACGGGACTGCTCAACCGCCGCAGCGAGCTTGCTTCCATGCAGTGCGTGGGCATGACAAAGGGGCAGATGTACGGCATGACGATCGTCGAATGCCTGCAGTATGTGCTGACCTCGGGCGTTGTGTCATCGCTCCTGAGCTTCGCTGTCATGATCGGAATGAAGTATTTCATTCGGTTCATGACGCTTGAGGAGGATTTTAAAACTGTCATTTCCTACACAAAGCCCCAGGGCATCGTCTGGATCTGCACGGCAGCCGCATTTGTCGTGGCACTGATCACTGCCCTGATCTCCATTCAGGAAATGCAGAAGCAGTCCCTCGTCGATCAGATCCGCAGTGTGGATTAAGCCATTGGATTATCTGAAACTTTGCGAAAAAGTATAAAACAGAGCAGATTCGGAATTTTCATTCTGAATCTGCTCTGAATTTTTCGGGATATGCCAATCGGTTTATAGAACCTGAATGCTTGCCCGCATTTTACGTCCAATCCTCTTTTCCGTCCCTGTGCTGTTTCAGGGCGGCGAAACGGAGCAGCTGTTTGCGTGAGGAAATCCCCAGCTTGCTGTAGATATTCTTGTTGTGATATTTCAGCGTATTCTCGGTAATGTGAAGAATTTCTGCAATCTGCTTTGCCGTTTTACCTGAAAGATACAGCTCATAAACTCTGTATTCGGCAGGGGTAAGCATGCTGAGGTTTTCCACGAAAAAGTGATATTCCTCGGGAACAATCTCCTCCTTATGCTTTTCGGCAAGGCGGTCAATTTCACTTTTGGCAAGCTCGTATTTTTCAGCTGCCTTTTCGTATTCTTTCTTTGCCTTTTGAGCCTCTTCTTCGGCAAATCGTTTTGCGTTCTCAAGGTCATCAAGCTGCTTTTCGTAATCATTGTCCTTTTCCTCAAGAAATGCGAAAAGGTCATCTATTTCACGGATATGGAGCTGCTCGCCGTAATTATCCCTTGATTTGACCTGCTCTATCTTTTTCAGAATGGGAGAAACATACTTCTTACTCGTGAAAATACAGCAGACGGCGGCGAGAATTGCCGCAATCAGGAAAATCAGCAGAATATGCATCTGTCCTTTACGCAGAAAGCTTTCATACTGCGTTTCCGGAAGCATTACAGCTACGCTGAAGACTTCGCTGCCAAGCACGATTTCTTTTGTCAGACCCACACATTTTTCACTGCCGAAATCAAATAGCTGTGAGCCGTTTTTGTTTTTGATATTCAGAGCGTTTTCGGTATTATAACGATTGGAGCTGAATTGCCCCGAATAAATCCCGTCATGTTCATCAAGCAAGCCACAGATCTCAGTACCCCAGCGACTGTCCTCGGTTTTGTATGACAGCTGAAATAACAGGTCGTTGATTTCAAAGCCGCAGACGCCGATGACAGCATCGTCGTATCCTCTTATGGGAACGTAAATATATCTTGCTCTTTCCCATGTATCAGGAATGGTGGTAGCAGGACTTAAAACATAGTGTGTACCGTCCGAAAAGGTTTCATTGCAGTGTTCAAAAAAATCAGTGCTGCTTTCATTTTTCCAGCCGCTGTGGAAATTGATACCCCTGCTTTTTCCAGTGGAGAACGAGCCTCTATAAATCGAAAAATCATTGTTTACGGTGTTTTCGGAGTAAAGATTGATGTATTTCAGATAGATTCCGCTGTAAAGCTCAGTGTCAGAATTGCTGTTTGCAGTGGTATCGAGAATATAGAACGCACCGCTTGCAGGTGCAACCTGCATATTAAGATAAACCGAGGCATAAAGCCTGTTCTGTAAGGCATCAAGTGCCTCAGAATTGTTTTCCAGCTCATCAAAGGTGAGATTGTTCTCGGTCAGATAATCCTGAATTGCCTGTTCAAGCTGACCCGAAAAGGAAATTGCACAAGCCGCAAGCTCGTCACTGTTGCGTTCAATTCTGTCCGAACAGGCGGAAAGCCGTGCATTCAGGTCATTCATGATCTGTCTGTCGGTAGGATTCAGAATACCGAACAGGTTCAGCAGAATAATAATGACTGTAAAAAACAGACAGATCACGGAAAAAACGTAAACGGCAAATCTTCTCCGCATGGACAAGCCTTCCGCTTTGAACTGCTTTACAAGGCTCTTAATATCAAGGTGTTTCAGTATATTCATAAGCCATACCCTCACATATCCTTGTTTGAAAGCCTTTTCAGTTCTTCAAGGGAAGAAGCGGCAAGCTCGTTCAGCACAGCTTCTTTGTCCTCGCCGTTTGCAGTCCGTTCAACATACTGGTTATGTGCGGATTTCAGCACCAGCTTTACGTTCTGTTCAAAACGGCTCTGAATATCCGAGGCATTATCATAAACAGGCAGAGAATAAAGCCTGAAGCTATCCATCATACCGTCCATCATGTCATACAGATTTCGGTAGCTTTCATTTTCGGCTATGCCCGTGTCAGCAAAAAGCTCCGAAAAAGCATCATCAGTTACAGGGAGATAGCCTGTGCTTGTCACAAAGCGCAGGTTATTTTCTTTCTCGGTAAGCCATTTCGCAAAAATGTATGCACCGTAATTTTTACGCTCATCATCGCTCTTTACAGCGAAAAGTCCACCGCCTCTGTGAACTGCGGAAGGCTTGGCCTCAATAAAGGTAGGATAAGGAAGTGAAACCGAGGTAATATTTTCGGTGGTGTTGTCCGGATAAAACACCATTTCAGGCTGATAGAGAATATCGGCGGTTGAGCCTATATTAGAGATGATTTCAACGGTTTTCCAGCGTGAAGCGGCATATCCGTCATCAAGACATATTCCACCGTAGATTGCTGCCTTGCTTAAAGGAAGCCATACCTGTTCAAAGGCTTCATCATTCAGGTTAAGTTTGCCGTCCTCGATGAATTCACCGTCATAGGCTTTCATTCCGATATAAGCATAGTTGTAAAAATCGTTGATCTGTGTGAAATTCTGACCGCCCGACCAGTCATAATAGAGATTTGCCGTTTCAAAAAATCCATCAAAGGTTTGAAGCGTATCGGTTGATACGCCTGTTTCAGCACTGAACTTGTCGAACAGCGTCTTGTTCAGAAACAAGGCTTCGGAGGATTTAGCGACAGGCAGTATCAGCAGTTTATCGCCGAAATATCCCTCTGAAATGAACTCATCTCTGAAAGCAGAAAGCTCTTCTTCCGAAAAATAGTCGTTCCACGAAAGAAGCTTGTCCTCGCCCACAATTTCCGCAACTCTCGGATATGCGGTAAACAAGTCGGGCAAATCCTCTGCGCCCGGCTTACCATTTGCTGAAGCGGAAAGAGCCTTGTCAATTGCCGAGGAGCTTGTTACCGACACAACATTTACTGTAACACCGTTTTCTCTGCCCACGGTGTCATTGAATTGATCAATTGCGTCATTCAGAGGTGATTGTGTCTGACTGCCGTAGACGTGCCACATTGTCAGTGTAACAGGGTGATCGGCGTCAGGCTTTGTGTTATCCAAACAGCCTGTCATGCAGACTGCTGTCATTGCAAAAATTAAAATGATTGAAAGAATCCTTTTCATGATATATTCCCTTTCTGTACGGGCGTGCTACCCGATTTCCTACTCAATTTTGCGTATTTATTTCATTTTCCTACCCGTTTTTTGTGATTAGGGTAGTGTGGTAAAGCGTGTTTTTTGATACAATAAGAATTGCAAGGGTAAAAGAGAGTATATATCCTGCTTGCATTTTGGGTACTTGAAGTTCCTGTGGGTGCGCCAACAGTCACAGGAACCGCCCATCCATTTATTCTAGCACATTACAGCGATTAAGTCAAGTTTCCGGAAAAACAAAAATGACTAACAATGAACACGCTAAAAAAGGAGGATGAACAAATGGGATTATTTGATTCGTTTATGAAATCGGCTGGGAACGCACTCAGGAACGAAACTGCAAAGGCAGTTAACAATGCTGCCTCATCGGTAGGAAAAGGTCGGAACCTGACAGAAAGCTTCACCTTTTCCGCACTTCCCAACAGCGTAGCAGAATTGCAGGCAATGCCCGAGGCATGTCTTGATTCTCCGTTCAAGACAGCAGCACTTACGATTGCTGTGCTCTGTGCGTATGAAAATAATCCTGAGGGCTGCATTGAAATGCTCAACTTTCTCAAAGGCCCCGCCGAGGTAAGTGCTTATGAAAAGGGATTTATTAAAGAACGTCTGGGGGGAAAATACTACAAGACCTTCTCTTTCTTTGCGGGAGCAACGCCTGAAAACGGCTACAAGCCGAATATACCTTATGTGATAAAGGTAAGCGAAAACCCGTATTCCTTCGATGAGGAAAACTGGGCAACCCTTTATGTTACAAGCGGCGGTGCGGACAATCCACGTCCCATAAAGCTCAGAAAGAAGCCTTCTACGGGGCAGTGGTTTCTGAACGACATTCAATGCCTTGCGGATATCCGTGTTCCCGCTGCGGAAGATCCGTGGGCGTAACAAAGGAGGTAAATTATGGGTTTATTCAGTAAGGAAGACTGTGTTTTCTGCGGCACAGAGGTTGGTATGCTGAAACGCTCAAAGCTTCAGACCAAGGAATATATCTGCAACGATTGCAAGCGAAAGACAAATCCCTTTGCAAGAATGGATTACACCTCAAAGGATAACGCACAGCGTATGATGGATACGCTTGCACAGGAAGCAGCTGACTTTGAAGCAAGTTTCGACAGTGCCGAGAACCGTTTTCAGAGCGCAGAGAGAAGCTTCAAAACCTGGGATTTGGGAAATCACAGAGTCCAGTACCGCTGCAACACAAGACTTGGTGCATTTCAGATCATTTCCGAGAATCACAGCCGTTACGAGCATGTCCCCGTGTTTTATTTTGACACCATGATCCCGTATCGCTTTGCGGATGACAATCCCAATCTCGCAGATTTCAGAAACAGCGAGATTATGGACAGCAATGCGGAATATGTCACAGTGAAGGAAGAAAAGGACATGGACGGCAAGCTGACCGGCTGTACAGTCATTATTCCGTACAACGACATCTGCATCCGTGAAATAAAGCTGAACGGAAATGTCAGCGATGAAAACGATAAGGATGTATTTTACGATCTGGCGGATAGGATCAACAGTGACCGCAAAGCCTGGATCAACAACGGCATCTATGACACAGAGAGAAAGAACAGGATGCAGATGCGCAATCTCAAGGATACAGCAGCGGCAGTCGTAAAGGCGGCGGCATCCGGCGGAAGTGTGGAGGATGCAGTGAAACAGGGAATTGACACGGCAAATGCCATCGAAGAGGGCAAGGTCAAGCAGGGATTCTTTGGAAAATTATTCAGAAAATAGGAGAAATACGATGAGATTTAAAAAAACATGGGCAATGCTTCTTGCCGCTGCACTGGCAGCTTCCATATCCGCTTGCGGAAATCAGAATCAGAATGAAAATTCGGAATCCACCACAGAAAACACAACCGAGGCTACGGAGGATACCACAGCAGCTTCGGAAACTGAAACAACCGAAGAGAATAAAACGAATGCAGACAGCGTGAAAGTTTATTATGGCTGGGGCGACTCTGAAGATGAGGCAAAATATACAACGGAAATATTTTGTCCCGAAGGAGCAAAATTCAGCGATCACACGCTGAAAAATTACGAAGAAGACGGCAGTGTCATGACGGCAGAAATAGATGATGAGGTCAACGAGTATTCCGCAACCAGCAATACTCACTGGCACCGTGACGCATATAGCAGCGAGCCTACAGCTTATCCGATTATTGCACAGCTTTATTTTGACGGAGAAATCGACGCTGAAACAGCAGCAGAAAACAGCAACTGTTCCCAGAAGGTCACACCTCTTGGCTTCAAATGGAACGGTTATGATGTGATTATGATCGAAACAACCTACACATTCAAGGATTACGGCGAACAGACCGATCTTTTTGCAGGCGTGGAATATGACCTCGATTACTGGAAGGTAGAAGAGGGCACGGGAGAAGTTAAGGATTTGACAACAAAGGCACTTTTCGGCTTTGATATGTATTCTTATGGCTTTGACGACCTGACACAGGATAAATGCGCATGGATTATAGGTGAGCTTTTCGGCGTGGATTCGGGTGTTTCCAATCCCTTTGCTGTGGAGGAAGATACTACGGAAGCCGTTGTTAATGTTGATAAAACAGCACTTGTCGGCACTTGGGTGGATCTGACCAGCGACTGGGAGGATACCTACATTTTCAATGCTGACGGCACCGGAACTTTCATCAGCGGTCCGGAATATGATTTTACCTACGAGGTCAATGGAGATACACTGACTGTTACATTTGAAGAAGATGATATAGAAGAATATACTGCAACTGTAGACGGCAGCAAGCTTGTTCTTGTGGATAAGCAATTCGGCCACGAGCAGAGTTTTACAAAGTCTGCGGAAGAAACAGGAACACCTACAGAAGCTGAAACAGAGGAATCAGCGGGAACAGATGAACCTGATTCAAAATCCGAAATTATCGGCACATGGAAGGCAAGCGAATCAGGATTTGTAGAAATATTTACCTTCAAGGCAGACGGAACAGGAGAATACAGCTATACTTATGAAGGCGAAATAACTGAGTGCGGATTCACATATGAATTTTTTAGAAGCGATTATGTCGATATTTACTATGATGACAATACTGAAGGCGGATTCGAGTTTAAAATCGCTGATGACAAAATGACAGTCAGAAATGAATATGTGGATGGTTTAGTTTATACACGCCAATAATCAGACAGCCAAAATACAGAGCGAAGGAGCTTAGGCTCTTTCGCTCTTTTGCTTAGAAAGCAATTCTATGAAAAAAGACAGCAGGTTATATTTTTAACGCTTTGCGTTATGCTGACAGCGGCAGGCTGTGGCGAGCATTCTTCCGAAAAGGAAAACAGCATTTCATCAATCAATTTTGGATTGCATCATAAATGTCCTCTGTGAATAAAGAATCCTACGGTTCGCATAGATACAAAGAAACCCGCCAAGAATGTCTATCCTTAGCGGGTTTCATCCATGCCATTGAGCAAGCCGATATCTAAGCTGTTCAGTTGTTCATGACCGACAAGCAGACTTCTGAGGAACTCTGTCTGCTGCGGTTTTTCGCTGTATGTACAGCAGTCATACTGCATCTGAGCCAGACGCAGAATTTCAGATTTAGTTCTGTCGTAATCAAGCTGTGCTGCATCCATCATATGACGGATTTCGTTCTGCTGACGAATGACTTCACCGCTTGGGACATGGCATGGATTTCACCTCTGTTCTGAAATAGAAATAGCCGTCTGTGATTGTTAGTCACAGACGGTTATGTAATAGTATTCGGTTTGATAAATTGGGATTTATAAATCTCTATAATAAGGACAAATATCCTCATAATACCCGTCTTTCATACGAAAGCCTTTTGGTATTGTACCTAATTGAATAAAGCCGAGACGCTCATATAAATGTCTGGCATGAACATTTGTCGCAACAACTGCATTAAATTGCAAAACAGAAAATCCGTGTTCACGTCCTTGTTCAATACAATCCAACACTAGTTTTTCTCCTATATGTAATCCTCTGCTATGCGAGCTAACTGCATAGCTTGCATTACAGATATGACCGCACCTCCCAATATTGTTCGGATGCAAAATATAAAGTCCGTATATTCTCTCTGTTTCAGTATCAACTGCAACACCCGTATAGGTTTGCTCAGCAAAAAAGAAAGCACCACTTTCAATAGTCAGGAATTCTTCTTGTGGAAAGGCATTTCCTTCATCAACGATTTCATTCCAGATTTCTATCATAGCACACAAATCTTTTTCTTCATATTTGCGTATTACTATTCCCACTTCTCTTTACCTCGTCAAATTCTTATTTGTACGCCTATTAACGCTTCATTCATTATACCACATTTTCCACCATTTTTCAATATGTAAAGCCCGAAAATCGGGCTTTTTGTCAGATTCCTACGACGTTCCACGGTGTTGTATGATAAGGTCTGTCAATAAGAAAAAAGAGCCTTCGTGATTGAAAGCTCTTTGTATGGTATTCAGTTATTTTTCAGAAACTCACGTTTCATCAGACACAGGTCAAATACATCCAGTCTGTCATCTTCACAGAGGTTTCCTGCCTTCCAGTCAGCAAGCTTTACATCGGGAACACCAAGCAGCCATTTCTGGAGTGCAACTACATCGGCTACATTGAATGCACCGTCAGCATTCACATCTCCAATAATATCAGGAACAACTTTTCTCATTTCGATGTTTCTGAACAGAACATCATAGCCGTGTGTATTATCTGAACCGATACGAATATGTGTTACAGAATTATTGGACATA